>NZ_JAUSRB010000001.1:655260-1310521 GCF_030811595.1 Streptosporangium brasiliense
AGCTCGCGCGGGCTCAGCGGCTCCACGGGGGTCCGCATCCGGCCGAGGAGGCGGGTCGCCACCGACGGGGAGAGTACGGCCTCGCCGCGGGCCGCCGACTGGACCGCCCGGATCAGATCCTCCTGCGGCGCGTCTTTGAGCAGGTAGCCGGTGGCTCCCGCCTCGACGGCGGGCAGGACGTCGCTGTCGGTGTCGTAGGTGGTGAGCACGAGGACGCCCGCCGTGACGCCGCGCTCGGTCAGCCGTCTGATCGCCGTCACACCGTCCATCCGGGGCATCCGCAGATCCATCAGGATCACGTCGGGGCGCAGCTCCTCGGCGAGGGCGACCGCCTCGGCCCCATCGCCGGCCTCGCCGACCACCTCGAACCGCGGATCGCGGCTGAACATGCCGCGCAGGCCGTCGCGGACGACGGGATGGTCGTCGGCGACCAGCAGCCGGATGGGAGGGTCACCCATCGCGGGCCTCCAGCGAGATCGCCGGCAGGCTCGCGGAGACGGCGGTGCCCTGACCGGGCTCCGACTCGATCTCCAGCGTCCCGGCGAGCCTGCTCACCCGCTGCCGCATGGCGGCCAGGCCGAAGCCGCCGCCCGCGCCTGCGGGGCCGGGCCGGAACCCGACGCCGTCGTCACGGACGTCCAACGTGATCACCTCGCCCATGTAGGAGAGCGTAAGCCCGACCCGGGAGGCGTGCGCGTGGCCGGCAACGTTGGCCAGCGCCTCCTGCGCCGCGCGCAGCAGGGTCACCTCGACCTCGGGGTGCAGGGGCCGTGCCGTACCGGTCGTGGCGACCTCGACGGCCACCCCGCTGATGTGCGACCAGCGACGTGCCACGTCCGCCAGCGCGTCGGGGAGGCGGGCCGTCTCCAGGACCTGCGGGCCCACGGCGTGCACGGTACGGCGGGCCTCGGTGAGACTCTCCCGGGCCAGCCGGACGGCGTTGTCCAGATGACGCTCCTGTTCGGCGGGGCACTGCCCGGCCTGCCTGGCCGCCTGGACCTGGGTGATGATCCCGGCCAGCCCCTGGGCGATCGTGTCGTGGATCTCCCGTGCCACCCGCTGGCGCTCGTCCAGCACTCCGGCCTCCCGGGCCTGGACCAGCAACTGCGCGTGCAGCCCGGTGTTCTCCCGCATCGTCGCCTCCAGCCGGCTGTTGGCCTCGGCCAGCTCCGCGATCATCTCCTTGCGCTGCGCGCTCTGCTCGGCCGTCACCTCTCCCACCAAGCTGAACAGCGCGACCATCCCCACGATGGCCCCGACGAACAGCAGGTGGAACAGGGCCGCGGACAGGGTGGCGGGCGGCCCTCCGTAGACGGCGGTCACCGTGATCGCGGCGGTGCCGGTGACCCCCGCCAGCTTCCAGCTCCCCGGCAGGAACCGCCAGGAGTGCAGGTAGCCGGTGAAGCCGAAGAACGGGATGAACCAGAAGCTCCTGGAGACCAGCACCGCGATGAGGACCAGCAGCCCCGCGCAGTAGATCCCCATCAGGAACGGGCGCGCCTGCCCGCCGGGACGCAGGGTCACCATCCACAGGATCCAGGCGCCGGCCAGCAGGGCGATGGCCGGCGTGCCCAGCCGGTCGGCCCCGGAGCGGCCGTCGGTGAGCCACGCCAGCGCCGTGGAGATCGCCAGCAGCGCGTAGGGAGCGGCTTCGGTGAGCCGTGCCAGGCGCCGTTCCCAGAGGTCGAGCCGCATGTTCCGCCTACTCCCAGCGGAAGAGCCTGGCCGCGACCGCGCCGACGGCCAGGGCGTATCCCGCCATCACGCAGATGAGCAGGGGCTGCGCCGCGGCCCCGGCCCAGGCGTCGTGGACGGCCTGGCGGAAGGCTCCGAGCGGGGTGAACTCCCCGATGCGGGCCAGCACGGCGGGCATCATCTCCTTAGGCTGCATCAGCCCGCCCAGAAAGGCCAGCGGGAAGTACAGCAGCACGCCGACGCCGTTGGCGACGCGGCCGCTCGGCGCCAGTGCGGCGATCACCAGGCCGATGGAGAAGACCGACGCGACGCCCAGGACGAAGGTCAGCAGGAACTGCGCGGGCCGGGCGGGCGCGGTGGCGCCGAGGAAGGCCAGCGCCATCCCCATGAGCAGCGCGGCGGCGACGGCCGCGAACGCCGTCTGGAGGACCAGTTGCACGGTCAGCATCGTCACCGGCCGGACCGGGGTGGTCGACAGCCGCCGCAGGATCCCTCTCTCACGGTAGGTGGCCAGAGTCGTCGGCACCATGTACAGGCCCACCAGCCCGATGGCGATCGTCAACGTCATCGTGGGGAGCACGGTGTCGCCGGGCGAACTGGTGGAACTGAAGACCAGCAGGATGAAGAGCGGGACGATGAGAGTGAAGATCGAACCCGGGTCGCGGAGCAGCAGCTTGGTCTCCACCAGGGTGAGCTTGGGAAAGCCGGTCATCATGATCTCCTCAGGCTTCGAAGGGGCGGCCGGTCAGCGCGATGAACGCGTCGTCGAGCGTGCGCTGGTCCATGCGCAGGTCCGCCACCAGGACATGGTCACGGGCCAGCGCGGCGGTCACCGTGCCGGCGAAGTCACCGGTGCCGGAGACGACGACCTGCCCGCCGGACCGGGTCACCGACACGACCCCCGGCAGGTCCGCCAGCAGGCCGGTGTCGAACTCGGCCATCGGCCGGAACCGCATCTCGTGCTCGGTGTCGACCCGGGCGATCAGGCCGGCCGGGGTGTCGACGGCGACGATCCGCCCGCGGTCGAAGACCGCCACCCGGTCGCAGAGCTCCTCCACCTCGTCCATGAAGTGGCTGACCAGGACCACCGTCACCCCGGTGGCGCGGATCTCCTGGATCAGCTTCCAGGTGGTGCGCCGGGCCTGCGGGTCCAGGCCGGTGGTGAGCTCGTCGAGGAAGGCCACGCGGGGGTTGCCGACCAGGGCCAGCGCGATGAAGAGCCGCTGCTGCTGGCCGCCCGACAGTTTCCCGAACCTCGCGCCGCGCTTGTCGGCCAGCCCCCACCGCTCCAGCAGCGTCCGCCAGTCGAGCGGATCACGGTAGAAGGAGGCGTACAGCTCCAGCGCCTCCCACACCTTGATGTTCTCGGGCAGCTGGGTCTGCTGGAGCTGCACGCCGATCTGCCGGTGCAGCCGGTCGCCGTCCCCGACCGGGTCCAGCCCCAGCACCCGGATCGACCCCCCGTCCGGCCGCCTCAGCCCCTCCACGCACTCCACCGCGGTGGTCTTGCCCGCCCCGTTGGGCCCGAGGATGCCGAAGATCTCGCCCTCTTCCACCGAGAAGGACACCCCCGACAGGGCCGTGTGCTTCCCATAGCGTTTGACCAGGTCGTTCACCTCGATGATTGCCATGGGCCAATCGTGGTCCCCGAGGGTGCCCGCGCGGATCGCCCGGCCGGCCATGACCGGAGCCGTACGCGGTCGATGTCCCGCATCCACCGATCGGTGGATGCGGGACATCGGACCCGGCCGTCCCCTCCCGCCCGGGTCCCGCGGCCCGCTCCCGCCGGGCGGGCCCGGTCCGCCGGGCCGGGGGCCTCAGAAGCTCAGCTCGGAGCCGAAGTCATGCGCGATCTTCCGCATGTCCCTGGCGAGGTCCTCCCGGTCGAGCGCGTCGATCCGTTCGGCCGGACCCGACACCGACATCGCGGCGACCATCCGCGAGCCGTCGTGCACCCCCACGGCCAGGCAGTGCACGCCGAACTCCTCCTCGCCCAGGTCCATCGCGTATCCCTGCTCCCGCACGCGCCCCAGCTCGGCGAGCATGCCGGGCAGGTCGGTGATCGTGCCGGCGGTCCGCCGGGGCATGCCGGTCCGCTCGACGAGCGCGGCCACCTCGGTGTCCGGGCGCCCGGCCATCAGGACCTTCCCCACCGCGGTGCTGTGCGGCAGCACCCGCCTGCCGACCTCGGCGAACATCCGCAGCCGCCGCGGCGAGGGGACCTGGGCGACGTAGACGACGAAGTCGCCCTCCAGCACCGCCAGGTTGGCCGTCTCACCGGACAGCTCGACCATCTTCGTCAGGTACGGCTGCGCCCGGACACCGACCATCCGCTCGGCGACCCCGCTGAGCCGTACCAGGGCGCCGCCCAGCGCGTAACGGCGGTCCGACTCCTGACGCACGTACCCCCGGTCGAGCAGCGTGCGCAGCAGCCGGTGGATCGTCCCGTACGGCAGGCCGGTGCCGGCCGCGATCTCCGACAGCCCGGCCTGCCCGCCCCGCTCCGCGAGGGCCTCCAGCACGTCCAGCGCCCGGTCGACCGACTGCACCCCACTCATGCGACCTCCTCGCCCGGCGGCTCGGAGTCCGCGTCCGCGGACGTCCCGTGCCCTCTGATCCGCTCGCTGCGCGCTCTGATCCGCCGGCTCATGGCACCGCCGGCAGGCCGCGCAGGGAGGCGTCCAGGACCTGGGCGACGTGCGCGACGGGGATCGCCGCCGCTCCCCGGCGGCGGATCGCCGAGGTGATCTGCATGGTGCACCCGGGGTTGGCCGAGACCAGCAGGTCGGCGCCGGTGGCCAGCACCCGCTCCGCCTTGCGGTCTCCGAGCTCCCGGGCGGCCTCGGGCTGGAAGAGATTGTAGGTTCCCGCGGAACCGCAGCAGATGGCTGACTCGGCGATCTCTCTCAACTCCAGATCGGGGATGGCGGTGAGCAGTTGACGGGGTTGGGATCGTATCCCCTGCGCGTGGGCCAGGTGACAGGCGTCGTGGTAGGCCACCGTGAGCGGCAGGGGGTGCCGCCGCGCCGCGGGGCCCAGCTCGGCGAGGTATTCCGTCAGGTCGACGGTCCGGATCGCCCGGGCCCGGTCCGCCCACCCGCCTTCCAGGATCTCGGCGTACTCCTTCATGGTCGACCCGCAGCCCGCCGCGTTGACCACGACCGTGTCCACGCCCGCCCGCTCGAAGGTGGCGATCGTCCGCCTGGCGAACCGCTCCGCCTGCCCCTGCTGCCCGGAGTGCAGCGACAGCGCCCCGCAGCAGCCCTGCGAGGGAGGGATGACCACCTCGCATCCCTCCAGCGCGAGCACCCGGGCCGTGGCCGCGTTGACCTGGGGGAAGAACTCGCCCTGCACGCATCCGGTGAGCATCCCGACCGTGGCCCTGCGCCTGCCCCTCGCCTCGACCCTGCGGGGCAGCCGCACCCTCGCCGGGACCGGGGGAGCGAGGTCGGCCATCGCCGCCAGGGACGGGTTGATCCGCTCCAGCCTCGGGGCGATCCTGCGGCGCAGCCCCGCGCTGAGCCGCAGCGGCAGCCGCATCGCCCGCAGCCGCCGGGGATAGGGGAAGAGCTGGAAGACCAGGGCGCGCAGCGCCCGGTCGTCCGGCCGCCGGACGTGCGTCCGCTCCACCTCGGCCCGGGTCTGCTCGATCAGCCGGTCGTATCTGACCCCCGAGGGGCAGGCCGTCACGCACGCCATGCACCCCAGGCAGGCGTCGAAGTGCCCGGCCATCTCCGGCGTCAGCGGCGTGCCCTCGACATGCTGCTTCATCAGGTGGATCCGGCCGCGCGGGGAGTCCATCTCCTCGCCCCACAGGACGTATGTCGGGCACGTGGGCAGGCAGAACCCGCAGTGCACGCAGTCGTTGATCAGCTCGGGGTCCATGTCAGATCCCTCCCACCGACCGGCCGGGAGACATCCTCCGGCCGGGGTCGAACCGTTCCTTGACCCGCCGCATGAGCGGCAGCGCGCTCACCGGGCCCCAGCGGTCCACCCGGCGCGCGAGCCCGTACGGCGCGGCGAGCACGGTCAGCCCGCCGCCGAGGGGGCCGAGGCCGTCGCGTACGGACGACACGAACCCCGCGAACGCCGAGCCCTCGACGTCCGGAGGCAGGGCGATCTGGAGGATCCCCGACGCCACCGATCCGCGCACCCGCGCGGGCGGCCCGTGCGCCGCGACCGTCCGCAGCGCGTCGCCCACGCGGGCGGGCCGGACCCGCAGCTCCAGCAGCGGCTCGTCGCCGGGCAGCGTCCCCCACCAGCCGGGCGGGCGGTCGGCGACCCGTGCGGTGCCGTACTCACCCATCAGGGCCCGTACGGCCTGCGCCCGGTCCCCGGCCGCGCTCCCCTCGACCAGGGCGGCCACGGTGGGCGCGTCCCGGAGGTCGGGCCAGTCCAGCTCGATCGCGCTCGGCTCGGCCTGGGAGGCCGCGAGTTCGAGGGCGAGCGCGTCCACGCCGGGGAGGGGGCCGGGCCGGCCGTCGCCGTCCGGGGGGCCGGGAGCGGGCATCCGGACGGTGATCCAGCGGCGGTCGCCGGGGATCGGGTGGAGGCGGAAGGCGGCCTCGGTGATGACGCCGAGCGTGCCGTAGGAGCCGGTGAACAGCTTGCCCAGGTCGTAGCCGGCGACGTTCTTGACGACCCTGCCGCCGGATCTGGCGACCGTGCCGTCCGCCAGCACGACCGTGACGCCGATCAGCAGATCGCGGGCCGTGCCGTAGCGGAACCTGCGGGGGCCGGCGGTGGCGGTGGCGAGCACGCCGCCGACCGTGGCGCCGGCGAGCGGGACGTCGAGGGAGAGCTCCTGCCCCCTGGCGGCGAGGGTCTCGGCCAGCGAGTCCGTGGTCACGCCCGCCTGGACGCGGACGACGAGGTCGCCGGAGGCGTGTTCGAGCACCTGGTTCAGGCCGCAGGTGTCGAGCAGCAGGTCGCAGCGCTCCGGCGGGGGACCCCAGTGCAGTTTGGTGCCGCCGCCGACCGGGACCACGGCGAGATCGTGCTCGGCCGACAGGCGCGTCAGCGCGGCGACCTCCTCGGTGGTTCCGGGCAGCGCCACCCAGCGGGGCAGGACCCCGGCCACGGCGTCGCCCGGCCCGGCCCGCCGGACCGTCACGCCTGTCTCGCGCAGCGCGTCCGTCAGAGGGGCCGCGCCCGTCCCGTGCAAGGCGTCCATCAGAACTGTTCCGCCTGTCCTGACTCGACCAGCGGGTGCACGCCCTTGCGGACTCCCGGGACCTCGCCGCACAGGCGCGGGGTGGGGAAGACCTTGCCCGGGTTCGACAGGCCGCGGGGGTCGAAGGCGCAGCGCACCAGCTGCATGGTGTCGAGATCGTCGTCGGAGAACATTTTTGTCATATATCGCGACTTGTCCACGCCGACACCGTGTTCGCCGGTGATGGATCCGCCGTGCTCGACGCAGAGGTCGAGGATCCTCCCCGAGACCAGCGCGGCCCGCTCGCCCGCGCCGGGCTCCGCGTCGTCGAACAGCACCAGCGGATGCAGGTTGCCGTCACCGGCGTGGAAGACGTTGGCCACCCGGATGCCGTACTCGCGCGACAGCCGGTCGATGCTCGCCAGCACCTCCGGCAGCGCGGTCCTGGGCACGACCCCGTCCTGCACGATGTAGGCGGGGCTGATCCGGCCCACCGCGGCGAAGGCCGACTTGCGGCCCTTCCAGATCGCGGCCCGCTCCACCGGGTCGGCGGCGACCCGCAGCTCGAACGCGCCGCTCTCCCGGCAGATCCGGGTCACCTCGCCGAACTGGTGCGCGACCTCCGCGGCGGGGCCGTCCAGCTCCACGATGAGCACCGCCCCGGCGCCCTCGGGGTAGGCGCAGGCCACAGCCGCCTCGGCCGCCTCGATCGCCAGGGCGTCCATCATCTCGATCGCGGCCGGCAGGATGCCGCCGCCGATGATGGCCGACACCGCCTGGCCGCCCCGCTCGATGCCGTCGAACGCCGCGAGCAGGGTCGTCACGGTCTCCGGGGCCCGCGTCAGCCGTACGGTGACCTTGGTGGCGATGCCGAGCGTGCCCTCCGAGCCGACGAAGGCGCCCAGCAGGTCGTAGCCGGGGTCGGCGTCCGACAGCTCGACGATGTCGCCGTCGGGGGTGACGACCTCCAGGGCGAGCACGTGGTTGACCGTGAAGCCGTACTTCAGGCAGTGCGCGCCGCCGGAGTTCTCCGCGACGTTGCCGCCGATGGAGCAGACCTGCTGGCTGGAGGGGTCGGGCGCGTAGTAGTAGCCCTGGTCGCGGACCGCCTCGGTGATCGCCAGGTTGGTGACGCCCGGCTCCACCACGGCCCGCCGGTCCGCCAGGTCGATCGAGAGGATCCGCCGCATCTTCGAGGTGACGATCAGCACCCCGTCGGTCCGCGGCAGCGCCCCGCCCGACAGCCCCGTCCCCGCGCCCCTGGCCACGAACGGCACGCCGTGGTCGTTGCAGAGCCGTACCACGGCCGCGATCTGCTCGGCGGTCTCCGGCAGCACGACGACGCCGGGCGTGGCCCGGTGATGGGTCAGCCCGTCGCACTCATAGGTGCGCAGCCGCACCGGATCGGTGATCACCGCTCCGTGGCCGAGCACCTCCAGCAGGCGCCCGGCCAGTCCGTCGAGTGTCTTCGTCCCCATCGTTCCTCCTCCCGCGTGCGCGGGAGCTGGGCAGTGCCCCTGCTCCCGCGGCCACCCGGTTGATCGAGGACAACATCCCTCTATGTCGCATTCTCGCTCAGGATCGGGGTGCCGGCGCCCCGATGACCGTGCCCGCCCCGGACCACCGGTCCAGGGGCGGGCGCGCTGTCACGGCATGCGCGCGTAGGCGGGCAGAGTGAGGAACTCCGCGAAGTCGTCGTCGAGGGCGACCTCCTTGAACAGGGCGGTGGCCTGGGCGTAGCGGGCCTCGTCGTAGCCGGGCTCGGCCTTGATCCTGGCGAGCTCCTCGTCGATGATCCGCTCGACGAGCTCCTTGGTGACGACGGTCCCGGTGTCGGCGAGCTCGATGTCGTTGTGGATCCACTGCCAGATCTGGGACCGGGAGATCTCCGCGGTGGCGGCGTCCTCCATCAGGTTGTGGATCGCCACCGCGCCCAGACCGCCCATCCAGGCGGCGAGGTAGCGCAGCGCCACGTCCACGTTGTTGCGCAGGCCCGCCTCGGTGATGTCGCCCGGGGTCTTGGAGACCGACAGCAGGTCGGCGGCGGAGACGGAGACGTCCTCGCGCAGGCGGTCGAGCTGGTTAGGCCGGTCGCCGAGGACGCCGTCGAAGACGTCGCGGCAGATCGGGACCAGGTCGGGGTGGGCCACCCAGGAGCCGTCGAAGCCGTCGCCGGACTCGCGGGTCTTGTCGGCGGTGACCTTCTGCAGGGCGACCTTGTTGACCTCGGGGTCGCGGCGGGAGGGGATGAACGCGGCCATGCCGCCGATGGCGTGGGCGCCGCGCTTGTGGCAGGTGCGGACCAGGAGCTCGGTGTAGGCGCGCATGAACGGGGCGGTCATGGTCACCGCGTTCCGCTCGGGCAGCAGGAACTCCCGGCCCCGGGTGCGGAACTTCTTGATCACGCTGAACAGGTAGTCCCAGCGGCCGGCGTTCAGCCCGGCGGAGTGGTCGCGGAGCTCGTAGAGGATCTCCTCCATCTCGAACGCGGCCGGGTAGGTCTCGATCAGGACGGTCGCGCGGACCGTGCCCTGCGGGATGCCCAGCAGGTCCTGGGCCCTGACGAAGACGTCGTTCCAGAGGCGCGCCTCCAGGTGCGACTCCATCTTGGGCAGGTAGAAGTAGGGGCCCTTGCCCTTGGCGATCTGCCGCTGCGCGCAGTGGAAGAAGTAGAGGCCGAAGTCGACCAGCGAGGCGGAGAACGGGGCGCCGTCGAGGGTGAGGTGCTTCTCCTCCAGGTGCCAGCCGCGCGGGCGGACCACGATGGTGGCGAGCTCCTCGTCGGGCTTGAGCGCGTAGCTCTTGCCGCCGGCCGAGAAGTCGATGGCCCGGTCCAGCGCGTCGCGCAGGTTGAGCTGGCCGTTGACGGTGTTCTCCCAGGTGGGGGCGTTGGCGTCTTCGAAGTCGGCCAGCCAGACCTTGGCGCCGGAGTTGAGCGCGTTGATCGTCATCTTCCGGTCCACCGGGCCGGTGATCTCCACGCGGCGGTCGGTCAGGCCGGGCGCGGGCGGGGCGACCCGCCATTCGGACTCGCGCACGTGCCTGGTCTCGGGCAGGAAGTCGAGGGTGCCGCCGGCCGACAGCTCGGCCTGGCGAACCTGCCGGGCCTCCAGCAGCTCAAGGCGCCGGGCGCCGAACTCGCGCTGGAGGGCGGCCAGGAAGGCCAGTGCCTCCGGCGTGAGGATCTCGTCGTAGCGGTCCTGCGAGGGGCCGGTGATCTCAACGCCGTCCATGAGCTTCCTTTCCACATCATGGAAAAAAACTTCTGAATTGTGGAATCGACGCTACTGGATGGCCCCTTCCCGGTCAAAGACAGGGTCGGCTAAGGGCAGAGTCGGGGGAGTCCCTGATACGCCGGGGCCCCGCGCCCGGTCACAGTTGAGTCGACTCCCTCCGCGGAGGGGGACTCCCTCCGCGGAGGGAGTCGAGAACGGATCGTGAGAGGGAGGCGGAATCCCTCCCCGGAGTTGAGGATTGGGCTCATGAAGCAGAACACGATCGTCGCGGGGGCGCTTCTGGGCTCGGTGCTCCTGCTGTCCGGTTGCCAGATGAACTTCGACTTCGGCAGGCAGGAGCAGGAGGTCGTCTCCTACGACGTCACCGGCGACCTGAAAGTCCTGGACGCCCACACCGGATCCGGGGACATCGTGGTCACCGGGTCCGACCGCTCCGGCGCGCGGGTGACCGAGACGCTCCACTGGAGCGGAGACAGCGGCGACAGGCCCACGACCGAGCACCCCGTGGCCGGCGGGACGCTCTCGCTGCGCCACAAGTGCCCCAAGGGGAACTGCTCGGTCGACTACAGGATCGAGATCCCCAAGGGGCTCAGCGTCAAGCTGGACACCGGTTCGGGCAACCTCACGCTGCGCGGGCTGGCGGGCGAGGTGGAGGCCGACACCGGCTCCGGCACCGTCGAGGCCGGCACCCTGGGCTCCAAGCGCTTCACCGCCGAGACCGGCAGCGGCGAGGTCGAGGTGAAGTTCACCTCCGCGCCGGACCACGTCGAGGTCCGCACCGGCTCGGGCGGCGCCACGGTACGGCTGCCGCAGGGCCCCTACGACATCACCGCCGAGGCCGGCGCCGGTGAGAAGGTCGTCCAGGTCACCGACGACCCCTCCGCTCCCAGGACCGTCGTGGTGAGGACGGGTTCCGGGGACGCCAAGGTCCTGCCCTCCTGAGGACGCCGGCCCCGCCCCGGGTTCTCTGCCGAAAACGGTCGATAACCAGATGAGACGCGGGCGTTCACGTGGCACCATCGAAGGGAAGAGACCCGAGGGGTTCAGGCGTTCAACTCTTCGGAGAGGACGCATATGAACCACGCACCTGAATGGAGCAACGACATAGACACTCGTGAGCCGCTGGACATTGACCAGTTCGACGACCTGCCCGATCTCGGTGAGATGGACCTGGCCGAGCGCCAGGCGCTACGCCGGGTCGCGGGGCTCTCCACGGAGCTCGAGGACGTCACCGAGGTCGAATACCGCCAGCTGCGACTTGAGCGGGTCGTTCTGGTGGGCGTCTGGACCTCGGGCACGGCGACCGACGCCGAAAACTCACTCCTGGAGCTGAAGCTCCTCGCCGAGACCGCGGGTTCGGAGGTGCTGGAAGGTGTGATCCAGCGCCGCCAGAAGCCCGACACGGCCACCTACATCGGTTCGGGCAAGGCCCAGGAGCTCGCCGACATCGTCTCCGCCACCGGCGCCGACACCGTCGTGTGCGACGGCGAGCTGAGCCCCGGCCAGCTCCGCCAGCTCGAAGAGGTCGTCAAGGTCAAGGTCATCGACCGGACCATGCTGATCCTCGACATCTTCGCCCAGCACGCCAAGAGCCGTGAGGGCAAGGCGCAGGTGGAGCTCGCCCAGCTCAACTACCTGCTGCCGCGCCTGCGCGGCTGGGGTGGCAACCTGTCCCGGCAGGTGGGCGGACGCGCCGCGGGCGGCGTCGGCATGGGCGGCCGTGGCCCCGGTGAGACCAAGATCGAGCTGGACCGCCGCCGGATCCGTGAGCGGATGGCCAAGCTGCGCCGCCAGATCGCCGAGATGACCACCTCGCGCGTGACCAAGCGGGCGCGGCGGCTGGAGCGCGAGGTCCCGGCCGTGGCCATCGCCGGCTACACCAACGCGGGCAAGTCCTCGCTGCTGAACCGGCTGACCGGGGCCGGCGTGCTGGTCGAGGACGCCCTGTTCGCCACGCTGGACCCGACGGTCCGCAAGGCGCACACGCCCGAGGGCCGGCTGTTCACGCTGGCCGACACCGTCGGATTCGTCCGGCACCTGCCGCACCAGCTCGTCGAGGCCTTCCGCTCCACGCTGGAGGAGGTCGGCGACGCCGACCTGATCCTGCACGTGGTCGACGGCTCGCACCCCGACCCGGAGTCGCAGCTCGCCGCCGTGCGGGAGGTGTTCGCCGACATCGAGGGCGCCCGCGACATCCCGGAGATCGTGGTCATCAACAAGGCCGACGTCGCCGACCCGGTGGTGCTGGCCCAGCTGACCGCGCGCGAGAAGCACACCGTCGTGGTCTCGGCCCGCACCGGCGCCGGGATCGACGAGCTGCTGGCCGTGATCGAGCGTGAGCTGCCCCGCTTCGACCAGGAGGTCAGGCTGCTCGTGCCGTACCAGCGCGGTGACCTGATCTCCCGGGCGCACCAGGAGGGCGAGGTGCTCGGGATCGAGCACACCGAGGAGGGCACGATCCTGCACGCCAGGGTCCTGCCCAGCCTCTTCGCCGAGCTGGAGAGGACCGCCAAGCCGGTCGAGACCGTCTGACGGCCGCCGACGTCACGCCCCGCCCTACCCCCCTCCGGGGGCGGTACGGCGGGGCGTCGCATGTCCGGGGCCGGGCACGTCCGGGGCCGGGCACGTCCGGGGCCGGCGGGGCCGCGGGCCGGGGCCGGGCATGTCCAGGGTCGGCGGGGCCGCGGGCCGGTGCCGCGGCGGCACCGGACGGGGCTCAGGGAGAGGCGCTCCCGGCCGCCACGCGGCGGAACGCCACCAGCGCCACGTCGTCCTCGCGGGCGCCGAACTGCTTGATGAGCCGGTCGCAGAAGAGCTCCAGATCGTCTTCCACGGTCTCCGCCAGCTGCCGCACGATCTCCAGGCTCTCGTCGAGCAGCTTGTCGCGGTCCTCGATGAGCCCGTCGGTGAACATCAGCGCGCATCCCCCCGGCGGCAGGGTCAGCCGGTCGACCCGGTAGGTCTCCTCGGCCACGCCGAGCAGCAGGTTGCCCAGGAGGTGGTAGCGGGGCTCGCCGCCGCCGACGAGCAGGGGCGGGATGTGGCCCGCGTTGGCGATCTCCATCTCCCCGGTCTCCGGGTCGATGAGGATCAGGCACACGGTGGCGGTCATGCCCGGGTGGTAGCGCCGGAGCACGTCGTTGAGCAGGGCCATGGACGTGCCCAGGTCCACCGTGCCGATGAGCGAGGCGCGCAGCGCGTGGCGGAGCTCCGCCATGACCGTCGCGGCGAGCAGGGAGTGCCCCTGGACGTCGCCGATGGCGACGAGCACCCGCTCGCCCAGCCGCAGCACCTCGTAGAAGTCGCCGCCGACCTCGATGTTGTCGACGGCCGGCTGGTATCGCCAGCCGATCGCCAGTCCGGGCGTCTCCGGGATCCGCGCGGGCAGGAGGCTGCGCTGCAGGGTGAGGGCGATCGCGTGCTCCTCGGTGTAGGCGCGCAGCGCGTCCACCGTCAGGGCCAGGGCCTGGCCGAGCTGGCGAAGGATGTTGAGCTCGTCCCCGCCGAGCGGCTGGGCCGCCTCCACCCCGAGATAGACGGGCGGTCTGCCGACCTTGGTGCGGCACAGCACGGCCGAGACGTCGCCGCTGATGTCGGCGTCGGGCATCAGCTTCAGCCAGTCGCCGGTCGAGATCGTGAAGACCTCCGTGCCGGCCGCGTTGCCCAGGGACATCGCGCTCAGCGCCAGCAGCGTCTCCGGCGCCGCGGCCTTGGAGGTGGCGACGCTCTGCGGAGGCTTGGCGGTGAACCTGCGGATCCGGCCGTCCGGCGGGAGCGCGAGCGCTCCCGCGTGCCTGCCGAGGATCCGGGCGGCGCCTTCGACCGCCGTGGCGAGGAGCCGCTCGAAGGTGTCGGCGGAGTTCATCGCGAGGGTGACCTCGGTGAGGGACGCCAGCCGCTCGGCCATCCGCTCCGCCCGCTGCCGCGCGCGGTAGTAGCGCAGCGTGGCCTCGACCGTCGCCGCGAACTCGTCGGGTTCGACCGGCTCCGCCAGGTAGGCGTCGGCTCCGCGTTCGAGGCCCTGGGCCCGGTCGGCGGGGCTGATCGCCGCCCCGGAGATCTGGATGACGGGTATCGAGGAGGTCGCCGCGTCGGCCTTGATCTGCTCGCAGACCTCGTAGCCGCTGATGTCGGGCAGCCGCACGTCGAGGACGACCAGGTCCGGCCGGAGCTCCCTGACCTTGGCGAGCGCCTCCAGACCGCCGGTGGCCTGCACGACCTGGTGCCCCGAGCGCCGCAGCCAGCTGGACAGGATGTAGAGCTTGGTCGGCGTGTCGTCCACGACCAGCACCGTCGCGGATCCCTCATTCATCGCGATGCCCCAGGGTGTTCCGTACGGCCTCCAGCAGGCTCTCCCTGCTCAGCCCGTGTTTGGAGATCACGGTAGCGGCTCCCCGCGGGTACTGGCTGGAGGAGGCCACGGTGACCACGAGCACCGGCACCCCGCGCAGCCGCTCGTCGTCGGCCATCCGCTGTATCAGGGCCGCGCCGTCGAGCCGGGGCATCAGCAGATCGATCAGCGCGAGATCCGGCGGGTGCTCCGTCATCGCCTCCAGTGCCACCAGCCCGTCGGAGGCCTCGTCGACGTGGGCGGCGAACCCGGTGAGCATCCGCCGGACGGTGGCGCGGAACTCCTCGTCGTCGTCGGCGACGAGCACCCGGCCGATCACCGGCGCCGCGCCGTGCCGGTGCGGCAGCCGCAGGGTCACCGTGGTGCCCTCACCTACCGCGCTGGCCAGCCGGAGCGTGCCCCCCATCGCCTGGGCGAGGCGGCGGGCGTACGGCAGGCCGAGCCCGGTCCCCCTGGTCCGTAGCTGGATCGGCCCCGGCACCTGGAAGAACTCCTCGAAGACGTGCTCCAGATGCTCCGCGGGGACGCCGATCCCGGTGTCGGTCACCTCGAAGACCATCTCCTCGGTGCCGGCGTCGACGCGCACGCTGAGCCCGACCTCGCCCTCCTCGGTGAACTTCAGCCCGTTGGACAGCAGGTTGCGCAGGATCCGGGTGAGCATCACCTCGTCGGCGAACAGCTCCTCCGCCCCGTCCGTGACCTCGACCGAGAGCGTGACCAGGTCGGTGCCGCTGGTGGGGCGCAGTGTCATGCGCAGCCGTTCGGCCAGCGCGACCAGGTCCACCGCGGACGGCTGCGGGTCGAGCCGCCCCGCCTCGGCCTTTGCCATGTCGAGCAGCTCGCTCACCAGAGACAGGAGGGTCTCCGCCGAGGAGCCGATGAGCTGGATCTGGTGGAGCTGCTCCTGCGCCAGCGGGTCGCCGCCGGGGCCGACCAGGAGGCGGACCAGGCCGATGATCGAGTTGAGCGGGGTGCGCAGCTCGTGGCTGACCGTGGCCCAGAACCTGTTCTTGGCGTCGCTGGCCTCCCGCAGCTGCGCGGACTTCTCATCCAGCTCCGCGTACAGCGCCACGACGCCGCGGTTGGTCTCCTCCAGCTCCTCCGAGAGCTGGTTGTACAGGGCGAGCACGCCCTGGTTGGTCTCCTGCAGCTCGGTGTTGAGCTGCAGGACCTCCTCCAGGGTGGCGGCGAGCTCGCGGTTCTGCTGGCGCAGCTCCTCGAGGGCGGTGGCCGGGGTCAGCCGGCCGAGCTTGGCGCGGATCTCCTCCACGGATGGCCTGGGGCGGCCGCTCGGGAGCCGTTTGAGCATGTTTATCCGTCCCATGGCGGGATCGAGCTCGATCGCGTCGACGAGACGCCCCGCCAGCGTCACGCCGTCGGCCGGCCGCAGGTCGGCCGGTGCCGACAGGTCGATCCTGATGATCAGGCTGTCGAGTCCGAGCAGGAAGGCGGCGGACGCGCCGGTGCCCTCGCTCAGGACCTCCCGCCCGATCTCGCTCAGCGCGGTGGCCACCCGGATCTGGTCCTGGCTCTCCAGCCCGACCGCCTCCGCCACCTCACGGCCCAGCTTGCGCATGGCGAAGACGTCCTGGTCGTTCAGGACGGGGATCCGGATCAGCTCCTGCCCGGTCGTGTCGGCCGTCATGTCCACGGCCTCACGGCGACCACGCAGGCGTCGTCCCTGCGGGTGCCCGCGTCGCGCAGCAGCGTGGCGGCGACGACGGAGGGGGTGCGGGTGACGAGTCCGGGATAGGAGGTGATGTCCCAGCGGTCGGAGAGTCCGTCGGAATGGAGCACGATCATGCTGTGCGGCGGCACGGCGTATTCGTACTGGCGCAGGGTGCGGGCCTTGTGCCCGGCGATGCCCGGCACCGAGATCATTCCCTGCCGGCCCTCCTGGTGGGTGATCCACGCCGCGACGTTGCCGAGGCCGGCGAAGCTCACCACGCCCGCCGCCCGGTCGATCCGGGCCACGGCGACCGCGCCGCCCCTGGTCGAGCCGAGCCCCTGGTGGATCCGCTCCAGGACGGTGGCCGGGGCGAGGTCCGCGTGCCGGAGGAACAGCCGTACCGCCTCCTGCGAGGCGTAGGCCGCCGCGCTGCCGTGGCCGAGCCCGTCGCAGAGCATCACGCTCGTCGTCGTGCCGGTACCGGCGCTGGCGAACGCGTCGCCGCAGACGGCCTCCTCGCCGATCGGCCGGGTCACGCCGCTCAGCCGCGACTCGGGGCGCGGGGCGCCGCGCGCGGTGAAGTACATGCCGAGCACCGTGCCCCGGCCGGGCATGGAGTGAACCTCGTATCCGCTCGCCATCCGCGCGATGCCGCCCATGCCGATGCCGAGCGTGCCCGCGGTGGAGTAGCCGTCGCGCAGGGCGCGGGAGACGTCGCGCATGCCGGGCCCCCGGTCGATCGCGATGACCTCGATCGCCGAGTCCAGCTCGGGATGCGGCCGGATCAGCATGGTCCCCTCGACGGCGTGTTTGACCAGGTTCGAGGCGGCCTCGCTCACCGCGACGGCCACCCGCCCGGCGTCTTCTTCGTCGAACCCCCGGGCCTCGGCGAGCGTGACGGCGGCACGGCGGAGGGAGCCGATCGCGCTGGCGTCCTCGGCCCGTGTCCAGGTGTCGTTCTGGGAACGGATCACCGTGCCCATTTCGTCACCGTGACCAGCGTTCCTTCACCGGGAGCCGACCGCAGGTCGAATTCGTCCACCAGACGGCGCGAGCCGCTGAGGCCGAGGCCGAGGCCGCCGCCGGTGGTCCATCCGTCGGTGAGCGCCTGTTCGATGTCGGGAATGCCGGGCCCGTCGTCGCTGAAGGCCAGCCGTAGCCCCCGGCGTATGCCGTTGTGCACGATCTCGATCCGCACCTGCCCTCCTCCGGCGTAGACGAGCGCGTTGCGGGCCAGCTCGCTGGCCGCGGTCACCACCTTCGTCTGGTCGACCAGGGAGAGCCCGACGTTCACAGCGGCGGTCCTGACGTGCTGGCGCACCAGGACGACGTCGCTGTTGCTCTTGATGGGCAGCTCGTCGGAGGTCGTCACCGGTCGGCCGCGACGATCTGCGCGCCGTCGATGTGGTTCAGCAGCGCGACGCCCTTTTCGAGGTTGAGCGCGGTGCGCACGCCGCCGAGCGAGAGGCCCAGCTCCACAAGGGTGATCGCCACCGCGGGCCGCATGCCGACGACGACCGTCTCGGCGTCGAGCATGCGGGAGATGGCGGCGATGGTGGCGAGCATGCGCCCGATGAAGGAGTCGACGATCTCCACGGCAGTGATGTCGATGATCACCCCTCGCGCGCCGGTCGCGACCACCCGGTCCGCCAGATCCTCCTGCAGCGCGAGCACGCTCTGGTCCTGCAGGTCGATCTGGATCGAGACGATGAGGATGTCCCCGAGCTTGAGGACGGGTACGCGGTCCATCACTCCTCCACGGTCCGTACGGCGATGCGGGTCCCCCTGTGCTTGACGAACTCGACGCCGCTCTCCCGGAGCGCGTGCGCCAGCGCGTCGGCCAGCGAGGCCTTGGTCACGATGTCGCCGAACTCGATGCCGAGGGTGACGATGGTGTGGGCGATCTGCGGGCGGATGCCGGAGATCACGCACTCGGCGCCCATCAGCCGTGCCGCCACCACGGTCTTGAGCAGGTGCTGGGCGACCTGGGTGTCCACCGCGGGCACACCGGTGATGTCGATGACCGCGTGCTCGGAACCGGTGTCCACCAGCGTCTGCAGCAGCTTCTCCATCACCACCTGGGTCCTGGCCGAGTCGAGCGTGCCGACCAGCGGCACCGCCACGATGCCCTCCCAGAGCTTGACCACCGGGGTGGACAGCTCCAGGAGCTGTTCGGCCTGATCGATGATGATTTTCTCCCTCGCCGCCGCGTAGCTCTCCACCGTGAAGAGCCCAAGCTCGTCGATGACCTGAGAGAACCAGATGAAACCTCGCAGGGCCTCGGGAGATCCGTCGCTCTCGACGAGCTCGTACAGCGCCTCCTTGAGTCCGAACACCACGATGGCGGTATCGGTCGGGGTGAACCCCTGGCGGGCCCGGGTCCGGGACAGCTCGGCCAGCAGTCCGCGCAGGTCACTGGAGTCGCTGGAGTCGGTGGAGTCACCGAACGACCGGCGCAGCGCCTGGTAGAGCTCACGGAGCTGGCCGGCGAGGTCACCGCGGTCCACCTGACCGTTGGAGGAGGAGCCGGCTATCTCCAGCCAACGCTTGAGGACGGGCGCCTCGTTCTCCTGGAGCAGCTCTTCGATGCGACGCCGGCTGGCGTCCGCGTGGACGGACAAGGTAACTCCCATATGTGCGGCCTTATGGACAGCTCGCACGAAAGATTACACTGAACGTCCTGCTTAGAGCCTATTTCCGGGGGTGCGGGCAGGTCCCGCGCAGAGTCGCGGGAGCCCCGAACCGGGGGACCGTAGCCGGTCCCGCCACCCGTTCCGAGAATCCCTCCGGCGACGTGACCGTGATTTCTCCAGTGACTTCTCCGGTGGCGTGACCGACTTCTCCGGTGGCGTGACCGCTCGGGGGCCGGGAGAGCTCGGGGGCCGGGAGGGAACGTGATCGCCCGTGGAGCGGGACGGGGCCCGGCGGCGGCCCGCCCGCCGGTCCTCCCGCTTCCGGACTGGACGGATCTTCCAGGCTAGGGGGATCGGATGCCATGTTTCAATGAGCGGGCTTGCCCTGGGGGGGCCTTGTGATGTGCACTGATGGCACGCGAAAGCGGTACAAAAGCCCCAAAGATGACAGTGGTCGGCCGCGGTTTGGATTGCTACCATAAGGCAAATCTGCCGAGATGTTAGGGTGCAAGTTATCCCGGCGACTGCTGTGACAGGCGGGAAAGAAGTGGTCTGAGCAGTGAAAACACGTTCAAGGCCGAGTGTGACCGAGAAACCGGTCCGCCGGAGGCGGCTACGGCGAAGCGGCGTTCTTCCCAATTAGCCTGTACAGCGAGCTCACTTGTGAAATAACGTAACTGAACTGAAATCGCCTGATCATGATCCCGGCGATACTGTCGCCGCACCACGAATATGCGGATGAGAGCAGGAGACCCCCCAATGTCGTCCGGACTCACAATGGATCCGGTGGGCATGGAGCCCGGCATCGGCTGGGTCCGCCCCTCGTTCCCGGAAGCGGTCTCCCTCCCGACGTCTTCCCCTGCGACAAGGCGGTGATGCGATGACGGTCCGCCTTCTGACCAACATCGGCCGGCTCTGGACCGGCAACGACGTGTGCAGCAACGCCGCGATCCTGGTCCACAACGACCGGATCGCCTGGGTCGGCCGTGCCGCCGACCTGCCGCAGAGCGTCCCCGGCGTGGTGGACGACATCGTCGACGTCGACCACGTCGAGAACCTGGGCGGCGCGCTGGTCACGCCCGGCCTGATCGACGCCCACACCCACCCGGTCTACGCGGGCAACCGCTACGCCGAGATGGCGATGCGCTCCGGCGGCTCCACCCCCTCCGCGATCACCGCGGCCGGCGGCGGCATCGGCTCCACCGTCACGGTGACCCGGGGCACCGACCCGTGGACCCTGTGCAACGGCGTCCGCGAGCGCCTGCGCGACTGGCTGCTCAGCGGCACCACCACCGTGGAGGCCAAGACCGGCTACCACCTCACCCGCGACGGCGAGCTGGCCGACGTGCGGCTCCTGCGTGAGCTCGAAAAAGAGCCGATGATGCCGCGTGTGCACGTCACGTTCATGGCCGCGCACGTCGTCCCGCCGGAATACTTCGGCCGCCAGCGCGACTACGTCGAGGCCGTGGGCGCCTGGTGCGCCGACGCCGCCGCGGCCGGGGCCGACAGCGTAGACGTCTACTGCGACGAAGGTCACTTCACCACCGACGAGGCCCGCTGGGTCCTCGCCTCGGGGCGCAACGTCGGCCTGCTGCCGCGCGTGCACGCCGGCGCCTACAGCCGCCGCGGCGCCGTCCAGCTCGCCGCCGAGCTCGGCTGCGCCTCCGCCGACCTGCTCCACCACACCTCCGACGAGGACATCGCGATCCTGGCCCGCTACGGCGTCCCCGCCGTGGTCTGCCCGGGGACCGCCCTGCAGCGCGGCAGCCTGCCCCCGGTCCGCCGCATGCTCGCCCAGGGCGTCACGGTGGCCCTCGGCAGCGACCACAACCCCGGCCACTGCGGGATCACCTCGATGTCCCTGGTCATCAGCCTCGCCGTGGCCGCCTTCGGCATGAGCGTCGGTGACGCGCTCCGTGCCGCCACGCTCGGCGGGGCCACCGTCCTCGGCGTCCCCGACCGAGGTGTCCTCGCACCTGGCCGCCTGGCCGACATCGTCCAGTGGGACGCCGACCACGAAGGCGCCTTCGCCTGGGCCTTCGGTCTCAAGCCCCGCCGGGTCTGGCGCGGCGGCACCCCCGTCCAGTAAGGCCGCGCCGCCGTCCGGCGCGCGGTACGGAGAGCGGCCCGGCGGTGACGCCGGTCCCGATCAGGCATTCTCAGCTGGGTAATCTCTGCATATGTCGCCACCGGTAGCCGTCGTCACGGACTCCACCGCCTATCTTCCGCGGGAGGAGACCTCCCGGCTGGGGATCAGTGTGGTGCCGCTCCAGGTCGTGGTGGGCGGCCGGCCGCTCGACGACGTGGCGGAGATCGACGGCGCGAGGATGAACGACGCGCTCAGGGAGTGGGCCCCGGTGACGACCTCCCGGCCCGCTCCCCAGCGCTTCGCCGACGTCTACGACGAGGCCGCGGCGCGGGGCGCGGTCGGCGTCGTCTCCGTCCACCTGTCCGGGGAGATGTCGGGCACGGTCGAGGCGGCCCGTGCCGGGGCCGAAGACGCGCTGATCCCCGTCGAGGTCATCGACAGCAGGTCGATCGCCATGGGGCTGGGTTTCCCCGTCCTCGCCGCCGCCGAAGCCGCGGCCCGGGGCGCGACCCGGACCGAGGTGGCGGACGCCGTCCATCGGTGCATGGCCTCCACCCGTAGCTTCTTCTACGTGGACACCCTGGAATACCTGCGCAGGGGAGGCCGGATCGGCGCCGCGGCGACCCTGCTCGGATCCGCTCTGATGATCAAACCGCTGCTGCACATCGCCGAGGGGGCGATCGTCCCCTTGGAGAAGGTCCGCACCGCCGCCCGGGCCATCGCCCGACTCGAAGACCTCGCCGTCCAGGCCGCCGGGACCGGGCCGGTGAACGTCGCCGTCCAGCACCTCGGCGCCCGATCCCGTGCCGAGGCCCTGGCCGGACGCCTGCCCCAGCGCGTCCCCGGGATCGCCAAGGTCACCGTGGTCGAGATGGGCGCGGTCATCGGGGCGCACGCGGGCCCCGGCATGCTCGGCCTGACCGTCTCGCCCTGCGCCTGACGCCCCGATCCCTCCTGGCGCCTCGGTCCTTCTTGGCGTCCCGGTTTCTCCTGGCGCGCCGCCGTACTCGTCGCGGTCGGTCGCCGACATGGCGCGTCGGAACGATCACCGGACCGACGTGGCGTAACGCCTTATCGGCCGCGCTCGCCCGTCACGGGTGCCGCACCCGGGATCAGGGCCGGACCGCGGTGGCGTCGACCTCGAACAGTATGCCCGGGTGTGTCCGGACAGCGATGTCCACAGCCTCGCCGTAGGGCGGACAGGTTGTACACAGAGCCGCGTTCGGCCAGCGATCGCCCGGTGGCACCGCCGTAGCGTCCGGGTTGTGCGGACCACAGAGCAGGCCACCGAGCGATTGCGCGCCGCGTCACGACTGCGGATGCTGACGGCGTCCGGCGCTCCTGCCCCCACCCCTTTTCCGCCGTTGCCCCACCGCCCGGGCCCCCGGGCCCGTTCTGACGGCCCGGTCGCTCCCGCACGGTCCGACACCTCCGTGACACCCGGCGCTCCGGACAGCCCGGTCCACTCTGCCGCCTCCGCCGATCTGGACAGCCAGGCACGGCCCGATGGCGCCGCCGGTCTGGTCCGTCGGGCATGGCCGGGTGGCGTCGCCGGTCCGGAGGGACGGGCACGGGTCGATGACCCGTCCGATCTGGGTGGTCGGGCACGGGCGGGTGGCTCCGAGCGTTCGGAGGGACGGGCGCGGGCCGGTGGCCCGTCTGATCTGGCCCGTCGGGTATGGGTGAGTGGTGTCGCAGGTCCGGAGAGGCGGGCGCGGGCCGGTGGCTCCACCTCTGCAAGTGGCGTCGCCTCTGCAGGTGGTCCGGCGCACTTTGACGGACCCGCCGCCCGGATACGCTCCGGCCCGATCCCGCCCTCCTTCGAGGCCCTCCGTACGGCTGTCGCCACCCAGGGGCCCATGCTCGCCCCCGGCCGCCCAGGACTGCGCCTGCTCCTCCTCATCGCCCTGGTCGCGGCCGTCGCCGGTGGGGTCCACCTCTGGCGATCGCAGCCGGAGCCCGAGCCCCTGGCGCCGCCCTCGCCCGTCTCCGGTCCTCCTCTCCCGACACCGGCCTCCACCCTTTTCGCTTCCCCGCAGTCCGGTTCCTCACGGCCCGGTTCTCCGCAGCCCGGTGCTCCGTTGTCCGGCAGTGCCATCGAGGTGACCGTTCACGTCACCGGCAAGGTCCGCCGCGCCGGAGTGATCACTCTGCCCGCCGGTTCCCGAGTCGCCGACGCGGTCCAGGCCGCCGGCGGCGTCCGTAGAGGGGCCGCCGCCGGCCCTCTCAACCTCGCCCGCAAGCTCGTCGACGGCGAGCAGATCGTCGTGGGCGCCTCCGGTCCCGCCGTCGCGGCACCCGCTCTGGCCGACCCCGCCGCGGCCGTCCTCGACCTCAACGCCGCGACTCAGCAACAGCTCGAACAACTGCCAGGTGTCGGCGAGGTGCTCGCCCGCCGTATCGCCGAATACCGCGACAGCCACGGCGGCTTCCGCACAGTCGAGCAGCTCCGCGACGTCAGCGGCATCGGCGACCGGAAATACGCCGAGCTGAAAGACAAGGTCCACGTATGACCCGGCTCCTTCCCAAGACGCGGCCGTCGGGCTGGTTTTCTCGGGGTGCTGTCATCGGGGCGGTGCTTTCAGGAGTTGTGAGTTCTGATCTGGTGTCTTTGAAAGTGCGGCCGTCGGGCTGGTGTTCTCGGGGCGCTGTCATCGGGTCGGTGCTTTCAGGAGCTGTGGGTTCTGATCTGGCGCCTTTGGAGGCGCGGTCGTCGGCTCGGACCTTTCGGGGGATGCGGTCGTCGGCCCGTTGTCTCCGGAGGGCGCGGTCATGAGCCGGTTCGGTGCCTCCGCCATGGTCCGGGACGACGGCCCCGCCGAGAGGGGCCTGCGCGCACATGCTCTCCACCTGGTCCCGTCCGCCCTCGCGTCCTGGGTGACCGCTCTCGTCCTGCTGGGCTGCTCTCCCTCGGCGGGGGCCGCGGTGGCCGTGGTGGCGGCTGTGGGCGCGCTCTTGGTGGCCGTGGCGGTCCCCGGCGGAGGGATGGCCGGTTGGCGGAACGTCCTGATCGCGGTGCTGGGATGCGCGGCGGCCGTGGCCGCGGCGGTGGCCTTCCGGGTGCACGCGGTCGGCACGGGGCCGGTGGCCGAGCTGGTGGACAGGCGCGCTTCGGCGGTGGTGGAGGCGGTGATCACGGACGACCCCCGGGAGCTGCCCCAGCGCGGGGGGACGTTCCGGAGGGAGAGTTCCGTGGTGCCCGCCCGCATCGAGTCGATCGCGACGCCGGCGGGCAGGATCACGTTGCGCGCTCCGGTGGTGATGTTCGTTTCGGGAGGTGAATGGCGGTCGCTGCTGCCCAGTCAGCGGGTGGCCGTCCAGGGACGGTTCGGCCCGGCCGGCTCCGGAGAGCTGCTCGCGGCGGTGGTGCTCGTACGAGGACCGCCGCGAGTCATGAGCGGTCCCTCATGGGTGCAGCGCACGGCCGGGATGTTCCGGTTGGGGCTGCGGGAGGCGGCCGGTGTGCTGCCGCCGCTGCAGCGCGGCCTGTTGCCGGGGCTCGTGGTCGGTGACGTCTCCCATCTGGACCGGCAGGTCAGGGCCGACTTCAAGGAGGCGGGGCTCAGCCATCTCACCGCGGTCTCCGGGGCGAACCTGGCGGTCATGGCGGGGGCGGCGGTCGCGCTGGCCCGGACCGCGGGGCTGCCGCTCGCGGCCCGGGCACTGCTGGCGGTGGCGGCCATGCTGGCCTTCTCCGTCGTCGCCCGCCCGTCGCCCAGCGTGCTCCGTGCCCTCCTCATGGGCACCGTCGCCGCGGTGGCGCTCGGTACGGGCCGCTCGCGCGACGGTGTCGCGGCACTGTCGGTGACCGTCCTGGGGCTGATCCTCTTCGACCCCGTCCTCGCCCGGTCCTACGGCTTCGCCCTGTCGGTCTGCGCCACCGGCGGCATTCTGGTCCTCGCCCCCCGATGGCGGGACCGCCTCGCGGGGCGGATGCCCCGCTGGGCCGCCGAGGCGATCGCCGTGCCCGCCGCGGCCCAGGCGGCGGTCACCCCGGTGCTGGTCCTGATGTCCGGCCAGCTCGCACCGGTGGCGATCCCCGCCAACCTGCTCGCCGGGCCCGCCGTCGCACCCGCGACCCTGCTCGGATCCGTCGTGGCGCTGGTCGCGCCCCTGCACATGGGGCTGGCTCAATCGCTGGTGCGGCCGGCGGGTCTCGCCGCCGGGTGGATCATCGAGGTGGCGGAGCACGCCGCCGGACTCCCTCTGGCGGTGATCCCGTGGCCGGGCGGCGTCACCGGACTGATCATCCTGGCCGTCGCCGCCCCGATCGCCGTCCTGGTGCTGCGCCGCCGGTGGTCGCGCCGGGCCGCCCTGGCCGTGGTGACCGGGGTGGTCGTCGCCGTCGCCGTGGTGACGCCGGCTGCCGCTCGCTGGCCGCCCAGAGACTGGCTGCTGGTCGCGTGCGACGTCGGCCAGGGGGACGCGCTGCTGGTCGCCGCCGGGCCGGGCCGGGCCGTGGTGGTGGACGCGGGACCGGACCCGGTGCTGATGGACCGGTGCCTGCGGTCCATGGGGGTCCGCGAGGTGCCGCTCGTCGTCCTCACCCACCCACACTTCGATCATGTCGGCGGACTGGACGGCGTTTTCCGAGGTCGCCGTGTGGGGGCGGTGGTGGTGACCCCGCACAGAGTCGCGGAGCGGGAGAGCACCAGGCTGAGCGCCGGCCTCGCCCGTCGCCGGACCGTCGAGTGGCTGGCGCGGCCCGGCGCGACCTGGCGGTTCGGCCCCTCCGAGCTCACCGTCCTCGGCCCGCCGACCGAGGCACCCCCGGTGGGAGGAGGGGAAGGGGCGGTGGTCAACAACGCCAGCGTCGTGGTCCATGTGCGCTGGACGGCCGGGACGGCGCTGCTCAGCGGAGACATCGAGACCGAGGCTCAGGCGGAGCTGCTCCGGAGAGGTCTTCCCCGGGCCGACATCCTCAAGATCCCCCATCACGGATCGGCCGGCCACGACCCGGCGTTCTTCGCGGCCACGGGTGCCCGTGCCGCGCTGATCAGCGTGGGAACGGACAACGACTACGGCCATCCGGCCCCGTCGACTCTGGCCCGGCTGAACGGGCTCGGCGTGCGCGTCTACCGGACCGACCTGTCGGGAGACCTCGCCGTGGTGGCCCGCCAAGGCGGACTGGCCGTCATCCCTCGGGGCCGTCCCGGCCGGATGGGATCTCCATGGCCCTGACGGCGTCGACCAGCCGGCCGTGCGGCGGCGCCGGGTGGCCGGAATCTGCCGTACCATGTACGGTACAGCGTACGGTTCATATGGCGCCGGAGGAGGCCCGGGGCGGGCCCCGTCGAGGACGGAGGGTCGGTGGCCGTGTGCCGGGCAGAGTGCCGATCACGAAGGAGCAGACAGTGACGGAAACCCAGGGATCCCCGTTCGATGGCGGTGCCTTCACCCCGACGGCCGAGGACCGGCAGAGCGTCGAGGCGTGGTTCGCCGAGTACGACGCCCACAGCGCGAAGGTCGACGTCGAGCGGATGGCGGACATGGCGATGTTCCCCCTCAACGTGGTGACCGACAGCGCCGACGGCGAAGGTCTCGCGGCCCAGTGGACGCGCGAGCGGTTCATGCGCACGATGTCCGAGGTGATGGGGGGCGGTGAGCAGGGAGAGATCCAGATGGAGTCGACCCGCACGCCGCACTTCCTGACCAAGAACCTGGTCGTCGTGGTCACCGACGCGACGATGACCATGAACGGCGAGGCGTACGGCATGCGCTATGCGGACCTGTTGGTGAAGGCCGGCGGCAGGTGGGTCTTCCAGACCATGGTGCAGGGAGGGTGGGCCGAGGCATGGAATGAGGCCCCGCAGAGCGCCTGACCGCCTTACGGCCGCCCGCTCCACGGACCTCCCTGCCGGCCAGGGCCGCGAGGAACGCCGGCTCCCCGGTGGGCCCCCGCACGTGCTCTCCCCGTCTCCCCCCGTGCGGGGGTCAGGCCCTCCCGTGCGGGATCAGATCCCTCCGTGTGGGGGACAGGTCCCCATGCGGGGGGCAGGTCCTCCCGTATGGGGGTCAGGCTGAGGATTTGGCCGGGCGGTGAAACTCGGTGTCCACGTCGGCGGCGTACACGGAACGGCTGCAGGGTGCGCAGCGGTACATGATGGGGCCCTCGTCGAGGGCCGTCCCGCAGTGCGGGCAGGCCTGGCGGCAGGTGGTGGAGTTCATCGTGGGTTTCGCCTTTCTTGCTCGCTCCAAGACTGCCCCAGGCCGCCTGCATTCGGATTGCGAATGGCTTGCTTGTTGTGATCCGGTCACCGGCGCATGGCATGCTGCTGAGCATGGCGGCGACCGTTCCAGCACCCGTGACCCTGATACTCGGCGACGAGGAGTTGCTGGCCGACCGTGCGGTGGGAGAGGTGATCGCGGGGGCCAGGGCGGCGGATCCGGGGACCGAGGTGCACGATCTGACCGGTGGGAAGGTGGAGTCGGGGGAGCTGACCCGGCTGACCTCGCCGTCGCTGTTCGGCGACAGGTCGGTGGTGGCGATCCGCTCGGCCCAGGATCTGGCCAAGGAGGTCATCGCCGAGATCGTCTCCTACGCCGCGCATCCGGCCGAGGACGTCACGCTGGTCCTGGTCCACCCCGGCGGGGTCAAGGGAAAGGCTCTGGTGGACGGGGTCAAGAAGGCCGGCGCCCACGTGGTCACCGTCACCAAGCTGACCAAGCCGGCCGAACGGCTCGCGTTCGTCAAGGCCGAGCTGAAGCGGGCGGGACGGACCATCGGCGGTGACGCGGCCGCCGCCCTGCTCGACGCGGTGGGCAACGACCTCCGAGAGCTCGCCGCGGCCTGCAGCCAGCTCGCCTTCGACACTCCGGGCAAGGCCATCGACGAGGCGGCCGTCGCCCGCTATCACCGGGGCCGGGCAGAGGTCAGCGGGTTCACCGTGGCCGACTCCGCCGTCGAAGGACGCCTGGGTGATGCCCTTGAGCAGCTCCGCTGGGCGCTCGCCACCGGGACGGCCCCGGTCCTGCTGGTGAGCGCGCTCGCCGGAGGGCTGCGCTCGCTGGCCAAGGTGGGTGGAGCCCCGCGCAACCTGCGTGGCGGGCAGCTCGCCAGCCATCTCGGTATGCCGCCCTGGAAGATCGACCGGGTCCAGCGGCAGCTGAACGGCTGGGGCCCCGACGGCATCGCCCGGGCGCTCCAGGCCGCCGCCGCCGCCGACGAGCAGGTCAAGGGTGGCGGCGCCGACCCCGCCTACGCGTTGGAGCACATGATCCAGACCGTCGTCGCCAGCCGTACGGGCCGTTAGCCCCTGTCCTGCCGGCTCTGCCGCGGCGAGGTGCCGTCCGGGGCGGGGCCCGGCGCCCCGATGGCCGGAAAGCTCGGGCGGTGCCTGGGGGGTCTGCGGGTTCGTGGTGGTGTCTAGGCGGTCTGCGGGTTCGTGGTGGCGCGGGTGCGGCGGAGCGAGGGGAGCTGGCCGAGCACGGTCGCGGCGAGGGCCAGCGCGAAGCCGGTGAGCTGGAGCGGGCTCAGGGACTCGCCGAGGGCGATCCAGCCGAGCAGCGCCGCCGTGAGCGGGCTGAGGGTGCCGAGCAGGGAGACCTGGGGGGCGGGCAGCCGGGAGACGCCGCGGAACCACAGGGTGTAGGCGGCGGCCGTGCCGACGAGGCCCAGCCAGAGGTAGCCGCCGATGGCGGCTCCGTCCAGCGCGGGCGGCATGCCCTCGATGGCGAGGGCCACCGGAGCGATCACCAAGCCGCCCGCGGTGAGCTGCCAGCCGGTGAGGGCCAGGTCGCCCACGCCTGCGGGCTTCCCCCAGGAGCGGGTGAGGACGACTCCGGCCGCCATGCCCGCCGCGGCGATGACGCCCGCCACGATGCCGACGGCGTCGAGAGCGGCGTTGGCCCGCAGCACGACGAGGGAGACCCCGACCGTGGCGATGATCCCGGCGAGCACGCGGTGGACCGGGACGGTCTCACGCAGCACGGCGCGGGTGAACCCGGCGACCAGGAGTGGCTGGATGGCGCCGAGGACCGCCGCGACACCACCGGGCAGCCGGTAGGCGGACAGGAAGAGCAGGGGGAAGAACATGCCGATGTTCAGCGCGCCCAGCACCGACGCGCGCCACCACCAGTCGCCCTTGGGCAGCACTCGCGTCACGGCGATCAGGAGCAGCCCGGCGGGTAGCGCGCGGAGCAGGGCGGTCAGTAGCGGGCGGTCCGGAGGGAGGAACTCGCTGGTCACGATATAGGTGGTGCCCCAGACGGCGGGGGCGAGAGCGGTGGCGGCGATGAGGGCCGGACGCGGGGCTGTCACGGGGGGACTCCTTCAATAAGATCAGCAGCAAGTAACTTAGCACTAAGTTATTTATAGTCAAGCTATCCTGATCGCATGACTGAGGACCCGGTTGACCGGATCGTGATGCAGTGGCAGCGGGAGCGGCCCGACCTGGAGCCGTCGCCGATGGGGATCTTCGGGCGGATCTACCGGATCGCCCGGCTCATGGGGGACCGCATAGAGGAGGTGTACGCGGCCTACGGCATCGGCCGGGGTGAGTTCGACGTGCTCGCCACCCTCCGCCGGGCCGGCGAGCCGTACACGCTGTCACCCAAGGCCATGACCGCCACGCTCATGCTGACCTCCGGCGGCATGACGGGACGGCTCGACCGGCTGGAGCGGGCGGGGCTGATCGTCCGCACCCCTGATCTCGAGGACCGCCGGGCGCTGCGCGTCAGCCTGACCGTCCAGGGGCTGCAGGTGATCGATGAGGCCGTGGCCGCGGGACTGGCACCCCAGCACCAGGCGCTGGCCGTGCTGTCGGAGGAGGATCGCGAGCGGCTCGGTGACCTGCTCAGGGCCCTGATGGGCGTCCTGGAGTAGTCCGGCCCGGCGAGGGGTGATCTCCAGGTCCGCCGGATCTGGTCTGCCGAGTCGCGTTGGCCATGTCCTGCCTGGCCGGGGAGCGGTCGCGTGTGGCCACACCTGGCCTGGCTTGGGAGTGGTCGTATATGGCCACGTCTGGCCTGGGAGCGGTCGCGTTGGCCATGCCCGACCTGGCCGGGGAGCGGTCGCGTGTGGCCACACCTGGCCTGGCCTGGCCTGGGGGTGGTCGTGTATGGATCCGCCCGGCCTGGGAGCGGTCACATATGGATCCGCCCGGACCGGCGTGGGTCCGCCCGGACCGGAGGCGGCGCGATCCGCGGGTCCGCCCGGCCCGGCCTGTGGAGGGGCCGGGGCGTGGGGGAGCGGGGGTCGGGGGAACGCCAAGACGCCGCACCCCCCTTATCGGGGGATGCGGCGTCTGGAAGAACCTGGGTTACTTGGCAGCCGAGAGCTCGACGACGCGCTGGGCGATCGCCGACTTGCGGTTGGCGGCCTGGTTCTTGTGAATCACGCCCTTGCTGGCGGCCTTGTCCAGCTGGCGGGAGGCGGCGCGCTGGAGCACGACGGCCTCGTCGACGTTGCCCTGGTCGGCGGCCTCGCGGAACTTGCGGATCGCCGTCTTGAGGGACGACTTGACAGCCTTGTTACGCAGCCGGGCCTTCTCGTTCTGCCGGTTGCGCTTGATCTGGGACTTGATGTTCGCCACGAAGAAGCCTCGGTGAATGTCGTCGGAGTGGGGCGCGCGGGCAGAGAGGGCGCGCCACACGCAGTTGAACAGGCTACCAACTGCCCGGACGGTCGCTCAAATCAACCGACTGGACAGAGGGATGCCTGATCAGCTTACCGTGCTCCCGTCACGGACGGGACCAGAATCGCTCGTATTCCGACCAGTCTTCCTCCGTGGCCGCGAAGTCGACGTAGAGGGCCAGCCCGAACCGCTCCCGGCCCCTGCCGTGGGAGGTCAGCGCCAGGCGTGCCGCCTCGGCCGCGGTCGCCACGCTCTCCGCCGCGTCGGACCACGAGACGCCGTGGTCGTGGTAGGCGGGCGCGCCGAGCAGCAGGGTCTTCTCCGGCGGCACGAGATCCAGGGCGAGGGTGCCCTGCCGTACGACGTGGCCGCCGTAGAGCAGCTCGGAGGGGAGGAAGGAGTCGTAGGTCATGACCGCCACCTGGTCGGTGCGGGCCGCGACCTCCCGGAAGTAGTCGGGCGACCAGTACTTGTCGTGGCCGATGGCGGCGCGGACGGCCGGGCGGGTCAGCGGGAACGGCTCGATCTGCGGGGTGGAGGTGGACAGCAGTCCGTCGCCGACGATCGGGCGCGTACGGGTCAGCAGGTCCAGGAAGTCGGTGTCGCCGCTGCCGATCGGCTCGAAGTTGTAGTGCACGCCGTCGAAGCCGAGCTCCATGACGTGGCGCACGCCGTCCAGCACGCGCTGCCGGGAGGCCGGGTCGTCGAGGTCCAGGACGCCGTCGACCTTCTGGCCCAGCCACGCCGACACCCGGACCTTGGGCAGCTCCGCGCGCCACCACTTCAGGAAGTCCTTGGCGGCGGGGTGCCTGTCGCCGGGCAGCGATCCGTCGGGGCCGAACGGGCCCGCGTGGACGTAGACGTCCTTGATGCCTGTCTTGCGCAGCCGTACGGCCAGCTTCTTCACGTCGGTGGCGCCCTTGCGGCCGTCCACCCACATGTGACCGAGCCACAGGGCGTCATGACCGGTGCTCTTCGCCCACGAGGCGGGTGTCCCGGTAAACTGGAGCGTGAGGGTGGCCGCGGCCACCCCGGGCAGCACAAGGAGCAGGGCCGCCACCACTGTCAGAAACCGCAGGCCGCGCCGTGCTCTGGTCCGGGCAATCACCCGGACATGTCACCATGGAAGACGGCTGGTATGCCAGCCGTAGATCGTCGTCAATCCCGTCGAAACGGACACCGGTGCGCATTCAGCCTGGCCAGACCGATCCCGCGGTGATCCGCAATTTCTGCATCATCGCGCACATCGACCATGGCAAGTCAACGCTTGCCGACCGCATGCTGCAGATCACCGGTGTGGTCGACGACCGCTCCATGCGCGCCCAGTACCTCGACCGGATGGACATCGAGCGCGAGCGCGGCATCACCATCAAGTCGCAGGCGGTCCGGCTGCCGTGGCAGGTGGACGGCGCCGACTACGTCCTCAACATGATCGACACCCCCGGGCACGTCGACTTCACCTACGAGGTGTCCCGCTCGCTGCAGGCGTGTGAGGGCGCGATCCTGCTGGTCGACGCCGCGCAGGGGATCGAGGCGCAGACTCTGGCCAACCTCTACCTGGCCATGAACAACGACATGACGATCATCCCGGTGCTCAACAAGATCGACCTTCCGGCCGCCCAGCCGGAGAAGTACGCCGCGGAGATCGCCCACCTCATCGGCTGCGAGCCGGAGGACGTGCTCAAGGTCTCCGGCAAGACCGGCGTGGGCGTCCGGGAGCTGCTCGACCACGTCGTGCAGAACATCCCGGCCCCGGTCGGCGACGCCGAGGCGCCCGCCCGCGCGCTGATCTTCGACTCCGTCTACGACACCTACCGGGGCGTGATCACCTACGTCCGGGTCATGGACGGCCACCTGGGCAAGCGCGAGCGCATCCAGATGATGTCCACCGCCGCCTCCCACGAGACCCTGGAGATCGGCGTCATCTCCCCCGAGCCGAAGATCGCCGACAAGGGGCTGGGCGTCGGCGAGGTGGGCTATCTGATCACCGGTGTGAAGGACGTCCGCCAGTCGCGGGTCGGTGACACCGTCACCTCCCTCGCGCGGCCGGCCACCGAGCCGCTCAGCGGCTACGAGCACCCCAAGCCCATGGTGTTCTCGGGCCTCTACCCGATCGACGGCGACGACTACCCCGAGCTCCGCGAGGCGCTGGACAAGCTCCAGCTCAACGACGCCGCCCTGGTCTACGAGCCGGAGACCTCCGCGGCCCTCGGCTTCGGCTTCCGCTGCGGCTTCCTCGGCCTGCTCCACATGGAGATCGTCCGTGAGCGCCTGGAGCGCGAGTTCAACCTCTCGCTCATCTCCACCGCGCCCAACGTGATCTACCGAGTGATCATGGAGGACGGCAAGGAGGTCACCGTCACCAACCCGTCGGAGTTCCCCACGGGCAAGGTCGACCAGGTCTTCGAGCCGATGGTGAAGTCCACGGTGCTGGTGCCCTCGGAGTTCATCGGCGCGATCATGGAGCTCTGCCAGAACCGCCGGGGCAACCTGCAGGGCATGGACTACCTGTCGGAGGACCGCGTCGAGATCCGCTACACCATGCCGCTCGGCGAGATCATCTTCGACTTCTTCGACCAGCTCAAGTCCCGCACGCGCGGCTACGCCTCGCTGGACTACGAGCCCTCGGGGGAGCAGGAGTCCGACCTGGTCAAGGTCGACATCCTGCTCCAGGGCGAGGCGGTCGACGCCTTCAGCGCCATCGTCCACAAGGACAAGGCCTACGGCTACGGCGTCGAGATGGCCAAGAAGCTCCGCGAGCTCATCCCGAGGCAGCAGTTCGAGGTCCCGATCCAGGCGGCCATCGGCGCCCGTGTCATCGCCCGCGAGAACATCCGCGCCATCCGCAAGGACGTCCTGGCCAAGTGCTACGGCGGTGACATCTCCCGTAAGCGCAAGCTCCTGGAGAAGCAGAAGGAGGGCAAGAAGCGGATGAAGATGGTCGGCCGCGTCGAGGTCCCCCAGGAGGCGTTCGTCGCCGCGCTGTCCACCGAGTCCTCCGCCGACAAGACCAAGAAGTAGCCGGTGCCCCGCCCGTCCGGAGCGGGCGGGCGGGGCCGCCGGTGACCCAGGACCTGCGGCCCCGCCCAGTCTGGGGACGGGCGCCTCAGCGCAGGACGCTGTAGAGCGCCGAGGTCAGCGAGGCCTTGGCGTCGTCCTGGTCGATGGACCACATCATGGAGCCGCCGAGACCCTTGAGGCGGATGTAGGCCGCCTTCTGGACCACCGTGGCCGGGTCGTCGTAGGACCAGAACTCGTTGCCGTCGTAGATCCAGTTGCTGCCGGTCCTCAGGTCGCGGTAGCGCTTGCCGGGCTTGTTCACCAGGTTCTTGTAGTCGTCGCTGCCGGCCGCCCAGGTGCCGGGCGCGGGACCGGTGGCGGTGCCGTACAGGCCGTTGCGGCCGCCGGTGACGCCGGTCCAGCCCTGGCCGTACGCCGGGATGCCGACGACGATCTTCCTGGCCGGGGCGCCGCGCGACAGGTAGTCGCGGACGGTCTGGTCCACGCTGTACTTCACCGGGCTGGGGTCGCGCCGGTCGGTGAGCAGGTTGCCGTTGTGGCCGGTGACGTTCTCCCACGGACCGTGCAGGTCGTAGCCCTGGACGGTGGCGAAGGTGAGGTGCTTGAAGACGTCGCGCACCTCGAAGCCCGCGTCGATCTTGGCGGCGGCGGCGGGCAGGTAGGCGGTCAGTTCGCTCCGCCGGTCCAGCTCGTTCATCTGGCGGCGCAGCTCGGCGGTGAACAGCGTGAAGTTCTGCTTGTCCTCGGGCCGGATGACGTTGCCCTCGTTGCCGGAGGAGCCCGGCCACTCCCAGTCGAGGTCGATGCCGTCGAAGACGCCGGCTCCGGCGCCGGGCGCGGTGCCGGGCAGGTTGCCCTTGAGCCACAGGTCCACGCAGGAGGCTGCCAGCTTGACGCGCCCCTCGGGGGTCAGCACCGCGTCGGAGAAGTATTTCGAGCCCGACCAGCCACCGAGGGAGATGAGCGCCTTCAGGCCGGGATGCTTGGCCTTGAGCTTCTTCAACTGGTTCAGGTTGCCGTTCAGCGCCTGGCCTTCGGCGTCGCCGACGCCGTCCACGCTCTGCCCGGCGGGGACCGGGCGCTGCCAGTCGGCCCACGCGTCGGAGGAGACGCAGTCGCCGCCGGCGCTGACGGAGCCGAAGGCGTAGTTGATGTGGGTCAGCTTGGCGGCGGCGCCGGTGGTGTCCAGGTCCTTGACGTGGTAGTTGCGGCCGTAGATGCCCCACTGGATGAAGTAGGCGACCCGCTTGAAGCGGTCGCCGTGGTCCGGGGCGGTCCGGGCCTGAGCCGGTGCCGGTACGGCTGTCGCCGTGAGGCCCGCGGCGATGACCGCCGCGAGCGTGTGCCGGAGGAGTCTCTGCACGGGCTTCTCCACTTGCGTCGGGGGATTAACTTATAGGAAACTTTCCTTTAAGTTTTCACGGATCGTAGACTTGGCCGATCTGGGCGTCAACGGTCTGCCGCTGATTTGCTGCATAGGCGGCCGGCGCGGCGCGCCGGCCGCCGTTCCGGGCACCCGGACGGGAGCGGCAGACTTGGTGTCGTGCCATCCACTCTTCCCGACGGTGACCCCGTACCGGCCTCGGGCCGGCTCCCCGACAGCGCGCTCCACGGGCTCGGCGGGCGACCCTTCGGCTTCTACGTCCACGTGCCCTTCTGCGTGACCCGCTGCGGCTACTGCGACTTCAACACCTACACGGCCGCCGAGCTCGGTCCCGGCGCCTCGCACCGGGACTACGCCGACACCGCGATCGACGAGGTACGGCGGGCACGGGCCACCCTCGGCGGGGCGGACCTCCCGGTCGAGACGGTGTTCTTCGGCGGCGGCACCCCGACCCTGCTGCCCGCCGGAGACCTGGTCCGGATCCTGGCGGCGATCGAGGAGGAGTTCGGGCTGGCCCCCGGCGCCGAGGTGACCACCGAGGCCAACCCCGAGTCCGTGGACCGGGCCTACCTGGCCGAGCTGCGCGGCGGCGGGTTCACCCGGATGAGCTTCGGCATGCAGAGCGCCCGCGAGCACGTGCTGGAGGTGCTGGAGCGCCGGCACACCCCCGGCCGGCCGGCGCAGGCCGTACGGGAGGCCAGGGAGGCCGGGTTCGACCACGTGAACCTGGACCTGATCTACAGCACGCCGGGGGAGAGCGACGACGACTGGCGGGCCTCGCTGGCCGCGGCGATCGAGGCCGGGCCCGACCACGTGTCCGCCTACTCGCTGATCGTCGAGGACGGCACCAGGCTGGCGGCCAGGATCCGGCGCGGCGAGCTGCCCATGCCCGACGACGACGTGGCCGCCGACCGCTATCTCATCGCCGACGCCATGCTCGCCGAGGCCGGCTTCGAGTGGTACGAGGTGTCCAACTGGGCGACCTCGGAGGCCGGACGCTGCCGGCACAACCTGCTCTACTGGACCGGCGGCGACTGGTGGGGCGTCGGCCCCGGCGCGCACAGCCACGTCGGCGGCACCCGGTGGTGGAACGTCAAGCATCCGGCGGCCTACGCCCGGCGGCTGGCCTCCGGCGTCTCGCCCGCGCACGCCCGCGAGGTGCTCACCTCGGAGGACAGGGCGGTGGAGCGGCTGATGCTGGAGCTCAGGCTCGCCCAGGGGTTCCCGCTCAAGGAGATCCAGCGGCCGCCGGTCGTCGCCAGGGCGCTGGCCGACGGCCTGCTCGAGATGGAACCGTTCAAGGCGGGCCGCGCGGTGCTGACGCTGCGCGGGCGGCTGCTGGCCGACGCCCTGGTGCGGGACCTGACCTGAGGGCCTGTCCACGCGCCCGGCAGCCGTGTGACGGCCCTCCGGACCCGCGTGACGGCCCCCCGGACCCGCGTGAGGGCGGGCCCGGAGGGCCGTGACGGGCGCCTGTGCCGGCGCCCGGAGGCGGCTGAGGGCCGGGCGTGCGCCGGTGGTCAGCTGACGAAACGGATGTTCATCGGATAGCGGTAGCTCTCCCCCCGGTTGGCCGCGACGGCGGCCATGATCATCAAGGCGAGCGACCCGATCCAGAGCACGAAGATCAGAAGGAAGCCGATCAGCACGAAGGCCAGGACCCAGGAGACGAAGTAAGCGATCATCAGGGTGAGCTGGAAGTTGAGCGCCTCGGCCGCCTGGCTCCGCACGTAGGGGGACTCGTCCTTCTTCACGAGATACAGCACCAGCGGGCCGACGAACGAGGTCAGCAGGCCCAGCAGGTGGGCGAGCATGGCCATGGTGGTCTCGTCACGGCTGGGCCGCCAGCCGTAGGCCCCCTGCTGGGGCGGGTATCCGTAGCCGACCGGCTGACCGTAGCCGCCGGTCGGCTGACCGTACGCGTCGTACGGCTGACCATAGCCGCCGGTCGGCTGACCGTATCCGCCGGGTGGCTGGCCGTACCCGCCGGAAGGCTGGCCGTACGCGCCGGGAGGCGGATACGCCCCCTGGTGGCCGTCCTGGTAGCCGGGCTGGTGCCCCTGGTCGCCGGATCCGTACGGCGGAGCCGCGGGGGGCGGGTAGCCCTGGCCGGGCTGGGGCGGCCATCCGGCCTGCCTGGTGGGTTCCTCGCCCGCGGGTCCGTACCGCGGGCTCTCGGGACTGTCGCTCATTGCCCCTCCTGATGGGGTGCGGGGTTAGTCATCCTGGCCGGGAACCGTCACGAAGTCGATCAGCTCCTCGACGGGACCGAGCAGCTCCGGCTCCAGATCGGCGTAGGTGGTGACCGATCCCAGAATGCGGCGCCATGCCTCGGCGGGCTCCAGATCCCAGCCGAGGGCGGCGATGACCCCTTCTTTCCAGGGTATGCCGCGCGGCACCGGCGGCCAGGAGTCGATCTTCAGCACCGAGGGCTTGACCGCCTGCCAGACGTCGACGAACGGGTGCCCGACGACCAGTACGTGCGGTGAGGAGGCCTGGGCGGCGATCCGGCTCTCCTTCGAGCCGTGGACCAGGTGGTCGACGAGCACGCCCAGACGGCGGCCGGGGCCGGGCCCGAACTCCTCGACGATCGAGGGCAGATGGTCGACCCCTTCGAGATACTCCACGACCACGCCCTCCACCCGGAGGTCGTGGCCCCAGACCTTCTCCACGAGCGCGGCGTCGTGCACGCCCTCCACGTAGATCCGGCTCTCCTTGGCCACCTGGGCCCGCAGGCCCTCCACCGCGATCGAACCCGAGGCGCTCCGCCTCGGAGCCCGCGGCGCGGCGGTGGGCCGGACCAGCGTCACCACCTTGCCCTCCAGGAGGAACGCTGCGGGCTCCAACGGGAACAGCCGCCGCCGCCCGAACCGGTCCTCCAGCGTGACGGCCTCCTTGTCGCAGGCCACCACGGCGCCGCAGAAGCCGCCGTCGGCGTCCTCCACGACCAGGTCGAGCTCCGCGGGGACCTGGGGGATCTTCCCCTTGAGGGGGCGCCGCCAGTTCTCCGACAGCACGTCGCGCTCGTACATCACCGGCCGCTCGCTCTCTCGTCAGGGATCAAGTGGACGGTAGCAAAAGCCGTGATCACCTGCCGTAGGCTCCCGGCTGTCCCCACTGCCCCGCCGCGGCGGCGGCCTGGCGCCTGCGGGCGCCGCTCCGCCTGACCAGCACGACGATCGTCACGATGACGGCCAGCAGGAAGCCCAGCCCCGGCACCGCGAACAGCGCGATCGCGCCGCCCACCACCGAATCGGCGACGATCTCCTTGCCGACGCCGAACTTGGCGGGAGCCCCCTCGGAGGTGGTGCACGTGAGCTGGTAGTCGCCGGCCTTGTCCACCCCGATCCGCAGGGCCAGCTCCCAGACGACGCCGTCGGAGGTGACGGTCTGCTGCACGCCCGGCTGCTGGAGCCGGACCTTCTCCGGATCACCCTGGATCTGGCACTCGAAGTTGGTGCCCGTCTCGGCGGAGACGTAGATCGCGGGCTTGTCCGCCGGGTCGAGCTTGACCGTCACGGCCTTGCCCGGCTCGAACGAGCTGGTGGGCGCGGCGTCGGTGATCGCGCTGAAGATGCCGCCGGCGAAACCGGCGATGCCGACGATCACGCTGAGGACGAAGACCAGCCAGGCGCCGACGATCCAGCCGATGCTGGGCTTGACCTTCGTCTTCGGCGGCGGCCCCTGGGGTGCGCCGTAACCGGGGGAGGCGTAGCCGTAGGAAGGGGCGCCCTGGTGCTGGCCGTAGGGCTGCTGGGGGGCGCCGTAGCCGGGGGCGCCGGAGGGGGCGCCGCCCGAGGGGGATCCGAAATCGTGGGACATGTCGTAAATTGTGGGTCTTGCCGCTTGTATCCCGATAGCAGTTGACTTGACAGTTGCTTGGGCCCGTCATCCTGACGCCGTGTTATCGCACCCCGTGGGCTGGAGCCGTACACTTGGCACTCGGGAACACAGAGTGCCAGACCTGGTGTTTCACATTCGGGTGCAGGGAGGTGAGCACGTTGGTCGACGACCGCAAGCTGGCGGTTCTCCGCGCCATCGTCGAGGATTACGTGTCCACCAACGAGCCGGTGGGCTCCAAGACCCTCGTCGAGCGGCACAACCTGGGTGTGTCGTCGGCGACCATCCGCAACGACATGGCGGTGCTGGAGGAGCAGGGCTACATCGCCCAGCCCCACACCAGCGCCGGCCGGGTGCCCACGGACAAGGGCTACCGGCTGTTCGTCGACAGGCTCTCGCAGGTGAAGCCGTTGTCGAGCGCGGAGAAGAGGGCCATCGAGAGCTTTCTCGCCGGCGCCGTTGACATCGACGACGTCGTGATGCGCACGGTGCGGCTGCTGGCGCAGCTGACCCGGCAGGTCGCCGTCGTGCAATATCCCACGCTGACCAGCTCCACGGTCCGGCACGTCGAGCTGGTCCCGTTGAGCGAGCGCAGGCTGATGTTCGTGCTCATCACCAACACGGGACGGGTCGAGCAGCGCGTGGTCGAGCTGCCCGACGTGGTGGACGAGACCCGTGTCGCCCATCTCCGCGCGACTCTCAACGCCTGCCTCGACGGGTGCGGGCTGGCCAGGGTCCCCGACACGGTCGCCGACCTGCCCGAGCGACTGCCGGCCGAGGATCGGCCGTTCGCGGCCACGGTCCTGTCGGTGCTGCTGGAGTCCCTCGTGGACCGGCATGATGAAAAGATCGTTTTTGCCGGGGCGGCCAACCTCGCGGGAGCCGACTTCACCGTCGGGCTCCGCGACGTGCTGGAGGCCCTGGAAGAGCAGGTCGTGCTCATACGCCTGCTCGGTGAGACCTCCGACCTGTCGGCGCTGACAGTACGGATCGGCTCGGAGAACCCCTACACCGGACTCCAGGGCACATCGATCGTCGTCGCCGGATACGGTTCGGGGGACAAGCAACTGGCCCGGCTCGGTGTGCTGGGTCCGACGCGAATGGACTACCCGGTCACGATGGGCGCGGTGCGCGCGGTGGCACGCTACGTCAGCCAGATCCTGGCTGCATCTTAAGAGGTCAACTAAGTGGCTAAGAGCGACTACTACGGCACCCTCGGGGTGCGCCGTGACGCCAGTGCGGAAGAGATCAAGAAGGCGTATCGTCGCCTGGCGCGGGAGCTGCATCCCGATGTGAACCCCGATCCTGAGACCCAGGAGCGGTTCAAGGACATCACCCAGGCCTACGAGGTCCTGTCCGACCCCAACAAGCGCCAGATGTACGACATGGGCGCCGATCCGTTCTCCTCCGGCGCCGGTGCGGGCCCGGGCGGCTTCGGGGCGGGCTTCCCCTTCAGCGACATCATGGACGCCTTCTTCGGCGCGGCCGGCGGCGGCGGCACCCGCGGACCCAGGTCGCGTGCCCGCCGGGGCCGCAACGCCACCATCCGGGTGGAGCTCGACCTGCGTGAGTCGGCCTTCGGCACCACCCGCGAGCTGGTCGTCGACACCGCCGTGCTCTGCGAGGTCTGCACGGGCTCCGGCGCCGCGTCCGGCACCCACCCCGACACCTGCGACATGTGCCACGGCCGGGGCGAGGTCTCCCAGGTCACCCGGTCCTTCCTCGGCCAGGTCATGACCTCCCGCCCCTGTCCCCAGTGCGGCGGGTTCGGTTCGATCATCCGCAACCCCTGCCAGGAGTGCTCCGGCGACGGCCGGGTCCGCACCCGGCGGACCATCAAGGTCCGCATCCCGGCCGGCGTCGAGGACGGCACCCACATCCAGCTCGCCGGCGAGGGCGAGATCGGCCCGGGCGGCGGCCCGCCCGGCGACCTGTTCCTGGAGATCGTCGAGCGCTCGCACGAGATCTTCGAGCGCCGCGGCGACGACCTGCACTGCACCGTGCAGATCCCGATGACCGCGGCCGCGCTGGGCACCGTCCTGACCATGGAGACGCTCGACGGCGCCGAGGAGCTCGACATCCGGCCGGGCACCCAGTCCGGCCAGACCATCCCGCTCTACGGCCGCGGCGTCCAGCGCCTCAACGAGAACGGCCGTGGCGACCTGCTGATCCACGTCAACGTGGAGACCCCGGCCCGCCTCGACCCGGCCCAGGAGGAGCTCATGCGCGAGCTCGCCAAGCTCCGCGGCGAGGAGCGCCCGCCCGGCAAGTTCGCCCCCGGCCAGCAGGGGTTCTTCTCCAGGCTGCGGGACGCCTTCAATGGCCGCTGACGGCGGCCTCCCCGGGCCGGGCCGGCCCGTCCGCGCCGGCCGGGCCGCAGGCGTCCACCGGCCCGGCCCGCACCTCCCCGCCGGCCGATGACGGCCCCGGTCTTCCTGGCCGAACCGGCCGACCTGGCCCGGGCGGAGTTCACCTTCGGCGGCCCCGAGGGGCGCCACGCGGCGGCCGTACGCCGGCTGCGGGCCGGGGAGCGGCTCGACCTGACCGACGGCGCGGGCACCGTCGCCGAGTGCGTGGTCCGGGAGGCGGGCAAGGACTCCCTCCGTGTCGAGGTGCTGCGCCGCTACGACGTGCCGGCCCCGCGCCCCCGCCTGGTCGTGGTGCAGGGACTGCCCAAGGGCGACCGGGGCGAGCTGGCCGTGGAGATGATGACCGAGGCCGGGGTCGACGTGATCGTGCCCTGGTCCGCGGCCCGGTGCGTCACCCAGTGGAAGGGCGAGCGGGCCGTCAAGTCGCTGAACCGCTGGCGCTCCACGGCGAGGGAGGCGGGCAAGCAGTCCCGCCGCTTCCACCTGCCCGAGGTGACCGAGCCCGCCACCACCGCCAAGGTCGCCGCGCTGCTGTCGGCGGCCGCCCTGGGCGTCGTGCTGCACGAGGAGGCGGCCTCCCCGCTGTCGTCCCTGGAGCTCCCCGGCGCCGGTGACATCGTCGTGGTGGTCGGCCCCGAGGGCGGCGTCGGCCCGGAGGAGATCGACGCCTTCCGCGCGGTGGGGGCCGTGGCGGCGCTGCTCGGGCCGACGGTGCTGCGCACCTCGACGGCCGGGGTCGCCGCCGCGGCGGTGCTCCAGACGCGCACCGGCCGCTGGTGACGGGTCAGCCGTACTGACCTGAGAGGTCGGGTACGGCTAGCCGCCGGAGGAGATGGAGGTCGTCTCCGTCGGCATCGGAGCCGACTGATCGTCCGTCGGCGGGCACTCCTCGACCGAGCACGGGCTGCCCGAGGGGGCGGACGACTCCGAGGGCCTCGGAGTCGGCGCCGGCGTCCGGCACTCCTCGGTGAGCTCCTCGGGCTCGACCACCGTGCCGTCGGGCGGAGTCGTGGGGCAGGTGGGCGACGGGGTGGGCTCCGGGGTCGGCGTGGGCTTGTGCGTCGGCTTCGGGCTCGGCTTCGGGTGCGGCGCCGAGGACCTGGAGTGGGTGGGCGTCGGCAGGGGCGCGGTGGTGCCGGGCTCGGGCTTGGTGACGACCGGGAGCGGATCGTCGCCGTTGGAGGGGGCCCGCGAGGTGGCGGACAGGTCAGGTGGGGTCGAATGGGTGAAGTTGACGTCGTTCACCTGCCGGGTCACCTGCTCGCGGAACTCCGGGACCACCATGACGACGGTGGCCGCGACCAGGACGGCTCCCGCGATCGAGGCTCCGGCGCGCCACCACATCAGCCCGCGGAGCCCGCGTCTTTCCACGCGGGCGCGGATGATCTCCAGGCCGTCCGGGGAGGGAACGACCGAGTCCGCCTCCGCGCTGAGGACACGGCGGAGCAGCTCGCCGTACTCGTCGGGGGACTCGGTCATGACAGTTGCTCCAGTGTGGTCCGTAGGGCGGCCATGCCGCGAGCCGTGTGGCTCTTGACCGCGCCCTTGCTGATGCCCATGGCATGGGCGATCTGCGCTTCTGACAGGTCTCCGTAATAGCGCAGAACCAGTGCCTCCCGCTGGCGCGCGGGCAGGCCGCGGAGTGCCTCGATGACGGCGGACCGCTCGAACTCGCCGATCGCGCCGTTCTCGGCGCTCGGCGCGTCGGGCATGCCCTTGGGAGCGTACTTCTCCACGACCGCCCGGTGCCGAAGCACCGAGCGCGATCGGTTGACGACCGATTGGCGCAGGTAGGCGAGTGCCTTGTCGGTGTCGCGCAGCCGCCGCCAGGCGCCATGGATGGCGACGAAGGCGTCCTGCACGACTTCCTCCGCGGTTGCCATGTCGCGGACGAGCAGCACGGCGAGGCGCACGAGCGACCGATAGTGCGCGCTGTAGAGCGCGGTAACGGCCATGTCGGCGTCCCACCCGACGGGCACCGCCCCGAGCGACCTGTCGGCCAGGAGGGTCTCGGTGGTCACATCAGTGGGACGCTCGGCCTTCCCAGAGGGTTTACGCTCTTCCGGTTCATTAGGGGGCATGACCCAGTCGTGTCCTCGCCAGGCGGCCATATCGTGCGGATCGCAATGGTCTGTAGTTGTTGAAGTTTTGCATACCCACCTTATCCGGGTGGATCTTTCTTTGCTGGAGATGGACCATCACCGATTGACAACGTCACGGACGGATAGGGTGCCTGCATGGTGAGCGAAGCCGACTGCCTGTTCTGCAAGATCGTCGCCGGGGAGATCCCCGCGAAGATCGTCCATGAGACCGACCGCACGCTGGCCTTCCGGGACGTCAACCCGCAGGCCCCCACCCACGTGCTAGTGGTCCCCAAGGACCACTACCCGGACGCGGCCGCGCTGGCCGCGGCCGACGACGGGCTCGCCGACGACGTGCTCAAGGCGGCGCACGCCGTCGCCGAGCAGGAGGGCGTCGCGGCCTCGGGATACCGCCTGGTCTTCAACACCGGCGCCGAGGCCGGCCAGACCGTCCCCCACGTGCACGGACACGTGCTCGGCGGACGCGGCCTGACCTGGCCGCCCGGGTAAAACCGACAAGCGCGATCACGTCGATCACGGATACCATGGCGTAGAAGTCCCACGCCGATATCTGGAGGCGAACAGGCCGAAAGGCCCGTCTATGTCCGAGACAAACGATTCCAGCAGAACATCCCCGCCGCGATCGAAGGGTCCCAGCCGGACCCAGGCGAAGGTGGTGATTCCGGATGATCATTCGATGGTCAGCCTGCTGGGCTCGCGCGACGAGCTGTTGCGGGTCATCGAGGGCGCCTTCCGCGCCGACATCCACGTCCGGGGCAACGAGATAACCATCACCGGCAGCCCGGAGGAGAGCAGCGTCGTGGTGCGCCTGTTCGAAGAGCTGTCCGAGCTCGTCCAGGGAGGCGCCGAGCTGACGACGGACGCGGTGGAGCGCAGCATCGCGATGCTGCGCATGAGCTCCGACCGTCCGGCCGAGGTGCTCTCCCTCGACATCATCTCCTCGCGGGGCCGGACCATCCGCCCGAAGACGGTCAACCAGAAGCGCTACGTCGACGCGATCGACAGGCACACCGTCGTCTTCGGCATCGGCCCCGCCGGCACCGGCAAGACCTATCTCGCGATGGCCAAGGCCGTGCGGGCCCTTCAGGAGAAGAAGGTCAACCGGATCATCCTCACCCGCCCCGCGGTCGAGGCCGGCGAGCGGCTGGGCTTCCTGCCCGGCACGCTCTACGAGAAGATCGATCCCTACCTGCGCCCCCTCTACGACGCGCTGCACGACATGCTCGACCCCGAGTCGATCCCCCGGCTGATGGCCGCGGGCACGATCGAGGTCGCTCCCCTCGCCTACATGCGCGGCCGCACGCTCAACGACGCCTTCATCATCCTGGACGAGGCGCAGAACACCTCGCCCGAGCAGATGAAGATGTTCCTGACGCGGCTGGGCTTCAACTCGAAGATCGTCGTCACCGGTGACGTCACCCAGGTCGACCTGCCGAACGGCACCCTGAGCGGTCTGAGGGTGGTGCAGGAGATCCTCGACGGCATCGCCGACATCCACTTCAGCCGCCTGACCAGTGTCGACGTGGTGCGGCACAAGCTCGTCAGCGACATCGTGGACGCCTACGGGCGCTATGACGAGACGCAGCGGCAGAACGCGCCTCAGGCGATCAAGGGCATGGTCAAGCGCCCGCGGGAGAGAAGATGAGCGCGCAGCGGATCCGGCGCGGCGGGCGGAGTGGGCCACGGGGCACGATCGGGCCGCGTGGCGAGCGAGGAACGGTGAACGGACAGTGAGCATCGAGGTCAACAACGAATCCGGCGTCGAGGTCGACGAAGGACTCATCGTCTCGCTGGCCGGCCATGTGCTGGAGCGGATGGACATCAACCCGCTCGCCGAGCTGTCCATCCTGATCGTGGACGAAGAGGCCATGGCGGTGCTGCACGAGCAGTGGATGGGGGAGCCGGGCCCGACGGACGTGCTCTCCTTCCCGATGGACGAGCTCCGTCCCGGTCCGGGCTCCGGAGCCCGGCAGGAGGGCGACGCCCCCACCGACCCGGCGCTCCTGGGCGACGTGGTGCTCTGCCCGCAGGTGGCCGCCAAGCAGGCGGCCGAGGCCGGGCACAGCACCGAGGCGGAGCTGGAGCTGCTGTGCGCGCACGGCATCCTCCACCTGCTCGGCTATGACCATGCCGAGCCCGAGGAGCACAAGGAGATGTTCGGCCTGCAGGGCGAGCTCCTGGAGTCGTGGCGGGAGGTGCGCCCCCAGCGGTGAACCTCGCCAACGGGTGGTTGTTCTCGGCCGTCGTCCTGGTCGTGGTCGGTGGCCTGATAGCCAGTGCGGAGACTGCTCTGGCCCGCATCTCACGGGTGCGGGCGGAGGAGTTCGCCCGTGACGGCCGTCGGGGCGCCGCGCGCCTGCAGGCGATCGTCGCCGATCCGCCGCGCTACCTCAATCTGCTGCTCCTGCTCCGGCTGAGCTGCGAGCTGATCGCCACGGTGATCGCGACGCTGCTGTTCATCGACTGGCTCGGCGACCAGGGCTGGGCCTACGCCGCCGCCGCGGCGGTCATGATCGTGATCAGTTATGTGATCGTCGGCGTGTCCCCGCGCACGCTGGGCCGCCAGCACGCCGAGCCGATCGCGCTCGCCAGCGCCCCCCTCGTGTACGGCCTGACCCGGATCTTCGGACCGCTCCCCAAGCTGCTCATCCTGCTGGGCAACGCCGTGACGCCCGGCAAGGGCTTCAGGGAGGGGCCCTTCACCTCCGAGGCCGAGCTGCGCGACCTGGTCGACCTGGCGGAGGAGCGCAGGGTCATCGAGCCGGACGAGCGGGAGATGATCCACTCGGTCTTCGAGCTCGGAGACACCCTGGTCCGCGAGGTCATGGTGCCCCGCACCGACATGGTGTTCATCGAGCGCGGCAAGACGCTGAACCAGGCCCTGTCGCTCGCCCTGCGCAGCGGGTTCTCCCGGATCCCGGTGGTCGGCGAGAACGAGGACGACGTCATCGGCATCGCCTACCTCAAGGACATCGTCCGCCGGGTGCAGGAGACCGGCGACGACGGCCGTGCCGAGCAGGTCGAGACGATCATGCGTCCGGCCACCTACGTGCCGGAGAGCAAGCCCATCGACCAGCTCCTCCGCGAGATGCAGGCCCGCCAGATCCACCAGGCCATCGTCATCGACGAGTACGGCGGGACGGCGGGTCTGGTCACCATCGAGGACGTCCTCGAGGAGATCGTGGGCGAGATCACCGACGAATACGACCAGGAGGCTCCCCGCGTGGAGCCGCTGGACGACGGATCGGTCCGGGTGACCGCCAGGCTGCCCGTGGGCGACCTGGCGGACCTGTTCGACATCGAGCTGGAGGTCGACGACGTCGAGACCGTCGGCGGCCTGCTGGCCCACGCGCTCGGCCGGGTGCCGATCGCCGGCTCCGAGGCCGTGGTGGAGGGGCTCAGCCTGACGGCGGAGAGTCTCGCCGGGCGCCGCAACCGGATCGGCACCGTCGTCGTCCGGCGGACCGCTCCGGCCGAGCCCGACTCGGTCGGGGCCTCCGCGGAGCATGACTAGGGGTCCGCGCCGGACGTGACCGTGCCTGCCCCGGACGTGACCGTCGGCCCGCGCCGGGACGTGACCGCGCCCCCCGGCGGCCGGCCGGGGCGGGCGCGTGCGCCCGGCGGGGACCTGGTGAGGACCCGGAAGGCAGCGGGGACCCGGTGAGGACCCCGAGGGCAAGCGGGGACCCGGTGAGGACCCCGAGGGCAGGGGACGGGCGGCTCCCCCAAGTGGCCCACAAGCAGGTTGCAAGCGGTGTCCGTCATCGTCGTCTCACGGCACCCGGTCGCGCGGGAGCCGGTGAAGATGTCCCCGCAGCCGGGAGGGGTCGCGGCGCGCGGGACGGCTTCACAGGGGAGAAGAGCATGGAGACAGGCGTCAGCCGGTTCTGTGTCGCTCACTGAGGGTGTTCTCAGCCGCATAAAGCGGTTGAGAACACCCTTAGGCGTTTCCCGATGATTGCCGCTTTTACCAATGGGGAAGAAAGCGGATCGGCGGGGATAAGACACCTCGCACGTGACATCGGGGGAATAGTCATGACGCGGGGGATTCGAATTGCCGTTGCGGCAGGCGTCTGCGTGGCTCTGGCCGGGACCCTGGCAGCGTGCGGTGCGGAGCCGGAGCAGGCTCGAAAGGACACCGTCACGGAACTGACACGGTTACGCGGGTTATTACCGAAAGCGCAGGATTTACCGGAGGGATTCTCCTCCTGGTCCGGCGAGGGGTGGAAGTCCCCGTTCCGCCCCGCCGACCGTGACTGCCGGGTCGTTCTCGACATGGCGGGGGGCAGGCTGCCGCGAGAGGCGCAGGGGACCCGGGTGGACGCGACCTACCCGGGAGCCGAGCTCGGCGAGCTGATCGGGGTCGGCCTGGCCTCCTACACCGGCGCCGCCGCCGAGCAGCACTTCGCCGAGCTCACCGAGGCGCTGGAGGGCTGCCCGGTTGCAAGAAGACGCCAGCCGGGCAGGACCACCTCCCTGCGGGTGTCCAGCCTGAATCTGGACGCCGCCGGCGACGACATGCAGGCCAAGCGGCTGCGCGGCCGGCTGAACGGCTATCCCTACGAGATGCACATGGTCTTCGCCCGCATCGGGGGCACCGTGGTCTCGCTGGTGCACACCGGGATCGCCGGCGTCGACGTCAGGCGCACCCAGCAGCTCGCCCAGTTCCTCGTCGCCCAGGCAGCCCACTGAGCGTGGCCGCCCGCCGTACCTTCACCGCCGGCCGTCCGGTCTGCCGCGGATCCCGTGGCCCACGGCCGGGCGTGTCTTCGCCCCGGGGCACGTGACCCGCCCGCCCCGCCTTCACCGCCGGCTGCCCCGCCTTCACCGTCGGCCGTCCGGGAGGATCCGCAGCCGGCCCTCGGGGGCGACGGCGGTGATCCTCCGCGGGGCGTCCGGGTCCCGGGGGACCTCGACGGTGCTCTCGCGGGCGTTCACCTCCACCCGGTAGCCGGCGCCGTCCGGCACGGTGACATCGACGCCACCGCCCTTCCCGGCGACCGCCCTGACGTCGTCGGGGGCATGCTGGAAGCCCAGCACGGCGTCACCCCTGCCGGTCTCGACGTCGGCCACGGCCGATCGCAGGCCGGTCGCGGTCACGTCTCCCGTCCCGGCCCGCGCCCACAGCGTCCCCTGCGCGCCGGTCACGGTCACCTCACCCGAGCCGGTGGACAGCCGAAGGTCACCCTGGACGGCGTGGGCGGACACGGTTCCGGAGCGGGTCGCCGCCTCGACGTCGGTGGCGGCGGGCACGGTCAGTGTGTAGACGGCGTGGCAGACGGGCTCGCCGGGCCGCGTGCCGCCGGGGCAGTCGACGGTGGCCCGCAACGTCCTGCCGTTCCACCGCTCGGACAGGTTGGGTCTGCCCTGGTCGGGGCCGGGACCGCCTTCGGACCAGAAGATCTCCCGTCTGACGGACAGCCGTCCCGCCGCGCCGGTGACGACGGAGACGTCGACCCCTCCCTCCGCCCGCACGACGAGCTCGGGCGAGGTGAACGTGTAGTCGCGGACGGAGGTCTCCGACAGCCTGGCGGGGCGCAGCAGGGAACTCTCGTAGGAGTCGCCGGTCGCCTCCGTCCGGCTCACCTCGGACCACGCGGTCAGCCCGATCCAGGACACGATCAGCGCGGTGAGCGCTCCGCCCACGATGATCCAGGCGGTCCGGACGGTGCTCCGCATCGGCATGTCTCTCCCTCACACTTTCAGGAATCGCAGTACGGCGAGCACCCGGCGGTGGTCCTTGTCCGCGCCGGAGAGGCCGAGCTTGGTGAAGATGTTGTTGATGTGCTTGCCGACGGCGCCCTCGCTGACCGTCAGGGCTTCGGCGATCCCGGTGTTCGACCTGCCCTCGGCGATCAGCGCCAGCACCTCGTACTCCCGGCGGGTCAGCAGGTCCAGCGGGTCGCTGTGCCTGCGGATCAGGAGCTGGGCGACCACCTCCGGGTCCAGGGCCGTGCCGCCGGCGGCGACCCGGCGCAGGGCGTCCAGGAACTCGGCGACGTCGGCCACGCGGTCCTTCAGCAGGTATCCGATGCCGCTGGTCTCGGTGGACAGCAGCCGGGTGGCGTAGCGCTCCTCCACGTACTGCGAGAGCACCAGGATCGCCAGACCCGGTCGCTGCCGGCGGAGCACGAGTGCCGCGCGCAGGCCCTCGTCGGTGTGCGAGGGCGGCATCCGCACGTCGGTGACCACGAGATCGGGATCGTGTTCGTCCACGGCGCGCAGCAGCCCGTCGGCGTCGGCCACCGCCGCCACGACCTCCATGCCCGCGGAGCCGAGCAGCCAGATGAGCCCCTCCCGGAGCAGGACGGAGTCCTCGGCGAGCACTATTCGCACGGCAGCTCCACCCTGATCGCCGTGGGACCGCCCTGCGGGCTGTCGACGTCCAGCGTCCCGTCCACCGAGCCGACCCGCTGGGCCAGACCGCGCAGTCCCGTCCCGCCGCCGAGGCGGGCGCCGCCCCGGCCGTCGTCGACGATGACCAGGCGGAGCCGGTCGGCGGCCCGCTGGACCGTGACCTCGGCGCCGGACGCCCCGGCGTGCTTGGAGACGTTGGTCAGTGCCTCCGAGACCACGAAGAACGCGATCGCCTCGATCGTCGGTGACGCGCGCTCGGGCACGTCGACGCGGAGCCGTACGGGGAAGGGGGCCCGTGCGGCGATGCCGGACAGCGCGGCGTCCAGCCCCTGGTCGTCGAGCACGGCCGGGTGGAGCCCGCGCACGAAGTCGCGCAGCTCCTTCAGGGCCTGCTTGGCCTCTTCGTGGGCCTGCGCGATGGCCCGCCGCGCCGGCTCGGGGACGTCGGTGAGCGTGGCCCGGGCCATCCCCAGGCTCATCGCGAGCGAGACCAGCCGCTGCTGGGCGCCGTCGTGCAGGTCCCGTTCGATCCGGCGGCGCTCGGCGTCCGCGGCGTCGACCACCTCGGCGCGGCTCTCCTGCAGGGTCTCGACCCGCTGGACGAGCAGGTCGCTGCGGCTGGGGCCGAGCAGGGCCCCGGCGGCGATCGTGTCCAGCGCGGTGACCCCGTGTGCCACCCACGGCCCGGTGACGAGCAGCAACACCGCTGCCAGGGCGGATGCCGCAATCATCATGCTCTCCGAGATGATCCAGCCCTGGACGGCGAATTCGGCCGCGACCAGACCTCCGGCCCAGGCCCCGATCACCATGAGGAATCCGACCCCGTTGATCAGCGGTGACAGCAGGTGATAGGCGAGCTGCCGCCAGAAGCTTCCCGTCCGCGCCTCCCGGACCAGCAACTTGAGCGGGTTCCGCTCCTTGGGACGCCGGGGCGCCCGGGGGATGTCCACGTCCAGGAAGGCCAGGAACCGGGCCCGTTGCAGCCGCGTGAACATCGGCACCGACCGGAACAGCAGCGGCAGCGCGATCAACGGGACCACCACGGTCCAGACCAGCAGCACCGACAGCGCGGTCAGCCCGACGATGACGGCCAGGGCCAGCAGGGCGATCGGCAGGCCCGTCACCACATGTGAGGTGCGCAGCCAGGTCCGCGCCGACCAGTGGGCGTGGATCCTGTCCCAGGGGGTGGTCAGTCCGGTCGTGGTCATGGGACCACCGTAGAGATCACGATTGCCCGGCGACATGGGCGAGGCATCCCGGAAAACGGTGAGGCAGGCTCCACCCCGGCAGCGCCGTACGGCGGACGGCGGGCAGGTCGGTTGGGACCGGATGCCGCGCGCTGACTACCCTGGCGCTGTGAGTGACGCGACCCTCGACCCCGAGGACAACAAGATCATCGTTCTGGCCCGCTCCGCCCGGGCCCGCAACGGCGCCGCCGAGGGCGCCGCCGTACGCGACGAGACCGGCCGGACCTACGCGGCGACCAACGTGGCGCTGCCGTCGCTGACGCTCTCGGCGCTGCAGGTCGCCGTGGCGATGGCCGTCTCCAGCGGCGCCGAGTCCCTGGAGGCGGCCGCGCTGGTCACCGCCGGGGACGGCCCGGCCGACGCGGACGCGCGGGCGGTCCGTGAAATGGGCGGCAAGACGCTGCTGGTGGCCGGTCCCGACGGGACCGTGCGTCAGAGCTGAGGCCGACATCGGCGACAATGGATGACGTGAGTTCCTCAGCCGCTGATTTCCATGCCGGTTTCGCCTGCTTCGTCGGCCGGCCCAACGTCGGCAAATCCACGCTGATGAACGCGTTGGTCGGCACGAAGGTGGCGATCACCTCCTCCAAGCCACAGACCACCCGCCGGGTCATCCGGGGCATCGTGCACCGTCCGGACGCCCAGCTCATCATCGTGGACACGCCGGGGCTGCACCGGCCTCGCACCCTCCTGGGCGAGCGGCTGGACAGTCTGGTGCTGTCCACGCTCACCGAGGTCGACGTGATCGGGTTCTGCGTGCCCGCCAACGAGCCCATCGGCAAGGGCGACCGGTTCATCGCCGAGAAGCTCGCCGCGGTCAAGAAGACCCCGGTCGTCGCCGTGGTGACCAAGTGCGACCTGGCGACCCGCGAGCAGATCGCCGCGCAGCTGCTGGCGCTCTCCCAGCTCGCCGACTTCGAGGAGATCGTCCCGGTCTCGGCGCAGTCGGGCGAGCAGCTCGACGTGCTGGGTGACGTGCTGATCGGCCGGCTCCCCGCGAGCCCGCCGCTGTATGAGGGCGGCCAGCTCACCGACGAGCCGGAGCAGGTGCTGGTGGGCGAGCTGATCCGCGAGGCGGCGCTGGAGGGCGTCCGGGACGAGCTGCCGCACTCGATCGCGGTCGTCGTCGACGAGATGCTGCCCAGGCAGGGCCGTGACGACCTGCTCGACATCTACGCCCACATGTTCGTCGAGCGCCCGTCGCAGAAGGCCATCGTGATCGGCCACAAGGGCAGCCGGCTCAAGGACGTCGGCAGCCGGGCCCGCCAGCAGATCGAGGCGCTGCTCGGCACCCGGGTCTATCTCGACCTGCGGATCAGCGTCGCCAAGGACTGGCAGCGCGACCCCAAGCAGCTGCGCCGCCTGGGCTTCTACGACTGATCCCGGACCCGCCTGGCTCCGGCCTCCGACGCCGAGCCCGGACCCGCGTGGCTCGGTAGCCGCAGATCGTGCGCAACCCAGTAGCCGCAGACCGCGCGCAAGGGGAGAAGGGCGGCGTGGGACCGCCCTTCCCCGTTGCGGGTCAGCGCATGCGGAAAGTGGTGAGGACCGCGGCGTGGTCGGAGGTCCAGGCGTTGTCACGGTGGTTGGGGATGGCCGTGGGCGTGCCCTCGACCAGGGTGCGGGAGTCGGTGACGCCGAGCTTGCCCGCGTAGTGCACGAAGTCGATCCGGTCCTGCGGCTCGGGCTCGCCCTTGTGCGCGTCGTGACCGTAGCCGCCGGTGAAGGTCGGGTAGATCGGTGACCAGGTGGTGCCGGGGACGGCGACCGGGTCGGGGTTGGCGACGCGGAAGGAGTCCTTCAGCCCGGCCTTCTCAGGGAGGACCGAAGTGGGCCAGGCCACGGAGTCGTAGCCGCAGCGGTTGGTCGCGCGCGTCCAGTCCAGGTGGGAGGGGGCATTGAAGTCGCCGGTCAGCAGGACCGGGGTCTGCCCGGCGTCCTTGAGGTCAGGCTGCATGGCCGCCAGGATCGCGGTGATCTGCGGGGTGCGGCGGGAGGAAGTCTCGCGGGCGAGCAACTCGGCCTGGGTCATCTTCCCGAAGCAGGCGTCGTAGGGGCCGTAGGGGGTGTAGCCGAGGTGGACGTTCCAGACGACGACGTCCTGCCTGCGCTGTTCGTCCACCCGGATCCTGACGGTGGCCCCGGCCAGGCCCGACTCGGTGGGGAGCGGGCCCCGTGACACGATCGGGTAGCGGCTGACGATGCCCAGGTCGGCACCGGCCTGGAAGTAGTCCCAGCCCAGCGCCTCGGCGAGCTCCTTGGCCGAGGTGGACGAGGTCTCCTGCATGCCCACCACGTCCACGTCGTGGTCGAGCAGGAACTTCAGCTGCTTCTCACGGCCGCCCTTGACCTGGCTGCCGCCGTGCCACAGGTTCCAGCTCATCGCCTTGAGGTCGGGTACGAGCTTGGCGCCCGGAACCCTCGCTTCGATCTCGGCGGTCGCCGACGCGGTCTCCCCGGCGGCGTTGCGCGCCTCGATCCTCACCGCCGCGGGCCGGTGCGCGTCGGAGGGGTGGGGCGTGCCGGAGATCGCGCCGTCCGCGCCGACGGTGACCCAGCGAGGGCCGCCGGTCTTGCGGAAGGTCAGGCCGTCGGTGTCGCCACGCAGCAGACCCTTGACGGTGGCGGCGTACGGCTTGAACGCGCGGGCGTTGCGCAAGGGGATGGCATCGCTGACGAAGTGCAGCGACTCGTTGCTCGTGATCCGCAGTCTGACCGGCTGGGCGAGCCAGGCGTAGCCGTCCTTGGCCAAGGCGTAGGCGACGTAGTTCCCGGGTTCGAGGCCGTCGGTGGGCAGCGTCGCGGTGCCGCTGCCCGCCGGGATGTAGACCCATTTCAGGGAGGGGCCGACGTTGGTCTCGCCGACGGGCCCGTTGCCGGGGTCGGTGTACAGCCCGATCCAGTTCTTCGGGTCGGGGCGAGGAGTGGAGTATGTGAGGCTGATCGGCTCGCCGGCTTTCACCGACGTCGAGACGGCGGTGAGGGTGCCGTCGGCCTCGGCCGTGGCGGGCGTGCTCGTCAGGCTGAGTGCCACCACGGCTGCCGCCGCCATGAATACCCGGCGCATCCGGACTCCTTCTGCGTTCGTAGGGACGTCATCAGAGTGGAGTGCTCCGGTAAAAACACGGTGTACGCGGGTTGTCGATCAGTTAGCGCGCATCGGAAGCCGATATCAGCAGTTCAGCCCTGTACAAGTTGCTTATTTGTCTATACAGGTGTGCGCATCTTGTCTGTACGGGTGCTTCTTGTCGCTCTGCCTCAGGTGGGTATGGATCCCCAGAGCAACGACTACGGCACGGGGGTCGCCATGACCGACTACACCACCTACACCCTGTGGATCGTCGAAGGGGACACCGGACAGCACTCGGCCGGCGAGGACCTCTTCTCGCCCGACTCCCCGATCGCCTACAGCGACCTGGGGCCCGCCGCCCTGCTGTGGCTGACCGAGCACGGTTACCAGGACCCGGGCAGGCGGGTCGTGGTGACCCCGGCGGGCCGGTTCCCGGGTGGTGGTGTGGTCATCGCCTCCTACGACGTGGCGCTCTGAGTCCCCCGCGGTCCTGTCGGCCGGGCGTGCCTTGAGGGAGACCAGCCGGGCGTGCCTTGAAGGAGACCAGTGGCGTGCCTTGAAGGGGACCAGCCTGGCGACCTCCCAGCCCACCGCGTGGAGACAGGACGCACGGAGACCATGCCTCCCAGCCGTGGATCCGACAGCGCTCCGATTCTGTCTGGTGCAAGAATCGATATGCGCCGCGCTAATCTGCACAAATGCCATGGGTAAGCGGAGACGCCGAGAGCCCGGCGGAAATATATCTGTTTTGTCATGATTTTCGGGGCGGATGTGCAGCTCCAATGCATGATCATGCGGGCGGCGCGGCGCGGGCGACACTGAGAAAACGGCTGTGACGGCCGGGCGTACCGCGGTGATCGTCGGCGGCGGGATCGGCGGGCTGGCAGCGGCGGTCGCCCTGTGCCGTCGAGGTTGGCGGGTGGAGGTCTGCGAGCAGGCCGCGCAGTTCACCGAGATCGGCGCCGGCCTGTCCTTGTGGCCCAATGCGCTGCGGGCCCTGGCAGTCCTGGGTCTGGCCGACCGGGTCAGGGAGTTGGGCGCAGTCGAGGCCGGTGGCGGTGTGCGCGACCGGGCGGGTCGTTGGCTGGCACGGACCGACAACGTCGAGCTCGAACAGCGGTTCGGATGGCCGCTGGTCGTGGTGCACCGCGCCGACCTGGTGCGGGTCCTGGTCGAGGCGCTGCCGAGAAAGACGCTACGGCCGGCGACCACGATCACCGGGGTACATGACGAGGGCGATGCGGTGGTGGTCGAACACCACCACGGGAGCCTGCGCGCCGAGGTGGCGGTCGGTGCCGACGGCCTGCACAGCACCGTGCGCCGCCTTGGACGGCCCGACGCACGGCCGCCCCGATACGCCGGGTACACCGCCTGGCGCATGATCACCTCGCGGCTGCCCGCCCCGCTCACCGACGGCGCCTCGAACTGGGGCCGAGGCGAACGGTTCGGATACACCTCGATGCCCGGCAACCGGGCCTACTGCTTCGCCACCGCCACGGTGCCCGCCGGCGGCGTCAGCCCGGACGGCGAATGGGCCGAGCTGCACCGCCGGTTCGGGAGATGGGCCGGACCGATCCCCACCTTGTTGGCCGCGGTCGCCGAGGACGACGTACTGCGGCACGACATCTACGACCTGCCACCGCTGTCCGGGTATGTCAGCGGTCGGGTGGCGCTGCTCGGTGACGCGGCCCACGCGATGACGCCCAACCTGGGACAGGGCGCCTGCCAAGCTCTGGAAGACGCCGTCGTCCTGGCCTCCTGCCTCGACCGGGCGCCGGACATCGCCTCGGGCCTGGCCGGCTACGACCGGCGGCGTAGGTCCAGGACCCAGGACGTGGTGCGCCGATCGGCCCGTCTGGGGGCCGTCGGACAGTGGTCATGGCCACCGGCTGTCAAGGCCCGTGATCTCGCCGCCAGACTGACACCGAACTCGGCGACCCTACGTTCCATGACACCGATTCTCGGATGGAAACCCTGATGCCCGACTGGACCTATCACCCGCTGCGCGGGCTCGCGGGTGCCTTGCTCGGTCAACGACGATCGCAACGGACCGCTCTGCGGACGTTGGCGACCTTGACCTCGTTGCCCGGCGGACGCCGGGTGATCGCCGGCGTGTTCGGCCACACCGCGCCCCCGGCCGTGCTGTCCGGGACCGTTGCCGGTATCGGCGTGGCGACGCGGCTGGGCGCCGTGGTGTCGCCGGCGACGGCACGCGACGCTGTCCGCGCGCTGCCGACCCAAGGGGCCGGTCTGATCGTGGTGGCGCCGGTCGGCCGCGACGATGTCGACCTGGTGCGGACGGCGGCCGCCGGCCGCCGGTGCCCCGTGTTCGCGCGGACGACCGATCCCGCGGTGGCGGTGGCGCTCACCGCCCATGTCGACGCGGTGTTGACCGACGACACGGACGTGGTCGAGATGACCGCTCCCGCCGTCGCCGACGCGCTGACGGCCCTGAGGGATGACACCAAGGCAGTCGTGGCGACTCCGGCGACCCTGGTGGAAGCGGGGCCCGGCTGGTTTCAGCGGGTGGCCGAAGCGGCCACGCCGACGTACCCGATGCCGGCCTTGTGGAGTGTGGGCCGTGATCCCCGACGGTGGCCTGCCTGGTGGTGGGGGCTATGGGTGGGGATCGGGATGATCTGCGCGGGCCTGGGCGCGGCCGCCATCACCCTCGGTCCGGTCCTGCTCTGGTACGACCGGGACTTCCTCGGCCTGGACCTCCACCAGATACACAGCACCAACCACAACCTGGTGCATTTCCTTCAACACGACAGGATCACCATGGCCGGCACGATGGTGGCGACCGGGATCCTCTACACCGGGCTGGCCGTCGGTGGGATCCGGCGCGGGTGGCCGTGGGCTCGGAACGCCTTTCTGATCTCGGGGGCCATCGCGTTCCTCACCCTGTTCTACTTCCTGGGATTCGGATTCGTGGAGCCGTTGCACATCGCGGTCACGGTCGTGCTCGTCCCGATGTTCGTCCTCGCCACCTTCCGGGCCCCGGCCCGTCCACAGTGGACATCGATGGCGGAGGGGCCGCCGTCCCGGTGGCGGAGGGCACTGCTGGGTCAACTTCTAATGATCATCACGGGAGTGGGGCTGCTGGCGGGCGGGGCGGCCGTGTCCGTCGTGGGGCTCACTCGCGTGTTCGTCCCCAGCGACCTGACTTTCCTCGGTGCCACGCCCGGCGACCTGCGCGCCGTGAGCTCCCGGCTGCTGCCGTTCATCGCGCACGACCGGTCAGGGTTCGGTGGTGCGTTGATGGCCGCAGCCGTGGCGATCACGCTGCTGAGCGCTTGGGGATGGCGCCGCGGCGAGGCATGGGTATGGCGGTCGTTGGCGTCGGCCGCGGTGGCGGGGTTCATGCCCCCTGTCGTGGTGCACTGGAAGGTCGGCTACACCGACTTCTGGCACCTTGCGCCTGTCTACTGCGGGATCGGCCTGACCGCCGCCGCTCTGGTCCTGGCCTACCCCTACCTGTGCACACCACCACCGCCCCGGAGTCCCGCCGGGCCCGGGTGACCTGCGGGGGCGTGCCTTCGGGTCCGATGTCCCTTTCAGGGGCGGGGCCTGCGGCGGGCCCGGTGGCGGGGCCGGCTCAGGAACGGGCCTCGAAGGAGTTGAAGCCGACGTCCACGCCGGAGCCGCCGCCCTGGGCGCGGGCGAACACGCCGATGGAGCCGGAGGCGAACGGCCGTTCCCTGTCGAGCCGGGAGACGACCCCCCGGCCGTTGACGCGTAGGCTCAGCCGGGTCCCCGTCTTGCCGCTGAGGCAGGACGCCTGCAGGACGTTGAGCCGGGCGGGGCGGAAACCGGGGACCGGGACGCGCTTCACCGAGGCGGGCGCCTCACCGCTCTTGACGATGGAGGCGTCGCCGCCGCTGCTGATCGAGAACTCGTAGCGCCTGGCGCCCGCGTCGCGGCCCCGGCAGAAGACGCCGAAGGTGCCCGTGCCGTTCAGCACCTGGACCTTCGCGGTGATGGTGGCGTTCTTCACCGGGGCGGCCAGGGGAGCGGCGACCGGGAGATAGCCGTCGGACCTGGCGGTGATCCGGTAGGCGCCGCCGGCCGGGCGGTGCCTGCCCTTGCCCTTGCCCCACGCCGCCACGCTCCAGCCGCGATCCTCGCCGGTGAAGTCGTCCCGGAACGGCCAGACCCGCTCCGGCGCGGGAGTGGCCGTCGCCGTGGCGGTCGAGGGCGACGGGGTCGGCTGCGGGGAGGGAGAGAGCGTGGCCACGGCCCCCGCGGTCGTCTCCGGTGTGGGCCCGGCGCCGTCGCCCGCCGTGGCGGCCGGCTGGGCCAGGGGCTCACGGTCGCCGGTGGCCCCGTCCCGCGGCAGGAAGAAGGAGACGGCCGCGATGACCAGCGCGATCGCCACTCCCGCGAGGACGGGGGCGGCGACCGAACGGCCCCAGCGCGGCGGGGCGGCCCCGGGCGAGCCCGGCCCGCCTCCGCCGGGGATCCGGCCCGGCCGGTGCGGAGGCTGCTCCCCGGCCGCCAGGCCGTCGGGGTGCGCGGCGGGCAGCCCGTCGGGGTGCGCGGTGGGCAGGCCGTTGGGATGCGTGGTGGGCAGGCCGTCGGGGTGCGCGGCGGGCAGGTCGGGTGGGTGTACGGCGGGCAGGTCCGCCGACGGGAGGCGGGTGAGGGGGACGGCCGGGTTGGTGGGGACGTCGAGAGGTGGCAGCGCGGGCGGCACCGCCGCGACGGGGGGCGCGGGGGGCCGGACGAGGGGGATGGCCGGGTTGGTGGGGACGTCGAACGGCTCCACGGGCTGCTCGCCCGCCGCGGTGGGCGGCCGGACGAGGGACGTGGCCGGGTCGCTGGCACCCGTCAGGGCCCTGAGGATCTCCGGCACGCCGGGGCGACGGCCCGGATCCCGGGCGAGGGCCCGGCCGACGAGGTCGTGGAGCACGCCGTGCAGCCCGGTCGGGCCGGGGCCGGCGTGATCGTCGGGGTGGCCGGTGCCGCCGCCGGACGGCTGCCGTCCGGTCGCCGCGTAGAGGACGACCCCGCCCCAGGCGAACACGTCCGACGCCGCGGTGGCCTCCTCGCCCCGCGCCCGCTCCGGCGAGATGTAGAGGGACGCCTCCTCCCCGGCGGGGCCGGCGGGGCCGGCGAGGTGGGCCACGCCGAAACCGATCACCCTGGGCCCGAGCGGGCCGAGCAGGATGCCGGACGGCTTCAGATCCTGGTGCACGAGGCCGGCGGCGTGGACGGCCTGCAGGGCGACGGCGGTGGACACCGCAAGTGTCTCCAGGCCCGACCCGGAGAGGGGGCCGTGATCCGTGACCCGCCGCCGCAGGTCCGGCCCGTCGACGTACTCGGTGACCAGGTAGACCTGCCCGTCGTCGAGCCTGATGTCCAGGATCGGCGCCGTGCAGGAGCGGGCGACCCGGGAGGCGGCCTCCGCCTCCTGCTGGAAGCGCCGCCGGAAGGCGGGGTCGGCGGCCAGTCGCGGGTGGACGACCTTGACGGCGACCTGGCGTCCGTCGGGGTCGCGGGCGAGGAAGACCTCTCCCGTCCTGCCCTGCCCGAGCCTGCTCACCACGCGGTACGGCCCAATGACGGTGTTCATTGCCCCCCGCTCCCAGAGATCTGATAGAGGATCCTAAGGGGTGTTCCGGTCACCGCACCCGCAAGTCATTTGATCTCGTCTTGGTGAAGGGACGCCCGGCCCGGGGGGTGACGGCATAGCCTGCTCAACAGATAGGGAGTCCGGAGGTGCCATGACCGAAGAGCCTGCGGACGCGGGGACCCGGGCGGGGGATCGGCCGGCCCGTTCCAGAGCTCGTAAGTCGCGGCCCGGTCCGCCGTCCGGGGCCGGTCCGTTGCCGGAGTCCGGTCCGCTGCCCGGGGCCGGTCCGCTGCTGGAGCCGGTGGCGCCGTCCGAGCCCGCTCCCTCGTCCGAGTCCGTTCTGTCGTCCGAGTCCGTTCTGTCGGCAGAGCCGGAGCCGCCGCCCGCCCCCGGACCGCCGCGGCGGGTCAGACGCTTCCGGCTCGCGGCGTGGATCGCGCTGATCCTGGCCGCGATCGTCGTCGGGGTGTCCATCATGTGGGTGAACGGGCCGCCCACCGAGGCCGAGCTGCGGGAGAAGGCCGGACTGTTCAACAAGGACAGGCTCCGGATCGGGGTGAAGGCCGACACGCCCGGCATCGCCTACCAGGAGCAGACCGGCAGGCGCGACTTCAAGGGCTTCGACATCCAGATCGCCTACCTGATCGCCGCGGATCTCGGCTACCGGCCGGACAAGGTCGACTTCCTGGCCATCGACACCGAGGACCGGGCGCGCATGCAGGCGCGCGACGCCAACGGCCGGTTCGTCAGGGTCGACCTCGTGGTCGCCACCTTCAGCGTGACACGCGACCGGCAGGACGACCCCTCCGTCGGCTTCTCCACGCCCTACCTCTACACCGAGCAGTCCGTGGTGACCAGGTCCGACTACCCGGGAGACATCACCTCCCTGGGACAGCTCGAAGGAAAGAAGGTCTGCACGCTCGGCACCTCGACCTCCGAGAACGAGCTGCGCAAGGCGACGAAGGCCACCGTCACCGCCAAGAACCAGATCAGCGACTGCGCCAGGGGCCTGAAGAAGAGCGAGTCCGACCAGGAGGGTGAGTTCGACGCGATGACCACCGACGCGGCCATCCTGGCCGGGTTCGTCGCCGAGGCGCACGGGGAGCTGCGCCATCACGACATCGCGCTGGAGAAGACCGAGATGTGGGCGGTCAACACCGGCTCCAACAAGGCTCTGCAGACCCTGGTCGACCTCGCGCTCTACCGCTCCTACGCCGACCCCCAGGACCAGCGGTGGGAGCAGGCCTACCAGACCTACATCGACCCGATGCTGGCGGCCAGCCCCAACGTGAACGTCGCCCAGGCGGAGCAGCCCTGCGCGCTCCCCCCGCGGGTGCGCAGATGGCCGTGGGAGCGGTCCCTGCCCGTCCAGGACTGCCCGACCCGTTGAAAGGGGGCAGGCGGGTCAGGGACGCGCCGCGGGACCAGGAGTGGCTGCTCGCGCTGCTGCCGGTCTTCCCCATCGTCCTGCTGGTCATGCGGCTGTGGTACGCCAGCCGGCAGGACACCCAGACACTGCTCCTGCTGCTGCAGAACACCAGCCCGCTGGGCCTGCTCAGCGCCGTCCTGCTGACCACCGTCTGGGTCGTGCCCGCCCTCATCCTGGGCGGCCGGGTGCTTGGCACCCTCTACTGGATCAGCACGGGCCACTCCTCCTGGCTGGTGCGGACCGCCGAGCGGCTGCCCGGCTGGGTGGTGGCCCTGGCCGTCGTGGTCGGCCTGTCGGCCTGGCAGCTGCGGTTCCTGCCGACGCTGGCGATGCTGTCGCTGGCCGCGGCGGGCCTGACGGTGCGGGAGCGGTTCCCCCACCACGAGGGGCTGCGGGCCACCGTCTGCTACGCGCTGCCCGTGATGGTCGCGGTGATCTCCTACGTCGTGCTCTGGCCGGCCATTGGGGCGGCGTTCGCCGCTCGTGATGTGGCCACCTCGCTGCTGCTCACGCTCCCGCCGGGGGTCGCGGTCCTGCTGACCGGCCCGGTCCCCTCGGTGCCCGCCCGGGTGCTCACTCACGGCATCGCGGTCGCGATGGCGGTGTTCACGCCGTTCCTCGTGGGCGTGGTCGTCATGAAGGCGCCGATCCTCCCGCTGGTGGCCCTGCAAATGGCCGAGAAGGAGAAGCCGCGGGTGCTCGTGGGCTATCTGGTCGCCAGCGACGACCAGATGTCCACCGTGCTGGGGCGCGAGGGCGTCGTCAGCTTCGTCCGGAACGACCGGCTCGAATCCAAGGTGCTCTGCCCCGACCCCGGCGAGGCGCCCAGAACCTGGGTGAACCTGCACGGCTGGTACGTCGAGCAGAGCGTGATCTCCTGGCTGGCCCCGGCCCCGCCGCCGGCCCCGGTCGACCCGCGCTGCCAGGGCCGTCCCAAGGACTAGTGCCGCCTGAGCGACAGGTGTCCGCGCCCCGAGTTCCAGCCGGCCCGCCGACGCCTCATGCGCCGGCTCCACGACCTGCTCCGCGAGCGGGGCGACAACTTCTACCGCTGGATGACGCCGACGTGCGACATCGATGCCTCCGACCACGATCCCAGCCTGAGCTCCTCCGAGCCGGAGGGCGCGACGGCATGACGCGGACGGCCACGATCATTCCGGGGTGTCGGCGCGCTGCCGCGCGGACCCGTCACCGCTCCCGCGCCGGCGGTCCAGGCGGTGGCGGCCGGCGTGCCCACCGCTCCTGGCGCGGGCGTCCGGTGGAGGAGTCCCGCCGTCGTGAGGGCCGCTGTGCGCCGCCCTCGGAGGCGGCCCCCGGTCACTGCCGGTAGTCCTCTACCTCGTCGATCGGACGCGGCGCGGCGGAGTCGGGGTCCTCCCCGAACTCCCGCCGCGCCCGGCGCTGCCTGAGCAGGTCCCAGGCCTGGTCGAGGGCCTCCTCCAGCTGCGTGATCCGGTTGTTCTCCTCATGCGAGGAGATCGCGCCGGAGGCCAGCCGCTGCCGGAGACCGTGCTCCTCGGCGATGAGCTCGTGGATATGGGTGAGGATGTCGTCGTCCTTCATGCCGTTCCCCCTGTCTGCGTCCTTTTCGGACTGTATCCGACCAGCAGGTGACCGCCCCGCCGGAGGCCGAGCCGACGGTGGCGGGTGATCCAGCGGATCGCCTGAGCCGGGCCGCGCAGGCCAGGGCCCCGCGGTGGCCGGGGGCGGGCCGGAGATCTCACGATGTGGGCTCGTGTCCCAGATATTTGCAACTGTCTGCTAGCGTGCTATGCATGCTGCGCGGGCTGCTTCTTAGCTGCCGCGACGAGGGCCTGTAAGAGGCCGGCTCCCTCGTCGCGGAGCGAGCCATGCGCGTCGGCCACGATTGTCATCCAGTCGAGGAGCCCTTGCATGTATCCGCAGCAGCAACCCAGCGCCATGCCGTTCAATCGCTACCAGCCCTACGCCCCGGTCCGTCTCGACGACCGCACCTGGCCCGGCAAGGTCATCGACCGGGCCCCCCGCTGGTGCGCGGTGGACCTGCGTGACGGCAATCAGGCACTGATCGACCCGATGGACTCCCACCGCAAGCTCAAGATGTTCGAGCTGCTGGTGAAGATGGGCTACAAGGAGATCGAGGTAGGTTTCCCGGCCGCGTCGCAGACCGACTTCGACTTCGTCCGGCAGATCATCGAAGAGGGCCGGATCCCCGACGACGTGGTGATCCAGGTCCTGACCCAGGCCCGGCCCGAGCTGATCGAGCGGACCTTCGAGTCGCTCGAGGGCGCGAAGACGGCCATCGTTCACCTCTACAACTCCACCTCCACGCTCCAGCGCCGGGTCGTCTTCGGCCAGGACCGCGAGGGCATCACCGCCATCGCCGTCGAGGGCGCCAAGCTCTGCAAGAAGCTGGCCGACGCCTCCGAGGTGGACGTCTACTTCCAATACTCACCGGAGTCCTTCACCGGCACCGAGCTGGAGTACGCCGTGGAGGTCTGCGACGCCGTCAACGAGGTCTGGCAGCCCACCCCGGACCGCAAGGTCATCGTCAACCTGCCCGCCACCGTCGAGATGGCCACGCCGAACGTCTACGCCGACCAGATCGAGTGGATGCACCGCAACCTGGCCTACCGCGACTCGATCGTGCTCTCCCTGCACCCGCACAACGACCGGGGCACCGCCGTGGCCGCCGCCGAGCTGGGCTACATGGCCGGGGCCGACCGCATCGAGGGCTGCCTGTTCGGCAACGGCGAGCGCACCGGCAACGTATGCCTGGTCACCCTCGGCATGAACATGTTCTCGCAGGGCGTCGACCCGGAGGTCGACCTGTCCGACATCGACGAGATCCGCCGGATCACCGAATACTGCAACCAGCTGCCCGTCCACCCGCGCCACCCCTGGGGCGGCGAGCTGGTCTACACCGCCTTCTCCGGCTCCCACCAGGACGCGATCAAGAAGGGCTTCGAGCACCTGGAGCGCGACGCGGCCGCCGCCGGCGTCCCGGTGGACGAGTTCACCTGGGCCGTCCCCTACCTGCCGATCGACCCCAAGGACATCGGCCGCAGCTACGAGGCGGTCATCCGGGTCAACAGCCAGTCGGGCAAGGGCGGGGTCGCCTACATCATGAAGGCCGACCACCAGCTCGACCTGCCGCGCCGCCTGCAGATCGAGTTCTCCCGCGTCGTCCAGGCCCGCACCGACAGCCTCGGCGGCGAGGTGAGCCCGGCCCAGATGTTCGAGGTCTTCACCGACGAATACCTCCCGAACCCGGCCAGCCCGTGGGGGCGGCTGGGCCTGCTGGCCCACCGCACCGTCTCCAGGGGCGACGAGAAGGACGCCATCAGCGTCGACCTGCGCGTCGACGGTGAGATCCGCGAGGTCGAGGGGGTCGGCAACGGTCCCATCTCCGCCTTCTGCGACGCCCTGTCGTCGATCGGCACCCAGGTCCGCGTCCTCGACTACGCCGAGCACGCGCTGAGCGCGGGCACCGACGCCAAGGCCGCCTCCTACATCGAGTGCGAGATCGGCGGCGAGCCCCTGTGGGGCGTCGGCATCGACGCCAACACCACCACCGCGTCCCTGAAGGCCATCATCTCCGCCGTCAACCGCGCGACCCGCTAGGCACGGCAGGCGCGGTCCCGGCACGACCTGCCGGGCGAGGCGCTCGACAACCGCCCACAAGGCCGCACGTCGTCCATTCGACCGCGCCCTCCGCGTGACCCGCGGACGCGCGGTCGAGTCATGTCCGGACACGGCCGGCGGCCCCGTCGAGGAGCCCGGTCCGGCCCCGGCCCGCGGAGCGGTGGTCGGGGCCGGCGCGCTGGGGATCGTCACCCGGGTCACCCTCGACACCGTCCCGGCGTTCGACGTGCGGCAGGAGGTGCGTGAGAACCTCCCGTGGGCGCGGCTGGAGGACCACTTCGAGGAGATCTTCTCCGCCGCCTACAGCGCGAGCCTGTTCACCGACTGGCGGGGTCCGCTGATCAACCAGGTGTGGCTGAAGCGGCGTGCCGACGCGGCCGGTCCCTGGGAGGCGGGGGCGCGGTGGCTGGGCGCGACGCCGGCGCGGGCCGATCTGCACCCCCTGCCGGGCATGCCGGCCGCCAACTGCACCCGGCAGATGGGCGTGCCGGGCCCGTGGCACGAGCGGCTGCCGCACTTCCGCCTGGACTTCACGCCCAGCAGCGGAGAGGAGCTCCAGTCCGAGTATCTGCTGCCCCGCCGCCACGCGCTCGCCGCGCTCGGGGCCCTGGACGGCGTCAGGGACCAGGTGGCCTCCGTCCTGCAGGTGTCGGAGATCCGCACCGTCGCGGCCGACGACCTGTGGATGAGTCCCTCCTACGGGGAGGAGACCGTCGCCGTCCACTTCACCTGGAAGAAGGACTGGCCGGCGGTGCGGCGGGTGCTCGCCGTGGTCGAGGAGCGGCTGGAGCCCTTCGACGCCCGGCCCCACTGGGGCACTCTTCGTCATGCGCCCGGACCGCCTGCGCTCCCTCTACCGGCGGCTGCCGGACTTCCAGCGGCTGCTCGACGCCTATGACCCGGCCGGCAAGTTCCGCAACGCGTTCGTCGACGACCATGTCTTCGCCGGGGCCCGCTCCTGGTGAACACGTGGACCCGGCGGTGGGGCCGCGGCGCCGTGTCGTCACCGTCCCCGCGGGTAGGTAACCAGCGTTTCGGCCAGTTCATGCGGGTCCGGGCGGGGGAGAGCGCGGTGGGGCGTCCGGGCCGGCTCAGGTGGCGGATCGGGGGACGGACCCATGGGACATGATGTGCGATCCGGACAGGGCGGGCCCGGCGGGGCGGCCGGTACGCCGAGGCGGCCGATGGCCTCGGACTACTCGGGCCCCGGAGTCGAGGCCGAGCTCACCGGGACCCTCGGCGGCGAGGCCGGCTACGGCACCCTCTACACGGCGCGCGCCGCTTCGACGGGCGGCAGGAGCGGGCGGGTGACGACGGACGACGGCCTCCTCGACCTGGAGATCAGGGTGCCGGAGCAGCTCGGCGGGCCCGGCGGCGCCCCCAACCCCGAGCAGCTCATGGCCGCGGCGTACGCGGCCTGCTTCCACAACTCCCTCACACTCGTCGCCGGCCGGGCGGGGGTGGACGCCACCGACGCCGGCGTCGAGGCGGCGGTGGAGCTGCGCAGGCGCGGAAGGCAGGACGACTACGTGATCGGCGTCGATGTGACCGTCCATCTCCCGGAGGTGGACCCGCGCCTGGCCGGCCGCATCGTCGAGCAGGCGCACGAGCACTGCCCGTACTCCAGGGCGCTGCTGGGCAACGTCGAGGTCGGCCTGCACCTGGCCTGATCACCCGGGTCCCGGCAGGTCATGCTCTGACCACGCCGGTCTGGTGCCCGGCCCCGTGTGGGGAGAGCGCGCGGCGGTACGCACCCGGCCGTCACGGACCCGCCCGAGCCCCCCGTCACGGTCGCGGGGCTCAGCCGTGGTTGAGGTCGATGACGCAGAAGCGGTTGCCCTCGGTGTCGGCGAGGACGACGAAGTCGGGGTCGTCCGGATAGAGGTCCCAGTCGACCCGTTCGGCGCCGAGGGACAGCAGCCGCTCCACCTCGGCGCTCTGGTCCTCGGTGTGCAGGTCGATGTGGACGCGCGGGTGTTCCTGCAGGGGGGTCCGGCTGAGATCCAGCGCCAGCGCGGTGCCGGGGCCGTCGGCCGGCTCCAGCACGATCCAGTCGTCCTTCGACTCGCTCTCGCGGGTGACATAGCGCAGTGCACGGCTCCAGAAGGCGGCCGCCCGCCGCACGTCGGCGGCGCCCAGCACGATCATCCCGATGTTCAGCATGGGGCGATTGTGGCACGGGCCGGCTCCGTGCCGGCGGCCGCTCCCGGAGGGTCAGACGGGCAGGCCGAGGAAGGCGGCGCTGCAGCGCATGGAGTGGTCGAAGGCGGGGCCCGGGTCGAGGATCGTGTTGTTGAACTGGCCGAACAGCTCGAAGTTGAGCCAGCCGAACAGGCCGGTCCAGGCGATCAGGGCGCGGACGATCACGTCGTCGGGGACGTCGGGGATGACGGCGCGCACGTTGGCGGCGTCCCCGCTGAAGGAGGCCGGCGCGGGCGGGCAGATGTCCGGCGGGTTCAGGGCCCCCGCCCGGTGGGCGTCGGCGACGAGCCGGCCGTAGACGATCGTGTCGCGGACCGCCGCGGCGACGGTGTCCTGCGGCGCCTGGTATCCGGGTACGGGCGAGCCGTACAGCAGGGCGTACTCGTGCGGATGGGCCAGCGCCCAGTCCCGTACGGCGTGGCAGAGCGCCAGCCACCGGCCGGTGTGGTCCTCGCGCGGGCAGAGCGCCTCGGCGTTCTCCACGGCCTCGCCGACGGCGTTGTAGCCGTCGATGATCAGGGCTGTGAGCAGGTCGTCCCGGGAGGGGAAGTAGCGGTAGATCGCCGAGGACACCATGCCCATCTCGCGGGCGACCGCGCGGAGGGACAGGCCGCCCGCGCCTTCGGTGGCCAGGTGCCTGCGGGCGATGTCGGTGATCTCACGGGTCAGCTCGGCCCGGACCCGTTCCCGTGCTGTGCGGCTTGAGCTCATGCCCGGAACCCTATCAGAGCACTGAAAAAAAATAAGAGCACTGCTCTTGACGAGCTGCGCTCTTTGGCGAGAGCATTGCTCTCAGAACGGAACGTCACTCTCCAAGGAGCCCCCGATGCTGTCTCTGGCCAAGAACACCAACCTCCTCGTCATGTTCCTGCTGGAGCTGGGTGTTCTCGCCTCGGTCGGCTACTGGGGGTTCACCGTCGGCCAGAGCCTGCTGGTGAAGCTGCTCCTCGGGCTCGGCGCCCCGGCGCTGTTCATCGCCGTCTGGGCGATCTTCGGCGCGGCCAACGGCGCCACGATCCCGCTCACCGGGGCCGCCCGGGTCCTCCTGGAGGTCCTGTGGTTCGGTGGCGGCGCCGCCGCACTGGTCATGGCCGGCCGGCTCACCCCGGGGATCGTCTTCGCCGCCGTCTACGTCGTCAACGCCGTCCTGCGGCTCGTCTGGAACCAGTGAACCCCGGGCCCGCCGGGCCCGGCCGCATCACCATCGACGAGCCGCGTCACCATCGACGAAGGGAAGAACCATCATGGGCAAGCACGTCATCGCGGGAGCCGGTCAGGTCGGCTCCGAGGTCGCCCGGTTGCTGGCCGGCCAGGGACACGAGGTCGTCCTCGTCAGCCGCTCCGGGTCCGGCCCCGACCTGCGGGGGATCCGCAAGGTGGCGGCCGACGCCGCCGACCGGGAGCGGATGACCGCTCTGACCGAGGGGGCCGACGCGCTCCACAACTGCGTCAACCCGCCCTACAACCGCTGGGCGCAGGACTGGCCGCCGATCGCGGAGTCGCTGCTGGCCACCGCCGAGGCCACCGGCGCGGGATACGTCATCCTGGGCAACCTCTACGTCTACGCCGCGCCCGAGCGGCCGATGCGGGAGAGCGACCCGCTCACGCCGCCCAGCGTCAAGGGCGGGATCCGGGCCCGCATGTGGCGGGAGGCCCTGGCCGCGCACGAGGCGGGACGGGTCCGGGTGACGGAGGTGCGCGGGTCCGACTACTTCGGTCCCGGCTGCCTCGACCAGGCGCACCTGGGCGACAGGTTCGTCCCCCGGCTCCTGGCCGGCAGGCCGGTCCGCTACATCGGCGACCCCGCCCAGCCGCACAGCTGGACCTACGTGCCCGACGTGGCCCGCGCCCTGGTGACGGCCGCGACGGACGGGCGGGCCTGGGGCCGGGCGTGGCACGTCCCGACGGCCGGGGAGATGACGGCGCACCAGGTCGCCGAGCGCATGTGCGCGCTGGCCGGCGTCCCGAACCCGGGGGTCAAGGTCATGCCGCACTGGGTCGTCCGTACCGCGGGCGCCTTCTCGCCCATGCTCGGTGAGCTGGAGGAGCTGCGCTACCAGTTCGTCCGGCCCTTCGTGCTCGACTCCACCGACTTTCAGGCCACCTTCGGCGTGGCCCCGACCCCGATGGACGAGGCGCTGGCCGCGACGGTCGCGTGGTGGCGCGAGCGCCTGGCCGGCGCGGCCTAGGCCGTACGCTCTCAGCATGAAGACCGCTGTGATCGGCCTCGGTGACATCGCGGAGAAGGCGTATCTTCCCGTCCTCTCCGCGCTGCCCGGCCTCGACCTCCACCTGTGCACCCGCAACCGTGACACGCTCGACCGCCTGGGTGACGCCTACCGGATCGGGCGCCGTTCCACCTCGGTGGAGGAGGTGCTCGCGGCCGGGGTCGAGGCGGCCTTCGTGCACGCCGCCACGGGCGCCCACGTGAAGATCGTCGAGCCGCTGCTCCGGGCCGGCGTCCACGTCTACCTGGACAAGCCGATCGCCTACACCCTGGCCGAGTCCGAGCGTCTGGTACGGCTGGCGCACGAGGTGGAGCGGTCGCTGCTCGTCGGGTTCAACCGCCGCAGGGCGCCCTCCTACGCGGCCCTGCTGGATCTGCCCCGCCATCTGGTGGTGATGCAGAAGAACCGCAGGGGCCTGCCGGAAGACCCGCGGACCGCGATCTTCGACGACTTCGTCCACGTCGTCGACACCCTCAGATACCTGGTGCCCGGACAGGTCGAGCAGACCGGGATCCGGACCCGGGTCAGGGACGGGCTGCTGGAGCACGTGACGCTGGAGCTGTCCGGTGCCGGCTTCACCGCCTTCGGCATCATGAACCGGGTGAGCGGCGCCACCGAGGAGACCGTCGAGGTCATGGGGGACGACGTCAAACGCCGGGTGGTCAACATCGCCGACGTGACCGACTACGCCGGGACGGAGACGCTGGCCCGGCGCGGCGACTGGATCCCGGTCGCCCGCCAGCGCGGCATCGAACAGCTCTGCCTGGAGTTCCTCGGCGCGGTCCGCTCCGGCACCCTGATCGGCGCCGACGACGCCCTGGCCACCCACGCGATCTGCGAGGACATCGTCCGCGCCTGCGCGGTTTAGGTCCCGGGACGGGCCGTCAGTGACCCATGGAGGCGCCTCCGTCCACCGGGATGACGGCGCCGGTGATGTACGAAGCCCGCGGGGAGGCCACGAAACGCACGGCCTCCGCGATCTCCTCCGGGCTCGCCATCCTCCGCAGCGGGATCTGCGCGCACATCTCGGCGATGCGCTTCTCGGGGAGTCCGGAGGTCATGTCGGTGTCCGTGAGGCCGGGGGCGATCACGTTCACCGTGATCCCCCGGCTGCCGAACTCCCAGGCGAGGGAGCGCGCGAATCCGATCAGACCGGCCTTCGAGGCGGCGTAGTTGCTCTGCCCCTGCTCGCCCCGCAGGCCCACCGACGACGAGACGAACACGATCCGCCCCCGCTTGGCCCGGAGCATCTTCGGCGCCACCTGCCTGACCACGCGGAAGGCCCCTTTGAGGTTGGCGTCGAGGGTGGCCTCGAAGTCCTCCTCGCCCATCCGCAGGAGCAGCTTGTCCCGGGTGATGCCGGCGTTGGCCACGAGGACCTCCACGGCCCCCTGCTGGACCTCGACCTCGGCGACGGCGCGCTCCACGTCCGCGGCCGATGTGACGTCGCAGTGGAAACCCAGCAGGTCCGGTGGCGGCGGCTCCGACCTGTAGGTGACGGCGACCTTCTCTCCGTCGCCGGCGAAGGCCCGCGCCACGGCGAGCCCGATGCCGCGGTTGCCACCGGTGACGAGGACGGAACGACTCACGGTCTCTCTCCCTGGGGGTGAAGATGTCGGACGGCCCCGCCTGGGCGAGGGTTTCTGGAACTTGTTATAGTTGTCAGGCGGAAAGTCAAGTTCTCACAGAGAATCTCGGGGGTCCCCCAGCTGCGCGGTCCGTTAGTGATCAACGATCTCGAAAGCGTTCTCATACTCGGTTCTGAAGATTTCCGCGATCCGGTCGGGGGAGATCTCCCCGCCTTCGGCGTCCGCGTAGGCCTGGATAAGGTCGGCGAATTCACGCCGCATTTCACGCGGCAGGTCCACCCCGTGGTGGGCGTCCATCACGTAGGCGACGCCGCCTTTACCTGACTGGCTGTTGATCCGCACCACCGCCTCGTAGCCGCGCCCCACGTCCGCGGGGTCCAGCGGCAGGTACGGCACCCGCCAAGGGAGGTCGGCCGGCTCGGCCCCCGCCTCGGCGGCCTCGCGCTCCAGGGCGTCGAACCCCTTCTTGATCGCGTCCTGGTGGGAGCCCGAGAAGGCCGTGTAGACGAGGTCGCCGCCGTAGGGGTGGCGCGGGTGCACGGCCATCTGGTTGCAGTGTTCGACGGTGTCCCGGATCGCGTTGATGTCCGAGAAGTCGATGGCCGGGTCGACACCGTGGGTCAGCAGGTTCATGCCCAAGGTCACCAGGCAGACGTTGCCCGCCCGCTCCCCGTTGCCGAACAGGCAGCCCTCGACGCGCTCGGCCCCCGCCAGCACGGCCAGCTCCGCCGAGGCGACCCCGGTGCCGCGGTCGTTGTGCGGGTGGATGGACAGGCAGACGTGCTCCCGCCTGGACAGGTTGCGGTCGAGCCATTCGATCTGGTCGGCGAAGACGTGGGGCAGTGAGCGCTCCACGGTCGTGGGGAAGTTGAGGATCATCTCCCGCTCCGGCCCCGGCTCCCAGGTGTCCATGACCGCCTCGCAGACCTCCAGCGAGAAGTCCGGCTCGGTCTCGTTGAACAGCTCGGGGGAGTACTGGTAGCGGAGGTCGCAGTCGGCGAGCGTCCGCTCGGCGTACTTCATCATCAGCCGCGTCCCCTGAACGGCGAGGTCCTTGCATTCGGCGCGGGTGATCCCGAACACCAGCTGCCGGAACATCGGCGCGGTCGCGTTGTAGACGTGGACCGTGGCGCGGGGCGCGCCCCGCAGGCTGTCGACGGTCCGCCTCAGCAGCTCGTCACGGGCCGGGACGAGCACGGAGATGCACACGTCGTCGGGGATGAGGTCCTGCTCGATGAGCAGCCGTACGAAGTCGTGGTCGTCCTTGCTGGCGACGGGGAAGCCGACCTCGATCTCCTTGTAGCCCATCCCCACCAGGAGCTCGAACATCGCGAGCTTGCGGGCCGGGCTCATCGGCCTGGAAAGTGACTGGTTGCCGTCGCGCAGGTCGGTGGAGAGCCAGCGCGGAGCGGCGACGATGTGCTTGTCGGGCCAGGTGCGGTCCGGGAGTGACAGTGGCGTGAATTCCCTATAACGTCCGGCGGGCCGTCGAGCGGATTTCACAGTCGGATTTCCTTTCTCGAGTATCATCGCAGTGCGACCTAATGCCCACTTCTGCTGTCCCGGCTTCACGCTACAAGCGGTCCACAGGGTCGACAAGTGCGATCGAAATATCGGAAGTAGTAGTCGGGATACAACCTTTTACTCACCCCCTTAACTTGGATTCTTAATCGCTGCACGCTCGGGATTATGTCTATCATTCGCGGCTCTGTCGGGCTGTCGTCCGTCAGCCCCGTCAAGATCACTGTCAGCCTCTTCCGCATGTGCGTCACCGAGGCCCGGCCCTCCGTGCTCGTCATCTTCATGCTGCGGTTCGTCGCGGGCGCGGCCCTGGGGGTCGAGGCCTCCGGCATGGAGACGGAGCTGGTCGGAAGGGGGCTGGTCTGGGGTCTGGCGATATTCGCCGTCTATCTGTTCAACGGGGTGATGGACGTGCGCGAGGACCGGGTCAACGGCTCGTCGCGCCCGATCGCCCGGGGGATCCTGGACCCCGGCGACGCCCTCGTCGTCGTCCTGGCCGCCGCCCTGACGTCGGTCGCGGGGGCCGTCGCGCTGGGCGGGCCGATCCTCTGGATGGTCCTCGCCGTGCTGGCCCTCGGATATGTGTATTCGGGGCCGCCGTTCCACTGGAAGCGGCGCTCGGGGGCCACCGCGGCCATCGGCGCGGCGGCAGGCCTCCTGACGTATGCCGCCGGATTCGCCGGCCATACCGGCGGTTGGAGCACCAGGATGGAGGTGCTGTGCGTCTTCATGCTCACCGCGTCCCTGTGGATGGGGCTTGTCGGCGTGTGCGCCAAGGACCTGTCGGACATCGAGGGCGACGCCGCGGCGGGCCGGACGACCCTGGGGGTGACGTGCGGGGAGGGGCCGGTCCGGCTGCTCGCCGCCGGTGCGGCGCTGACCGTCGCCGTCGCGTTCGGGGCCGCCGTACTGATCATGGACCTGCCCATGGTCGGGACGGTTGTCACACTGCTGACCGGTGCCGTCCTCGTCGCCGTGGTCACCCTCAGTCCGCTCTCACACGGAAACCGTCTCCGGCGTCGGCGTTCTTATCGGGCGTTTATGGTGACGCAGTATGCCTTACACCTCAGTTTAATCATGTATTAGTTTTCGGACTGTTGCCCTGGGTAGCGGTAATTAGGTATAAATAGGTGCTTCAGATTGCCTAGCACCGAGAGGCGGAGTTGGGTGGGGGGCCAGACTCGCGATGAGGGAAATTTCGCAGCTTATGTAGATGCGAGCCGTCCTCGCATCCTCGCGGAATACATCCGGAGACTGGAAGTCGAAGGCGGCCGTCTCGCGCGAGAACCCCGGATGCTGCGCCAGATGATGGCGAACGCCGAAGAGATCCTGAGCGATGTGGCCACGGCGCTGGAGACCGGCAAGGTCCAGACCGACGACTCCCACAGCCTTCTCGCCTGGGACATCGGCGCGGACAGGGCCGGGGCGGGCATCCACCCGAAAGAATCGCTCGACGCCGCGTCGATCTTCTTCCGGATAGCGCTGTCCACGTTGAGCGAACTCCTGAGGGAGCACCCGGACTACGTGCGGCTGTTCAACATTGTGACCCTGAGCCTGGAACAGAGCATCTCGACCCGGATCCGCGCCGCGTCGGAGAGCTACACGAGCTTTCTTCTCAACAAGATGCACGAGGTGCAGGTGGAGGAGCGGCGCCGCATCGCCAGGGAGCTCCACGACCGCATCGGGCACGGGATCAGCGTCGTCCACCAGCAGCTCGAACTGTATGAGTTCCACCATTCCACGGAGCCGGCCAGAGCCCTGGTCAATGTCGAGCTCGCCGAGCAGGCCATCCAGGAGACCATGCGGAACCTGCGGCAGGTGACGTCGGAACTGCATCCGCACGAGCCGCTGAAAAGCCTGGAGAAAGCGCTGCTCGGCTATCTCGCCACGGTCGAGACCGGCGACGTGGCCGTCCATCTCCACGTCAACGGGGACGAGACGTGGGCGTCGCCGGAGGTGCGCGACGAGTCCTTCCTCATCTTCCGCGAAGCCACCCGCAACGCGCTGGCCCACGCGCAGGCTTCGATGATCCTCATCCGGATCGACATCGCCCCGCACGAGCTGCTCGGCTTCGTCCGGGACAACGGCCGCGGCTTCGCCGTGGACCAGGTGCCGAACACCGGATCCATGGGCCTCATATCCATGCGGGAGCGCGCCGAACTGCTGGGGGGGACGATCACTGTGACGAGCGATCCTGTGGAGGGCACCTGCGTGGACCTCCACATGCCGTTACCCGGGCGGCTCGATGAGTGAGCCGGGCGGACCGACCACGATAGGCATCGTCGACGACCACGCCCTCTTCCGCGAGGGGCTACGGGAGATCCTCTGGGCGCACGACGACTTCGCGGTCGTGGGCGAGGCGGGAGACTCCGTCGAAGCCCTGACGATGGTCGCGGGGGAGCGCCCCGACGTCCTCCTGCTCGACATCGAGATCCCGGGCAGGGGTGTCCTCGACACCGTGGCGCAGGTCCGCGCCATGTCCCCGGGCACCAAGATCATTGTGCTGAGCATGTACGACGGACCCCAGCTGCTGAGCCGGCTGCTGGCGGCCGGCATCCACGGATACCTGCTCAAGAGCGTGCACCGGGAGGAGGTGATCTCGGCCATCAGGAGCGTCGTCAACGACCCCGACCGGCTCGTGCTGGCGGTCTCCCGAGACAGCCTCGCCCAGGTGAACGGGGCCTCCTCCGACGTCCTGACCGACAAGGAGCGGCAGGTCCTCGAATTCGCCGCCCAGGCGCTCAGCAACCACCAGATCGCCACCCGCCTCGGCCTGACGGAGGCCACCGTCAAGCGCCATCTGCGCAACATCTTCGTCAAGCTCGGTGCCGTCTCCCGCATCGACGCGGTCAACAAGGCCGTCGCGGCCTCACTGATCACCTCCCAGCGCGATCCCGGCGCCGGCCCGCAGGGGTTCGTCTAGACCCTCCTCCGGCCTCCGGCGGCGAGCAGCTCATGCTCTGTCGGGACCCTCCGGCGGCGAGCAGCTCACGCCGTGCCGGGACGCCGGGTCCGCCCAGGCCGCGTACGGCAGGCTCCGGGCGGACCTGAACCGGTGCCCGGAGCAGGGCGTGGCGGGTCGGCGCAGTGGGGGCCTCCCGCCGGCCCCTCCCGCGCCCGCGGGGCGGCGGACCCGGGCGGCGGAGCCTAGATCCGGTCCGGGGAGAAGATGCGCGCCAGGTGCTCGCGCGTCTCGGCGGTCAGGCTCACCTCGACCGCGGCGATGTTCATCTCCAGGTGGATCGGGTCGCCCGTGCTCGGGGCGGCGACGATGTCCTCGCCCCTGGACAGCAGCCAGGCCAGGGCCAGGCGGCTCATGCCGATGTCCATGTCCGCCGCGGTCGCCTCGGCCTCGCGCAGCATGCGCATGCTGCGCCGCAGGTTCCCCGCCGAGAAGCGCGGGTCCGCGCGTCTGAGGTCGAGCGTGTCGAGCTGGGCGCGGGACCTGATCCGGCCGCCGAGGAAGCCGCGCCCGAGGGGAGCCCGCGCGACGATGCCGACGCCCAGCTCCCGCGCGACGGGCAGGTGCTCCTTCTCGGCGCCCGGCTGCCAGAGCGAGTATTCCGTCGAGAGCGCGGCGACGGGGTGCACGGCATGGGCGCGGCGCAGTTGCTGGGGCGTCCCCCCGTGCAGACCGATGTGGCGGATCTTCCCGGCGCCGACGAGCTCCGCCAGTTCGGCCATGTGGCTCTCGATCGGCACCCCCGGGCCGGCGTGCAGGTAGTAGAGGTCGATGTGGTCCACGCCCAGCCGGGCCAGCGTGGCGTCGCAGGAACGGCCGAGCCGTCCCGGCCCGCCCGCGGTCCAGGGATCCGTCCCCTGGCAGGTGGCCAGCAGCACCCCCTCGCGCCGCCCGTCCAGGACCTTGCCGACCATCGCCTCCATCTCGCTGCCGGCGCGCAGGTCGCTGAGGTCGAGCATGGTGATCCCGGCGTCGACGGCCTGCCCGATGATGGCCGCGGCCCCGGGGTCCACGTGCCCGTAGGCGCCGGTGAGAGCCATGCTGCCCAGGCCGAGGCAGGACGAGACCGGTCCAGCGTGACCCAGCCTTCTGCGCTGCATGGCTTCACCTCCGATTGTCCCTCCCAGTGGTGCCCGTCTCACTGATATGTCTCACAGGTATATGGAGTGGCGCCCGTCCACCCGGCCGCGGAAGGCCCACCAGTTGAACGCCTGGAAGGCGATCAGCAGCGGGATCACCAGGGTGCCCAGGGGCAGCAGGAGCTGCAGGGTGGCCGCGTCGGCCGCCGCCTCCGGCACGGCCAGGCGGTACGCTCCGCCGCCGGTGGAGACCAGGAGGTCCGGATACAGGCCGAGCCCGGCGATGAGCACGGGCAGGGCCGCGGCGCAGCAGGTGGCCGCGAACGCGGTCCGGGCGCCGCCCCGGGACAGCGCGACGACGGCCACGACGAGGGCCAGCAGGAGCGCCCCGGTCAGGAGGGCGGCGGTCCTGCCGTCGGCGGCCACGCCGGAGAGGGCGCCCAGCGCCAGGCCGGCCAGGGCGCACAGCGCCGCCACGCCGAGCAGGGGCCGCCCGGCGCGTATCGCGCGCTCGCGCAGGCCGCCGCGGGTCCGCATCGCCAGGAACGCCGCTCCGTGCCCGGCGAACAGCGCCAGGGTCGTCGCCCCGCACAGCAGGACGAAGGGGTCCAGCAGCTCGGCGAGGCCGACGGTGAAGGTGCCCTGCGGGGTCAGCGGCAGCCCGCGGATCAGCAGGCCGAGCACCAGCCCCCAGCCCGCGGCCGGCACCACCCCGCCGACGAGGGCCAGCCGGTCCCAGACCGCCCGCGCCGCCCGGCCCTCGTGCCTGCTGCGCAGCTGGACCGCGACGTTGCCGAGGACCACTCCGCCCAGGATGACGCCTACCGGGGCGTACATCCCCGACAGCAGCGGGCCCTCCAGAAAGGGGAAGGCTCCGATGAGCACCCCGCCGAAGGCCACCAGCCACACCTCGTTGCCGAGGAAGAACGGCCCGAAGGAGTTGAGCGCGAGGCGCCGCTCGGATTCGTCGCGGGCGAGGGGGGACTGGAGCATCTGCACGCCGTAGTCGTAGCCGCCGAGGACGAAATAGCCGGCGAGCAGCAGCCCCAGCAGGGCCAGCCAGGTGACTTCCAGACTCATGAGTCGTCCTAGGGCTAGTAGGGCTTAGAGGGCCATGACGGGTTCGGGGTCGACGCGCGGGCCGGGACTGCCGAGGTCGGTCTCCCGAGGGCCGCGCCGGGCGTATCTGCCGATCAGGATCCAGTTGGTGACCGCCAGTCCGGCCAGGAGCGCGGTGAAGCCGATCAGGGAGGCCAGCATGGTGCCCGCGCTCACCGACGAGCGGGCCTGGGAGGTCAGCAGCTCGCCGTAGATGGTCCACGGCTGCCGGCCCACCTCCCGCACGAGCCAGCCGAGGGTCGCCGCGATGAAGGGCAGCGGGATGATGACCGTCACCATGAGGGCCGCGCCGCGTGAGCGCACGATGTGGTCGCGGATCAGGAACCCGGCGCCGAACAGGGAGATCACGACGATGAAGAAGGCCGTGATCGTCATGAAGTCGTAGGCCGACCCGATCCACGCCGGGGGCGCGTAGTCCCCGGGGCCGTACTGCTGGACCATCATGGACTGGACCTGCTCGACGGTGTACGGTCCGCGGTCCTCGGGCTGCAGGAAGTCGCGCAGGACCGCCATCTTCATCGGCTGGGCCACGTTGAGGTCCGGGAACTGCCGGAAGCCGGCCTCCACCGTGGCGATGCCGAAGGGCACCGCGAACAGGAGCCCGAGCCGCAGCGAGCTCCGGAAGAAGTCGACCTCGGCCGTGCGCCTGGAGAACTGGTAGGCGCTGACCCCCGCGACGAACGCCCCGCCGGTGAGCAGGGCCGCCCCCACGACGTGTTCCATCGCGTTGATGGCGCTGGAGTTGGTCAGCAGCGCCCCGAAGTCGGTCAGGTAGGCCACCCCGTCGCGCACCTCATGCCCCACGGGACGGTGCATGAAGCCGTTCGCCACCATGATCCAGTACGCCGACGCGTACGCGGTCAGCGTGACCAGCCAGAACAGGAGCATGTGGAGCACCTTCGGCAGCCTCCCCCAGCCGAAGATCCACATACCGAGGAAGGTGGACTCGGCGAAGAAGGCGACGAGCGTCTCCATCGCCAGCGGCGCCCCGAAGACGTTGCCGGCGAACGTCGTCAGGCCGCTCCACGCCAGCCCGAACTGGAACTCCATGACCAGTCCCGTGGCGATCCCGAGCGCGTAGTTGACGACGTAGATCTGCCCCCAGAACCGGGTCATGCGCTCGAAGCGGAGGTTGCCGGTGAGGACGTGGCGGGTGTGCATGATCGCGATGATCGGCGCCAGCCCCAGTGTCAGCAGGACGAAAAGCCAGTGGAAACCGCTCGTGACGGTGAACTGCAGCCGCGCCAGGATGTCAGCGTCCATCATCAACTCGATCTCGTCCGATCATCTCGTCGGGTGTGCGGTTTTGGTGAGGATCCGCACCGCGCTCTCCCTCAGCGCGGCCACGTCGACCTTGCCGTTGCGGTTGACGGGGAAGTCGGGGACCGTCACGACGGCGTTCGGCCGCTCGTAGGCGGCCAGGTAGGAGCGGAACCTGCTCCGCCAGACCCGCTCGTCGTCGGTGACGTCGCGCACGAAGAAGACGAGCACGGATCCGGCCCGCTCGTCGTCCAGCGCGACGACCTTCACCGGGGCGCCGCACTCCTCCGCCCGGCGCTCCAGGTATTCGGGGTAGAGCGTGTGCCCCATCCGGTGCACCGCGTTCATCCGGCCGAACACGTGGAGCCGGCCGCCGTCGTCGATCTGGCCGAGGTCGCGGGTCCTGAACCAGGTCTCGGCGCAGGGCTCCAGGCCGCCGTCCTCCCGCAGGTAGCCCGCCAACCGGCCGGGGGTGCGCACCGTGACCTCCCCCGGGGAGCCCGCCGGCACCGGCGCGCCGTCCTCGCCGAGGACACGGACCTCCACGCCGGGCAGCGGTGCCCCGCAGCCCTCGGTCCGGCCGGGGACGGTCAGCGCGATGTTGCCGGTCTCGGTCATCCCGTAGCCGTCCAGCAGGTCGTGTCCGGTCGCGGTGCGGAAGTGCGCCGCCAGCGACCGGTGCAGCGGCGCGCCGCCCACACACCACATGCGTACCCCGCGCAGACCCTCCAGGAGGGCGGGGGTGCGGGCGAACAGGGTCAGCATGCCGTGGTAGGTGGGCGGTGAGCCGTCGACGATCGTGGCCCCCGACTCGGCCATCGCGGTCAGCGCCTGCTCCAGCCTGCGGTAGGGGGCGACGAGCAGGCCGCATCCGGTCAGCCACCAGATGAGCAGCAGCGACATGCCGTACTGGTGGGAGAAGGGCAGCAGCGGCGCCAGCACGTCGTCGGACCGGTAGCCCATGACCCGGGCGGTGACCCGGGAGTTCTCCATGACGGCGTGGCCGGACTTCACCACGGCCTTGGGGTCGCCCGTCGTCCCCGACGACCACATGACGACGGCGTCGCGGCGCTGTTCCCACCGTTCCAGGGAGATCCTCCCCGACGGCTCGGGGAGCGCGCCGGCCGGACGGCCGGTGACCTCCAGGTCGAGTATCGACGAGGGCGGGAGCGGGGGCCGGGCCGCCGTCGCCCCCGCGACCGCCCAGCGCACCTCCGCCACGCGCGTGATCCGCTCCAGCTGCTCGGCGGTCAGTTGCGGGTCGGCCAGGACGATCGAGACGTCCAGGTGGCACAGGGCCAGCAGCGCGGTCACGAAACCGGCGGAGTTCTCTCCCGTCAGCAGCACCCGGTCACCGGCGCGCAGACCCTGCCCGGTCAGCCGGGCGGCGACCTCCAGCGCCTCCTTCTCCGCCGCGGCCGGCCACAGGACCTCCCACACCGGAGAAGTCCGGCCATCCGGCTCGTTCACAACGCCACCTCCGTCTGCGGTCCCGAATGCACGCACTGCTGAAGCGATACTTGACTGTGGTCGCCGAGAACGAGGCGCGAGCCGCCGGGCTCGGCCCAGACACGGGCGTCACGGCCGATCACCGACGCTCTGACAGGACCGACTCCGCGTAGCGACGCCCCCTGAAGCACGATGGAGGCCTCGATCGTACTGGTCTGTATGTCACAGTCGGCACCGATTGAGGTATGGGGGCCGATCGCGCTGTCCACCACGGTCGCGCCCACGCCGATGACGGCGGGCCCGACCACGCGGGAGCGGCGGACGGACGCGCCCGCGTCGACCATCACCGGGCCGATCAGCTCGCTGCCGCTGTCGACGTCGCCGCGGATCACCGGCTCGATCCCGGCGAGGACCTCGCGGTTGCAGTCCAGCAGGTCATCGACGCTCGCGGTGTCCCTCCAGTAACCGTCGGCGGTGTGGGCGAGCACGGTGCCCCCGTTGCCGATCAGCCAGGAGACGGCGTGGGTGATCTCCCGTTCCCTGCGCCAGGTCGGCTTGGTGCACAGGATGGCCTGGTGGATGGCGGGGGTGAAGACGTAGGCGCCGACCAGGGCCTGCTCTCCGGCCCGCCCCGGCCCCTCCGCCAGGCCCGTCACGTTGCCCGACCCGTCGACGCGGGCGACGCCGTGGCCGCCGGACCCGGGCGCCTGGCCGATCATCACCATCGCGTCGGGGCGGTCACGTAGCCGGAAGTCCGTCAGCAGCCCGTCGAAGCCGCGCAGGATGACGTTGTCGGCCAGGTGGACCAGGAAGTCGTCGTCCTGCAGGAAGTCCCGGGCGATGAGCACGCAGTGCGCGAGGCCGCGAGGGGTGTCCTGGTAGATGTAGGAGACGTCGAGCCCGAACGTCGCGCCGGTGCCGACGGCCTCGCGGACCACCCGGTCGTCCCTGTCCACGACGATCGCGGCCTCGGAGATCCCGGCTTTCCTGATGGCCTCCAGGCCGAGGAAGAGGACCGGCTGGTTGGCGACCGGGAGGAGCTGTCTCTGCGCGGTGTGGCTGAGAGGCCGCAGCCGCGCCCTCGCCCAGCCCGCCAGGACAAGTGCCTTCACGACCTATCCCTTCCTTCTCGTATGACCTCGGGGGAGGCCGTGCGGCCTTATACGGCCGCTGCGATGTCGTGCATGTGAGAGGCCGCCCGCGCCGGGACGGGCTGGCTGTCCAGCATCCGGTAGCGCAGGCGCCGCAGTTCGTAGGAGGGCTCCAGCCCGAGCTCGCGGTCCAGTACGGCCTGCAGCTCCCGGTAGGCGCCCAGCGCTTCGTTGCGCCGGCCGACCTGGCACAGCGCCGTCATGAGACGGCCGTGGAACCATTCGTTGAGCGGGTTGGTCGCCACGAGGAACCTGAGCTCACCGATGAGCTCGCGGCCCCGGCCCGTCTGCAGGTCGGCGTCGATGCGCATCTCCAGGGCGCGGAGCCGCTGCTCCTCCAGGTCGGCGAGGTGGGCCTCGAGGACACGGCCGGCCGTGATGCCCATGAGCGGCGGCCCGGTCCACAGCTCCAGGGCCTGGCGCAGCCACCGGGACGCCTTTTCGGGGTCCCCGCCGTCCAGGTGCGCCCGGCCTTTCTGGACGAGCTCGCGGAAGGCGAACACATCGATCTGCTCGGGGTTCACCTCCAGGCTGTAGCCAGGCGGCCTGGTGGTCAGGATCTCCGCCGCGGTGGTGTGGATCCCCTCGTGATCGAACAGTTTACGGAGCTGGTAAATATAGGTCTGGACAGTTGTCATGGCGCTTTTCGGGGGATTCTCTCCCCACAGTTCGAGGATCAGGGAGTTGGCGTCGATAATCTGGTTGGCGGAGAGCAGCAGCAGCCCCATGATCTGCTGCTGCCGGGGAGCGGTAAGTCGCCAGGCCCGGCTGCCTGAACTGATTTCCAACGGTCCGAGCACTTTGAACTCCACCATCAGGATCACCCTCAATTCCAGGCCGGTTCCGATCGCGGTCAGATCTGAAGGTAGTCAGTCCCCCGGGCCAGCGACAATAGAAATTCACCAAGGTCGCCCGATGTGAACCAGGGGGATCGCCTGAGTATCGAAAGATTCAGTTGTGGAGCGCCGGTACGGACATTTCGGCTGGGACCGGAGGTGCCGGGAGGGGGGTTTCGGCTGGGGCCGGGGGCGCGGGGGCGGACGTTCCGGCCGGGGGCGGGGCCGGTCCGGCGGCCGCCCGCCGGGTGCGGGTGCCCGGCGGGCGCAGGCCGGCCAGCCGGAGCAGGGGCGCGGTCATGACGGTGGTGGCCAGCGCGACGACCGTCAGGATGGCCAGCAGCCGCTGGTCGATGAGCCCGGCCTGGTAGCCGACCTGGATCACCACCAGTTCGGTGAGGCCGCGGGTGTTCAGCAGGGAGCCCAGGATGAAGGAGTCGCGCCAGGACAGCCCGGTGAGCCGGCCGCACAGGCCGGGGCCGGCGATCTTGGCGCCGACGGCGGCGGTGAGCAGCGCGGCCAGGGCGCCCATGGTGGCCCCGTCCAGCTGGAGCGAGCCGAGGTCGACGCCCAGCCCGAAGCTCAGGAAGAAGAACGGCAGGAGCACCGACTTGGACGTCTCCATGAGCGCGGCGGCCCCCTGGCGGTGGGCCGGCCAGGCGATGCCGACCAGCAGCGCGCCGATGAGCTGGTGGATGCCGATCACCGCGGTCAGGGTCGCCGTCGCCGCCACCGCCACGACCGGCAGCAGGCCGCCGGAGATCGGGGACGCCGGGCCGGCCCGGTCGGCCCAGCGGGCCAGCGCCAGGCGCACGGGGCCGAGGAAGGCGATGGTGACGACGACCGCGCCGACCGCGCTCACCAGCAGGCCGCCGGGCCCCGAGCCGCCGGCCACCGCCAGGGCGACGGCCAGCAGCAGCCAGCTGGCCCCGTCGCCCACCGCGGCGGCGAGCAGGCTGAGCTGTCCCGGACGGGTGCGGCCGATGCCGAGGTCGCTGAGCAGGCGGGCCAGCACGGGGAAGGCGGTGATGCTCAGCGCGCATCCGATGAACAGCACGGAGGCCACCGGGTGCTCGGCCGTCCCGCCGATCAGCGGGACGGCGACGAGCACGCCCGCGACGAACGGCACGGCCATCGACGCCTGGCTGATCAGCAGTCCCTGCCTGGCGGTCCCGCGCAGCCGGGTGGAGGCCAGCTCCTGGCCGACGCCGAACACGAACAGCACCAGGCCCAGCTGGGAGAGCCCGTCGATCATCGGCAGGATGTCGCGCGGCAGGAGGAGGTCCGCGAGCTCGGGGCTGAGGTTGCCCAGGAGTGAGGGGCCGAGCGCGAGACCTGCGCAGATCTCGCCGACCACCCGGGGCTGTCCCAGACGCTGGGCCAGCGAGCCGGCCAGGTGCGCGCAGGACAGCACGACGACGACGCCGAGGAAGAAGTGCGCGACCACGTCCAAGACCGTCATTCTCCGTTCGGCGAGAACGGGCACTTCCACTCCGGTTCGGTGAACCTGCCGCCGTAGTGTCGTGCCTCCTCTCTGTAAGTGGTGAAACTGGGGTTGGCGGACCCGTGGAACGAACGCTCACGGGCACGTATCTTGCCGCGGAGTTTGAAGAACTTGATCCCCAGGGCGTTGAACTGTATATGCGAATTGAAAACCAGGGCCGGTTTCTCGAATCGCCGGCTGGGCCGGGAGGCGCCGTTGTGCAGTCCTACGACGAAGAACGGGTGCGAGCCGACGGAGAACGCGAAGTCGGCCGACGCGGGATCGGAGTCGTATCTGTCACTCCATTTGTAATTCCTGCTGTCCTCGTCGTGCATGGTCTGCAGGTGGCGCCAGACCCGGTCCTCGTACTCCTGCTCCGTGAGGTGGAGCGGTCCCTCGAAGGTGGCGACGAAGGAGGTGAAGCTGCGTGCGGACGGCTCGAAGGTCTCCAGGAAGGTGAGGAGGTCGCGGTGGTGGGCCAGGACCGACTCCTCGGCGCCCAGCTCCGGATAGTGGTGGTGCACGATGGATTTCTTGCGCAACGCCGCACGCGCCCCGAGACAGACGAAGTCGCTCTGCTCGATGAACTTGGCCAGAGCGTCGAAGACATCGTCATCCATGCCGGTAGCTCCAAGATCAGAGGGGGATGTTGCCGTGGGTGCCCCGCGCGGGCGGGGCGCAGGCGATGGCCCGCGCGATCGCACCCCGGGTCTCGTGGGTGGCGATGACCTCGTCGACGACACCGAGCTCGACCGCGCGTCCGAGGCCGCCGGCGATCTCGTCGTGCTGTACGGCCAGCTCCTCCTCCAGGGCCGCCTGCTCCTCGGGGGAGGCGCAGGCGGCGAGGCGGCGGCGGTGCAGGATGCGCACGGCCGCGACCGTGCCCATCACGGCCACCTCGGTGGTCGGCCAGGCGAAGACGCGGGTCGCGCCGAGCGCGCGGGAGTTCATCGCGATGTAGGCGCCGCCGTACGCCTTGCGCGTGACCAGGGTGACCCGGGGGACCTTCGCCTCGGCGAAGGCGTGGAGCAGTTTGGCGCCGCGCCGTACGACGCCGTCCCACTCCTGGCTCACCCCGGGCAGGTAGCCGGGGACGTCCACGATGACGACGAGGGGGACTCCGAACGCATCGCACATCCGCACGAAGCGGGCGGCCTTCTCCGCCGAGACGGCGTTGAGGCAGCCGCCGAGCCGCATGGGGTTGTTGGCGATGACCCCGACGGTCCGCCCGCCGAGCCTGCCCAGCGTGGTCACGATGTTCGGCGCCCACTTGGCGTGCAGCTCCACGCCGCGCTCGTCGAGGAGCCCGTCGACGACCGGCTGCACGGAGTAGGCCCGCTTGGGGTTGTCCGGCAGCAGCGTCGAGAAGTCGATCTCGGCGACCTCGCCGGGCACGCCGCCCTGCTCGCCCAGCAGCCCGGTGAGGGTCCGGGCTCTGGCGAACGCCTCCTCGTCGGTCTTGGTGACCACGTGCACGACGCCGCTCTTGCGGCTGTGCGGGTCGGGCCCGCCCAGCGTGGCCATGTCGACGTCCTCGCCGGTGACGCTGCGCACCACGTCGGGCCCGGTGACGAAGATGCGGCCCTGGGCGGACATGATCACGATGTCGGTCAGCGCGGGGCCGTAGGCGGCTCCGCCCGCGGCGGGGCCGAACACGACGGAGATCTGCGGCACGACGCCGGAGGCGCGGGTCATGGCCGCGAAGACGCGGCCCACCGCGTGGAGCGAGGCCACGCCCTCGGCCAGTCGGGCGCCGCCGGAGTGCCAGAGCCCGATGATCGGCAGGCGCCCGTGCACCGCGGTGTCGTAGGCGCGGACGATGTGCTCGCAGCCCGCCGAGCCCATCGCGCCGCCCTGCACGCGGGGATCGCTGGCGAAGGCCACCGCCTTGACGCCCTGCACCCGGCCGATGCCGGCGAGCACCCCGCTGCCGTCGGCGGGGGCCAGGAGCGTCAGCGATCCGGGGTCGAAGAACGCCGCCAGGCGCGGATGGGGGTCCCTGGGGTCCGCGTCCCCGGCCGCGGGCGCGGTACTGGGGACGCGGGTCTCGTCGAGCAGGGTCATCCGACGGCTCCCTGGGCCGCGACCGGCTGCGGAGCCGGGCTCTGGACGGTGGCGGTGGCGCGCCAGACCCGCAGGGCCGCGGCGACCAGCCAGACCGTGGGGATCGCCATGCCGAACAGCGGGTAGAGCACGCCGTAGCCGAGGTCGGTCAGTCCGGTGGAGTAGAGGTAGCCGGCGGTCACCACGCCGCCCACGCCGCCGACGACGCCGAGCCAGCCGACCCAGCGGGCGTACAGCGAGCTGAGGAGCATGGCGCCGCCGTACGCCAGGGGCGCCAGGCCCAGCACCAGCAGCACCCCGGTTATCTCCGTGGAGTAGGCGGTCCGGGTGCTGGAGGCGAAGATGGCCTCGTAGGCGTCGCCGCCGGCGCCGGCCTTCTGCCAGGTCTCCGCCATGAAGGTGTGGACGTATCCGTCGCGGGCGTAGGTGGTGATCAGCAGTGACACGCCGGCGATGGCGAGCCCGTTGCCGATCAGCGCCAGCGGCCTGGCCGATGACTTCTCGAAGGTCTCGCCGATCGTGATCAGGCCGACCAGCTTGAGCGCGGTCCCCACGGTGACGGCGAGGTGGAGCAGCACCCAGAGCGCGGGCGCCGACACGATGCCGTTCATGTAGTCGGCCGCGGAGATGTCGGCGAACGGGTCCTGCATGGTCATCGGCACCGACAGCGCGGCGATCACGGCCAGCGTCACGCCGCCGAGCCCGGCCGCCGCGCCGATCCGGTAGGCGGCGCGTTTCTCAGTCACCCATTGCATGGAAGCCTCCGTCCACGTGAATCACTTCTCCGGTCGTCGCCGGGAACCAGTCAGAGAGCAGGGCGACGCAGGCGCGCGCCACCGGCTCGCAGTCGTCGGCCTTCCAGCCCAGCGCCGACCTGTCGTCCCAGGTCGCCTCGACGCCGGCGAAGCCGGGGATGCCGCGGGCGGCGAGCGTCCGGAGCGGGCCGGCGGCCACGAGGTTGACCCGGATGCCCTGCGGCCCGAGGTAGCGGGCCAGGTAGCGGGAGCAGGACTCCAGCCCCGCCTTCGCCACGCCCATCCAGTCGTAGGAGGACCAGCTGACGGTGGCGTCGAAGTCCAGGCCCACGATGGAGCCCCCGGCGGGCATCAGCGGCGCGCACGCGACGCTGAGCGATTTGAGGGAGTAGGTCGACACCTGGAACGTCGTCGCGACGTCCGGCCACGACGTCTCCAGGAAGCCGCCGCCCAGCGCGGCCTCCGGGGCGAAGGCCACCGCGTGCAGCACCCCGTCGAGGCGGTCGACGTGCTCGCCGACCCGCCCGGCGAGGCTGGCGAGATGGCTGTCGTCGGTCACGTCGAGCTCGATGACGGGTGTGTCGGGGTCGGGCAGCCGCCGGGCCGTGCGCTGGACGAGGCTCATCCTGCCGAATCCCGTCAGCACGACCTTCGCGCCCTGCTCCTGGGCGACCTTGGCCACGTTGAACGCGATGGACGCCTCGGTCAGCACGCCGGTGACGAGCAGGTTCTTCCCGGTGAGTATCCCCATCTCGGCACTTCCCTTCAGCCGGTCGAGGTGGACGAGGCGGGCGTCACGGTGACCACACCGGTCCGCCACAGAAGCTTGACCAGGTGGAGCTGGAGCTCGTTGAGGTTCTCCTGAAGGTCGCGGTAGCGCATGCCGCCGTCCTGCAGGCAGTCCCACACGACCTTGCCGCCGTCGACCTCGTCGAAGCTGCGCACCTCGACGCCGCCGGCGGCGCCCTCGACCGAGTAGCGGTGGCAGGGGAGGGGCTGCGACAGGGGGGAGATCACCGCGTCGCCGTTCTTGACCGGGTCCTCCCAGTACTTGGTGAGGGCGGCCCGCTCCTCCGGTGACAGCTCGAAGGGCGGCGGCGGAGCGAAGCCCTTGAAGCCCGGGATGTCGAGGCCGAGGCTCTTGCGGATCGTCGCGCCGGGCGCCAGGGCGACGAGGTCGTCGTCACCGATCAGCCCGGGGTCGGCCATGCCGTAGGCCTTCATGTACGGGCCCTCGGCGTCGAGGTCGGCCTGGGTGCCGTCGGGGTTGGTCAGCACCCGCAGCAGGTCGGGCTCCATCGTCGTGCTGAGCAGGATCTGGAAGGTCTGCTCGCGGACCTCGGTGGTGACGTCCTGTCCCCGGGTGCGCCAGTAGATGCTGTCCGGGTTGCTCTTGCCGATCGCGTGGTACCACTGGTCGATCGAGAGCGAGAAGGACTCGGCGATGCCGTGCCACTCCATGTCGTAGTCGTGCCACAGGTCCCGCTTGTGCTGCTCGTCGACGCTGTCGTCGAAGGTCGCCTTGAGCACGGTGGCGGCCGACAGGCCGTGGTGCATGGCGAAGGCCACCCCGGAGGAGAACAGGGGGTCGACGAAGTAGGCGGCGTCGCCGACCAGGATCCAGCGCTCGTCGAAGTTGGCGAACTGGTCGTTGATCATGGAGTAGTTGGTGGCGGTCTGCATCTTGTCGGAGATCGGCGTGCCGTTCTTGATCAGCTCGCCGACGAGCGGGATCTCCTTGATCGCCTTGGTGAACTGCTCGAGGTCGGTGAAGTCCTTGCCCGGCTCCTTGAGGATCGCGGGGATGGTCACGATCCCGACGGAGTGCGTCATCACGCGCTCACCGTCGATGATCTTCGGGACGGGGATGTACCAGCACCAGCCGTCGGAGAAGGCCGAGCAGGCGATGGGGGACAGGCTCTTCTCCCGGAAGATGTTCCAGTCCTCGGGGATGTCGTAGGCGTGCTGGGCACCGGTGTAGTGCTGCCAGATCGCGATGTTCTTGTAGCCCGACAGGTAGTTGCGCTTCTTCTTGGAGGCGATGCTGTTGCGGCGCCCGGAGGCGTCGACGAAGTAGCCGCAGCGGACCTTGCGACCGTCGTTGAGCGTGACCTCGCAGCCGTCCTCCAGCCGCTCGAAGGCCGAGACCGTCGTCTCCTCGAACACGGACACGCCGCACTCGGCGGCGTGCTGCAGCAGCATGTGGTCGAACTCGGAGCGGTTGACGTGGGCCGCCCAGCGGTGCACCCCGTCCTCCAGGTACGAATCGTGGTCGAAGAAGCCCACGTTGGGCGTCTTGTTCCACCGGAAGAGGCCGCCGAACTTCTTGACCTTGAAGTCGCTGGACATCAGCTTGTCCAGCGCGCCGATCTCCTCCAGCGCGGGCGTGGTGGGGTGCGCGAGCGACTCGCCGATGTGCTCGCGCGGGAACTGCGCCTTGTCGAAAATCGCCGTGCTCAAATTCGTGGTGCGCGCCAATTGTGCACCCAGCGTCGATCCGGCCGGCCCGCCGCCCATGATGATGACGTCGTAATAGGTGCCTATCGCGTCGGTCATTGCATCCCCTTTTCCGCGTTTGTTTGGGAGCGGCGAGACGATGTCCGCCGGAAGCCAGAGTGTCATCGACCAGCCGTTGCGGGACCGAGGAGATTACCGAAGACATTCGCTACGGTCTTAACGCGGCAAGTACGGCGATGCACTGTTGTCGAGTGGCTGACAACGATTTCAAGGCACTGCTCGCCTCGCCTGACGTACGCCGGTTCGTACTCGCGGGCTTCGTGGGCCGGATGCAGATGTCCATGCTGGGCATCGCGACGATCCTGCTGGTGACCTCGGCCACCGGCTCCTACGCACTCGCCGGCGCGGTGGGTGCCACCATCCTGGTCTCCCAGGCGTTCGCCGCTCCACGGATCGGCCGGCTGGGCGACCGCTACGGGCAGGGGCGGGTCCTGCGGCCGGTCGTGCTGCTGCACGCGCTCGGGCTGGCCGGCATCATGGCCGGCGTCGCGACGGGCGCGGTCTGGCTGCTGTTCCTGTCGGCGGTCTGCGCGGGCCTGGCCTTCCCCCCGCTGGGCCCGATGGTCCGCGCCCGGTGGACGGCGCTGGTGGGCGGGACCCCGCAGCTGAAGACGGCCTTCTCCGTCGAGGGGGCCATCGACGAGGTGATCTACATCGTCGGCCCGGTGCTCGCCACCATGCTCGCCGCGGCGCTCCACCCGGCGGCGGGCTTCGTCGCGGGCCTGGTCCTGACGGTGGCCGGCGGGCTGGCCTACGCCGCCATGCGGCGCACCGAGCCGCCGCTCGCCACCGAGCACCGCCGCGAGCCGTCCCTCCTGAGGGTCTCCGGGCTGCGCCTGGTGCTGGTGTTCGGGCTCGCGCTGGGCGTCATCCTCGGCTCGGTGGAGATCTCCATGGTCGCCTTCACCGAGGATCTGGGCCGGCCCGCGCTCGCCGGCCCGTTCGTCGCCGCGCTGTCGGTCGGCAGCCTCGTCACCGGCCTGCTGTACGGCTCGCGGCAGTGGACGGCACCGCTGGCCCAGCGGTTCCTGGCCTGTTCGGCGTGCCTGGCCGTCGGCCTGCTGCCGCTCGTCGTCACCACCGGCCTGCCGCTGATGGCCCTCAGCGCGTTCGTCGCCGGCGCGGCCATCGCCCCGACGCTGATCGTCATGTACGAGATCGTGGAGACGTTGGTGCCCGCGGCCCGCAGCAGCGAGGGGTTCGCCTGGGTGCAGAGCGCCCTGGTGATCGGCCTGGCGGCGGGTGTGTCGCTCTCCGGCCAGGTGACGGACGCCCTCGACGGGCACCACGCCTTCCGGGTCACCGCCGCGGCGGGGGCCGTGGCGCTCGTGATGGCGGCGCTGTACGTGCGGCTCGGGCAGGGCGTGCGGCGCGCCGAGGCCGTGCTCGTGAAATGACGACCGCGCCGGCCGTCCGGAGGGGACCGCGGTCCCAAGGACTTCGGTAATTCCCTCGGTGGAAAAAGGCCCGGCCGGTGCGATGCTTAATTCGGAAGCGATGACTTGTAAATGCGGCGAAGCGCCAACGCGAAGTAGGGACACGATGCGTGATATCGCGATAGTCGGCATGGGATGCCGTTTCCCCGGCGCAGGAAATCTGAACGAATATCTGGGAATCCTGCTCGGCGGCGAGCACCGATTTCATTCGGTGCCGGCGGAGCGCTGGGATCACGGGGTTTTCCACGACCCCGCCGACCGCAGGGCGGCGCGGAAGGCCTACACCGACCAGGTGTCCTACCTGGAGGGCATCGACCGCTTCGACGCCGCCTACTTCCGGATGCCGCCGCGGCGGGTGCGGACGATGGACCCGCAGCAGCGGCTCCTGCTCGACGTCGCCCGTGAGGCCGTCCAGGACGCGGGCTGGGAGCGGCGCCCGTTCGACCGGGAGAACACGGGCGTCTACTTCGCGATGAGCACCGCCGACTTCATGTATCTCACGCCCGACCCCATGGACATGGAGCCCTGGTCGATCCCGGGCGAGCAGCTCAACATGGCGGCCACCAACGTCAGCCAGTTCTACGACCTCGGCGGGCCCAGCTTCACGGTGGACTCCTCCTGCTCGTCGGGACTGGTCGCGCTGCACGAGGCCGTCGTCGCGCTCCGCACCGGGGTGTGCGCCGAGGCGCTCGTCGGAGGGGCCTACGTCAACCTCATCCCGCACAGCCTGATCGGCTTCTCCAAGGTGGGCGCGGTCTCGCCCAGCGGCGTGTGCAGGCCCTTCGACCACCGCGCCGACGGCTTCGTGCTCGGCGAAGGGGTCGGCGTGGTGGTCCTGCGCCCGCTGGAGGCGGCGCTGGCCGCCGGCGACCGCGTCTACGCGGTGATCCGCGGCATCGGCTGCTCCAACGACGGCACCACCGACGGGCCGATGACGCCGCGGTCGAAGGGCCAGCGCCTGTCACTGCGCCGGGCCTACGCCGACGCCGGCGTCGACCCCGGCTCCGTGGGCTTCATCGAAGCCCACGGCACCGCCACCACGGTCGGCGACCGGGTGGAGCTGGAGTCGCTGCAACGGGTCCGGAACGAGTCCGGCGCGGAGCCCGACCCCGCCTACCTGGGATCGGTCAAGGCACTGATCGGCCACTCCCTCACCGCCTCCGGCATGGCCTCCCTGATCAAGACGGCGCTCGCCCTGCACCACTCGGTGATCCCCCGCCAGCCGGAGACCCTGCCGGGCCCGGAGGCGGACCCGGCGGCCGCCGCCCTGCGGATCCCGGACGCCAACGTCCCCTGGCCGCGGACCGGCTCCGCCGTCCGCCGCGCGGGCATCAACTCCTTCGCCTTCGGCGGGACCAACGTGCACGTCGTGCTGGAGGAGGCGCCGGCCGGCCCCGAGCCGGCCGAGCAGCCGGAGCCGCCCCGCGCCGAGCTGTTCCTGTTCTCCGCCGGCTCGGCGGAGCTGCTGGCCGACTATCTCGACCGCTTCCTCGACCACCTCGCCGCCGACCCCGGGCTGTCGCAGGCGTCGATCGCCGCCACGCTCGCCGGGCGCGAGCTGCTCAAGGCGCGGCTGGCGGTCGTGGCGGCCGACCGGGACGAGCTCGTCCGGCTGCTGCGCTCGGCGGGTACGGCGCTGCGGGAGGGGAGGACCGGCTCGCTGGGCGACGGCGTGTACGCCGCCGACGCGCCCGTAGACGCCAAGCAGCGCTCGGTGGCGTTCCTGTTCCCCGGCCAGGGCAGCCAGCGGCCCCACCTCCTGGCGGACCTGTACGAGCGCTTCGGCAGCTTCCGCGAGGTGGCCGGCGCGCTCGACGCGGTGGCCAGGGAGAACTTCGGCGTCGACGTCCTGGACAGCGTCTACGGGGAGGGCGCCGACAGCGAGGCGGGCCGGGAGCGGATGAAGGGCACCGACGTGTGCCAGCCCCTGCTGGGGGTGCTCGGCCTCGCGGCCGCCCACCTGGCGCGCTCCTGCGGGGTCACGCCGTCGGTGACGCTCGGGCACAGCGTCGGGGAGTTCCCCGCCGCCGCGGCCGCCGGGGCGATGGACGAGGCCGAGGCGGTCCGCATCATGGGCGGCCGCGGCGCCGTCATGCGGCGGGCGGAGACCGGCGAGGGCGGCGGGATGCTCGTCGTCCAGGCCGACGCCGCCGCGACCGCCGAGCTGTCGGAGGGGATCGACGGCGTGTGGCCCGCGTGCTTCAACCACCCGCGGCAGACGGTCGTCGCCGGGATGCCGGAGGGCCTGGCCGCGCTCGCCGAGCGGTGCGCGGCGGCCCGCGTCAGCGCCCAGCCGCTGGCGGTCTCCAACGCCTTCCACACCCCCCTGCTCGAAGGCGTCCGCGCCGACGTCCGCAAGGACCTGGAGCCGCGCGAGATCGGCCGCCCCGCGGACGCGGCCTTCGTCTCGTGCGTCAGCGGCGCGCGCGCCGAGGACCCCGCGACCCTGCGCGACCTGTGGGAGGGACACGCCTCGTCGCCGGTGCGCTTCGCCGACGCCACGCTCGCCGCCCACGAGCTGGGCGCCCGGATCTTCGTCCAGGTCAGCGGGGGCCGCTCGCTCCTGGCGATGACCCGGCGGACCCTGGGCGACCAGAACGGCTGCCACTACGTCGCGCTGTCCGGCGACACCCCCGACGGCGGCCGCAGCTTCCTGAGCGGGCTGGGCCAGCTCGCGGTGCTCGGGGTGCCGGTGACGCTGCCCGACGACGGCCACCGGCCGGTCGTGGACCTGCCGCCCTCGCCGCTGCTGCGCAAGGTCCACGCGCTGCCCCCCTTCCCGATGCCGGCCGCGCGGCCGGCGGCCGCGGCGCAGGCCGTACGGCCCGGGCCCGCGGTGCCCGCATCCGCGGCCCAGCCGGGACCGGCCGCGCCCGCCGCGCAGCCGGGTCCCGCACAACCGTCCACAGCGGAGGAGAGTCATGTGAGCGAGATCGTCAGTCTTTTCCGTGAGCAGATCGCCCTGCTGCGCGCCGCCGGGGCCGGAGCCGGCCTGCCGCCGGCCGCCGGCGAGGCGCTCCTCGCCCAGCAGGCCCCGCGGGCCGTCCCGGCCCAGGCCCCGCAGGCCGTCCCGGCCGCGGCGCCGCCCGGCGGGTCCGCCGCCGTCCGGGACCGGGTCTGCGAGCAGATCGCCAGGATCGGCGCGTTCCCGATCGAGCAGCTGACCGGCCGGACCCTCCTGGTCGAGGAGCTCGGGTTCGACTCGCTGATGATCACGGAGCTGCGGACCTCGCTCCAGGGCGTCTGGCCCGCGCTGGCCGGCGGCCTGACCGGCCTGGCCAAGCGGCCGGCCATCGACGAGGTGGTCGCCGCCGTGGCCGCGCGGATCGGTGTGGCCCCCGAGGTCCCCGCCGCGCCCGTCCCGGACGTCGCCCCCGCCCCCGTCGCGGTCCCCGACGCGGCGGTGCCGCGGCAGCGGGTCGCGATGGAGACGGGCATCGAGAGCTGGGCCGACCTCGTCGAGCACCGGGAGTTCATGAAGGGGATCGGCCGTAACCCCTACTTCATCGACCACCAGGCCAACATCAGCTCGACGACCGTGGTGGAGGGCAAGGAGCTGATCAGCTTCTCCAGCTACAACTACCTCGGCCTCTCCGGGCACCCGAAGGTCAACGCCGCAGTCCGCGAGGCCGTCGAGCGCTACGGCACCTCGGTCTCGGCCAGCCGCTTCCTGTCCGGCAACCGGCCGATCCACCACGAGCTCGAAGCCGAGCTGGCCGCCCTGCTGGGCACCGAGGACGCGGTGGTCATGGTCAGTGGGCACGCCACCAACGTCTCCGTCATCGGGCACCTCGTCGGGGCGGGCGACCTCATCGTCCACGACGAGCTGGCCCACGACAGCATCCTGCAGGGGTGCCACCTGTCCGGCGCCACCCGCCGGCCCTTCGCGCACAACGACCCGGCCGCGCTGGAGGAGGTGCTCAGACGCCACCGCCATCTGCACCGCAGGGCGCTGGTCATCATCGAAGGGGTCTACAGCATGGACGGCGACATCGCCGACCTGCCGGCCATCATCGAGATCAAGAACCGCCACGGCGCCGTCCTCCTCATCGACGAGGCCCACAGCCTCGGGACGGTCGGCAAGTCCGGCGGCGGCGTCGGCGACTACTTCGACGTCGACCGCTCCCAGGTGGAGCTGTGGTCGGGCACCCTGTCCAAGGCCGGGGCGAGCTGCGGCGGCTACGTCGCCGGCTCCCGCGACCTCGTCGACTACCTGAAGTACACCGTCCCCGGCTTCGTCTACAGCGTGGGGATGACCCCGCCCAACGCGGCCGCCGCCCTCGCCGCCCTGCGGGTGATGCGCGAGGAGCCGGAGCGCCTGGAACGGCTGCGGAGCAACTCCGAGCTGTTCCTGCGGCTGGCCAAGGAGGCCGGCGTCGACACCGGCGTGAGCGCCGACTCGCCGGTCGTCCCCTGCATCGTCGGCGACTCCCAGCAGTGCCTGGCGCTGGCCAACAGGCTCTTCGACCGGGGCATCAGCGCCAACCCCATCCTCTATCCCGCGGTGCCCGAGGAGCTGGTCCGTCTCCGGTTCTTCGTCACCTCCGAGCACACCCCGCAGCAGATCGAACACACCATCGGCGTCCTCGCCGAGGAGCTGAGAAGCCTGTCGAGCTGAGAAGCCTGTCGAGCTGAGAAGAACCCCGCCTGCTCGCAACGAATGGATGAGACATTGGACTGGGCGACCGGAAAAATCGTGACTTCCACCGCTACCTACACCTCGATCGAGATCGAGGAGCTGGCCCTCGGAATGGCCGCGGTCCTGAGCGAACACTCGGTGACCGCCGGCGACCGCGTAATGATCAGTGCTGACAACTCCGCCGAGTACGTCGCGGTGCTGCTGGCCCTGATGCACCTGGACACGTCGATCGTGCTGGTCGACCACCGCGAGACGGCGGCTGAACGGCGCAGGACGAGCTCGGTCTCCGGGGCCCGCCTGCTCATCACCGACAGCGCCGACCTCACCGACCTCAGCGACCTCGTCGCTGGCACCGACACGCTGGCGATCCACTCGCTGGCCGAGGAGGCGCGCCGCCGCGAGGTGGGGGCGGAGTTCCTCTCCCTGTCGGCCTGGCACGCCCGCACCGACGCGCTGATCACCTGGTCCTCGGGGTCGACCGGCTCCGCCAAGGGCGTCGTGCGCTCGGGCCGGGCCTTCCTCAACGACCTGCAGCGCACCCGGGAGCGCATGGGCTACCGCCCGGAGGACGTGCTGCTGCCGCTGCTGCCCTTCTCCCACTTCTACGGGCTGACGCTCGCGATCCTGCAGTGGACGGTCGGCTGCTCCCTGGTGATCGCGCCGCGGGACCGGCTCGACCTGGCCGTGCGGCTGGCCGCCATCGCCGGCGTCACGGTGATCGACGCGACGCCGTCGACCTACCACGGCCTGCACGCCCTGGCCCAGCGGAGGCCGGGGACCCTGCGCGAGCTGAGCACCGTGCGCATGTTCTGCACCGGCGGGGCGCCGCTGCCCGCGTCGCTGGCCGAACGGTTCGAGCGCACCTTCAGCCGCCCGCTGCTCGACGGCTACGGCAGCAACGAGGCCGGCAACATCGCCCTGGCCAACCTCGCCAACCCGGTGGCGTGCGGGCGGCCGCTCACCGACGTGGATGTGCGCGTCCTGGGCGCCGACGGGGAGCCGGTGGAGACCGGCAAGGTCGGTGAGATCTTCGTGTCGTCGCCGAGCATGATGGAGGGATATCTCGCGGCCGACGGCACGATCGTGCCGGTCGAGACGGAGCTGTACCCGACCGACGACCTCGGCTACTGGATGCCGGGCGGCAACCTCGTGGTGATGGGCCGCAAATACGCCGTCCACCGGATGGGACACAACCTCTACCCCGAGGCCATCCAGCGCAAGGCGGAGTTCTGCGGGCGCCCGGTGAAGGTCGTGGGGGTCGAGGACGAGCGGCAGGGCAGCCAGCTGGTCTTCTTCGTGGAGGACCCGAACGAGGCGTCGGCGGCGCACTGGCGCACCGCCATCTGCTCGCTGCTGCCGTCCTACGAGCACCCCAACAAGGTCGTCGTGCTGCCCGCCCTGCCGGTCAACGGCGCCGGCAAGCCCGACATCAGGCTGCTGCGCAAGCTCGCCGAGAACGCCGTCTACCGGCCCGCCCGATTACGGCCGCACCGGGCCGTGCCGGAGCCCGCGGACGCCGAGCTCCCCGGCGACCTGGCGAAGGTGCCGTTCGCCGAGCGGGTGGCCGGCCTGCGGGCGCTGGCCGACTTCCTGCACACCGACGCCGACGCCGTCATCGAGATCCTCACCGAGATCTCCGACTACAAGTCGGTGGAGATGGAGATCGACGCGGCGCTGCACACGCTCGCCGGCGCGGTCGAGGAGGTCGTCCGCAACGGGCCGTCCAAGGTGGACAAGATGGCGGTCTTCATGTCCTCCAACGTGCTGCTGTCGTCCTACGTGCTGTATCTGATGGTGCCCGCGCTGTTCACCGAGAGCATCGTGGTGCGGCCGTCCACCCAGGTCGCCGACCAGACCTGGCGGCTGCACGAGCTGCTGGCGCCGGTGCACGGGATCCCGGTCGAGATGACCTCGCTGAGCCAGCGGAAGTTCCGGGAGGGCCCGGTGAGCGAGGCCGACGTCGTGGTCTTCACCGGCACCTACCAGAACGCCGAGACCATCCGCGCGGACCTGTCGCCGGAGCAGATCTTCATCCTGTTCGGGCAGGGCGCCAACCCGTTCATCCTGACCCCCGGGGCCGACGTCGACCTGGCCTCCGAGGACGCCATCCGCATCCGGATGCTCAACTCCGGGCAGGACTGCTTCGGGCCCGACGTCTTCTTCGTCCCCGAGTCCGACGCCCCCAGGTTCGTCGAGGCGCTCGTCAAGCGGCTGTCGGCGATGACCTTCGGCGAGTATGACGACCCGGAGGCGGACTACGGGCCGATGTGCTACCCGAGCGCGATCGTCGAGGCGGCCGAGTTCCTCCGGGACAACGACAGCCACATCATCTACGGCGGCCAGATCGACTTCCGCACCCGCCAGATCCAGCCGACGGTGCTGCTGCGCTCGGTGAAGGAGAAGATGGCGCTCAGCGAGATCTTCTCCCCCATCTTCAACATCGTCACCTACACCGACCTCAAGCAGGTCTACGAGCGCCTGTCGACGGGCTACTACCAGGACCGGGCCATGGGGGCGATGGTGTACGGCGACGCCGCCGAGCTCGTCGAGCACCTGCGCAAGCGGCACATGGTGGCCGTCGACGAGACCCTGCTGGACATCGACGACGGCAACCAGCCCTTCGGCGGCTTCGGGATCATGGCCAACTACGTCAGCCACCGCAAGGAGCGGACGGCCAAGCCACTGCTCATCTCCCAGGTCGTCGCCGAGTTCGCCTCGGACAAGGCCGAGGCGGTGGGCAGCCGATGACCCCCACCGACAGTGCCGGCTACGCGAGCGCGTGGCACGCGGCCGTCGACTTCCTCCAGGCGAGCGGAGTCGAGACGGTCTTCGGACTGCCCGACGACGACCTCGTCCCGCTGAAGGCGCTCGAACCCACCGACGTCAGGATGGTGCTCTGCCGCGACCAGCGGGCCGCGGCCTTCATGGCGGCCGGTCACGCGCTCAGGTCGGGGCAGACCGCGGTGTGCGTCATCGGCAAGGGTCCCGCGGCCGCCAACGTCGTGGGCGGCCTGGTCGAGGCCCGCTGCTCCGGGGCGCCGATGGTCGTGCTGGCCTCCGGCACCTCCGCCAGCGCGCGGGGCTCGGGGGCCTTCCAGGAGCTGGACCAGATGGCGATGCTGTCGCCCGTGGTCAAGTGGGCGCACCGGGTCGACCACCCCGACCGGGTCGTGCCCGCCATCGAGCGCGCCTTCCTGGTCGCCGCCAACGGCGCGCCGGGCCCCGTCTACCTTGAGTTCTCCGCCGACCTGCTGGAGGCCGAGGTGGTCCGCGGCCGTCCGTGGCGGCTGCCGCGGACGCACCGCCCCACGCCGGACGGGCCGGCGCTGGAGACCTCGCTGGCGGCGCTGCGCGCCAGCCGCCGCCCCGTCCTGCTGGTCGGCGGCGGGATGCGGCACCGCAACGCCGACGGCCAGGTGGAGCGGCTCGCCGAACGGCTCGGCGCGGCGATCTTCGTCACCGCGACCGGCCGGGGGAGCGTCGACGAGGACCACCCGCTCTTCTGCGGCCTGGCGGGTCTCTACGCCCCCGAGGAGTCGCATCCGCTGTGGGCCGGGACCGACCTGGTGGTGGCCCTCGGCAGCAGGCTGGAGGAGACGGCCACCTACCGGCCCGGCTTCGCCGGCCCCGGCACCGACGTGCTGCAGGTCAACCTCGAACCGGCCGAGGTGTCGGCCGAATGGGGCGGACCGGTGGTCATCGGCGACGGCGGCGCGGCCGTACGGGCGTGGCTGGCGGGTCTCGCCGAGGAGGGGAACGGGGCCGATCCGGAGTGGGCCGACTCCGTGCGGAGCTGCCACAGCCGGTCGGCCGGACGGGTGGCCGCCGAGCGGCGGCGGGTGGCCGAGCTGCCCGGGATCCACATCGCCGAGGTCCTGTACGTCCTCGACGAGGTGCTGCCGGCCAAGCGGATCCTGGTGCAGGAGAACGGCCTGCAGGACATGTGGTCCTACTTCTACCCCTTCTGGAGCTGTGGCGCCTCGGCCGACTCCATCGTGCCGTCGGAGCAGACCAGTCTCGGCTTCGGCGCCGTCGCCGCGGCGGGGGTGAAGCTCGCCGCCCCGGACCACGCGGTGGCCGCCTTCGTCGGGGACGGCGCCTTCGGCAAGCTCGGCGCCGACCTCGACGTCCTGGTCGACGAGGGGATCGGGGTGCTGTACATCGTGCTGGACAACGGCGGCTACGGCTGGCTGCAGGCCCAGCTCGACAAGGGGGGAGCCGGGAGCTCGCGCTTCCGGTTCGTGCGGGAGCCCGCCGCGGCCGGTGACGGCCGGCCCGGGCCGTACCACGCGGTCGTGGACGACCGGGTGGGGCTGAAGAAGGAGCTGTGGCAGGCGGCGCAGGAGAGCGCCGCCGGCCGCGTGGCCGTCGTCTGGATACCGGTGCGGCTGGAGGACGTGCCGGCCGACCTCACGGAAATGGAGGGACAGCACTCATGAGAACGTACGGACAGCGGCGTGTCGTCATCACGGGACAGGGCGTCATCTCGCCGGTCGGGCTGAGCGTCCAGAACTTCTGGGACGCGCTGCTGGCGGGCCGGAGCGGCGTGGGGCCGATCACCTCCTTCGACACGACCGACCTCCCGGTGAAGATCGCCGGAGAGGTGACCGGGTTCGACCCCCTGGAGTACATGCCCCGCACGGTCAGCCGCAGGATCGACAAGTACGCCCAGTTCGCCGTCGCCGCGGCGATGCAGGCGATCGAGGACTCCAAGCTGGTCATCGACGACGCCAACACCCACCGGGTCGGGGTGCTCATCGGCTCCGGGTACGGTCCCACCGCGCTGGTGCAGTCCGGCACGCTGACGCTCGACGAGCGCGGCCACCGCGCCCTGGCGCCGTGGCTGTCGGCGGCCACCTCGATCGACTGCGCCGCCGGTGAGATCGCCCTCAAGGTGGGCGCCACCGGACCCTCCGGCGCGGTGAGCACGGCCTGCGCGTCGGGGACCTCGGCGGTGGGGGAGGCGATGCGGATGATCCAGCGCGGTGACGTGGACGCGGTCATCGCCGGCGGCGCCGACAACTCCATCACCTCCTTCGACATCGGCTCGACCGCGATGTCCCGGGCGCTGTCGCGCCGCAACGACGACCCGCAGCGGGCCAGCCGTCCCTTCGACAAGGACCGGGACGGGTTCGTCATGGCCGCCGGCGCCGGGGTCCTGGTGCTGGAGGACGCCCGCTCCGCCGAGCGCCGCGGCGCCCCGATCCTCGCCGAGGTCGTGGGGTACGGGGCGACCAGCGACGCCTACCACCCGACCGCGCCGCACCCGGAGGGGCTCGGCGCCCGCCGGGCCATGCAGCTCGCGCTGGACGACGCCAGCGTGGCCGCCTCCGAGATCGACCACATCAACGCGCACGGCACCAGCACCGTGCTCAACGACCGGACCGAGGCCGCCGCCATCCGCAGGGTGTTCGGCGACCACGCCCCCAACATCCCCATCACCGGGGTGAAGTCCATGACAGGGCACATGATCGGTGCGGCCGGCGCCGTCGAGCTCATCGCGACGGTGCAGGCCCTGCTCACCGGCATCGTGCCGCCGACCATCAACTGCGACGACCCCGAGGACGCCGGGCTGAACTTCGTGCCGCACCGGCCGCAGGAGCACGACATCAGGGTGGCGATGAGCAACTCGTTCGGCTTCGCCGGGCACAACGCGACCCTCGTCGTGCGGCGTTTCGAGCACTGACCCAGACCATCCGCCCGCACCGCAACCACAACATCACCCACCAGATCACAACGTAACGGCAACCATGCCGCCCGGACGGCGGCGACAACCGAGGAGAACGAGATGAGCAAGGAACGACTTCTGGCAGAGCTGGCCGAGATCGTCAACGAGGTCGTCGGCCTGCCGGTCAACGAGGTGCAGCTCGACCGGCACCTCCGCGACGACCTGGACATCGACTCGCTGTCGATGGTGGAGATCATGGTCGCCGTCGAGGAGAAGTTCGGCGTGGCGACCCCCGACGAGATCGCCGGCGAGCTGGAGACCGTCGCAGCCGTCATCGACCACATCGAGCGCAACAGCTCGGTGGGCGTGGCCTGAGCCGGTCGTGGCGGGGACGGCCGCTCCGGCCGTCCCCGCCCCGCGGTCCCCCCGATCACTTCAAGGAGGTTGCGCACGTGAGCAGCACGGTTGACCACGAGCGGTCGGCGACCCTGTTCTGGGAGCTGGAGCCGGTCGTGGCCGAGAACATGGAACGCCACCTGGCGGTGGTGCGGGACTGGAATCCACACGACTACGTGCCCTGGAGCCAGGGGCGCGACTTCGCCCTGCTCGGCGGCGAGGACTGGCGGCCGGAGGACACCCGGATCGACCCGGCGGCCCGGGCCTCGCTGATCGTGAATCTGCTGACCGAGGACAACCTGCCCGCCTACCACCACAACCTCATGACCGCTCTCGGGTCGGGTGGCGCGTGGGGTGAGTGGGTCTACCGCTGGACGGCCGAGGAGGCCCGGCACGCCATCACCCTGCGCGACTATCTGGTGGTGACCCGGGCGGTCGACCCGGTGGACCTGGAGAAGCGCCGCATGCAGTTCACGTCCTCGGGCGGCGCCGGCGAGCCGGTGGAACTGCTGCCGAACGTGGTCTACACCGCCTTCCAGGAGCTCGCCACGCGCCTGTCGCACCGCAACACCGGCTCGGCCACGGGCTGCCCGATCGGCGAGCAGCTCCTGGCCCGCATCGCCGCCGACGAGAACCTGCACATGCTCTTCTACCGGAATCTGGTCGGCTCGGCGCTGGAGCTGGCGCCCGACGAGACGATGGAGGCGATCCGGGACGTGGTGAGGGACTTCGAGATGCCCGGCGCCGGCCAGCCCGGCTTCCGGCGCTTCGCCACGATGATCGCCAATGCCGGGATCTACGACCTGCGGCTCCACCACGACAAGGTCATCATGCCCATCCTGCGGCACTGGCAGATCTTCGAGCGCGCGGACTTCACCGCCCGGGGAGAGGCCGCCCGGGAGGACCTGGCGGCGTTCCTGCGCAAGCTCGACGCCCAGGCCGGCCGGTTCACCGAGCGCCGCGCGGAGCGGAGCGCCGCGGCGAGGAGATAGCGGCGGCGCTCCGCCCGGCTCATCCCGCCTTGACGAGCGCGACGCGGCTGGAGACGTTCAGCTTCCGGTAGATGTTGGTCAGGTGCAGCTCCACGGTCCGTTGCGAGACGAACAGCAGCTGCGCGATCTCCCGGTTCTTCCTGCCGTCCACCACGAGCTGGGCGACCCGCTTCTCGGCGGGGGTCAGGGCCGCCCACCCGGTCTGCGCGCGCCTGCGAGGGCGCGCGCCGTACCGGACCAGCTCGGCGTGGGCGTGGTCGGCGAGCGCGGTGCCGCCGCAGCGCTGGGCGAGGTCCAGGCCGCGGCGCAGCATGTCGCGGGCCTCGCCCTCCTGGTCGGCCTCCGCGAGCGCGGTCCCCAGCTCGACCACCGCGCGGCCGAGCTCCAGCGCCGCGGGGGACTTCTCCAGGATCTGGACGGCCTCGCGCAGGATGGTCACCCGCTTGCGGGGATCGGGGGTGAGCAGGGCCAGGGTCCTGAGGCTGCCGCCCAGGGACCGTCCGGCCGGCCAGGCCCGCGCGGCGACGACCTGCTCCCGTGCGATCGTCCGTGCCCGGGACCCGTCGCCGAGCCGGTCGAGGGCGAGCGCCGCAGCCGAACGCCACATGCTCACCGCCGGGTTGGCCACCCCCCACCGGGCCAGGCGCTCGCCGCAGGCGAGGAGGTCCTCGACGCCCGCCCGGAGGTCGCCGCAGGCGATCCGGAGGCGTCCGCGGCTGTCCAGCAGGTGGTTGTGGCGCCAGGTGCCGGGCGGCTCGTGGGGGAGGCCGGCCTGGCGCAGCAGGTCGGCCGCCTCCTCGTGCTCTCCCCGTTCCAGGAGCACGTCGACCAGCGTGGCGAGATGGTGGAACAGCACGGGCTCCGGCAGGCCGTCGGCGACGGCGGCGACGGCGGCCCGCGCGGCCACCTCCGCCTGCGCGACGTCCCCCCGGCGCAGCGCGACGTGCGATCTCAGCACCGCGAGTTCGGGGACCTGTACGGCGGGCAGGTGCTGTTCGGCGTCGAGGAGCTGCCGCTCCACGGTGTCGAGACGGTCGGCGTACACCAGCGGCAGCAGGGAGAAGCTGGTCACCAGGGAGCCGGCGCCGACCGACCGGCCGGTCGCCGGCGCCGTCTCGGCCTCCCTGATCGAACGTTCGAGGTCCTCGCCGCGCCAGGCCAGCCGGGTGGCCAGCGCCGCCCGGGCCCCGCTGTCGGTGGCGCTCGCGGCGGGGCCCCACTCCCGCCCCGCCGGGCCGGCGTGCAGCGTCTCCAGGATCATCCGGTATCCCCGCAGCCGCCGGCTGAGGGTCGGATCCTGGCCGTCGAGCAGGCCGACATGCTCGTCGAGCACGGAGATCGCGCCGTCGAGATCCCCCAGGGCGGCCGTGGCGAGGGCGAGGTGCTGCCCGATGAGGGCGTGCTCGGCCGAGGTCCTGACGCCGGTGCTGGCGTGCCGCAGATGCCGGATCGAGGCGCGGGCGTCGTAACCGCCGAGGGCGACGCCCAGCTGCAGCGTCAGCTTCGCCCGGTGGACCGGTGACAGCGAGCTCTGGATCGCCCGCTGCAGGCACGCCGTGGACTGTTCGAGGTCACCCGTCGAGGCCAGCCGCACGGCGACGTCGCAGAGCAGGTCGGTGATCTCCGGGTCGGTGGTGGGGGCCGCGGCGAGCAGGTGGCGCCCTATCAGCGAGGCGTCGCCGTTGCGCGCGGCCAGGACCTTGGCGGCGGTCAGATGGTGCCGGCTCCGCTCACCGGTGCGCATGCAGCGGTAGAGCGCGGTCCGCACGATCGGGTGGACGAAGGCGACGGTGCCCCCCGCGCGCAGCAGGCCCAGCTCGGTGAGGGACTGGATCGTGTCGGCGCACACCGAGCCCTCGAAGCCGCACAGCTCCCTGACGAGGGTCGGGCGGGCGCCGCCGCCGAGGACGGCGAGGACCTTGGCGACATCCAGCGAGTGGGTCGAATGGCGGGCGAGCCTGTCCGAGATGTACTGGGCGGTCCGCGGCGGGGCCAGGCCGGGCAGCAGGCCCGCCGACTCCTCGTCCATCGTGACGCCCTCGGCGTCGAGCAGCCGGGCCAGGTCATGGGTGAAACGCGGGTTGCCACCGGTGAGCTGCCGGCACAGGGCCGCGAACTGCGGGCTGGGCGGCGTCTGCCGGTAGCTCCCCAGGAGCCGTTCGACGTCCTCCTGCCCGAGCGGGCTCAGGTGGATCTCGGTGCGGTTGAGCGTGTTGCGGAGATCGTCGTAGGACTCCCGCGACGCCGGGCGCTCGCCGGTGGACACCGACGCCACCAGCAGGAGTGGGATCCCCGACAGCCTGCGTGCCAGGTGCGCCAGCCAGCCGAGCGACAGGTGGTCGATGCGGTGCACGTCGTCGACGACGAGCGCCAGCGGGCCCTCGTCGGTGAGGTGGCGGACATGCTCGTGGAGCCCGGCGAACAGCTCCTCCGGTCCGGAGCCGGGGACGGCGGGCGGCACGCTGACGCGTCCGGGTTCGAGGAGCTCCCGGACGGCGCCGAGTGGCTGCTGGGGGTGCTGATGGCCGCCGGAGGTGAAGAGGACGCGGACCCCGTGCCGCCGGGTGGCCTCCACCACGTAGTTGAGCAGGGCGGTCTTCCCCGCCCCGGCACCGCCTTCCACGATCACGAGGGCGGAGCGGTTCTCCGCGAGGTCACCGATGAGCCCGTCGATGAGTGTGGTCTCATGCCTGCGGCCGACTAACGGGTATGGATCGTTTCCGTGCACATCATCCCCATCTCATCGGGTGAAGTAGCTGCACATGCCGTAAGTATCGTGATTGTCGATAGAGAATCACTCGAAGCAGGTTCAGCGAGATGTGACGGCTCGGTTCCGGCGGCGGTGACCGGATCACGGCGGCGGTGACGGGGTTCCGGCGGCGGTGGTGACGGGGTTCCGGCGGCCGCGCGGGGCGTGGCCGCGGAAGTTCCGTGTCGCGCGCCCCGGCGGTGCGCGACACGGAACGGCTCTCCGCGGCGGACGCCGTGTGTCAGCGTTCGGCCAGATACCGCCGGCCCAGGGCGCGCAGCCGCTCGTGGGCCGACTCGTAGACGGCGGACCCGCCGAGATACGCCTTGGGAATCTTGGCGAGCATCGTGTAGTTGGTGTCGCAGACGTTGCCGACCGGCGCCTCGCCGATCTGGCTGACCAGCTGGTAGGCGTCCAGGGTGTCCAGGCCGGTGAGGTCGGCGGCCCAGGTGACGAGGTCGTGCTGGCTGATCCGGAAGGCGTCCTCCAGCGGGCGGGCCGAGCCGGTCGACATCAGGTGGGCGTCGTCCTCCAGGCGCGGCCAGGGGGTGCTCACACCCTTGATCAGCTCCACCGCGACCACGGTGTTCATCGCCGCCTCGACGGCCGTGCCGCAGACCTCGCCGTGTCCCTGGCGGGCGTGCCCGTCGCCCACCGCGAACAGCCCGCCCTCGACGTTGACCCCGAGGTAGACGGTCACCCCGGCGCGCAGTTCGGGGGTGTCCATGTTGCCGCCGTGGGCGTCCGGGGTGATCGTCATCCGGGCCTCGGACGCCGCGGGGGCGACGCCGACCGTGCCGTGCATCGGGTCCAGCGGGAGCTCCACCGTGAAATCGCCCTTGCGGGCGTGATAGCGGGCCACGCCCGCCTTCACGTCGATGTCGTAGCGCCACACGACCTCCTCCAGGGGAGGGGTGAGCATGGCCGTGGCGTGCGTGCCGGTCAGCGCGCCGAAGTGCGGGAAGGTGGCCGACACCGCCCAGTCCCTGGCGGGCTCGATGGAGACGAAGTGCAGCGCGAGCGTGTCGCCGGGCTCGGCCCCCTCGACGTGGAAGGGCCCGGTGACCGGGTTCAGGTAGGGGAAGTCGCAGACGCTCGACGGCAGGTCGTCGACCGAGCGGACCCGGCCGCCGAAGCAGTCCTCGGTGTACATCTCGACGATCGTGCCGGGCTTGATCCGGCCGATGGCCGGACGTCCGCCGAAGGTGTAGCTCAGCTCCTCGGGGGCGGGCCGGTAGGAGACGATGTTCATCGCGCACCCGCCCGACTGAGGTTCGTCACCGAGTTGAGCAGGGAAGAGGTGAAACCCTCCTCGACCTCGAGAAAAATTTCGAACATGTGATCTGTCCTTGCGTGGTCGGATCGGTGGGGCGGGGGCCGGCACGTCCCCGGCGGAGCCGGGCGCGGTGGCTATCGGTGGGACTTCTCGTGTGTCTCGCCCAGAGCGGCCAGCAGGGGACGGCGGCCGTAGGCGTAGAAGGTGGCGAGCACGAGCACACCGATGCCGAGCCAGATGAGCCCCAGGACCTGGGCCGCGATGTTGGCGTTGATCACCACGTAGACCAGGATCGCGAAGCCGATCACGGGGGCGATCAGGTGCCGCCACCAGTCGCGGCTGCCGCGCCGGATGACGTAGTGGACGACCACCGAGATGTGCAGCGCGAGGAAGGCGGTCATCGCGCCGAAGTTGACCAGGCTGCTGATCAGCGGGATGCCGTCCTCACGGGTGGTCAGGTAGAGCCCGACGGCCAGGGAGATGACGGCCACCAGCAGGGTGGCGTTGACCGGCACCTTGTGCTTGGGGTGGACCTTGGCCAGGAAGGGGGGCAGCTGGCGGTCGCGGGCCATGGCGTACAGCAGGCGCGAGGTGGCGGCCTGGGCGACCAGGGAGTTGGCGAAGCCCCAGGCGATGGCGGTGGCGACGGCGGTCAGGACACTGAGCCAGTGGCCTCCGGCGAACTCGGCCATGTCGTAGAACGCGGTGCCCGCCGGGTCGCCCTTGGTCAGCAGCTCGGTCCGGTTGGGGGTGAGCAGCGCGCCCACCCAGGTCTGCACGATGAACAGCGCGCCGGCCAGGCCCAGCGCCGCGACCATCGACCTGCCGATCTTCCGGCTGTCGACCTTGCTCTCCTCGGCCAGCATGGAGATGCCGTCGAAGCCGAGGAAGGACAGCACCGCGACGGAGACCGCGCCGAAGACCAGCGGCCAGGAGAAGGTCTCGGAGTCGAACAGCGGGGTCAGCGCCCCCGCCTGGGCCTTGCCCATGGCCAGCGCGCCCAGGCCGATGACCAGGAAGATCGCCAGCACGATGAGCTCGCCGATCAGCATGATCTTGGTGATCCGCGCGGTCATCTGGATGCCCGCGTAGTTGACGGCCGTGTTGAGGACCACGAACACGATCAGCCACCCCCAGATCGGGACGGCGGGCACGAACGAGGCCATCGCCGCGCTCGCGATGAGGTAGAGCAGCGCGGGCACCAGCACGTAGTCGAGCAGGATCACCCATCCGGCCAGGAAGCCGATGGGGGGAGTGATGCCCCGGCCCGCGTAGGTGTAGACCGAGCCGGCCATCGGGAAGGCCTTGGCCATCTGCGCGTAGGACAGCGCGGTGAAGGCCATCGCGACCATGCCGATGACATAAGCGAGCGCGACCATGCCGCCGGAGGCCTGGAAGACCCCGCCGAAGATGCCGAACGGCGCGATCGGGACCATGAAGATCAGGCCGTAGACGAGCAGGTCGGTGAAGCTCAGGGACCTGCGGAGTTCCTGCTGGTAGCCGAACTGCTCCAGGGACGGCTCAGTGGTCATGGGACGGCTCCTATACGTGGGTGCAGCCGTAACGATAGGACTTTTCCTTGAAAAGGAAAAGGTTTCAGGCGGAAGCTTTTAGCGCACGATGTCGAAGTCCAGGCCGTCGGCCCGGCCGATGTGCGCGCGCCGTCGCACGCCCCCGCCCTGGAGCGTCAGCCGTCCCCGCGCGGTGACGATCGAGGTGCCGTCGGCGATCGTGTCCACCGCGGGCACCGCGAGCGTCCCGGCCCGCGAGCCGAGCGCGGCGAGCATCAGCACCGCCTCGTAGCATCCCTGGCCGTGCCCGTTGAGCAGCGGGGCGTCGGGGCCGAAGCGGCGGACGTAGCGCTCGCCGAGACTCAGGCTGTCGTCGGTGACCAGGCTCGCGAAGTAGCCCATCGCCCCGTAGAGCTCGCCGGTGGCGTCACCGCCGATGCCCAGCAGGCCGTGCTCCTCCAGCGCTCCGCACAGCCGCGGGTGCGGCAGCCCGGCCGAGGTGAAGGCCCGGTTGAAGGCGACGAGATCGCTGCCGATCAGGCTGAGCAGCACGGCGTCGGCCCGGCTGGCGGTCAGCTCCTCCAGGACCGGCGCGAAATCCCGCATGCCGTACGGCACGTACCGCTCGCCGGCGACCACGACGTTGCGGGCGGCGAGATGGAGGCGGGCCGTCTCGTGGACCAGGCGCGGCCAGACGTAGTCGTTGCCGAGCAGGAACCACCTGCGGGCCCGGCGCCGGTCGATCAGCCAGTCGAGACCCGGCCTGAGCTGGCGGCCGGGGGTCTCGCCCAGGAAGTAGACCCCGGGCGAGTGGCCGCCCCCCTCGTACGGCGGGGCGTAGACGAACGGCACCCGCCCGGCCAGCGCCCGGACCACGGCGATCCGCACGTCGCTGCCGCAGGTGCCGACCACCGCCTCGATCGCCCCGGTGGCCGCCAGCCTCCCGACCTCGGCGGCCACCTGCGCGGCGGGTCCGCCGCCGTCGATCAGGACCAGCTCGACGGGCCTGCCCAGCATCCCACCCGTGAGGTTGACCTCGTCGGCGGCGAGGATCGCGCAGTTGATCGCGCATGGTCCCACCAGGCCGAGGACGCCGGAGACGGGCACCACGAGGCCGACGCGCAGGGCGCGGCTCCGGATGAGCTCGGCTTCCAGAGGTTGGATGACGGGTGTGATGGCTTCTGCCACGTAGCCGAGTATCCTCCTAAAAGGAGGGTCTTGGCAGGCCCGTTACTTAGCCGGGATGCAGACGGGAGCTTCACGTGGTGACGACCGGACTGGGATCCTCGCTCGCCTACCTGCTCAGCCGGGCCGAGCGCAGCGTCAACCGCGGCCTGGCCGCCGCGGTGACCGCCGAGGACGTCACGGTCGAGCAGTGGCGCATCCTGCGCGCCCTGGCCGACGGCCGCGGGCACTCGATGGGCGACCTGGCCGAGGCCGTGCTGATGCCGCATCCGACGCTGACCAAGGCGATCGACCGGCTCATCGACCGCTCGCTCGTCTACCGGGGGCACGACCCGGCCGACCGGCGCAGGGTCGCGGTCTTCCTCGCCGACCGGGGGGCCGAGCTGCTCGCCCGGGTGGAGGGCGGGGTGGCCGGTCACCACCGGGTGATCGAGGCCGCCTACGGCACCGAGCGGACCGAGCAGCTCATGCGTGACCTGGAAGGGCTCGTCAGGGCCCTGGACGAGCCCTCCCGGCCGGTCGAGCGGAACCTGAGCGGTCCCGCCCGTTCGTGACGGCGCCGTACGCCCTTCCCGCCCGCCGGTGACGTGGCCGTCTGTCCGTCCCGCCCGCCGGTGACGGCGTTCCGCGTTCATACCGCCCGTCGGTGACCCGGTCGTACGTCAATACCGTCCGTCCGTGACGGGGTCCTCCGTTCCCGCCGCGGCCGGAGCGCGTGCGGCGGGCGGCACCCGCGGCGGGCGAGGCCCGATCCCCCGGCGGGGACCGGGCCGTCCCGTCAGGGGTAGAGACCCCGCATCCGGTGGGCCTCGGCGACCCTGCCCACACCGATGGCGTGGGCGGCCTGGCGCAGGCTGATCCCGCGCTCGGCGGACATCGCCGCGACCGCGTCGAAGGAGCTCTCCATCAGCTCGCGGAGCTTGGCGTCGACCTCACCCGCGCTCCAGGAGCAGGCCTGCAGGTTCTGCACCCACTCCAGGTAGGAGACGATCACACCGCCCGCGTTGGCCAGGATGTCGGGGACCACCGTGGTCCCCGCGTCGGCCAGGATCCGGTCCGCCTCCGGGGTGGTGGGGCCGTTGGCGCCCTCCACGATCAGGCGGGCCCTGACCCTGGGCGCGTTCTCCGCGGTGATCGCGCCCTCCAGCGCGGCCGGGACGAGCACGTCCACGTCGAGCTCCAGCAGCTCCTCGTGGGACAGGGCGTCGGCGTGGCGGTAGCCGTACACGCCACCTGTCTCCCGCACCCAGGCCTGCAGGTCCTCGACGTTCAGGCCCGAGCGGTCGACCACCGCGCCGGTGGCGTCGGAGACCGCGACCACGCGGCAGCCGGCGTCGGCGAGGAGGCGCGCGGCCGGCGCGCCGACCTTGCCGAAGCCCTGGACCGCGACGGTGCGGCCCTCGGGGGAGCCCGTCAGGGCCTTGAGCGTGGCGATCTGCACGCCGCGGGAGGTGGCTCCGGCCCGCCCCAGGGAGCCGCCGAGAGTCGTGGGCTTGCCGGTCACCACACCGGGCACCGGATAGCCCGCGTTCACCGAGTAGGTGTCCATGATCCAGGCCATGGTCTGCTCGTCGGTGCCGACGTCGGGGGCCGGGATGTCCCGGTCCGGGCCGATGATCGGCAGGATCTCGTTGACGTAGCGGCGGGTGACCCGTTCGAGCTCCCGTGTGGACAGCGAGGCGGGGTCCACCGAGACGCCGCCCTTGGCGCCGCCGTACGGGATGCCGACCAGCGCGCACTTCCAGGTCATCCACATGGCCAGCGCGGTGACCTCGTGGAGGTCGGTGGAGGGGTGGAAGCGGATCCCGCCCTTGGCCGGGCCACGGGTGGTGTTGTGCTGGACCCGGAAGCCCTGCACGACGTCCATCCGGCCGTCCTCGCGGCGGACGGGCACCGAGACGGTGAGGGAGCGGCGGGGGGTGGCCAGCATCGTGCGCAGGCCGTCGTCCAGGTGGAGCCGGTCGGCCGCCTGGTCGAGGTGGAACAGCGCGGAGTCGAGGGCCTGCCGGCCGGGGCTGATGAGGGTGGCGGCTGCCGGCGTCGTTGACGGCACCATGAGGGACATGAAGGAGAGCCTCCATACGGTGAGCGGGGCGCCGTTGCCCCGCTCAGAGCGGTTTGTGATGATCACACTAGTTGCGGGGTTCCGACCCGCCAATCGGGGAACGTTGAGTTCTTATGGTCGATTCTTGTGGGTTTCCTCACTTATGAGGCGATCTGTTGTTATCGATCAGACCGGTTGGGCACGGTGAGGGCAACGCGCCAATATGGCAGGCTCCTGTTCTGACGCCTGCCGTTCTGTAGTGCTTGAGAGGATCAACGTGCCGGAACTTGTGGTCGGGCCACTGCTGCGTTACGTGGACGAGACCAGCGCGTCGGTGTGGGTGGAGACCAGCGAGCCGTGCGAGGTGACGGTCGAGGTCGGCGGGGTGCGGTCACAGGCGCTGACGTTCACCGTGCACGGTCACCACTACGCGATCGTCGACGTCGGCGCCGAGGGCGCCTACGAGGTCCGCCTCGCGGGGGAGACCGTGTGGCCGCTGCCGGACCGGCCGCCCAGCCGCATCCGTTTCTTCGGCCCCGGCGGGCCCCGGCGGGTGATGTTCGGCTCCTGCCGGACCAGCGTGCCCCATGACACGCTGCACATCGTCTCGCACGGGGTCGACGTCCTGCGCGCCTACGGCTGCACCATGATGGGCGCCCCCGAGGAGGAGTGGCCCGACCTGCTGCTCCTGCTCGGCGACCAGGTCTACGCCGACGAGCCGTCCGTCGAGATGCTGGAGTTCATCAGGAACCGCAGGGACGGCGAGCCGGCGGGCGAGATCGCCGACTTCGAGGAGTACGCCGAGCTGTACCGCCAGGCGTGGACCGACCCGGAGATCCGCTGGATCCTCTCGACGGTGCCCAGTGCGATGATCTTCGACGACCACGACCTGCGCGACGACTTCAACACCTCCGCCACGTGGCGCGAGCAGATGGCCAAGGTCCCGTGGTGGCCGCGCCGGGTGGTCTCCGGGCTCGGGGCCTACTGGATCTACCAGCACCTGGGCAACATGTCGCCGCAGGAGCGCGCGTCGGACGAGCTGCTCAGCAAGTTGTGCGCGGCCGAGGGCGACGGGTCCGAGATGCTCGACACGTTCGCCGAGCACGCCTACGACGTTCCCGCCGACAACCGGTGGAGCTACTCCCGCGACCTCGGCGGCACCCGCCTGATCATGCTCGACTCCCGCTGCGCCCGGCAGCTCGCCCCGGGGGACCGGCGCATGATCGACCCGGTGGAGTGGGAGTGGCTCACCGAGGAGCTCCGCAGGGGCGGCGTCGAGCGCTTCGTGATCGGCACGTCGGTGCCTTTCCTGCTCCCGGCCGGCATCCACCACATCCAGAACTGGAACGAGGCCCTGGCCCAGGGGGCCTGGGGCAAGCGGATGGCCCGCTGGTCCGAGGCGCTCCGCCAGGCCGTCGACCTGGAGCACTGGGCGGCCTTCCGCCGGTCGTTCGAGGATCTGTCGGACCTGCTGGCCCGGACCGGCAAGCCCGTGGTCGTACTCTCCGGCGACGTGCACTACTCCTACGTCGCCAAGGCCGAGGGGCTGCCCATCTACCAGCTCGTCTGCTCCCCGATCCGCAACCCGCTGAGCCGTACGCTCCGCCTGGCCAACATCGTCGCGCAGTTCGGTCTCGCCACCCTGGTCGGCGGATGGCTGTCCCGGCTGGCCAGGATCCCCAAGCCGCCGTTCAGGTGGCGCATCGTCCACGGGCCGTGGTTCTCCAACGCGGTGGCCACGCTGTCCCTGGGGGCCGACCCCTTGTCCGTCCGCTGGGACACCGCCGCCGCCACCGAGATCTCGGAGATCACCACGGTGAAGCTGACCGGGGGCGGGTGACGCCGGGCGCCGTGGCGGAGCCCGCCTCCGGAGAGGTGCGGCTCATCCGTGAGGGACGGGCCGCACCGGCGGGGTCATCCGGCGAACTCCCCGAGGGCGTCGGCGAGCTGGTCGACGGCCCAGATGAGGTCCTCTTCGGAGACGACGATCGGCGGGGCGAGGCGGATGGTCGAGCCGTGGGTGTCCTTGGCGAGGACGCCGCGGCGCATCAGGGCCTTGGAGATCTCGCGGCCGGTCGCCAGGGAGGGGTCGATGTCGACGCCCGCCCACAGGCCGCGGCCGCGCACGGTCACCACGCCCCGGCCGATCAGGCCGCGCAGCCTCTCGTGCAGCACCGCTCCGAGCTCCTTGGCCCGCGTCTGGTACTCGCCGGTGTTGAGGATCTCGATGACCGCGTTGGCCACCGCGCAGGCGAGCGGGTTGCCGCCGAAGGTGGAGCCGTGCTGGCCCGGCTTGATCACGCCGAGCACGTCCTCGTCGGCGGTGATCGCCGAGACCGGGACCACACCGCCGCCCAGGGCCTTGCCCAGCACGTAGATGTCGGGGACGACCCCTTCGTGGTCGCAGGCGAAGGTGTCGCCGGTGCGGCCGAGGCCGGACTGGATCTCGTCGGCGATCATCAGGATGTTCTCCGCGCTGCAGAGCTCGCGGACCTGGGTGAGGTAGCCGTCCGGCGGGACCAGCACGCCGGCCTCGCCCTGGATGGGCTCCAGCAGCACCGCGACGGTGTTGGCGTCGACGGCCTCGCGGATCGCCTCGACCGAACCGTACTTCACGACCTTGAAGCCCGGGGTGTAGGGGCCGAAGCCGTCGTGGGCGTCGGGGTCGGTGGAGAAGCTGATGATCGTGGTGGTGCGGCCGTGGAAGTTGTCCTCCATCACGATGATGTTGGCCTGCTCCGCGGCCACGCCCTTGACCTCGTAGCCCCACTTGCGGGCGACCTTGATCGCGGTCTCCACGGCCTCGGCGCCGGTGTTCATCGGCAGGACCATGTCCTTGCCGGTGAGGTCGCCCAGCCCGGCGGCGAAGGCGGCGAACTGGTCGTGGAAGAAGGCGCGGCTGGTCAGCGTGAGCTTGGCGAGCTGTTCCTGCGCCGCTGCGACGATCTTCGGGTTACCGTGGCCGAAGTTCAGCGAGGAGTAGCCGGACAGGCAGTCCAGGAACCGCTTGCCCTCCACGTCGGTGACCCAGGCACCCTGCGCCTCGTGGATCACGATGGGGAGCGGGTGGTAGTTGTGCGCGCTGCGGCGCTCGCTGAGCTCGATGAAGTCTGCTGTGCTGGTCATCCGATATTCGCCGTTCCTTGGTTCTTGGCCGTTCTACCTGCGTTCATCCCCGGATCTCGAGCGTGCAGCACTTGGGGCCGCCGCCCGCTTTGCGCAGCTCCGACAGTTCGACCGGGATGACCTCGAAGCCGTGGCGCTTGAGCTCCAGCTGAAGGTTCGCCGCCTCGGCGTTGATCATCACCCGGGTGCCGTCGCTGACCGCGTTGAGGCCCAGCACGGTCGCGTCCTCCTCGTCCGCGACGACGGCGTCGGGGAACAGGTTCTTCAGTACTTCTTGGCTCCCCGCCGAGAAGGCCCCCGGGAAGTATGCCACGTTATGTCCGTTTAGTGGGAACAGTGCGGTGTCCAGGTGATAGAAGCGCGGGTCCACCAGCTGCAGCGTCACCACCGGGAGACCCAGGAACTCCTGAGCCTCCTTGTGGGCGGTGATGTCGGTGCGGAACCCCGTGCCGGCCAGCACCATGTGGTCGAGGGTGAGGAAGTCGCCCTCGCCCTCGTTGGTGAAGGCCGCCTCGTGCACCCGCTCGTAGCCGTTGTCGACGAACCACTTCAGGTAGGCGGGCCCCTCGGCGGCGCGCTCCCGGTGCGCGAACCGCGCGCCGTACACCCGGCCGCCGACGACCAGCGCCCCGTTGGCCGCGAAGACCATGTCGGGCAGCCCCTCCACCGGGTCGATCAGGCTGACCCGGTGCCCCAGCTCCTCGTAGGCGCTCTTGAGCCCCTCCCACTGCCGGATCGCCACCTCGCGGTCGGCGCCGGCCTCCGGATCCATCCACGGGTTGATCGCGTACTCAACCGCGAAGTGGTCAGGCCGACACATGAGGTAGTGCCTCGTCATGGAGAACTCCGCAAAGGGACGTCGTAGTGAGAACGGCAACAGCCTAGGAACGGCGTTCACGCTGGCCAAGGGCCCGATCTTGCGTGTCCGCGCGGGTCTCTTGCGTGCTTCAGGCCACGAACGTCGATCCGTTGCGTGAGGTGACCAGGGGGGTGTCGATGAGCCGGGAGAGCACGATGGAGCTCTTGGTCCGCACCACGAAAGGCTCCGAGGCGATGCGCTCGATCACCTGCTCCACATGGCGCACATCGGTGGCCCTGATGTGCAGCAGCGCGTCGGCCTCCCCGGTGATGGTGCACGCCGAGACCACCTCAGGGAGGCGGGCCACGGCCACCCCGATCTCCGACGGCGAGGTCTTGCCCGCGCAGAACAGCTCCACGTAGGCCTCGGTGGTCCAGCCGAGCGCGGCCGGCTCCACCCGCGCGGTGAACCCGGTGATCGCCCCCGCCTCGCGCAGCCGGTCCACCCGCCGTTTCACCGCCGACGCCGACAGGCCCACCCGGTGCCCGATCTCCGCGTAGGTGCTGCGGGCGTCCTCGACGAGCGCCCCGATGATGTCACGATCCAGCCGGTCCAATTCCACGCTGCTTTGTAACACAGCGACCCTCGCGGTCCCGCAACGCGCCAGGCCACAGCGGTCCGGCCCGCTCCGCCGCGGAGCCCGGCGCCGGGGTGAGGGGCCGCCCCGCCGTGCGCCCCGCACAGACGGCGAGAGGGCCGCGACGGACGTGTCGCGGCCCTCTGCGGGGATGTCGGGGCGTGCCTCAGGCGGGCTCGGCCTCGCCGGTGGCCTGCTCCATGGCCTCCTCGGGAGAGGCCTCCAGGTCGTCGCCGGCCTGGGCGAGCGCCGACGCCTTGTCCAGGCGGACCCAGCTCGTCACGCTCTCGACGGCGAACAGCACGCCGAGGTAGAGCGTGAGGGCGGCCAGCACCCAGGTGAGCACGCCGAGCGCGGCGCCGGCGCCGATCAGCAGCAGCCGGAGCTCCCAGCCCAGCCCGGCCTGGAACACCCAGGCGGGCGGCCAGATGCTCTGCCGGGTCCGGTAGACCGTGTCGTAGGTGTGGTAGCCGATCACGTAGAGCAGCACGAACAGCAGCCATTTGGGCGCCTCGGCGGCCAGGCCGACCAGGATGATCGTGAGGAACTCGGTGCCCCGGATCAGCGGCGGCGCCAGCCAGTCGAGCTTGCCCAGGTGGTCGCGGGCCGCGGTGGGCAGCACCAGGAGCACCATGACCACGACCGGGACCAGCAGGACCGGTCCGTTGCCCAGCAGCCCGGTCGCCGCCATCGCGACGATCGCCAGCAGCGCGACGAGCGCGGCCGGCACCGGGGGCAGCCCAGGTCCGACCTTGTCGCGCAGCGCCGTCACCAGCGGACCGTCGTCGCGGTAGGCGAGCAGGCGTGCGGTCTGCACGCGCAGCCGCTCCTCGTAGGGGTCCGGAGCGGGGGTGGTCTGCGGCTGGGTGATCATGCGAGCGACCTCATCAGACGTCCGGTGAGCGAGTAGGCGGTGGCGATGCCGCCCCAGATGATCAGCGTGATGAAGGTGACCCGGGCGTCGAAGAAGGCGCTGACGATGGCGATGGCGGCGAAGCGCTCACCGATCGGGAAAACGATCATCTTGCGGGCCCAGTGCACGGCCCGGTTCCGGCCCGCCTTGCTCCACATCTTCAGCAGCCCGCGGATCCCGCCGCTGCGCGCGACCTTGCGCTGCTCCAGCGCCGCCCGGAGGTCGGTGTCGGCGCTGATCGCCAGAGATATCGAGGGGAGCGGGGACGGGGGCTTGCGCCGGTTGGCCGCGCCGAAGGAGAAGTCCAGCAGGTGCTTGATGGACTGCATGCCGAGCGCGGCCAGCGCCAGCGTCCACACGTCGCCCACGCCGGAGACGGCCGCGCCGACCGCCAGGCCGGCGAAGACCACGTATTCCTTGAAGCGGTCGAAGGTGGCGTCCAGCCAGGCCCCGAGCACGCCGAACTTGCGGGCGTAGCGCGCGACCTGCCCGTCCACGCAGTCGAACACGAACGCGAAGTAGATCAGGATGCCGCCGGCGACCATCCCGGCCCGCGCGCCGGTGGCGAAGCAGGCCGCCGCCGCCACGCCCAGGGCGATCGAGATCAGCGTGACCTGGTTGGGCGTGAGCCCGCGCCGGGCCGCCCAGCGGGCGATGAAGCGCGAGTAGGTGCTGACGAAGTAGGTGGTGAAGAAGCCGTCGGCGCCCTTGACCGCGTTGTTCAGCCGGGCCTTGTCCTCGTTGTAGGTGGACATCTCGGCCACTGCCTCGTCGGCCTGCCCGCGGGTGTTCAGCCGGCGGAAGAACAGGTCGCGGCGGCCCCGGATGCCGACCGAGACGCCCTTCCGCACCAGGCCCAGGACCAGGAGCTGGAGCAGGTCGTCTCCGGGGCCGAGCAGGTGGGCCATGTCGGCGAGCTCGCGGGCCGCCTCGGCCAGCGTGGGCGCGTGCTTGTGGTGCAGGTGCAGCGGGCCGAGCAGGACGGCGTTGGGCCGGGTCACCGCGTGGTAGGCCGAGCCGACCGAGATCACCCGGGACTTGGCGGCGCGGACCCGGACCGGGAGGTCCTCGAACGTCCGGTCGCCGATCTCCGGCTCCGCCTCGTCGATGGGGACGTTGGCGACGATGGCGTCGCCGTTCTCGTCCTCCTCGCGGGGCTCCTTGGCGATCAGCGCGAGCGCGCCGCGCTTCGACTTGGTGATCTGGTAGATCAGCTCGTCGTGGATCAGCGAGTTGGCCGGGAGGATGAGCAGGTTCTCCGTGGCGTGCTCGACCGCGTCGGCCACGGCGCGCAGGTCGCCGGCCAGATCGGAGGTCTCGACGAGCCGCCCCGGGAAGCCCTGGTAAACCGGAGCGTCGCCGGTGCGGGCGATCGTCACCGGTGCGGGATCGATCGAGGCGAGCTGGCCGTGCAGCTTGCCGATCACAGTGGGGCAGCCGGGGAGCGCGGGCAGAGTCAGCGCGGCGGGCGGCGTCGACTGGCCGGGGGCGGCATCGGGGCCGGGCGATGAACCCAGCAGGACCACGCGGGGCATGGCACCCTTTCGTGCGGGGGCGGGGTGAAACAAGGCGCGGGGAGTTCGCCAGGGGCCAAAGTTTAGTGAGTTTTGGATGAACAACACGCATCCGTGATCCATCTGTGCCACTTGATCATGGTTGACGCCGTGCGACACGGGGCATCCCACTAGACTGACCTGGTGAGTCTGTACCGTGACGACGGCATCGTGCTGCGCACCCACAAGCTGGGCGAGGCCGACCGCATCGTCACGGTCCTGACTCGGCGCACCGGGAAGATCAGGGGGGTCGCCAAGGGGGTCCGGCGGACCACCTCGCGCTTCGGCGCCCGGCTGGAGCCGTTCACCCACGTGGACCTCCAGCTCCACACCGGCCGCACGCTCGACGTGATCACCCAGGCCGAGACGGTCCGTCCGTACGGCGAGGCGCTCGTCACCGACTACCCGCGCTACACCGCGGGCAGCGCGATGCTGGAGACCGCCGACCGGCTGGCCCTGGGGGAGAAGGAGCCCGCGCTCCGCCAGTTCCTGCTGCTCGTCGGCGGTCTGCGCACGCTCGGTTCGGGGGAGCACGATCCCCGGCTGGTCCTTGACGCCTATTTCCTGCGCTCGCTGGCCGTCGCCGGTTACGCTCCTGCCCTGGAGTCGTGTGCCCGCTGCAGGACGCCCGCGATCCGGGCGTTCGCCATCGTGGCGGGGGGCGTGGTCTGCGGCGCCTGCCGTCCCGCCGGCGCCGCCGTGCCCGCCGGGGAGACCCTCGCCCTGATGGTCGCGCTGCTGAAAGGCGACTGGCTCACCGCCGACGCCTCCGAGAGCCGGCACCGCACCGAATGCAGCGGCCTGGTCGCGGCATATCTCCAGTGGCACCTGGAGCACGGCATACGCTCTCTCCGACACGTAGAAAGGGAGCTTGCCCAGTGAACGTCCGTCCCCCGGCCCCGCACCCGTCCGGCGCCACCCCGCCCCCCATCCCGCGTGACCTCGTACCCCGGCACGTGGCGATCGTGATGGACGGCAACGGCCGGTGGGCCAAGCAGCGCGGCCTGCCGCGGACCGAGGGCCACAAGGCCGGTGAGGCGTCGCTGTTCGACGTGATCGAGGGCGCGATCGAGCTCGGCATCCCCTACCTGTCGGCATACGCCTTCTCCACCGAGAACTGGAAGCGCTCCCCCGACGAGGTGCGCTTCCTGATGGGCTTCAACCGCGACGTCATCCGCCGCCGCAGGGACGATCTCCACGCGATGGGCGTACGGGTCCGCTGGGCGGGCCGTCCCGGCCGGCTGTGGAAGAGCGTCATCCAGGAGCTGCAGGACGCCGAGCGGATGACCGAGCGCAACTCCCGGCTGACCCTGCAGTTCTGCGTCAACTACGGCGGCCGCGCCGAGATCGTGGACGCGGCGCTGCGCCTGGCCGAGGACATCGCCGCCGGGCGGGTCAAGCCCGGCCGGGTGAAGGAGGAGACCTTCGCCCGCTACCTGGACGAGCCGCAGATCCCGGACGTCGACCTGTTCCTGCGCTCCTCGGGCGAGCAGCGCACCTCCAACTTCCTGATCTGGCAGACGGCCTACGCCGAGATGGTCTTCCTCAACCGGCTGTGGCCCGACTTCGACCGCCGCGACCTGTGGGAGGCGTGCGAGACCTACGCCAAGCGCGACAGGCGGTACGGCGGAGCCGTACCGAACGCGGTTACAGAATAATGTTATGTTCCGGGTGACGCCGAACCGCTGAGAGGTGCGCCCGGATGACTGTCAGGATCGAACGCGACGGCTCCGTCACCACCGTCGTCCTGTCCCGGCCGGAGGTCCGCAACGCCGTGGACGGGCCCACGGCCGCGGCCCTGGCCGGTGCCTTCCGTGATTTCGAGGCCGATCCCGGCGCGGCGGTGGCCGTGCTGTGGGGCGAAGGCGGCACGTTCTGCGCGGGGGCCGACCTCAAGGCCATCGGCACGGACCGGGGCAACCGGGTGGCCCCCGGCGGTGACGGGCCGATGGGGCCCACTCGGATGCGGCTGACCAAGCCGGTGATCGCGGCGGTCGCCGGGCACGCCGTCGCGGGCGGGCTGGAGCTGGCGCTCTGGTGCGACCTGCGGGTGGCCGAGGCGGACGCGGTGTTCGGGGTCTTCTGCCGCCGCTGGGGCGTCCCGCTGATCGACGGCGGTACCGTCCGGCTGCCACGGCTGATCGGGACCGGCCGCGCGCTGGACATGATCCTCACCGGCCGCCCCGTCCCCGCCCAGGAGGCCCTCGACATGGGCCTGGTCAACCGGGTGGTGCCGGTCGGCGGGGCGCGTGAGGCCGCCGAGGGCCTGGCCGCCGCCATCGCGCGTTTCCCGCAGGACTGCATGCGCGGAGACCGGCTGTCGGTGCTGGAGCAGGAGGGGCTGGCCGAGGAGGAGGCCATGGCGGGCGAGCTGCGCCACGGCATGGACGCCCTGCCGGGCGCGGTGGCCGGCGCCGCCCGGTTCGCCGCGGGCGCCGGGCGCCACGGCGACTTCGGCGCGCTCTGAGGCGCCGGCCGCCGCCGCGCGGGCGGGGCCCGGGTCCCCGCCGTGGTGGAGGCCCGCAGCGGTCAGGGCGCGATCGGGGCCGTCAGCCCCTGACCTCGCGCAGGCGGCCGGTCTCGACCTCGTGGCCGGAGCCGCACGGAGTCGGCGTGCGGGACGGAGGGGCCGTCCCGCAAGTGACCACGGAAGGTGGCCTCAGGCGCGGCGCCGGGCCCGGTAGGCGGCGACGTGCATGCGGTTCCCGCAGGTGCGGCTGTCGCAGTAGACCCGGGAGCGGTTACGCGACTCGTCCACGAAGACGTGCCCGCAGTCGGGGGCCGAGCAGGTGCGCAGGCGCTCCCACTCGCCCTCGACGAGCAGGTGGGCCAGCGCGACGCCCAGGTCGGCCGACAGGTGTTCGCTGAGCGAGGCGCCGGGGGCGAAGTAGTGGACGTGCAGGGCGTGACCGTCGTGCTCGGTCAGGCGCGGGGTGATGCGGGTGCCGCTCAGCAGCGTGTTCAGCCGGATGACCGCGGTGGGCTGGTCGGGGGCGGTGAAGACTTTGTGGAGGGCCTCGCGCAGGGCGCGCACCTGGACCAGGTCCTCGGCGCCGAGCTCGCCGATGCCGCTCACCTCCCGGCGTTCCACGAACTCCGTCAGCTGCTCCAGGGTGACCAGTCCGTCCTGGCCTCCCGTGGCGGAGGAGGTGTTGACAAGATCGACCACGGTGGCGAGCGAGTACACCATGTCATGTCCAAATGGCATGTTGCCTCCAGTTGAATGCGGTTCTAACGTGGGGGGCGCGTACGGCGGCTCGCCGTCCCGGAAGCGTATCTCTCCGGGGCGTGTTCGGGGTGCCTGTCGTGACCGCGCGCCGCCGCGCCGTGACCGGGCGGTGGCCATCGTGACGCCGGCCGTGCCCGGGACGGTGGTCATCGTGACGCCGGCCGCGCCCGTACACCTGTCCGGCGGGCCCGCCGCCGGGTCCGCCGCGACCTCCGCGCTGTCCCCCCCACGCTGTCCCGCCGTGTCCGTTCGGCGCCGTTCCCGGCGGTGCCCGCCCCTGCCCGCCCCTGCCCGGGCCGTCGCCCGTGGCCGGTCCGGCGGACCCCGCCGACCGGCCGGCCGCTCAGGCCCGGCTCGACGCGCCCGCGGGCTTGACGGCGTCCGAGCAGGAGGCGCAGGTGCCGAAGACCTCGACGGTGTGAGTGATCTCGGTGAAGCCGTGCTCGGAGCCGACGGCCTCGGCCCAGCGCTCCACCGCGGGTCCGGCCACCTCCACGGTCCGCCCGCAACGGCGGCAGACCAGGTGGTGGTGGTGGTCACCGCTGGCGCACGCGCGGTAGACCGACTCGCCGTCGTCGGTCCTGAGCGTGTCGACATGGCCGCTGTCGGCCAGTGCCTGCAGCGCCCGGTAGACCGTGGTCAATCCGATCTTGGCGCCTTCCGCGCGCATCTCGGCGTAGACGTCCTGCGCGCTGCGGAAACCCTCGCTCTGGCGGAGGATCTCATGGACGGCATCCCGTCTGTTGCTCATGGGCTGGACTCCTGTGGTCGGCTCCGGCGTACGAATCTACCGAGCCCGAGGGCCAGGACGAACCCTCCGAGGGCCACGATGACGATGATGGCGCCCGGGGGGACCTCGACGTAGAACGAGGAGGTCAGGCCGCCGACCGTGGCGACCATCCCGAAAAGCATGGAAAGTGCCATGGTGCTCCGGAAACCCCTGGTGATCTGCTGGCTGGTCGCCACCGGGACCACCATCAACGCGCTGACCAGCAGCAGTCCCACCACGCGCATGGCGATGACCACGGTCAGCGCGGCGGTGACGGCGATCAGCAGGCTCAGCAGGCGCACCGGCAGCCCGCTGGCCCTGGCGACCTCCTCGTCCTGGCAGAGCACGTACAGCTCGCGTCCGAAGAGGGCCACCACGCCGAGCACGGCGACCGCCAGCAGGCCGATCACCCACACGTCCTCGGTGCTGACGCTGCTGATCGAGCCGAACAGGTAGGACATCAAGGTGGCGTTGCTGCCGCCCGGGGCCAGCGAGATGAGCAGCACGCCGCCGGCGATGCCGCCGTAGAACAGCAGCGCGAGCGCCACGTCGCCGCTGGTCCTGCCGCGCGCGCGGACCAGCTCGATCGCCACGGCGCCGAGCACCGAGACCGCCACGGCGGTCAGCACGGGGGCGGTGCCGGTCAGGAAGCCGAGCGCCACACCGGTCAGCGCGACGTGCCCGATTCCGTCGCCCAGCAGCGCCAGGCGGCGCTGCACGATGAACGTGCCGATGGCGGGGGCGGCCAGGCCGACCAGGAGGGCGGCGATCAGCGCCCGCTGCATGAAGTCGAACTGCAGAAGGTCGATCACGGTGCGGGTCTCCAGTCGAGCGGGCTCGAGGGCTTCTCCTCGGCGTGCGGGTGCACGTGGTCGTGACCGGGCAGCGCGTGCGCGCCGACCGCGTGGGGCGGCGGCCCGTCGTGGCAGACGCATCCGTCCCTGAGGACCACCGCGCGGGTGATGAGCGACTCCATGGGACCGAGCTCGTGGGCGACCAGCAGGACCGTCTTGCCCTGGTCGACGAGCGTGGACAGGGTGTCGGCCAGGAGCTGCTGGCTCTGGGAGTCCACGCCGGCCGTGGGCTCGTCCATGACGAAGGTGTCGGGCTCTCCGGCGAGGGCGCGGGCGATCAGCACCCGCTGCTGCTGCCCGCCGGACAGGGCCTGGACCGGGTCCCCGGCGCGGTGGGCCATGCCGACGGCCTCCAGCGCCCTGGCGGTCGCCTCCCGGTCGGCCGCGCTGGTCGGGCGGAGCCGCCGCTGCCTGGCGATCCGGCCCGAGGCGACGACCTCGCGGATGGTCGTCGGCACGCCGCCGCCCACCGAGAGCCGCTGGGGCACGTAGCCGATCCGCCACCATTCGCGGAACCGCGCGGGCGGCGCGCCGTACAGGAGGGTCGAGCCGCCGGACAGCGGTGTCAGGCCGAGCAGAGCGCGGATGAGGGTGGACTTGCCCGATCCGTTGGCGCCGAGCACGGCCACGACCTCGCCGGGCTTGACGGTCAGGTCGATGCCGCGGAGCACCGGACGGCGGTCCAGGCTGACCTGGCCGCCGTTCATGGTGAAAACTGCTTGGTTGGATGTCACGTGTTGCCTTTACGGGCAGTTGAGCGCTGCCTGAAGTGCGGTGAGGTTCTGGCGCATGGCGGACAGGTAGTCGCCGCCCGCCGGCTGGCTTTCGACCGGGTCCAGGACCGCGGTCTTGGCCCCGACCTCCTGGGCGAGAACCTCGGCGACCTTGGGGCTGACGAGGGTCTCGGTGAAAATCGTAGTCACTTTCTCCTGCTTGGACACTTTCGCCACTTCGGCGAGGCGGGCGGGAGAGGGCTCGGCGTCCGGGTCGAGGCCGCTGACCCCGATCTGGTGCAGTCCGTAGCGGTCGGCGAGATAGCCGAACGCGGTGTGGCTGGTGACGATCGCCTTCGACCCGCACGCGCTCAGGCCCCGGGCCAGCTCGCCGTCGAGGGCCGTGAGGTCGGCCGCGGTCTTGGCGGCGCGGTCCTTGTAGCCCTGCGCGTGCGCCGGGTCGACGGCGGCGAGCTTCTCGCCGAGCTGGGTGGCGACGGTCGCGAAACGGGACGGGTCAAGCCATAGGTGCGGGTCGTAGGCGAGGTCGTGCCCGTGCTCCTCCTCACCCGGGTGGGCCTCCTCCTCCGCGTGCTCGTCGCCGGCGACCGCCGGGAGGGTCTTCACCGCCGCCGCCGCGTCGAAGCCCCGGCCGGCGGCGTGCTGCTCGACCGCCTCGTCCACGGCGGGCTGCACGCCCTTGATGTAGGCGACCAGGGAGGTCTCCTCCAGCCCGGCCACCTGGAGCGGGGACAGCTCCAGGTCGTGCGGCTCGACGCCGGGCTTGGTCAGGCCCGTGACGGTGACGTCGGGGCCGCCCACCCGCTCGGCCAGCCACTGCAGCGGATACATGGCGGCGGTGACGTCGGGCTTGCCTCCCTGCGCGCCGCCCGGCCGGGCGGAGTCGGCTGAGCCGGAACCACAGGCGGCGGTGGCGGTGAGAACGGTCGCGAGAGCGAGCAGGGCCGCGCCGCGCATGCGCATACGTCGGGAGAAGTCGGACATCATGTCCGCCAGTATGGCCGCAAATGAAAACGGTTGTCAAAATCGCGGCTGGAGGCCGACCGGTCGGAGAGGGGGGACGCCCCGGCGGCTCCGGCGGCTAGAAGGCTCCGAAGCGGTCGGCGGCGAGCAGGATCAGGAAGGTGAGCAGGGCGACACGCAGGATGCGGCCCTTGGCGCCGAGCGACGGCCACGACATGTAGGCGAGCCAGCCGACGAACCCGATCACCGGCAGCACCGCGAGGCCGCCCCAGAAGGACGCCACGGCGAAACCGGTCAGGAGCAGGACCACGAGCGCCACCGGGGCGATCCAGCGGGGGAGCTGGAACAGGAAGACGAGCGGGGCCGCGCTGCGCCGCTCGACCTTCTGCCGCAGGCCGGTCGCGCCCGGGGTGAAGAACTGCTCACCGGGTGGGAGCGGGCGCTGTCTCCGCTGCTGAGGGCGGTGCTGGGCCAGCGGGTGTGCGGGTCGCTCGCTGTGTTTGTCGGCCACGGCCCGAGCCTAACGCCGCGACGCCCGGCGCGACATGCCCCACGCCCGCCCGCCCGCCTCCGGGGCCGGGCGGACCCGGTGCCAGGTGCGCCGGGTCACCTGTCGGCCGTGGCCGGAGCCGCGGGTGAGGGCGGCGGCGGGTGGGTCCCTCGCCGTCCGTCTCCGGAGCCGCCGGGCGGGGGCCGACAGCGGTTGTGTCCGGTTCCTCGCCGGCCGTGGCCGGGCGGTACGTTGCCGAACATGACCGACAATCGCATTCCTCCCCCTTTCGTCGGCGACGAGCGCGCCATGTTGAACAACTGGCTTGAGTGGCACCGCGGGACCCTCGCCGCCAAGTGCGCCGGCCTGTCGGAGGACCAGCTCCGCGAGCGCTCCGTGCCGCCGTCGGCCATGTCCCTGCTCGGCCTGGTCCGCCACATGGCCCACGTGGAGCGGGCCTGGTTCCGGCACATCCTCAACGACGAGGACGTCCCCTCGCTGTACGGCAAGGACGTCAACCCCGACGCGGACTTCGACGGCGCGGACACCGCCTCGGCCGAGGAGGCGTTCGCCGTCTGGCGGGCCGAGGTCGAGCACGCCCGCGAGGTGTCGGCCGAGGTGCCGCTGGACGCCGTGGGCAGGCGGAAGCGCCGCGGGCAGGACTGCTCCCATCGGTGGATCCTCGTCCACATGATCGAGGAGTACGCCCGCCACAACGGCCACGCCGACCTGCTGCGAGAGCGCATCGACGGCGTGACCGGGGAGTAGCCGGACACGGTCCCCGCGTCCCCGCCGCCCGTCTCCGGCGACGTGCCGGGAGCGGGGGCGGGACCGTCCTCTGGCATGCTGTGCGGATGCTGGCTCTCATCCGTTACTCGGTGCCGCCCGGCCAGACCGAGGAGTTCCTGGCCCGGGCGCACGACATCGTCGACACCCTGGCCGGACAGCCCGGATACGTGCGCGGCCGGGTCGCCCGGTCGGTGGACGAACCGGAGCTGTGGGCGCTGGTCAGCGAGTGGGAGGGGGCCGGGTTCTACCGGCGCGCCCTGGGGGCCGCGCGGATGGCGATGTATCCGCTGATGACCCTGATGATCAACGAGCCGAGCGCCTTCGAAGACGTGAACCGTCTTTAACCAGCCTTTCCATCGCAAGGCAGGCGTCATGCTCCATGCGCGCGTCCCGCTCGTCCGACTCCCCTAAGCTGGGAACTCAATCATTCCTCGCCGACCTCCAGCCGGATGGAGACTTTCCCTTATGGCACGCCGTACGGACATCATGGACACCATCGTCAGCCTCGCCAAGCGACGTGGCCTTGTCTACCCCTCCAGCGAGATCTACGGCGGCCTGCGCGCCTCCTGGGACTACGGGCCGCTGGGCGTGGAGCTCAAGAGCAACGTGAAGCGGCAGTGGTGGAAGAGCGTGGTGCAGGGCCGTGACGACGTCGTCGGCCTCGACTCCTCGGTGATCCTGGCCCGTGAGGTCTGGCAGGCCAGTGGCCATGTGGAGACCTTCACCGACCCGCTGACCGAGTGCCAGGCGTGCCACAAACGCTACCGGGCCGACCACCTCGAAGAGGCCTACGAGGAGAAGCACGGCAAGGCCCCGGAGCACGGCCTGGCCGACATCACCTGCCCCAACTGCGGCAACAAGGGCGCCTTCACCGCGCCCAAGCAGTTCAGCGGCCTGCTGAAGACCTACCTCGGCGCGGTCGAGGACGAGTCCGGCCTGGCCTACCTGCGGCCGGAGACCGCGCAGGGCATCTTCATCAACTACCTCAACGTGCAGCAGTCCGCCCGCAAGAAGATCCCGTTCGGCATCGGCCAGATCGGCAAGTCGTTCCGCAACGAGATCACCCCGGGCAACTTCATCTTCCGCACCCGCGAGTTCGAGCAGATGGAGATGGAGTTCTTCGTCAAGCCGGGCACCGACGAGGAGTGGCACCAATACTGGATCGACGAGCGCTTCGGCTGGTACACCGATCTGGGCATCAACCCGGACAACCTCCGCATCTACGAGCACCCGCAGGAGAAGCTGTCCCACTACTCCAAGCGGACCGTCGACATCGAATACCGCTTCAACTTCACCGGCAGCGAGTGGGGCGAGCTTGAGGGCATCGCCAACCGGACCGACTTCGACCTGACCGCGCACGGCAAGGCCTCCGGCACCGACCTCAGCTTCTTCGAGCAGGACACCGGCGAGCGCTACGTCCCGTACGTGATCGAGCCGGCGGCCGGTGTCGACCGCGCCACGCTCACCTTCCTGATCGACGCCTACACCGAGGACGAGGCGCCCAACGCCAAGGGCGTCATGGAGAAGCGCACGGTCATGCGCCTCGACCACCGGCTCGCGCCGGTCAAGGTCGCGGTGCTCCCGCTGTCGCGCAACGCCGACCTGTCGCCGAAGGCCAAGGACCTGGCCGCCCAGCTCCGCCGCCGGTGGAACGTCGAGTTCGACGACGCGGGCGCGATCGGCCGCCGCTACCGCCGCCAGGACGAGATCGGAACGCCGTTCTGCATCACCGTCGACTTCGACACCCTCGACGACCATGCGGTGACCATCCGCGAGCGCGACTCGATGGCCCAGGAGCGCGTGGCCCTCGACAAGGTCGAGTCCTACCTCCGCCAGCACCTCAACGACTGAGGACCGCTCCTTCCGACCGGTGACGGCCGGCGGCCCCGACGGGGCCGCCGGCCGTCGCTTTTCCCGGGCGGGCCCGGCCCCGTACCCCAGGGCCTGAACCGGCGGTGAACGTGTTTGAATGTTGAGACAATTGGTTTACACCAATTGGTTTATACCAATTCTCCGGGCGGCCGATATCGATGTTGATTTGACTCCGATTTGAATTGGATTAGACCGCTTGATGGGGTCTGACGTGCGTGAATACACCTCAACACCTTGGGTGACGTTTCATCATCTTATTCGTCGGTAGAGTCCGAAGTGAGGCGGAACCACACGTCATTTGAAGTCGCAGAAGGAGCAACCGTGCCCAAGTACGTTTACGACTTCACCGAGGGCAACAAAGATCTCAAGGATCTGCTCGGCGGTAAGGGTGCCAACCTGGCTGAGATGACCAATCTCGGGCTGCCGGTGCCCCCCGGCTTCACCATCACCACCGACGCGTGCCGCCGGTTCCTGGCGGACGGCGAGCTCCCCGCGGGCCTGGAGGAGGAGGTCTCCCGGCACCTGGCCGCGCTGGAGGAGCGGATGGGCCGCCGCCTGGGCCAGGCCGACGACCCCCTGCTGGTGAGCGTACGCTCCGGGGCGAAGTTCTCCATGCCCGGCATGATGGAGACCGTCCTCAACATCGGGCTCAACGACCAGTCCGTGCACGGCCTGGCCAAGCAGTCCGGCGGCAACGAGCGCTTCGCCTGGGACTCCTACCGGCGTCTCATCCAGATGTTCGGCAAGACCGTCCAGAACATCGACGCCGCGCTGTTCGACGACGCCCTTGAGGAGATCAAGGACGGCCGCGACGACCTGGACCTGGAGGCGGCCGACTTCCAGCGGCTCGTCGAGACCTACAAGGACATCATCCGCACCCAGACCGGACGGGACTTCCCCGCCGACCCGCACCAGCAGATGCGCATGGCCGTCAAGGCGGTCTTCGACTCCTGGAACGCCCCGCGCGCCGTCCTCTACCGCCGCCAGGAGCGCATCCCGGCCGATCTCGGCACGGCGGTCAACGTCTGCTCGATGGTCTTCGGCAACTGCGGCATGGACTCCGGCACCGGAGTGGCCTTCACCCGCGACCCCGGCAGCGGGCACCAGGGCGTCTACGGCGACTACCTGCAGAACGCCCAGGGGGAGGACGTGGTGGCCGGCATCCGCAACACCATGTCGCTGCAGGAGCTGGAGGGCATCGACAAGTCCGTCTACGACGAGCTCATGCAGATCATGGAGAAGCTGGAGAACCACTACCGCGACCTGTGCGACATCGAGTTCACGGTCGAGCGCGGCAAGCTCTGGATGCTCCAGACCCGGGTGGGCAAGCGGACCGCCGGTGCCGCCTTCCGCATCGCCGTACAGCTCGCCGACCAGGGGCTGATCGACCTCGACGAGGCCGTGACCCGGGTCACCGGGGCCCAGCTCGCCCAGCTGATGTTCCCGCGCTTCGCCAAGGACGCGGAGACCACGAAGATCACAACGGGCATGAACGCCTCCCCGGGCGCGGCCGTCGGCAAGGCGGTCTTCTCCTCCGAGCGGGCCGTCGAGCTCGCCGCCCAGGGCGAGGCCGTCATCCTCGTCCGCCACGAGACCAACCCCGACGACCTGTCCGGGATGATCGCCGCCCAGGGCGTCCTGACGAGCCGCGGCGGCAAGACCTCGCACGCGGCCGTGGTCGCCCGCGGCATGGGCAAGACCTGCGTCTGCGGCGCGGAGGAGCTGGAGGTCTCCACCAAGGAGCGCAGGTTCACCGCCCCCGGCGGCGTCGTGGTCTCCGAGGGGGACGTGATCTCCATCGACGGCTCCAGCGGCGCCGTCTACCTCGGCGAGGTGCCCGTGGTCGCCTCCTCGGTCGTGGAGTACTTCGAGGGCACCGGCGACACCGGCGACGAGCTCGTCCAGGCCGTGCACCGCATCATGAGCCACGCCGACGGTGCCCGGCGGCTGGAGGTGCGGGCCAACGCCGACAACGCCGAGGACGCCGCCCGCGCCCGCCGGTTCGGCGCCCAGGGGATCGGACTGTGCCGTACCGAGCACATGTTCCTCGGCGACCGCCGCCAGCTCGTCGAGGACCTGGTCCTGGCCACCTCCGGCGAGGAGCGGGAGCGGGCGCTGGCCGCGCTGGAGCCGCTGCAGAAGGCGGACTTCACCGAGATCTTCCAGGCGATGGAGGGCCTGCCCGTCACGATCCGCCTGATCGACCCGCCGCTGCACGAGTTCCTGCCCGACTACACCGAACTGGCGGTCAAGGTCGCCCTCGCCGGCGAGGGGGCCGACGACAAGGACCGCCGCCTGCTCGCCGCGGTCAAGCGCCTGCACGAGCAGAACCCGATGCTCGGCCTGCGCGGCGTACGGCTCGGCCTGGTCATCCCCGGCCTGTTCGCGATGCAGGTCCGGGCGATCGCCGAGGCGGCCAAGGCCGTCCCGGGAGCCCGCGCGGAGATCATGATCCCGCTCGTCGCCGCCGTCCAGGAGCTGGAGACCGTCAAGGACGAGGCGCGGGCGATCCTCGCCGAGGTCGGCGTCGAGGCGCTGGTCGGCACGATGATCGAGGTGCCCCGCGCGGCGCTGACCGCCGGGCAGATCGCCGAGGCCGCGGAGTTCTTCTCCTTCGGCACCAACGACCTGACCCAGATGACCTGGGGCTTCTCCCGGGACGACGTCGAGGCCGCGTTCTTCTCCAAGTATCTGGAGCTGGGCGTCTTCGGCGTCTCCCCGTTCGAGTCCCTGGACCGCGACGGCGTCGGCCGGCTCGTGCGGATCGCCGCAGAGGAGGGCCGGGCCACCCGTCCCGACCTCAAGCTGGGCATCTGCGGTGAGCACGGGGGCGACCCAGAGTCGGTCCACTTCTGCCACGAGGTGGGCCTGGACTACGTCTCCTGCTCGCCGTTCCGCATCCCGGTCGCCCGGCTGGAGGCCGGACGCGCGGCCCTGGCCGCCCCCACGGACTCCGGCACCCGCTAGGAGCGCCCGCCCGGTCATCGGGCGCCCCGCGCTCCGGTGCCGCCGGGCGGGGCGCCCGGAGCGCGGGGCGGCGGCCGGGACCGTTCAGGGCGGCGGGGTGGGCCGGTGTCCACCCCGCCGGCCCGCGCGGCCGGTTCCGCAGGGGGCCGGACGCCGATGAAGGCCGTCCGCGGTCCGGCGGGCCCGCCTGGCACGGTCCGATGCCCGCAGGTCAGGGTCATCAGGTGTTTTCTTGCCGTTCGGCATGGACCGCTCCTTTCCTGGATAAAATCACTGCACTTATGCACGGTTACGACGAGCACGACCAGGCAAGATGGGTGCCGGAACCTCCCGGCAACCCGGAGAGAGGCCCGTTCGAGCGAGACCGGGCGCGGGTGCTGCACAGCGCGGGGCTGCGGCGGCTGGCCGCCAAGACCCAGGTGGTCGGGCCTGGGGAGACCCTCGGCAGCGGGCAGCACATCCCGCGCACCCGGCTGACCCACTCGCTGGAGTGCGCGCAGATCGGCCGGGAGATGGGCCAGTCGCTCGGCCGCGACCCCGACCTGATGGAGACCGCCTGCCTGGCCCACGACCTCGGGCACCCGCCGTTCGGGCACAACGGGGAGACCGCGCTCAACGAGCTGGCCGCCGGATGCGGCGGGTTCGAGGGCAACGCCCAGAGCCTGCGCCTGCTGACCCGGCTGGAGGCCAAGGTCGTCACCGAGGACGGCCGCAGCGCCGGGCTCAACCTCACCCGCGCCTCCCTGGACGCCGCCGTCAAATATCCCTGGACCCGCGAGACGAGCCCGAAATACTGCGCCTACGGCGACGACCTGGCCGTCTTCGAGTGGATCAGGGAGGGCGCGCCCGAAGGGCGGGTCAGCTTCGAGGCCCAGATCATGGACTGGGCCGACGACGTCGCCTACTCGGTGCACGACCTGGAGGACGCCCTCCACTCGGGCGCCGTCGCGCCGGAGGCGCTGCGCGAGGCCGGCGAGCGCCGCGAGGTCTGCGCGACCACCCGCGACTGGTACGCCCCGGACGCCGACACCGGTGAGCTGGAGGACATCTTCAGCCGGCTGGTCGCCCAGCCGCTCTGGCCCCGCCACTTCGACGGCTCACTCGCCGCCCTCGCCGCGATCAAGGGCCTCACCAGCTCGCTCATCGGCCGCCTGTGCCGCTCGGCGCAGATCGCCACCCGGGAGGCGTACGGCCCGGCCGCCGGCCGCCACGGCGCCGACCTGATCGTGCCCAGGGCCACCCGCCTGGAGTGCGCCCTGCTGAAGGGGCTCACCGCCCACTACGTGATGACCAGGGACGCGCACAACGCCAACCAGGCCAGGCAGCGCGAGCTCATCCACGACCTGGCCCACCTGATCATGCTGGGCGCGCCCGGCACGCTGGAGCCCGCGCTCCGGCCCTCCTTCACCAGGGCCGGCGGCGACGCCGGGCGGCTCCGCGTGGTCGTCGACCAGATCGCCTCGCTCACCGACACCTCCGCGGTCACCTGGCAGCGGCGCCTGTCCGGCCGCTAACCCCCGATGGTGATGTTCTCGTCGTCCGGCTGCGGGGGCTTCTCGGTGGCCTTGGGCTTGGCCGCCGGCTTGGACTTGCACAGGGTGGCGCACTTGGGCGCCGCCCCGGTCTGGGCCATCACGGCCTGCATCTCGTCCTTGGGTGAGAGCGTGCGGTTGCCGTTCAGCCAGGCGTCCAGGTAGTTCCACGGCTTGACCATGCCGCGCCGTACCCACCAGAGCGCGGGCTCGGTCTTCCAGGAGATGGCGAAGTAGAGGTTGCTGGCGGTGGAGCGGGCGTTGCCCGAGTTACCGACCTGGCCCAGGACCTGGCCCGCGCTGACCCGCGTCCCCGGCCGGATCCCCGGGGTGACCCTGTCGAGGTGCCCGCCGAGGTAGCGCACGCCGTCGTCCCCGATGACGGTGACGAACCGGCCCTCGCGGTCGGTCCCCCGGTCGGTGGAGGGCGTCCAGCGGTTCTTGATGTTGACCTCGTGGACCACGCCGTTCACCGGCGAGACGAACGAGCACCCCTTGGCCGCCCAGATCGTGGTCTTGGGCAGGACCAGCAGCCTGCTCTCGTAGGTCACCCGGCAGCCCCTGACGGGGAAGACGTAGGTGTGGTCGGACACCTTGGGCGGCGGCACCTGCACCGGGTCGTCGGCCTTGGGCCGGTCGACCGTCACCCTCACCGGCACCTTGGGGGTGGGCGTCGCCGTGGGCGCCGGAATCGTCGCGGTCACCGCGCCCGGCGCCGCGGCGACCGCCTCGGCCACGGGAGCCGGAGGAAGGGTGCTGATGCCCGCCACGCCGCCCGGTGAGGCGCAGGCCCCGGTGACGAGCGCCGCGCTGGTTACCGCGGCCAACCGTGCTATATGCCCCGATCGCATGATCTCCACCCGCGTAACTTATCGAGAATCAGCCTTTACCTTTGTAACCGACCTTCCGATTGGTCACGACCCGTTCGAGAAAGTCGTCCCCGTCGTCCGGCTCGGACCTGTCGGAGGGCCCCACTAGACTCACGGCGTGGCAGGCCGGATCAGTGACGAGGACATCGCGCTCGTGCGGGAGCGCTCACCGATCGCCGACATCGTGGGTGAGCACATCCAGCTCCGCAACGCGGGCGGCGGAAACCTGAAGGGGCTGTGCCCCTTCCACGACGAGAAGAGTCCGTCCTTCAACGTCACCCCCACCCGGGGATACTGGTACTGCTTCGGCTGCGCCGAGGGCGGCGACGTCATCACCTTCGTCCGGCGGCTGGAGCACCTGTCGTTCGGCGAGGCCGTGGAGCGGCTGGCGAACCGGGCCGGCATCCAGCTCCGCTATGAGCAGGGCGGCTACGTCCCCGGCCGCGAGCAGGGCGAGCGGAGCCGGCTGATCGAGGCGCACCGGGCGGCGGCGGAGTTCTACGCCTCGAAGCTGACCGCGCCGGAGGCCGCGGTCGGGCGCAGATTCCTGTCGGAGCGGGGCTTCGAGCGGGTCGACGCCGAGCACTTCGGGGTGGGCTACGCCCCCGCCGAGTGGGAGGCGCTCTCCCGCCACCTGATGGCCCGGGGGTTCACCAGCGCGGAGCTGATCAAGGGAGGCCTCGCCAAGGAGGGGCGGCGGGGTCCGATAGACCGCTTCCGGGGGCGGCTGGTCTGGCCCATCCGCGACATCACCGGCGACGTGATCGGTTTCGGCGCGCGGAAGCTGAACGACGCCGAGGACGGCCCGAAATACCTCAACACCCCCGAAAGCCCGCTCTACAAGAAGAGCGAGGTCCTCTACGGCGTCGACCTGGCCAAGCGGGAGATCTCCAAGCGGTCCCAGGCGGTGATCGTCGAGGGCTACACCGACGTGATGGCCTGTCACCTGTCGGGCGTGCCGACGGCGGTGGCCACCTGCGGCACCGCGTTCGGCGAGGAGCACATCAAGGTGCTGCGCCGGCTGCTGCTGGACCACACCGGTTCCCAGGGCGAGGTGATCTTCACCTTCGACGGAGACTCCGCCGGGCAGAAGGCGGCGCTGCGGGCCTTCGCCGACGAGCAGAAGTTCGTCACCCAGACCTTCGTGGCCGTGCAGGCCGACGGGCTCGACCCGTGCGACCTGCGCGTGCGGCAGGGCGAGGCCGCCGTGCGCGACCTGATCGCCAGCCGGGAGCCGCTGTTCGCGTTCGCCATCCGCAGCGTGATCTCCCGTTACGACGCCACCACCAACGAGGGGCGGCTGGCCGCGCTCGACGCAGCGGCGCCCATCGTGTCCCGGATCAAGGACCACGCGCTGCGTAAGCTCTATGCGGTGAGCCTGGACCGCTGGCTCGGCTTCAACAACGAGGGCTTCGTGCTCGACCGGATCGTGGAGGTCTCCACGAGAGCGGCCCAGCCAGGGCCGCGCCAGAAGGCGGCGCCGAGGAAGATCGCCGACCTGACCGACCCCAGGGTCCGGACCGAGGCCGAGGTCCTCAAACTGGCAGTGCAGCGCCCGGCGCTGCTCGGCCCCGGGTTCGACGTGATCGGCGCGGAGGCGTTCAGCCTTCCCGAGCATCTCGCCCTCCACCGGCTCATCATCGGAGTGGGAGGCGTGGCGGCCGCCGGCGCTGGCGGTCGGGAGTGGGTGGACCGGTTGCTGGAGAGCGCCGACGACGCGCTGCGGGGGCTGGTGACCCGGTTCGCGGTCGAGGAGGTCCGGGTGGACCTGACGAGCGAGGAACGATACGCCGCAGGGATGCTGGTGGCACTTGAGCTCATCACCGTCACACATGCGCTCGACCAGCTCAAGTCACGGATGGAGCGGACCAACCCGGTTGAGCAACAGCAGGACTACAACCGCCTCTACGGCGAGCTGGTCGCGCTGGAGCAGCAGCGGCGCGTGCTGAAGGAACGCGCCGCCGGAAGCTGATCGCGTAATTGGCTTTAATTTCCATGCGCTGATTCGACCAAACCCTAATAAGGTCTCGGTTCGATAATGATCCGGGCCTTACCTTCGGTGCCAAAAATAGGTCTGCCATTTTGGGGACCCAATACAGCAGACTGTGTCCCGTGGGTGCATCGGTGCTGCCAAGTGGGCCGCCATCGGTAGACCAGGTGGCCGACCTCGTTGCGAAAGGGAGGGAGCGCGGAAGCGTCACGGTCGACGACGTGGCCGCCGCTCTCGACAAATCCGAGCTGCCGTCCGACGCGCTCGAACGCGTCGTCCGCATGCTCGCCGAACACGGAGTGGAGGTTCTCGAGCCCCAGGGCGATGAGGAGACCACCCGCTCGGATGAGGAGGACGTCGGTAAACGGGCGCCGACCAGCGATCTGGTCCGCATCTACCTGCGGGAGATCGGGCGGGTGCCACTGCTGACGGCCGAGGAGGAGGTGGAGCTCGCCAAGTCCATCGAGGCGGGGCTGTTCGCCGAGGACAAGCTGGCGAACATCGTCTCGCGGCTGGCCTTCCCGGAGTTCAAGGAGCTGGTCTGGCAGGGCACGCGGGCCAAGCAGCGGCTGATCGAGGCCAATCTGCGGCTCGTCGTCTCCATCGCCAAAAGATATGTGGGCCGCGGGATGCTGTTCCTGGATCTGATCCAGGAGGGCAACCTCGGGCTCATCCGGGCGGTCGAGAAATTCGACTACACCAAGGGATACAAGTTCTCCACGTATGCCACATGGTGGATTCGCCAGGCGATCACACGGGCCATCGCCGACCAGGCGCGCACCATTCGCATTCCGGTGCACATGGTCGAGACGATCAACAAGTTGGTCCGGGTGCAGCGCCAGCTCCACCAGGATCTGGGCCGCGAGCCGGCGCCCGAGGAGATCGCGCTGGAGATGGATCTCCCGATCGACCGGGTGATCGAGATCCAGCGCATCGCGCAGGAGCCCGTCTCGCTGCAGTCGCCGATCGGCGAGGAGGACTCCGACCTCGGTGACTTCATCGAAGACGCCGACGCGGTCGTGCCGATGGAGGCCGCGGCCTTCATCATGCTGCAGGACCAGCTCGACGACATCCTCGCCACGCTGTCCGACCGTGAGCAGCGCATCATCCAGCTGCGCTTCGGCCTGGCCGACGGACACCCCCGGACGCTGGAGGAGGTCGGCCGGGAGTTCGGCGTGACGCGGGAGCGGATCCGGCAGATCGAGTCCAAGACCCTGGCCAAACTCCGCCATCCGACCAGAGCTCAGATGCTCCGCGACTATCTCGACTGAGAGTCCGTACGGCGAAGGCCCCCTGGTGCGCGTCCCGGGGGCCTTCGCCGTTCCCGGCGCCGGGGCCGGTGCCCGCGCCCGCGCCCGCAGGCCGACGGTGGCGCTTGTCACATCCGCCTGAGGGTCACCCGGTTGGCGGATTGAGGTAAGGGGAAGCTAAGTTAGGGACGCCTGACCGACCATCAGGCGCCTCGATGCCTCCCGTCCGCCGTTCCGCCACCGCCCATGGCCTCCTCGCCCCGGCCGGCACCGCCGTCGGACCGCTGTCCGGTCCGGCCGTGGTCGCGGCCGGTCGATCTTTCACGAGAAGGGGAAGAGATGCCCGATCTCAGCCGACGCAGGCTCCTGACCGGCGCGGGCCTCGCCGTGGGCGCCGGGGCCGCCGCCGTCGCGGGCGCAGGCTTCGTACGACAGGCGCAGCCGGAGCCGGTCCGGGCCGACTCGCCCGGTGCCTCGATCCCGTTCCACGGTCCGCACCAGGCCGGGATCGCCACCCCGGTCCAGGACCGGCTGCACTTCGCCGCCTTCGACCTGAGCACCGACTCCCGCGAGGCGGTGGTGGCGATGCTGAAGGCGTGGACCGCCGCGGCGGCCCGGATGACCGCGGCGCAGGAGGTCGGCGGCGGGGCGACGGGCGCGGAGCTCGCCCCGCCGGACGACACCGGCGAGGCCATCGGCCTGCCCGCCTCGCGGCTCACGCTGACGGTGGGTTTCGGCCCCACATTCTTCGACAAGCTGAAGCTGCCCAGGCCGGACCGGCTCAAGGAGCTGCCGCACTTCCCGGGGGACAAGCTCGACCCGGCCCGCAGCGGCGGCGACCTCTGCGTGCAGGCGTGCGCCGACGACCCCCAGGTCGCGGTGCACGCCGTACGGAACCTGGTGCGCATCGGCTTCGGCACGGCGTCGGTCCGGTGGTCCCAGCTCGGCTTCGGCAAGACGTCCTCGACCACGCCGGACGCGCAGACCCCGCGCAACCTGATGGGCTTCAAGGACGGCACCGCCAACATCGCCGGGACCGACGGCAAGCGGCTGGACGAGCACGTCTGGGTGGGCGAGGAGGGGCCCGAGTGGATGCGCGGCGGCTCCTACCTCGTGGCCCGGCGGATCCGGATGCACATCGAGACCTGGGACCGGACCTCGCTGAAGGAGCAGGAGGACATCTTCGGCCGGACCAAGCGGGAGGGCGCCCCGTACGGGGGCACACGCGAGCACGACCCCGTGGTCCTGGCCAAGATGCCGGTCGACTCCCACGTGCGGCTGGCCCACCCGGACTCCCTGGGCGGGGTGACGATCCTGCGCCGGGGCTACTCCTTCACCGACGGCAGCGACGGCCTGGGACGGCTGGACGCGGGCCTGTTCTTCCTGGCCTACCAGCGTGACCCCGAGAAGGGGTTCATCCCGATCCAGCGCGCCCTGGCGGCCAAGGACACGCTCAACGAATACATCCAGCACGTCGGGTCCGGCGTGTTCGCCTGCCCGGGCGGGGTGCAGCCGGGCTCCTACTGGGGCGCGGGACTCCTCACCTGACCTGAGGTCCGGCCGCCGGCCTGTCCTCAGGGGCCGCCCGCGGCCGGACGGCCCCTGAGGTCCCGGAGCCGGTCCGGCCGGATGGGCCCTCAGCCGCCGACGGACACCAGCACGTCCTGCGCGCGGTGGTCGGACAGGCCATGGGGATCCAGGAGGCCGTAGTCGTGGACGGTGGCCGCCGAGGTGAAGGTCCAGTCGAGCTGCCACAGGGCCGGCCCGCCGGCCGGCCAGGAGGCGGGCAGCAGGTCGGGGGAGGCGCGGTTGGCGTTGGAGAGCCGGCCGGACAGCCACCCCAGGTCGCCCATGGCGTAGGTGGTGTTGAAGTCGCCGGTGACGACGAGCGCGCCGCGGTTGGCGCCGACGTCGGCCTCCAGGCCGTCGAACTGTGCCTGGCGGGCGGCGTCGCGGTCCCGTAACCCGGTGTAGAACCGCGAGGTCAGCGGGCTGTCGTCCAGCATGTACTGGGTGGGGACGTGCACGTTGTAGACCGACAGCACGGAGGCGCCGACCCGCAGGTCGGTCCGTAGGACCTTGGCCAGGTCGAACGCCGCCCGCCACGGGGAGCCGGGGCCGAGGACCCCGGCCGGCCCCAGCGCCCGGGCCGAGACGATGGGCAGGCGGGACAGTGTGACCAGCTCGCCGTTCACCGCGAGGTGGTATCCGGGGAACTCCCGGCGCAGCCGTGCCAGGTCGTCGACCTGGCGCGGGGCGCCGCCGGACCAGTGCAGATACTCCTGGAGCGCGTAGACGTCGGCGTCGCGGGTCCTGAGGAAGGCGTAGAAGCGGTCCGGGTCGTCGTCCTGGTCCCAGTATTCGGTGTTCCACGACAGTACGCGGAGCGCGCCGGCCGGGGCGGCGGCCGCGGTGCCGCCGGTCAGCGCGCCGGGGTTGAGCCCACTCTGGCCCGCGCCGAGGAGGAGGGAGGCGGCCGCCAGGACCGCGCACCACCGCCGGGTCCGGCCGGCCCGGCCGGTCAGCGGCACGGCGGCCAGCAGCAGGAGCGGCGCGGCGAGATAGACCAGCGGCGGCACGAGGTCCGGTACCAGCCACAGCCAGAACCGGCCCGACAGCAGGTGGTGCAGGACGACGAACGCCAGCCACGCGGCGGCGGCCCAGGCGAGCGCCCGGGCCCGCCGCCGGGGCGTACGGCCGGCCGGCGCGGGCGGCCGCCGCGCCGCGGCGCCTGTCATGTCCGCCGTCTCCGCTCCGCCGTACACGCCCTTCATCCTCCGCTCCGCAGCACGGCCGGGGCCGGGACGTCGTAGACCCCGCGGAAGCGCCGGGACACCAGCCACTGCGCCGCCCCGGCGGCCACGCCACCGATGATGACGAGGTTCACCAGGAAGTGCACGCCGACGAAGAACAGGCCGAAGAGCGGGCAGCGCCGGGCGAACACATACCGGTACATGCCCGCGTCACAGGCCAGTGAGACGGCCAGCCAGAGCACCGGTACGGCGGCGGCAGCGGGGCCCAGGAGCAGGGGCAGCGGCAGGGTGAGGGCCGCGAACGCCGCCGCCAGGGAGGCCCAGGCCCGGGAGGCGGTCTCGTAGCCCCGCGCGAACCTGCGCCGCCGGGCGTACAGGGGCACGCGCAACCGGCCGCGGTGGAAGAGTTTGCGCAGCAGCGCCCCCAGCTCGCGGTCGTGGCCCATCCGGCCGCGCACGGCCGAGGTGATCACGACGGTCCGGCGCAGGCTGAGCCGCCGGCCGTAGTCGACCTCCTCGGTGTGGCGCAGCAGCGGGTTGAACGGCCCCGTCTCGGCGAAGACGTCCGCGCGGATCGCGAACATCGCCGACCACAGGAAGGAGACCTCGCCCTCCGAGCCGATCGACCAGTAGTGGTGCTGCAGGGCGCGGTAGTCCTCGGTCCGGGTGGAGCGGATCAGCGGTTCGGGGTCCTCGATGCCGCAGACGGCGCCGAGGCCGGGGTCGGCCTCCAGGAGCGCCACCGCGGTGGCCACCGCGTCGGGGGCCAGCGCCACGTCGGAGTCGACGAAGAACAGGATCTCGCCGGCCGCCCGGGCGGCCCCGGTGTTGCGGGCCACCGCGGAGCCGCCGTTGGCCGGGGTCCGGACGACGGGCACCCCCATGGACTCCGCGATCGACACCGATCCGTCGGTGCTGCAGTCGTCCACCACCATGATCTCCAGGGGGGAGTGGGTCTGCTCCCGCAGGGCCGCCAGGCACAGCGGCAGGAACCGCGCGTGGTTGTAGTTGGGCACGATGACGGTGACCAGTGGACGGTCCGGTCCCATGGGTTACCCCGCTTTCGGATTCTGGTCCGGGTTCGGATGACGGTCCGGGGCGCGGCGCGCGGACGGCCCGGCGCCGCGGGCGCTCTCCCCGGCGGCCGGTGAGACGACCACGTCCTGCAGATGGTGGGTGGACATCCCCTCGGGGGAGCGCAGCTCGTAGCGGTGCACGCGCAGGCCGGGCGAGGTGAGGGTCCAGTCCATCCGCCACAGCCGCAGCCCCGCGAAGGTGAGCGTCGCCGGGTACGGTGACCGGCCGGCGCGCGCCGCGTCGGCCAGGCCCGCCAGCCGCCGCGCGTGTCCCGTGCCGGGCAGCGTGTTGAGGTTGCCGGAGACCAGCACGGGGTTGCGGTTACGGCCGAGATCGGCGGCCAGCGCGTCGAACTGGGCCGTCCGCGCGGTGTCCAGCGCCGCTATGGACCGGTAGAACTCCCGGCTCAGCGGGCTGGAGCTGAGGTAGAGCATGTCGTAGAAGTGCACGTTGTACACCGAGACCAGGCGTCCGCCGACCCGCAGGTCGGTGCGGAGGGCCGCGTCCGTCCAGGAGGGCGCGAGCGGGTTCGGGTCCGCCCCCAGCGCCGCCTGGCCCGCCACGGGGAGGCGTGAGATCGTCAGCAGGCCGCCGGCGGTCGCGATGTGGTGGCCGGGGAACTCGCTCCGCAGCCGCTCCCCGTCCCGCAGGGGCAGCGGGGCCCCGGGGCCGCACCCCGAGTGCTCCTGGAGCAGGTAGACGTCGGCGTCGAACCCTTTCAGGTAGGCGAAGAAGCGGCCGGGGTCGTCGGTGGTGTTCCAGCAGTAGGTGTCCCAGGAGACGACGTGGAGCGCGCCGGGCGGGGCGGGCCCGTCCCCGGCCCACGCCCAGGGGGCGCGCGGGTTCAGCCCCGCCTGGTCCAGGCCGAGGACGAGGGCGGCCGCGGCGAGCAGGGCCGTCCACGCGCGGACGGTCCGGGCGGTCCGGACGCGGCACAGCCGGAGCACCGCGAGGGCCGCGAGCAGCGCCGCCGGCAGCAGCGCGAACAGCAGGGGCGGCACAATGAGATCGGGGACGACCCACACCCAGGTGCGGCCGGTGAGCAGCCGGCGCAGCGCGATGAGCGCCACCTGCGCCGCCGCCAGGCTGACCAGCACCCGTTCGAGGCGGGACAGCCGCGTGCGGGCGAGCAGGAGCATCGCCACCGCCCCGAGCACCAGCAGCGGCCCGAGGCAGAACATCAGGAGCGGCAGCGCGCCCCCCCACCACCAGAACCTGCCGGTCAGCCAGTTGGCCAGGGCGGACAGCAGCCACACCGCCGACACCCCAAGCGCCACCCGCACCGCCCAGCGCCCCGCCACGGTCATGCCGCCGTCCCCGCCGTCCCCGCCGTCCCCGCTGTTTCCGCCGCCTCCGCCGTGCCGGGCGCCCGGTCGCGGATGCGCAGCCAGAACGACGCCGGGCGGTAGGACTCGGTGAGCCCCAGGCGGTGCCAGAGCGGCTCCACCAGCCCGCGCAGCCGCGCGTCACCGTCGATGAACGCGTTCGGCAGCTCGGTGTCGAACCGGGCCGGGTCGGCCAGGAGGAAGGCCGCGAGCAGATACTGCTCGGAGTAGTGCCGCCAGCGCCACTCGGGCGGGTAGTCGCTGGGCAGCAGGATGTCGTGCAGCTGCACCAGGACGCCCGGCCGCAGCAGCGGCAGGATCTCGAAGAAGAAGACGGTCACGTCCGATCCCATGAAGACCCGGTGCGACCCGTCGAGGAAGACGATGTCACCGGCCTCCAGGTCGGCGAACAGCCCCGGGTCCACGCGCTCCAGCGGGCTGCGGACCACCGTGTCGCACAGCGCGTCGACGGTGGCGCGTGGTGCCGGGTCGATCGAGGTGACGTGGGTGCGCAGGCCGTGGTCGTCGATCGCGCGGCGGACGAACTTCGTGGAGTTGCCCGAGCCGATCTCGACGTACCGCCGCGGCGCGGCCTCGGTGAGGAAGCCGTACAGCGCGAGCGCGTCCAGCGGCGGCAGCCAGCCGTTGTCCCAGTACGGCGTGGTGCCGCCCGGGTGCTCCCGCACCGGGATGGCGGCCAGGCGCTGTTCCAGGGCGAGGAAGCGGGTGAGCCGCTCGGCGTAGCGGGCCCGGCCCCGTTCGAGCAGCGCCGCGATCTGCGGGTGGTCCGGCCTGCCGTACCCGAAGCGCGGCTCCGGCCGGGCGGGGTGGTCGATGAAGATCGGCCGGCGCAGGCCGAAGGCGGACAGGACCGTGCCGTGCACCGCCGGGTGCCGCTCCAGCCACGCGAAGGGCCGGTCGGCGAGGGGCAGCGCGGCCAGCGCCCGCAGCAGGGGTCCGCTCACCCGCCCGGCGGGGAGCTGGCGGACGAGGTGGCGGAGCTGCTCGCGGCCCGGGGAGGCCGGCGGCGGGCCGCTGTGCGAGGTCGATGTCATGATGGGGAGGCTCCTTGCTGTCGGGTGAGTCGTGTGTGCTGGTCCCCGGCGGGCGGGGTGGGGCGGTGACCGCGCCGGCCGGTCCGGGCGAGCCAGCCCAGGACGGCGGCGGTCGACGCCAGGTCGGCCACGGTGATCAGCACCCGGCTCAGCGCCACCAGCGTGACCAGGCCGCTGCCGGTCAGCAGGGTGGCGACGGTGAGCCCGAGGACGGCCTCGCGCGGGCCCAGCCCGGAGGGCATCACCAGGGTGAGGACCCCGGCCACGGTGGACAGCGCGAAGCCGCCGACCCCCACGGTCAGGGCCCCGGACAGGGGCGCGCCGAGCGCCACCGCGAGCACCGTGACGTGCAGGCCGCTGATCAGCCAGCCGGCCGCCATCAGCCCGGTCACCGTGAGCAGGACGCGCCGTCCGGGCAGGACCGGCGGGACGTCGCCGCGGCGCAGCACGCGCTGGGCCACGCCGAGCAGCCTCTCCAGCAGCCGGGGCAGGGCCGCCGGCACGAGCGCGGCGGCCAGCGCCGGCAGCAGCGCCCACCACAGCGCGTCGGCCGCCACCAGCCAGGGCAGGGCGACCAGCCCGACCGCGAGCCCGGCGACCACCGCCAGTCCCTGGCTGGCCACGAATGCCCCGGCCAGCCTGGCCGGGGGCTCGCCGAGCGGCCTGGCCTGCGCGGCGTGCGCCACCGCGGGCCAGACGCCGCCCGGCAGGTAGCGGGTGAGCCCGGCGAGGAAGAACACCCGGACCGCCACCGGCCAGGGCAGGCGGGTGCCCAGCCCGGCCAGCAGCATGCGCCAGCCGATGAAGCCGGGCACCCCGCCGACGGCCGCCAGCGCCGCGGCGAGCAGGGCGTTCCCCCAGCCCACCAGCCGCAGGCTCGCGCCCAGGCCATGGCGGACCCGCCACAGCTGGTAGCCGAGGAAGCCGGCCACGAGCAGGTAGGCGGCCACGCGCAGCCCGGCGAGCGCCCGGCGGCCCGCCGGGGCGGCCAGGAGGCGGCGGGCGCCCCGCACGGCCGTCACGCGGGCGCCTTGGCGTACATGCGGCGGAACGAGCGCGAGGTCAGCCACTGCACGATCCCGACGCCCGCCCCGGCCGCGATGGTCAGGTTGACGAGGAAGTGCGTGCCGACGAAGAACAGCCCGAAGCCCGCGCCCCGGGTGGCGAACACGTATCGGTACATCTTCCGGTCGATGCCCAGCCAGGCGGCCAGCAGCAGGGCCGGCAGCGCCGCCGACCACGCGGCGCCGGTCAGCAGCGGCACGGGCAGGGCGAGGAGCGTCAGCGCGGCGGCCAGGCTCGCCGCCGACTCCGGCGAGCCGACCACGCCCGCGGCCCGCCGGGGCTGCAGGAAGAACGGCACGTGCACGCGGGTGCGGGTGAAGACCTTGCGCAGCGCGATGCGCAGGGTGGCGTCGTCGTCGTGGCGCCCGCGCACGGCCGAGGTGAGCAGCACGGTGTAGCGCTCGTTGAGCCGCTCGCCGATGTCGGCGCCCTCCGACTGGGTGAGCTCGGCCGTCCACGGCCCGACCTCGGCCCACACGGCGGCGGGGAAGGCGATGATCGCGACGGGCAGGAATCCCTTGATCGGGCCCTCGGCGACCAGGTACCAGTAGTGGCGGTAGAGGGTGCGGTACTCCTTGACCAGGCTGTCACGCCGCAGCGGGACCGCCTCGTAGTTGCCGGAGACCGCGCCGATGCCGGGGTCGGACCCCAGCAGCGCCACGGCCTGGGCGACCGCGTCGGGGGCGAGCGCGACGTCGGAGTCGAGGAAGAACAGCACCTCGCCCCGCGCGTGCGCCACGCCGAGGTTGCGCGCGGCGGACACCCCGCTGTTGCGCGGCGTGCTGAGCACCCGCACCCCGTGGGACTCGGCGACCCGTACGGAGTCGTCGGTGCTGCAGTCGTCCACGTAGATGATCTCGATGGGGGAGTACGTCTGCTCCTGGACCGAGCGCAGGCACAGCCCGAGCACGTCGGCGTAGTTGTAGTTGGGGATGATGACCGAGACGAGGGGCGTGGCGGTCATGGTTCACCAGCCTTTCGAGGGGTCGGCCGGGCGCCGGCGCCCGGCCGCGCGCCGGGAGGGCCCGAAGGAGGAGTCGAGCGTGGCGCGCACCCATCCGGTGGCGGCGCCCGACAGCAGCGCCGCGTGCGTGAGCAGGTGCACCCCGGTGAAGAAGGCCAGGAACGCCGGGCCCTTCTCCCGCAGCACGAACCGTGACAGCGGCGGATCGCAGAGCGCGAACGCGGCGAGGCAGGCGCCGGTCAGCGACAGCGCGGGCGGCCACACCAGGCCGGCGGGGACGCTCGCCGCGGCCAGCGCGACGGCGAGGAGACCCGGCACGCGGTTGACCTTCAGGGCGTCGGGCCGCAGCCGGTTGCGGGCGGAGAAGCGCAGCAGTTGCGCGCGCCGGTACTGCTCGGCCAGCAGCGGCAGGAGCCGGTCGGCCTCGTCGTGGCGGCCGGTGACCTCGGCCGAGATCCGGATGCGGTGCCGCGCCAGCAGTCGCTCGCTGTACTCGTCGTCCTCGGCGCAGCGCAGGTTCTCGTCGAACGGCCCCACCTCGTCGAAGACCGCCCGTGGGACGGCGGCGAGGGCGAAGACCGCCGTCGCCGTCGGACCCGCCGCCCGGGTGAGGGCGTGGTGCAGGTGCAGCGTCCGGTAGACCTCCACGGGACCGTCGTCGATGAGCGGTTCCTTGGCGTACACGCCGTAGACGCACCCGCATCCGGGGTCCTCGCCGAGCAGCCGCACCGCGTTGAGCACCGCGTCCGGGGCCAGGCCGACGTCGGAGTCGAGGAAGAACAGGATCTCGCCGCGGCCCGCCGCCGCCCCGGTGTTGCGGGCCGCCGACACGCCCCGGTTGCGGGGGTGCGCCACCAGCCGGCACGGGAAGGCGCCCGCGATCTCCCGGGACCGGTCGGTGCTGGCGTCGTCGACGACGATCACCTCCAGACTGGGGTAAGTCTGCGCCAGCGCCGCCGTGAGGCAGGCGCGCAGCGTCTTGGCCGAGTTGTGCACCGGGACGACGACCGAGACCAGGGGGTACGGCCGGGACATGACTGCCGCCTTTCGGGTCGTGGGGTTCATCGCAGGACCGTCGCGGCCAGCGCGGGGTGGTGGGCCAGCACGAGCGTCACGCCGAGCACGACGGCCAGCGCCACCGCCGTGGCGGCCAGACCCCGGTCGCGCAGCACCCCCCGCACCGGATCGCCGCCGCCCCCCTCGACGAGCACCACCTGCAGGTAGCGGAACAGGGCGAAGATCACGAACGGCGTGGCCAGCAGCATCGCCGGCTGGCCGTAGGGGCCGAACGGCGCCTCGGTGCGCAGGTACATCAGGCCGGCGACCGCGGTGAGCACGCAGGTGAGCTGGAGCATCTGGTCGGCCAGCCCCACCGAGTAGCCGCGCAGCGCGGGCCGGTGGGCGGTCCCGGACTCCAGCAGCTCCTGGCGCCGCTTGCCGGTCACCAGCAGCAGCGACACCGAGAACACCGCGACCAGCAGCCACCCGGAGACCGGTTCCCCGATCGCCGCGTACCCCTGGACGACGCGTAGCGCGAAGCCCAGCGCGACGGCGCACACGTCGATCAGGGGGATGTGCTTGAGCACGCGGGTGTAGGCGACGTTGAGCGCCAGGTAGGCCAGCAGGGGCCAGTACGGCCGGCCGGGACCGGAACCGGCCACCACGCCGAGCAGCGCGAGCAGGGCGGCGCAGTACAGGCAGGCGGCCCAGACCGGCACCCGCCCGGCGGCGACCGGACGGTGGCGCTTGACGGGGTGGTGGCGGTCCCGGTGCCGGTCGGCGATGTCGTTGCCGACGTACACGCAGGCCCCGGCCAGGACGAAGCCGGCCACGGCCCAGCCCGTCGCGCCGAGCATCGCGAGGGTCCAGACGCTCGCGTCGGCGAGCGCGAGGGGCACCAGCAGGACGCTCTTGGCCGCGTGCAGCGGCCGTATCAGGGCCGCCAGGTCCGCCGGCAGCCCCGGCCGCCGGCCCGGCGCACCGTCCGCCGTGCCGCCTGGCGCACCGTCCGCCGTGCCGCCTGGCGCATCGTCCGCCGTGCCGTCCGGCGCACCGTCGGCGAGCGGCTCCGGCGGCCGGGCCACCCCCTGGGAGCCGGGAGGTTCGATGACACGCATATGCACCTCCGGCCGGGATCAGAAGAAGACTTTCGCGAGCGACAGCGCACCCTGCCGCCACGCGTCGCGGCTGGTCCGGCCGGCCGCGGGCGCCCCGCGGCCCTGCTGCCGCCGGTTCTCCCGCCACCAGGCGTAGGTGCGCAGGATCGCCTCCTGGTTGGAGAAGCGGGGCTCGAAGCCGAGACGGTCCCGGGCCTTGTCGATGCTGACGTAGGAGTCCGCGAGCAGCTTGTACAGCAGCCGCTCGTACACCGGGGACAGCCCCGTCCTGCCCAGCAGCCGCAGGGCGGCCAGGGTCGGCCCGGCCGGGAGCGGCACCAGCCGCCTGCCGTGGCCCGCCGCGTCGAGCACCGCCTGGAAGTCCTCGCGCAGGGTGCCGAACGCGGCGGCGGCGATGTTGAAGGTGTCGCCGGCCACGTCCGCGGGCGCCTGGAGCACGCGCAGGATCGCCTCGACCAGGTCGTCGATCGCGAGCATCTGGATGCGCACGTCGCCGCGGCCCAGCAGCGGGAAGTTACGGCCCTCCTCGGCCCATTCGAAGAGCATCGAGAACAGTCCCATGCGGCCGGGGCCGAGGAAGGTCTTGGGCCGCAGGACCGGCACGCACATCCCCTCCTCCCGGAACGCCTCCGCCACCTCCTCCGCCGCCGCCTTGGCCCGGCTGTAGGGGTCGACCGGCTCCCGGGGATGGCTCTCGGCCGTGGGGACCGTCCGCGGCAGGCCGTACACCGCCGTGGAGGAGACGTGCACGGCGCGCGGCACGCCGGCCCGGCGGGCGGCCTCCAGCACGCTGCGGGTGCCTCCGACGATCACGTCGCGGATCTCGCCGGCCGGGTAGCTCGGCAGCGCCGCGGCGCAGTGCACCACCGCCTCGGCCCCGGTGACCAGTCCGGTCATCAGCGGGGTGTCACGGATGTCGCCGATCGCGTACCGCGCCCGCGGGCACCCGTCGGAGCGCGGGCGCAGGTCCACGCCCAGCACGTCGTACCCCGCCTCCGTCAGGCCCCGGACCAGGTTCCCGCCCAGCATCCCGGAGCTGCCCGTGACTACGACCCGGACGGCCATCGCGGCGCCACCTTCTCCCGCACGAACCGGGTGAGCAGCCGCGGCAGGCCCTGGTCCAGGGTGGCGGCGAGACTGTCGAGGAAGTATTCGACGTCCGCGGGCTCGACGACCAGCGGGGGTGCGGCGACCAGCGGGTTGTCCCCGTTCAGCGTGTAGTAGGCGTAGACGCCGTGGTCGCGGTAGAGCGCGTCGACGACCGAGCAGGTGATCAGCTTGATGCGGAAGTTGGGGTCCTTGGCCAGGCCGCCCGGGGCGAGCCTCGCGGCGAGGTCGAGGATCTTCGGCCCGCCGTCCAGGAAGATCCCGTACAGCGCGCCCGCGCCCCGCACCGCGGCCACCGTGTCCGGGTGCCCCTTGCGGATCCGCTCCAGGCCCGGGGCGAGGACGCGCTCGATCTCGCGCGCCCGCCCCGGGTAGTCGTCCTCGACGGCGACGTTGACCGCCTCGATCGCGGTGGCGGTCTCCTCGCCGAACCCGTAGTACGTCGTGCTGGTGCTGTGCATCACCGAGTCGGCGAGGTTGTCGTAGGCCCTGCGGAACACCCGCTCGCGCGCGATGTACGCCGAGATCGACGACTTGCCGCCGCCGAACGACTTCGACGTGGTCACGATGTCCGGGACGAGGCCGGGATGGCGCATGAAGTAGAAGAGGCTGCCGGTCTTGCCCCAGCCCGTGTAGATCTCGTCGAAGATCAGCATGATGTCGTCCGCGTCGCAGAGCTCCCGCAGCCCGCGCAGGAACTCCTCGGAGCAGGAACGCATGGTCGAGGCGCTGAACGGCTCGATGATGATCGCGTACACGTCGCAGCCGCCGTCGCGGGTGCGTGCCGCGGCGGTCGCGGCGCGCACGGCGTCCAGGTCGCCGTAGGGGAAGGTGCCCACCCCCGGGATGCCCGGGAAGCGGAAGCGGTCCGGGGTGCCGGTGAGGGTGCCGGAGCCCAGCAGCTTGCCGTGGAAGGCGATGTCGGCGCGGAGGATCCGCTGCCGGCGCCCGCCGTGGTACTTGTAGGCGAGCTTGACCGCGCCCTCCACCGCCTCGGCGCCGGAGTTGGGGAAGAACGACATGTTCAGGTCGCCGGGCAGCAGCTGGGCGAGGTTGTGGCCGAGCGCCGCCACGTAGGGTGAGAAATAGGTCTTGTGCACCTCCATCCTGTGCGCCTCCTGGAAGCGCCGGCGGGCGGCCAGCACGCGGGGGTGGTTGTGGCCGTGGTTGAGCACGCCGACCCCGCCGGTGAAGTCGAGGATCCTCCGGCCGCCCCGGGTCCAGATCCAGGCGCCCTCGGCGCGCTCGACGAGCTCCCGGCCGAAACCGAACGAGGTCATCAGCGACACCTGGCTGCGGCTGACGTGTTTGCGGTAGAGGTCGTGAACGTCTCTGGCGGTGAGCCGCTCGCATTCTTCGAGGCTGATCAGTTCGGACACGCGCACTCTCCTTTCCCCGTCGCCGGGGGATCGGTGCTCATCGGGACGCGGCGCCACGGTTCCGGCGGCCCCGGAACGGCGATCGGCCCCGGGCCCCCTCCGGAAGTGAAGTGGAGTCGCATCGACGATGCGGCCCGGCTGTCAAGGGCGGGTAAAGGCGCGGCTTGACACCGTCGAGTCACGCGTTTCCAGATGATGAGACAGATGGGGAGCCGCGAGCCCGACGTCCGGCGTGTCCGTTCTCCGGCGCGGGCCCGGCCGGTCCCGCGGGCGCCGTCTCACCATTCGAGAACGCTCCGGTCCGGTACGGCGTGCCGTGGGAGGGCGGGGGCGGACGCCCACGGCTCCGCCGTCCGCCGTCCGATGCCGGGGGCGTGAGAAAGGCCCCGCCTTTCCGCCATTCATCCGGCCGGTCGAAAAGATCCGGAAAAGGGTTATCCGAAAGGCGTGTCCGGGCCGGTGGCGCCGTAACCCGGAACGGGCGGGGCGCCGTCCGGTGCGGCCGCGGCGCTGCCCGGCCGGAGGCCGTCGATTCCGGCGGGATCCTCGTTCTCCGCCTTCGCGGTGCGGGACTTGACGGGCAGGTGGTGGGCCACGACGGGCCGGTCCTCGTTGATGCGGCCCCAAACCGTGGTTGTGGCCAGCGATAAATAGAACATGACCACCATTTATCGGGCAATTCGCCGTGAACTTCAGATATCGACAGGTGGTCATATATATGGGTATATGGCGCTGATGATATGTGGCTGTGCGGCGCTGACGGACGGAGCGGCTCCGGCCGCCCGAATATCGACGGGCCAGGACCTGCCGCGGGGCGGACGGCGTCCGGCGGTGCCGGGTCATGCGCTTTAGCGTCCTCGGCACGCTCGAGGTCCGCTCCGGTGACCACCGGCTGGTCCGGCTGGGCGCCGCCAAGCAGCGCACCCTGCTGGCGGTGCTGCTGCTGAACGTCAACCGGCCCGTCCCCGCCGACCGGCTGGTCGAGGCGCTGTGGCCGCAGCGGCCGCCCCGCACCGCCGCGGTCGCGCTGCGCACCTACGTGTCCGCGCTCCGGCAGGCCCTCGGGCCGGCCGACCGGACCGAGCCCCCGCTGCTGTGCACCGTGCCGGGCGGCTACCAGATGCGGCTCTCCCCGGCCGACCTCGACCTGCTGACCTTCGAGGAGCTCGCGGCGCAGGGACGCCAGGCGCTGACCGACGGGCGGCCGGGACTGGCGGCCGAGCGGCTGCGGCGGGCGCTCGGGCTCTGGCGCGGCCGGCCGTTCGAGGACGTCGCGCTGGACCCGGCACTGGACCAGGCGCTGGGCACCGAGCTGGTCCGGCTGGAGGAGCGCAGGCTCGCCGCGCAGGAGACCTGGATCGACTCCCAGCTCGCCCTCGGCCACCACGGCGACCTGCTCGCCGAGCTGGGGGTGCTGGTCGCCGAGGAGCCGCTGCGGGAGCGATTACAGGCCCAGTGGATGCTCGCCCTGTACCGTTCGGGCCGTCAGGCCGACGCGCTGCGCGCCTACCGGGAGCTGCGCCGGCAGCTCGTCCACGAGCTCGGCGTGGAGCCGAGCCCGCCGCTGCAGCGGCTGCACCGCCAGATCCTGGCCGGTCACGCCGGCCTGGCCCCGCCCGCGGACGCCCCCGCCGGCCTGCCCGGAGCCCCGTCCGGTGCCTCGCCCGGCGGTCCGTCCGGCGGTCCGTCCGGCGGTCCGTCCGGTGTCGTGTCCGGCGGTCCGTCCGGGGCCGCCTCCGGTCCGTCCGGTGGTCTGTCCGGAGCCGCGTCCGGGGCCGCCTCCGGTCCGTCCGGTGGTCTGTCCGGAGCCGCGTCCGGGGTCGCCTCCGGAGCCGCGTCCGGAGTCCCGGCCGGGGCCGCCTCCGGGGCCGCTTCCGGTGGCCCGGCCGGTGGCCCGGCCGGAGCGCCGGCGGTACCCAGGCAGCTCCCCCGGGACATCGCCAGCTTCACCGGCCGGGCCGCGGAGCTGGCCGACCTGCTGGCGCTCGCCCATCCGGCGGACCGCCCCGACGCGCCCGCGCCGGGTCCGGGGGCCCCGGCGTCCGGCCCCGAGGTGCCGGTGATCGGCGCCATCCGCGGCATGGCCGGGGTCGGCAAGACCACGCTCGCCGTGCACGCCGCGCACCTCCTGGCGGACCGCTTCACCGACGGGCAGCTCTTCGTCGACCTGCACGGCTTCACCCAGGGGGTGGCGCCGGTCGACCCGGCCGACGCGCTGGACCAGATGCTGCGCTCCCTGGGCGTGCCCGGTGAGCAGATCTCGCACGACCTCGACTCCCGGGCCGCCCTCTACCGGACCCGGCTGGCCGGCCGGCGCGTGCTCATCCTGCTGGACAACGCGCTCGGCGAGGCCCAGGTGCGGCCCCTGCTGCCCGGCACTCCCGGCTGCCTGACGCTGATCACCAGCCGCAGGCGCCTGGCCGGCCTCGACGACGTCCGGACGCTCTCCCTGGAGGTCCTCCCGCCCGGCGACGCGCTGACGCTGTTCACCCGCACCGCCGGTGAGCAGCGCCTGGCCGGCCAGCCGCCCGGGCTGCTCACCGAGATCGTCGAGCTGTGCGGCCGGCTGCCGCTGGCGATCCGCATCGCCGCCGCCCGGCTGCGCGTCAGGCCCGGCTGGACCCCGGCGGACCTGGCCGGCCGGCTCCGCGACCACCAGCACCGGCTCAGCGAGCTCGAAGTCGGCCAGCTCAGCATCACGGCGACCATGGACCTGTCCTACCACCACCTCAGCCCCGGCAGGCAGGGCATGTACCGGCTGCTCGGCCTGCACCCGGGGCCCGACATCGAGCGGCACGCGGCCGCGGCCCTGGCGGGCACCACCCCCCAGCACGCCGGCCATCTCCTCGACGACCTGGTCGACGCCCACCTGCTGCAGGAACCGGTCCCGGGCCGCTACCGCTTCCACGACCTGGTACGCACGCACGCCACCGCCACCCTGGCCGACGAGGACGCCGACGCCGACCGGCGCACCGCGCTGATGCGCCTGTTCGACCACTACATCCGCACCGCTTCGGCCGCCGTGGACACGGCGCACACCTACGAGACCGACCACCCCGTCCGGGCCCGGGGGCAGGACGCCCGCTCCGGGGCCCCCGGGGACCGGGCGCGCGCGTCGGAGTGGCTGGACGCCGAGCTGACCAACCTGCTCGCCACCGCCGCGTACGCGGCCCGGCACGGCTGGCCCGCCCACGCCCTGCACCTGTGGGCGTCCCTCCACCGCCACCTGCACACCCGCGCGCACTACACCCACGCCCGCACCCTGCACGGCAACGCCCTGCACGCCGCCCGCGCCCTCGCCGACCGCGACCGGGAGCTCGCCGCCCTGTGCGGCCTGGGCGACGTGCATCTCGCCCAGGGGCGGTTCGGGCGGGCCGCCGACTACTTCGAGCGGGCGTTGGAGATCGCCCGGGTGACCGGCAACCGGGACGGGGAGCTGGGCGCGCTGTGCGGTCTGGGGCACGTGCACCGGGCGCAGGGCTGGTTCGGGCGGGCCGCCGACTGCTTCGAGCGGGCGTTGGAGATCGCCCGGGTGACCGGCAACCGGGACGGGGAGCTGGGCGCGCTGTGCGGTCTGGGGCACGTGCACCGGGCGCAGGGCTGGTTCGGGCGGGCCGCCGACCACTTCGAGCAGGCACTGAAGATCGCCGACGTCACCGGCAGCCGCGACGGCGAGCTGCGCGCGCTGACCGGCCTCGGCATCACCCACCTCATGCGGGGCGAGCACCGGCCGGCCACCGACCGCTACCGCCGCGCCCTGCGGATCGCCCGCCGGATCGGCGACCGCAACGCCCAGTTCGAGGGCCTGTACGGCCTCGGCCGTGTCCACCAGGCCACCGGCCGCCCCGACCGGGCCTTCACCTACCACCGGACCGCTCTCGACATCGCCCATGACCTCGGCCACCCGGCGGGCCAGGTGCGCGCCCTGCACGGCCTGGCCCGCGCCCACCGTGACCTGGGCCGGCACGAGGAGGCCCGCGAGCAGTGGCGGCGTGCCCTGGACATCCTCACCGACCTGGGCGTCCCGGAGGTCGAGGAGATCAGCGCCGAGGAGATCTACGCCCATCTGCGTGATCCCGACCGCCGGTCATAGCGGCCTTCGACCCGTCTTGGAGGGTATTGCGACGACTATTGGGTTTAACCCCTGTTTTCCTGGCGGATACAGGCGCAGACTAAGCGGATGGAGGCGCGGCCGGCCGTAGACGACGCCGCTCTCGGGCGCGAGGCGTGGTCCGTGCTCGACGCGAACTGGACGGGGTCCGCCACCGTGCCCGCACCCGGGCTCTACCCCCACCAGTGGAACTGGGACTCCACCTTCGTCGCGATCGGCCTGGCCCGCTGGGACACCCGGCGGGCGGGGACCGAGCTGCTCAGCCTGCTGGCCGGGCAGTGGAGCACCGGCATGGTGCCGCACATCGTCTTCCACCCGTCCCACTCCGACGCCTACTTCCCCGGCCCCTCCGTCTGGCGCTCGCAGGACCATCCGGCCTCCCCCAACAAGGCGATCACCTCCGGGCTGACCCAGCCGCCGCTGCAGGCCCTGGCCCTGTGGTGGGTGTGGCGGCACGCGGCGGACCGCGCCGAGGCCGCCGCCCTCGTCCGCCGGCTGTATCCGATGCTGGTGGCCCAGCACGACTATCTCGCCACGACCAGGGACCTGGGCGGGGGAGGGCTGGCCGCGATCGTGCACCCGTGGGAGTCGGGGATGGACGACAGCCCCGTATGGGACGCCCCGCTGGGAGCGCTGCCCGCGGTCCGCTACGCCTACCGGGGCGAGGAGCTCCCCGACAGCCACCAGGACCGCTACATCTGGCTGGCCCTGCGTTACCGCGACTCCGGCTACGACGGCGCCTACCTGCGTGACGAACATCCGTTCGCGGTGGAGGACCCGATGTTCAACGGGATCTGGCTGGCCTCCTGCCAGGTGCTCGCCGAGCTGGCCCCGCTGGCGGGCGCCGACCCCGGGCCGCACCGGGAGGCGGCCGAGCGGATCCGTGCGGGGGTGCTGGAGCGGCTCTGGGCCGACGGGGTCTTCCGCGCCCGGGATCTGCGCAGCGGGCGGCTCAGCCCCGTCTGCACGGTCGGCGGTTTCGGGCCGATGCTCGATCCCGGCCTGTCCGCCGACCGGGTGGAGAAGCTGGTGGGCGTGCTGGAGTCGCCCCGGTTCATGGGTGCCGCGGGATACCCGGTGCCGAGCTGCGAGATCCGTGCGCCGCAGTTCGACCGGTCCTGCTACTGGCGGGGGCCCTCCTGGGTGAACACCAACTGGCTGCTCCGGCGCGCGCTGGCCGTACACGGCCTGACGGGGCCGGCGGGACTGCTCGGCGCGGGCACCCTGCGCCTGGTACGGCAGGCGGGCTTCCGCGAGTGCTTCGACCCCTTCGACGGCAGCGGCCGGGGCAGCCGGGACTTCTCCTGGTCGGCCGCGCTCACCCTCGATCTGCTCGCGGATAACGTGGACGCATGAAGCTCTTCAACCGTATGCCCGCCGAGGTCCGCGCGGCCGTCGCGCCGACCGACCGGGTGCTCACCTACGCCGAGGGGCCGGACGGCTACGTGATCGCCACCGACAAGGCGCTCTATCTGGGCGGGGTCAGGCTGCCGTGGTTCCAGGTGGACCGCGGCGTGTGGGACGAGGAGGGGCTGACGGTCGTCACCACGGCGGGAGGGTCGCACCGCGCGCTGCTGCCCGAGCCGGGGCGGATCCCCGAGGCCGTGCGGGAGCGGGTGACCGCCTCCATCGTGGTGAACCAGTACGCCCCGCTGGACGCGCGCGGGGGAGTCCGGCTGGTGGCCAGGAGGACCGGGGACGACCAGATGATCTGGGAGTTCGTCTTCGACCCCGGCATGGACCCCACCGACCCCGGCCTGCGGGCCCTGGCCGAGCAGGCGCTCGAGGAGACGCGCCGCAGTTTCGGCGTCTGAGCGCGGGCGTAGGCCCGAGCCCGGACAGAGACCTTGGTCCGGGCAGAGATCTGAGCCCGCGCGGAGACCCGAGTCCGGACGGGCGTCCGGACGCGGGCGGGCGTCCGGGCTCGGGCAGGAGCCCGAGCCCGGGCCGGCGGTCTCGACCCGGACGTGCGGAAGGCCCCCGCGGGGGCCTTCCGTCCGTCAGGGGTGCCCGTCATGGGTGTGGAGAGGTGGCCCGGTCGTCCTCCGGCCAGCCGGTGCCCGTCTCGTCGTGCTTGTCGGCCTGCCAGCCGTTGTCCGAGTGCAGGAACGGCAGCCGGTTCTTGGCCGCATGGGTCACCTTCGTCTTGGCGGCGCCGGTGACCTTCGAGACCCGGGCGCCGACCAGGCCGGCGGTCTCCTGCACCCTCGGACTGTCGGACACCCGCAGGGCCATCCGCTTGATCTGCTCGTAACGCTCCCGCCCGGCGCGGCTCCCCAGGATGTAGCCCACAGCAAGACCCACCCCGAACATCATCCGGTAACGCATCTCCACCTCCACAGCCATGCTCCGCCGGACCCTACCCGCGGATCGCGGGTCGTTTCCGACCTACCCCGGTGTAGCGATGCGACACACACGCTCAGAGTGCGCTAATCTATTCCTGCGCCGCAAGGAGCGGGGAAAACTTCCCGGTCAGAGCGGCGCAAAGCACGATCCCGTGTAGCTCAATCGGCAGAGCAGCCGGCTGTTAACCGGCAGGTTATAGGTTCGAGTCCTATCGCGGGAGCAACACACAGAAGGCCCCCGGAGCCCAGCTCCGGGGGCCTTCGGCGTGCTGTGGCCCGATTCGGGAGACAAATCCTCCCTGGCCGTAGAAGATGTCAGATACCGCGTCATGTATCGCTATGCTCGCCAGTCAGCGAGGACGGCGCGGTTGCCGCGGAACACAGCGATCGCAGTGGGGCAGGGCCGCTGCACACAGGGCACCGCGCCGCCCGGAACGGCCGACCGTGCCCGTGAGCACGCATGGGTGGTTGTTCTGTGCTGATCTGGCGGAGGTCTCGGCGTCGTGCACCGGATCTGATGGGCGGTGTCCGGCGCGCGGTGGCCAAGTTCTTGAGGGCGAAGGAGCCTGTCCCGGTCGTGCAAGAGATCGATATCGCGGCGGCCGCGGACTTCCTGAGGTTGTTCCACGCCGAGAACCCCGAGGCGGGGCCGGTGGAGGCCCGCATGCGCGAGGTCCAGATCGAGATCTACCGGACGGGGAGCTACACGCACACCCCGGAGGAGCTCGCCTTCGGCGCCCGGGTGGCCTGGCGCAACAGCTCCAGGTGCATCGGCCGGCTGTACTGGCACTCGCTGCAGGTGCGTGACCGGCGCTGGGTGAACACGGCCGAGGAGGTGGCCGTGGAGTGCGTCAACCACCTGAGGGAGGCCGCGCCCAACCGCAAGGTCCGGCCGACGATCACGGTGTTCGCCCCCGACCGGCCGGGCAGGCCGGGCCCGAGGATCTGGAACGAGCAGCTCATCCGCTACGCCGGGTACGCGATGGACGACGGGTCCGTCGTCGGCGACCCCCGGTATGTGGACTTCACCACGATGGTGCGCAAACTCGGCTGGCCCGGCGGCCCCGGCACGCATTTCGACGTGCTGCCGCTGGTCGTCTCGGCGGGCGGCGGCTCGCCGCTGATGTTCGGCGTGCCCGCCGACGCCGTGCTGGAGGTGGAGCTCACCCACCCGTCCTACCGCTGGTTCGAGAAGCTCGGGCTGCGCTGGCACGCCGTACCGGCGATCTCCAACATGTGCCTGGAGATCGGCGGGATCCACTACCGGGCGGCGCCGTTCAACGGCTGGTACATGGGCAGCGAGATCGGCGCGCGCAACCTCGCCGACATCGACCGCTACGACCTGATGCCGATCATGGCCCAGCTCCTGGGCCTGGACACCTCCACCGACCGCTCGCTCTGGCGCGACCACGCCCTGGTTGAGCTGAACGTGGCGGTCCTGCACTCCTTCGACCAGGCCGGGGTGACGGTGACCGACCACCACACCGAGTCGCGGCGCTTCCTGACCCACCTGGCGCGCGAGGAGAAGGCCGGCCGGGTCTGCCCGGCCGACTGGAGCTGGATCGTCCCGCCCATCTCGGGCTCGGCCACGCCGGTCTTCCACCGCTACTACGACGAGGCGGAGCTGTCGCCGAGCTACGTCCACCACCCCGATTCCGTGGAGCGGGGGCTCGGCCGCTGGCCCGTGCCGGGGTGGTGACGGAGGGCGGGACGGCGCGGCGGCGGGGCGGGGGCGTTGCGGAGAAGCTGTAGAACATGATTCGGTATGGTGGCCGGGTGAGGAGGGCGCGGAATGATGGACCTGGTGCTGTCGTCGGTCGAGCAGGGCGTGCTGACCCTGACGTTCAACCGGCCCGAGCGGCTCAACGCCTGGACCGACACGATGGGGCGGCGATACTTCGACCAGCTCGCCGAGGCCGAGAAGGACCCGGAGGTCCGGGTGATCGTCGTGACCGGGGCGGGGAGGGGCTTCTGCGCCGGCGCGGACTTCCAGACCCTCAACGCCATCCAGGACGGCTCCTACGAAGGGGAGCCGGACAGGCGGCCCACCACCTTCCCGGCCACCATCGGCAAGCCGGTCATCGCGGCCGTCAACGGCGCCTGTGCCGGGCTCGGCATGGTCCACGCCCTGGTCTGCGACCTGGTCTTCACCGCCGCCGAGGCCAAGTGGACGACCGCCTTCGCCCGCCGCGGCCTGATCGCCGAGTACGGCCTGTCGTGGATCCTGCCCAGGCTCATCGGCCAGGCCCGGGCCATGGACCTGCTGCTGTCGGGCCGCACGTTCACCGGGGCGGAGGCGTACCGGCTGGGCCTGGCCGGCCGGTCGGTGCCCGGGGAGAACCTGCTGGAGGAGACCCTGGCCTACGCCCGCGAGCTGGCGACGCACAGCTCGCCGGCGTCGATGGCCGTGATCAAGCGCCAGGTCTGGGGCGACTGGGACCGGACCCTGGAGGCGTCGGAGTCGGCCGCCGTGCGCCTGATGGCCGAGTCGTTCGGCCGCCCCGACTTCGCCGAGGGCGTGGCCAGCTTCGTCGAGCGCCGCGCCCCCAGGTTTCCGCCCCTGTAAGCCCGCCCGCCGCCGGGCCTCGCCCGCGGCGGTGGCGCGGGGCGGTCAGGTCACGTGGGACAGCCAGTGGGGGGCGGTCCTGAAGGGGGCGGCGCCGGTGGTGACGGCCTCCATCAGCCGGGCGGCCGTGGCGCGGGCGTTCTCGATGACCTCGGGGGGATAGGCGTAGCGGACCTGGTGCTCCTCGAACTCGTCCTCGTCGTCCAGGAGGATCCGGCCGTCGCGCATGCGCAGGACGTCGAGGTCGAGGTCGACCATGGTCACCTCGCCGTCGCGCCACTGGGGGACGGTCGAGATGTCGCAGTAGATCTCGACCCTGTTCGGCTCGGCGTTGAAGGTGGCCGTCCACCAGGCGTCGCGGGGGAAGAGCATCACGAACGCGTCGGTCCAGGTCACCGGCGGCTCGTCGCCCTTGCTGCCGGTGGAGCCGGCGACGCAGCCGGTCCAGACGCCGTGCTCGTCCTCGCCGAGGAGCAGCGCGGGGTGGTGCCAGTGCAGTGAGCCGTCGTATTTGCGGTAGACCACATTCACGATCTCGCGTGTCATCCCCCGACCATAAGGGTTGACAGAGATCTATGTATTTCCTACCTTCTAACTAGGTTAAGAGTGTCAGTGCAGAGCCCCGGCTCACTGACCGGCAACCCTCGCACCGCGGCGGGGTGCCCCCGGGGGAGACCTGGCGGCACGGTCGGCGTGCCGCAAGCGCGGACCCCTCAACGGGTCACCGAGGCATGCCTGGGAGCAGTACATGTCCGAGATCACACTCAACTACGCCGGCCCCGTCGACCTCGACGCCTACGGCCGCTACCGGCCGGGCGACCGGCCCGGCCCCCGCTACCCCTTCCAGGGGCGGATCACCGCCGACGGCGCCGGCGAGTTCCCCGCCGAGCCGGGCCGCTACCACCTCTACGTCGCGGCGGTCTGTCCCTACGCGCAGCGCGCGGTGATCGTGCGCTCGCTCAAGGGACTGCAGGACGTGATCTCGCTGTCCTACGTGGACGACGAGCGTGACGGGCGCGGCTGGGCCTTCCGCGAGCGGCGCGGGGCCGACCCGGTGAACGGCTTCACCACGCTCCGCGAGGCGTACGAGGCGACCGAGCCGGGCTTCGACGGCCACGTCTCGGTGCCGGTGCTGTGGGACAGGGCGGGCGGGCGGATCGTCAGCAACGACTTCCCCGACATCACGATCGACCTGGGCACCCGGTTCGGCGGCGACCCGGAGATCGACCTCTACCCCGAGGAGCTCCGGCCGGACATCGACGCGCTCAACGCCAGGATCTACGAGTACGCCAACACCGCGGCGGGCCGCGTCGCCTCGGCCGCCGGCGAGACGGAGTACGGCCAGGCACGTCAGGCCGTGATCTCCTTCCTGGAGGAGCTCGACGCCCGGCTCGCCGACCGCAGGTTCCTGTTCGGCTCCGGGATCACCGAGGCGGACGTGCGGCTCTGGCCGACGCTGCTCCGCTTCGACCTCGCCGACAACCCCTCCGCCAGGATCAGCGAGCGCCCGCTGACCGCCTTCCCGAATCTGTGGGCCTACGCCCGGGACCTCTACCGGCACCCCGCCTTCCGTGACAGCACCGACTTCTCCGCGATCACCTCCCCGGCCGCCACGGAGACCGACCCCTGGCGGATCCCGGTCGAGCCGCTCCACGCCGACTGGGACGAGCCGCACCGCAGAGCCGCCGTATGAGCCCCGCGAGCGCCGCGACCCCCGTGCGGCCGGGCGAGGAGATCGCATGAGCGCCTCCGTCGCCGTCGTCGGCGCCGGGCCGACCGGGACCTGCCTGGTGGAGCGGATCTGCGCCAACGCGGCCGACCTGCTCGACTGGCCGTCGCTGGACGTCCACGTGATCGACCCCTACCCCCCGGGCGGCGGACGGGTCTGGCGCAGGGAGCAGCCCGAGCTGCTCTGGATGAACTCCACCGCCGCCGACGTGACGCTGTTCACCGACGCGTCGGTCCAGTGCCGGGGCCCGATCCGCCCCGGCCCCTCGCTGGCCCAGTGGCTCGGCGGCGACCCCGGCAGGTTCGCCTCCCGGCCCGTCCAGAACGCCTACCTGTCCCACGTCTTCCAGCAGGCGGTCGACACCGCTCCACGCGGCGTCCGGGTGCACGTCCACGCGGCCCGCGCGCTGGACCTCACCGACGTCCCCGGCGGGCAGGTCGTGACGCTGGAGGGCGGCCGGACGATCGAGGTGGACGCGGTGATCCTGGCGCAGGGGCACGGCGACGTGATCCCGACCAGGCAGGAGCGGGCACTGGCGGAGACGGCCGCGGGCAGCGGGCTGCACTACCTGCCCACCGGCTACGCCGCCGACCTCGACCTGGACCGGGTGCCCGGGGGCGAGCCGGTGATCGTCCGGGGCATGGGGCTGGCCTTCGTCGACCTGATGGTGCTGCTCACCTCGGGCCGGGGCGGCCGGTTCGTCCGCGAGTACGACGGGGAGCTCGTCTACCTGCCCAGCGGGCGGGAGCCGCTGCTCCAGGTGGGCTCGCGCCGCGGCGTGCCGTACCACTCGAAGACCGGATACCCCTTCCGCGGCGCCCGCCCGCCGGTGCCGCGCTTCCTCACCGCGCAGGCGCTCGGCGAGGGGCCGTGGAACTTCCGCAGGGACGTGTGGCCGCTGGCCGCCAAGGAGCTGGGCCACGCCTACTACCACGAGCTGCTCACCGCCCACCCGGAGCGGGCCCGGACGGGCTGGGCGGAGTTCGAGGAGGCGTACGCGGCCGAGGAGTGGCGCAGTCCCGGGATGCGCGCGCTGATCCGCAGGGCCGTACCCCGGCATCTGGACCGGCTGGACTTCGACCGGCTGGACCGGCCGCTGGAGCGGATGCGGTTCGGCGATCCGGCGGGGCTGCGCAGGTGGATGCACGGCTACCTGGGAGCGGACCTGGAGCGGCGCTCCGACCCCGCGCACAGCGCCGACCACGCCATGATCCTCGGGCTGCTGTCCGTCTACGGCGTCCTGGCCGAGCTGGGCGTCTCCGACCCCTGGTTCCACGGCTTCTTCAGCTACGTCGCCAGCGGTCCGCCCGGCCCCCGGCTGGAGGAGCTGCGGGCGCTGGCCAGGGCCGGCGTGGTCACCTTCCTCGGCGCGGACCTGAAGGTGGAGCACCGTGACCGGCGGTGGCAGGCGCACAGCCCCACCGTCCCCGGCACGGTGGCGGCCCGGACCCTGATCGAGGCCCGGCTGCCCGCGCCCAGCGTGAGCCGGGCCACCGACCCGCTGATCTCCGCGCTCCGCGACCGGGGCGAGATCGACGAGGACTCCGGGCTGCTGAAGGTACGGCCCGCCGACCGCCGCCTGCTCGACCGCTCCGACACCCCCCACCCCCGCAGGTTCGCCTTCGGCCCCTGGGTCGTGGGCGGCAGGGCCACCGGCGGGTTCGCCCGGCCCGGCCTCAACGCCCCGCTCTTCCGGCACGCCGACGCCCTCGCCCGGATCGTGCTGTCCGAGGCCGTCACCACCCAGATCCGACACGTCGCCTGAGCTGTCTGCCGCCCGAGCTGCCTGTCGCCTGAGCTGTAAGGAGAGAAGAACGTGAAAGTCCGATGGGGCGCCCTGACGCTGACCGCGGTGCTGGCGCTCGCGGCGTGCGGGGCCGAGACGGAGGCCCCGACAGCCGCGGCCGGCGGCGGGGGCGGCGGGTCGCTGGTGTGGGCGGTGGAGACGCAGCCCATCACGTTCAACCCCCAGCTGTGGGGCCAGAACAAGGCCCGCCTGCTGGTGCACAACCAGTTCGACTCGCTGGTCGCCCGGGGCAAGGACGGCGAGTTCCTGCCGTGGCTGGCCAAGTCCTGGGAGGTCTCCAAGGACGGCCTGACCTACACCCTCCACCTCCGCGACGACGTCACCTTCCACGACGGGGAGAAGTTCGACGCCGCGTCGGTGAAGGCCAACTTCGACCAGTTCCTGGCACCGGGCTACAACCCGGCGGTCGCCGCCGTCCAGCTCCGTAACTTCGGCAGGGCCGAGGTGGCCGGCCCGCACACCCTGAAGATCACACTGAAGGCGCCGGACGGACTGTTCCTGGACTTCCTGTCCTCGCCGTACGCCGGCCAGATCTCCCCGAAGTCGCTGAGGAACGCCAAGGACCTCAAGGCCGGCGGGGTCGACGTCGTCGGCACCGGGCCGTTCGTCCTCGACCGGTTCACCCCGGGACAGGAGGTCCACTACAAGCGCAACCCCGACTACGGCTGGCCGCCCGCCGGCTCGGCCCACCAGGGGCCGGCGCACCTGGCGGAGGTGACCTACCGCTTCCTGCCCGAGGCCGCCGTCCGGGTCGGCGCGCTCACCTCGGGCCAGGTCCAGGTGATCGAGGGCGTGCCCGCCACGGAGATCGCCCTGATCAAGGGCGACCCCCGGTTGAAGCTGGAGACCAGCCTCAACTCCGGCAGCGCGTTCTCCTACTACTTCAACCAGTCGCACCCACCCTTCGACGACAAACGGGTGCGCGAGGCCTTCCGGGACGCCGTCGACGTCGACGCCGTCCTCAACTCGGTCTACCAGGGCACGGCGGAACGGGCCTGGAGCATCATCGGCCAGGGCAGCCCGCAGCTCTACGACGCCTCACTGGAGAACACCTTCGGCAACGACCCGCAGCGGGCGGCCAGGCTGCTCGACGAGGCGGGCTGGGACAAGCGCGACGCCGAGGGTTACCGGGTCAAGGACGGCAGGCGGCTGACCGTGCGGGCCGTCAACTCCGCCCCGTTTGTCCGCGACCGCCGCGACATCCTCGCCCAGGCGATCCAGGCGGCGGTCAAGCAGAGCGCCGGCATCGACTTCCAGGTCAAGCTGGTCGACCAGGGCACCGCGCAGAAGGCCTACGACGACAACCAATATGACGTCTTCGAGAACTCGCGCGGCGACACCGACGCCGGGGCCGCGCTCAACCTGATCCTCCCCAAGGGCGCCGCGATCAACCGGACCCACTTCGCGGACGCCGGCCTGGACAGGTTGCTCACCGAGGCGTCGGCCAGCTCCGACGCCGCCGAGCGCAAGGAGCTCTACGCCAAGGTGCAGAAGCTCGTCGCCGACGAGGCCCTGCTCCTGCCGCTCTACGTGCCGGCCGACCAGATCGCCTACAGCGCCTCCGTAACCGGGCTCACCTTCGAACCGGTCTCCGGCACCCCCAACAGTGCTTATGACATCCGGACAGGGACATGAGCACCCTCACACTCACCCGGCGGCGGGGGCTGGCCGCCGCCGGGTGGCTGGGCCCGGTGGCCCGGCGGCTCGGATCCGGCGTGGCCGTGCTCTGGGCCGCCGCCACCGCGGCCTACGTCGCGCTGCTGCTCGCCCCGGGCGACACCGTGGACGTCCTCATCGGCGACGGTCTCGACACCCCCGAGCGGAGGGCGCAGATCATCGCCGAATGGGGGCTGGACCGCTCGGCCCTGCAGCAGTACGGCGACTATCTGATCCGGCTGCTCCAGGGCGACCTCGGCCACTCCTACATCCTGCAGCGCGGCGTCGGCGACGTCCTGTCCTCGCAGATCGGGCCGACCGTGAGGCTCGCCCTCGCCGCGGCGGTCTTCGGGGTGGCGCTGGCCCTGGTGCTGGCGCTGGTCACCGCGGGCCGCAGGTCCTGGACCAACGGCCTGGCCGGGCTGTCGGAGCTGGTGGCGGTCTCGGTGCCGCCGTTCCTGATCGGGATCCTGCTGCTGGCCGTCTTCTCCTTCAGCCTCGGCTGGTTCCCGGTCTCCGGTGACCGGGGCTCCGCCGCGCTCGTGCTGCCGGCCGCCGCGCTGGGACTGCAGATCGCCGGAGTGCTCGGCCAGGTGCTGCGCGAAGGTCTCGAACGGGCGCTGGAGGAGCCGTTCGCGGTGACCGCGCGCTCGCGCGGCATCACCGAGTGGCGCCTCGTCACCCGCCACGCCCTGCGGCACGCCCTGCTCCCGGCCGTCACCCTCACCGGATGGTTCACCGGCGTCCTGCTCGGCGGCGCGATCGTCGTCGAGGCCGTGTTCGGCCGCCCCGGCCTCGGCCAGGTCACCGTCTCGGCGGTGACCGGCAAGGACATGCCCGTGGTGATGGCGATCGTGCTGCTGTCGGCCCTGGTCTACGTGACGGTCAGCACGGTCGTCGACCTCGCCTACCTGGCGATCGACCCCCGCCTGAGGAGGAGCCGATGATCAGGACCGTTCCCCGCCCGGAGGTGCCGGCGGCGAGGGTCGCCGCCGAGGAGGTGCCGGTGGTGAGGGTCGCCCCCTCACCGGAGGAGCCGACGATCAAAACTGTTCTCCGTCCGGGGAGGGGCCGATGACGACGGTCACCCAGGCGCCGCCGGTCACGGCCGTCGCTCCCGCCCGGACCGGGCGCCGGTACGGCCTGCGCCCCCGGCTGGTCGTCCCGCTGCTGTTCCTGGCCACCGTCGCGGTCGCCGCCCTGGTCCCGGACCTGCTGAGCGGGGTGGACCCGCTGACCGCCGACCCGCTGCACGCCCTCGCCGGGCCGGACGCCGGGCACTGGTTCGGTACCGACCACCTCGGCCGGGACGTGCTGTCCCGGATCGTCCACGGCGCCGGGCACTCGCTGGGCATCGGCGCGGCCGCGATCCTGTTCGCCGCCGGGACCGGCACCGTCCTGGGCATGCTGGCCGGGCTCTCCCCCCGATACCTCGACGAGCTGCTCAGCCGCCTGTTCGACGTGCTGGCCACCTTCCCCGAGCTGCTGCTCGCCCTGCTGGTCATCGCGGTCACCGGCCCCGGGACCGGCAACGTCGTCCTCGCGATCGGCCTGGCCCAGGTCCCCAACTACGCCCGTGTGATCCGGGCCCAGACCTTCGTCGTCCGCCGGTCCGGCTACGTCGAGCAGGCGGTCACCTTCGGCCTGCCCCGGCCGGTCCTGGTCCTGCGTCACGTGCTGCCCAACGTCCTGGGCCCGCTCCCGGTGCTCGCCACGATCGGCATGGGCACCGCCGTCATCGCCACCTCGGGTCTCAGCTTCCTCGGCATGGGGCCGCAGCCGCCGAGTCCCGAATGGGGCTCGATGCTGTCGGAGGCCCGTAACTACCTGCGCGTCGCCTGGTGGACGGCGCTCTTCCCCGGCCTCGCCGTCACGCTGACCGTCATCAGCCTGACCCTGGTCGGGCGCAGTCTCCAGCGCCGTTTCGAAGGGAGAGACCGATGAGCCTCATCGAGGTGGAGGACCTGAGGGCCGGCTTCCCCTCCTCCGGGGTGGAGGCCGTGCGCGGGGTGAGCCTGTCGATCGCGGCGGGCGAGTGCGTGGCGATCGTCGGGGAGTCGGGCTCGGGCAAGAGTGTCACGGCCAGGACCCTGGTGGGGCTGACCGGTCCCGGCGGGAAGGTGACGGCCGGGAAGTTCACCGTGAACGGCAGGGACGCGCTCCGGTTCGGGGCGCGGGACTGGCGGCGGCTGCGCGGCCGGTTCGCCGGGCTGGTGCTACAGGACGCGCTCGTCTCGCTCGACCCGCTCCGCACGGTCGGCGACGAGATCGCCGAGGTGCTCGCCACCCATGACGTGGTGCCGCGCGCGGGCCGTACGGCGAAGGCGATCGAGCTTCTCGACGCCGTCGGGGTGCCGGAACCGGAGCTGCGTGCCCGCCAGTACGCCCACCAGCTCTCCGGCGGGCTGCGCCAGCGGGCCCTCATCGCCTCGGCCATCGCCGCCGATCCGCCGTTGATCATCGCCGACGAGCCGACGACCGCGCTCGACGTCACCGTGCAGGCCCAGATCCTGCGCCTGCTCGCCGCCCGCAAGGCCACGGGCACCGCGCTGCTCATGATCAGTCATGACCTGGCCGTGGTCTCCTCCATCGCCGACCGGGTGCTGGTCATGAAGGACGGCGTGGTCGTCGAGGAGGGGCCGACCGCCCGGGTGCTGTCCGAGCCCGACCACGACTACACGGAGCTGCTGCTGGCCGCCGTCCCCTCGGCGGCCTCGCGCGGCACCCGTCTGGCCGCCGTCGCCGCCGGAGGCGTGGCGCTGCGCACCCCGCTGCCCGAGCGGACCGTGGATCACAGCTCGCCGGTGGTGGAGGTCTCGGGCCTGTCGGCCGCGTACGGCTCCCGCCGGGTGGTGGACGAGGTCTCCTTCGAGGTCCATCCCGGTGAGACCGTCGGCATCGTGGGGGAGTCGGGCTCGGGCAAGACGACCGTCGCCCGGCTCGTCCTGGGCCTGATGGCGCCCACCTCCGGCGAGGTCCGGCTGAACGGCGACCCCTGGTCGGCGGTCCCCGAGCGCAGGCGCCGCGCCCGCCGCTCCGGCATCCAGGTGATCTCGCAGAACCCGCTGGGCTCCTTCGACCCCCGCTACACCGTCGGCCGCCTGGTCGCCGAGCCTCTCGACGGGGCCGGCAGGGACCGCAGGGCCCGGGTGGCCGAGCTGCTGGAGCGCGTGGGCCTGCCGGCCGACATCGCCGGACGGCACCCCCGGCGGCTGTCCGGCGGGCAGCGCCAGCGGGTGGCCATCGCCAGGGCCCTGGCCCCCCGGCCCGACGTGCTCGTCTGCGACGAGCCGGTGTCGGCGCTGGACGTGTCGGTCCAGGCGCAGGTGCTCGACCTGCTCGCGGAGATCCAGGCGGCCGACGGGACCGCGCTGATCTTCATCTCCCACGACCTCGGGGTGGTCCACCACATCAGCGACCGGGTGCTGGTCATGCGCGCGGGCCGGATCGTGGAGGAGGGGCACGTGGACGAGGTGTTCTTCATCCCCAAGCACCACTACACCCGGGAGCTGCTCGGCGCGGTGCCCAAACTGGTGCCGGCCGGAGCCTGACCGGACGGCGGGGCCTGACCGGACGGCGGGGCCTGACCGGGAGGCGGGGCCTGACCGGGAGGCTGGGCTCCGGCGGGTGCCCGGCCGAGCCGGCGGACGTCGGGCAGGGCGAGGACACCCAGGCAGGAGAGCGCGATCAGGGCCGCCGCGCCGTACAGGGTGGGGGCCGTCCCCGCCGCCGAGGACAGCGGTCCGGCCAGGGCCATGCCGAGCGGCATCAACCCCAGGGAGAGCATCCAGTCATAGGCGGACACCCGGGAGATCGCCTCGGCCGGGATGTGCTCCTGCACGGCCGTCTCCCAGAACGGCGCCATGAACGCCAGACCGCCGGTCATCAGCCCGTAGGCCGCCGCGACCGCGAGGGCGGGCGCCCCGGCGGCGAGTGTGACGAAGGGCAGCGCGCCGAGCGCGAGGGCGAGGTTGGCCGCCAGGAGGGGCCGGCGCGGTCTTGCCCGCAGCGCCAGCAGCGCCCCGCAGAGGGCGCCGACCGTGCCGCCCTGCACGATCGTCCCCCAGGCCAGCTCGCCGCCGAGGCCGGTGACGGCGATCAGCGGACCGATCGTGATCAGGACGCAGCGGCCCAGGTTCCACAGGGAGTGGCCGACGAGGTTCGTCCAGTACCACCGGTGGCGGCGCAGCTCGGCCCAGCCTTCGGCGAGCTGCCTGCCGAAGCGCTCATGCGGCACGGGCGGGACCGGCGCGAGCCGGAGGCGGCTCAGCAGCACGGCGCTGACCGCGAACGTCGCGGCGTCGAGGACCAGCGCCCAGCCGGGCCCGGCGGTCAGCGCGAGGGCGGTGGCGATCCCGGGGCCGAGCAGCGTGGAGCCTCGGTTGGCGATCGCCATGAGCGCGTTGGCCCGGGGCAGGTGCTCGGGGGCCACGGTGGCGGGCAGCAGGCCGGTCGTGGCGGGCAGGAAGAACGCCGACGCGGCGCCGGAGAGCGCGGCGAGCGCCGCCAGGTGGAGGGTACCGACCGTGCCGGTGATCAGCCCGACGCCCATCACGGCGTGGGCGAGCCCCCGGACCAGGTCGGCGACCAGCATCACGCGCTGGCGGGGGAGCCGGTCGGCCCAGACGCCGCCGGGCAGCATCAGCGCCACCGTCGCCGTCGACTGGGCGGCCAGGACCAGGCCGAGGTCGGTGGCCGAGCCGGTCGCGGTGACGATCGCCAGGGCGAGGGCGACGGGGGTGACGGCGTCGCCGATGTGGGAGAGGGCCTGACCGCTCCAGAGCAGGCGGAAGCGCGGATCTCGTAAGGGGGTCATGGCGGGAAGTTACTACGAAATCAAAATATATGCATCCGTATAACGATGGCCGCTACCCTGTGGGCATGTCAGCGCAGGACTCCGCCGATCGGCTCGGCGCCCCGGGGCCGGACTCCGCCGATCGGCTCGGCGCCCCGGGGCCGGACTCCGTCGATCGGCACATCGCGCACTGGTCGCGCGAGCTGTCCGACCTCGATCCGCAGATCGAGGGGATCGTGACGCGCATGCAGATGCTCGTGCGGCTGCTCAGGCGCAACAAGGAGGGCTGGCTGGCCTCCTCCGGGCTCAAGCCCTGGGAGTTCGAGGTGCTCCACCATCTGGTCGCGGCCGGGCCGCCCTACCGGGTGGCGCCGTCACTGCTGGCCGAGTGGCTGGACACCCATCCGGCCACGATGACCAACCGGCTCGACCGGATGGAGCAGGCCGGCTACATCACCCGTGCGCACGACTCCGGCGACCGCCGCCGCCTGCTCGTCGCGCTGACCGCAGAGGGGCGCGCGGTGTGGGAGGAGCGGATGGAGGAGGGGGACCGTTCGGAGCGGGCCCTGCTCGGCACGCTCGGCCCCGCGGAGCTCGGACTGCTCGACGGCCTGCTGCGCCGGCTGGTCCGCGGCGTGGAGGAGAACGGGCCGCCGCTGATGCCGGAATGGCCTTCGGGCGGGCGGAAGCCGGACGGCGGCCCGTCATGACGGCGCGATGACGTCCCCGGTGACGTCCCGCCGCCGCGGGTCAGTCAGGGGCTGTCAGGCGCCGCGTGGCAGGCTCTCGATCGCCTCCTGCCACGACCGGAGGAAGGCGGGGTAGCCGTCGGCGAACTCCGCCAGCTCCCGGGCGGCCTCGCCGGTGAGCGGGGTGAGGTCGTAGGTGACCGTCACCTCGCTCCCTCCCTCCTCGCCGCCCGTCAGGGCGACCGTCACGGTCCCCGCCCGGTGGCCGGGGGTGAGGCGGGCGTAGGAGATGCTCACGCCCTCGTCGCGGCCGGTGACGATCCAGGTGGTGGTCCGCCCGTCGGCGTCGGTCTCGAAGACGGTGCCGGGCACGGTGTCGTCGTCGACCGGGACCGGGAACCGCGGCTCCCAGCCCGCCGCCCAGTCCCGCTCGCCACGCGCGGTGAACAGACGGAAAGCCTCGCGTGGCGGGAGGCCGACGGTGAGCGTGCCGGTGAGCCTCATCGCCCCTCCTCCAGCCGGTGCGCGTCGGCGGAGGTCAGGGTCAGCCCGTAGACGGCCTTGAGCTGATCGATCTTCGCCATGGTCTCGGGGGAGAAGGGGGCCTTGCCCTCGAAGGAGTGCAGGACGATGCCCTCGACGAGGTCGCCGAGGGACATGTCCAGATATTCGGCGAGGCCCTTGAGGACCTTCAGGACGTTCTTCTCGATCCGGAGCCCGGTCTGGGTGCGCTCGACTGTTACCATGTTACCAAGATAACAGAATCCCCTCAGTGGAGCCGGCGAGCTCCGGCCGCCGGGGTGGCGGGGTAGATCTCCGGTGCGGCCCAGCCGCGTTCGGCGTAGGCCCGGGTCACCGACTCCCGTACGGCCTCCACCCGGTCGTCGGCCACCAGCGCGATCGCCGACCCGCCGAACCCGCCGCCGGTCATCCGCGCGCCTCTGGCCCCGCCTCGGACCGCCGACTCAACGGCCACGTCCAGCTCGGCGCAGGACACCTCGAACTGGTCGCGCAGCGACAGGTGGGAGGCGTTCAGCAGGGCCCCGATCTCCCGCACGGCTCCGGCGCGCAGCAGTCCGATCAGCGCCTCGACCCGGTGGTTCTCGGTCACCACGTGCTGGGTGCGCTTGCGCTCGTCGCCGCTGAGCCTGCTCAGGGCGCCCGCCAGGTCGGTGACGTCGCGCAGCGCGGCCACCCCCAGGTGCTTGGCGGCGTTCTCGCAGTCCTGACGGCGCCGGGCGTACTGCCCGTCGGCGAGCTCGTGGTGGACCCCGGTGTTGATGATCAGCAGTTGGAGGCCGTGCTGGGCCAGGTCGAACGGGATGTTCCTGGTGCCGAGACTCCGGCAGTCCATGAACAGGGCCTTCCCCTCCTCCCCGAGGGCGGAGGCGGCCTGGTCCATGATTCCGCACGGCATGCCCACGAAGTCGTTCTCGGCCTTCTGGGCGGCCAGGGCGATCTCCATCTTCGTCAGGCCCAGGCCGTACAGCTCGTTGAGCGCCGTCCCGACCACCACCTCCAGGGCCGCGCTCGACGACAGTCCCGCCCCCTGCGGCACATCCCCGTCGATCACCAGATCCGCGCCCCTGACCGGATGCCCGGCCTCGCGGAGCACCCAGAACACCCCGACGACGTAGCGCGCCCAGCCCTCGGCCTGGTTGAGGTTCTCGACGGTCACCGGCTCGCCCGCCTGGAGCGACCGCAGCCGGACGGCGCCGTCCTCGCGCGGCGTGACCGCCGCGGTGATCCCCCACGGCACCGCGAACGGCAGTACGTACCCGTCGTTGTAGTCGGTGTGCTCGCCGATCAGGTTGACCCGCCCCGGAGCGTGCCACACCCCCTGCGGCTCAACGCCGAACGACTCACGAAAAGCTTCAATAACGCGCATGATCCAACACTCCTAAACAACGTCCCCTCGTAGATTAGCGACTCCCCGGAACGCCGGTTCCGCCGCCGAAGGTCACATCTTGAACGCGCCCCGCCCGGCGGATGTGCGAACCGGCCGGACCTTTGGTTGAATGCGGCAGTACGGCATGCATGAGGGGCGGTAGCTCAGCCGGTTAGAGCAGGGGACTCATAATCCCTGGGTCGCGGGTTCGAGTCCCGCCCGCCCTACCCCTCGTGATCATACGAAAAGCGCCCCTGACCTGCGTGTTCCCGGTCAAGGGCGCTTTCGTCGTGTCCGGCTGTTCACGGCTGCCCCCGGTTCTCTGCGGTGGGCTGTGCCGAATACGTGCCGAAGTTTCGAGAAGATCGTCAGCCCTCGGGAATCACGGGGAGTCCAGCACGGAGTGGCGGTAGTCCTTGGGGGACATCCCGTACGCCCGGCGGAAGGAGCGGCTGAAGTCCGTGGCGTGCGTGAACCCCCATCGGGCTGCGATGTCCTGTATGGAGTGCGCTCGCAGACGGGGGTCGGCGAGGTCCGCGCGGCAGTTCTCCAGCCTGCGTTGCCGAATCCACGCCATTACGGTGGTCTCCGGCCGCTGGAAGAGCAGGTGCAGGTAACGCACGGAGATGTGGTGGTGGGCGGCTATGGCGGCGGGAGACAGGTGCGGGTCGGCGAGGTTGTGTTCGACGAAGGCCCGGATGCGCACCCTCAGCGCCTGCTGCCGGGTCTCGAGCGGGAGGCGGTCCTGCGCGTTCAGGCGGTGCGCGAGGAAGGCCATGGCCAGATCCAGAGTGAGCGTCCCCAGCCGCCTCACGTCCAGAAGCGCCATCGAGGAAGTCTGGCGGACCAGGCTCCTGAGGTAATGGGCGAGGATCGCCGCCATACCGGCACGCGCGGGCATACGCCGGGCGAGGAGTTCGTCGACCTTCTTCACGGGCAGGGGCAGCTGGGCTCTCGGCAGGTGCAGGATCATCGCCCGTGACGTTCCCTCAAGGCCACGCCCGTCATATGGGCGGGAGGTGTCCCACATGACCAGGTCCCCGGCATGGATTCTGGCGTCCTTGCCCGCCTGAGAGATCCACATCTCGCCCCCCGTGATGAGGGTGAGTTCGTACATCTCCGGATCGGAGCGGCGGATCAGTGCCGGGGTGCGCTCCGATCTCAGCGCGGGGAAGGACATGGTGGTGATCCTCAGGTCGTTCAGGTCCACGGCCCCGGCGGTGGCCCTGAAGTCGTCGGTGTGATCGCTGGTGATCCGGGTGGGGGCCACGTCATGGCTGATCAGATCGCACCACCAGTCGAATCGCTGACCGGGGGGTAGGTCCGTGCTCTGCAAGGCGATGAAGTTCATCAAGCACCTCTCATGACACATCGGTTGCGTTTCAATGGGTCTCGCGATGGCGGCACGAGTGGACGCCGTCCTGCCGCCTCGGGGAGGCCGGACCCGGTCGGCGACACCACGGCAGTCTTGCCGCACCGGCGTCCTGTACCGAGGTGGTGTGGGCGCCGGCGACCGGCCGGGCGGTGGCCAGGCGGCGAACGTCGGGGTAGATGCCAGAACCGGTAACGGAGGGTGCGGGCCACATCGTGGAAACCGGGCAGGCGCGCCATCACCCACATGGCCGACCGGCTGGAGGCGGGTAGTCCGTCCAGGCGGGGCGTATCGATGCTGCGCGGCACGTCGAGGCACTTCGGTCCGCCGTGCCGGCCCTCGAGCTCGCGTGGGCCGTCATGACCTCCTGAGCACCGGCGAATGTGATCTTTTCGCGGTCCATGGTTCCTCGGGGGGCTGCGGTTGCCGTTGGTGGTTGCTGATCACATTCCCAAGCTACACATTTTTTACAAATTAATAAAAAATTAGAAGTGTATAAACTCGCTGTCACGGCCGGCTGCAGAATGAGATCGACATGGCAGAGCCGGCGGAGCGCGGGGTGGCCGGCCCCGGACGTGACGAGGAGGCGGTGCGACGGTCCGTCGAGCGCTTCGCCCTCGACCTGACCGGGCCCGGTATGCCCCGGATGCTGGCGTGGCCTGGGCCGCGATCCCGGTGGCCGAGGAGGGTGAGCTGCACGCCGCTGAGATAGCCGAGTTTCTTCAGGTGAGCCCAGCCGCGATCTCGGGCGCCGTCCGCTGCCTGACGCAGACGGCTCTGATGATCCGGGAGTGCGAGCCGGGCGCACGCCATGATCATTACCGGATGCGCGGCAACGTGTGGTACCAGAGCATCGCCCATAACCATAAGGAGACACTGCTCAGGCAGTGGGAACGGACCCTGCTCGACGGGATCGAGGTAACGGGCACGGGCAGCCGGGCGGCGGCGCGGTTGGAGGAGAGCCAGGAGTTCCTGGAGTTCCTCCGGCTGGAGGTGCCGGCGCTCCTGGAGAAGTGGCGGCAGCGGGCCGACACCGGAGGAAGACCGGGCTGAAGGCTTACTGGTAGGGGTGTCTCGGGACTGGGATGCCCCTTACACCCGGTCAAGATGACCGGCGCCTCCTCAGCGGCATCGTGTGGAAGATCCACACCGGCATAACCCGGCGAATGGAGCGCCATGGCGCCGCAACCGTCCGGGGCGGTCGGAGGGATCGTTCAAGCATCGAGGTTTTCCGAAGGTGAAACGCCTTTCGAACAAGAACGGCAACTCCCGGGAAGGCAATGGCCTTCCCGGGAAAACCGGGAAGGCCACGACGTGTCTTGCCAAGGCGCTCTTCCTGGCCGACGGACCGGCGCTTTCACCCACCCGCGCCCGTGGTCCGCGACGGTCCGCGACGGAAGAGCGCCGACGTTTCTTCGACGCCTCCCCCCGTGGCCGGGGAGGCTTTCACGGACCGGGGTCTCGCTCCTTCGTGAGTGCCACTACCACGGGGCGTTACTGCACCAGCGCGAGCTGAAATAGGTGTCCGCCGTGTCACCGTCCGACCCGCCGTCGTTGTCGGCCCACCAGTTCCAGATGTACTGCCCCGAAACCGCGTCCCATCCGTAGTCGCGGACGTAGTGGTTGCCGGTGTCATGGGAGTGGCCGCGGGCCTGCGTCTTGGGGTCTCCGCCGGAGCTGTCGTTGATCCAGATCCAGCCCCAGCTGCACCGGGTGTCCGCGTGCGCCGATGTGGCCCCGCCCGTGATGACCATGGCCCCTGCCAGGGAGACGGCCGCGGCGCCGAGGGCACCCCATCGCTTGAGACTTCTTTTCATTTCCTGCCCCTATGCTGAGAAGCCTTTGGAAATTGACGGCGTCAAACCCGTTCGGTGGATCCGACCTGCTCAGTATGCTTGCGGCTGATCATCAGAGTCTTTACCAGAGCGTGTAGTGTTCCTTGACAGCGAGCGCATACACGGCAACGCGCAACCGTCCGGCCGCCGTCTCGTAATCACCGTAGGGAGGATCCGAGGCGTACCTCTGCCACTTCGCGAGAGCTGCAGCGACGACGAGCGTCTCGGCTACCTCAACGGCATCACGACCGGCGTCTCCCACGCCGACGGCGACGGGTCGCTACGACACGGGAGTCTCCCCGTACTTCGACAGCGGGCTGTTCACGGTCTTCCGCGCCGCGGACTCGTACTGGACCGGTCGCATCACCTGAAGGGCCCAGCCGGTCTTCTCCGCCTATGGCTCTACCTGGCCATGCAGGAGGCAGGCGAACGGTTCAAGTCTCCCCTCAGACACGTCTCGCCATAAGCGTTGTCGCAGCTAGGCGGCATGGTCGCAGGTTTTTGTATTCGTGTCTCATAATCCCTGGGTCGCGGGTTCGAGTCCCGCCCGCCCTACCCCTCGTGATCATACGAAAAGCGTCCCTGACCTGCGTATTTACAATCAGGGGCGCTTTCGTCGTGTCCGGTCGTATCCGACTGTCACCGATCGTTTGTGGCTGGCTCTTCCCAATGCCTTCCCATGGGATCACGTCTCCCCGAGAGCTTCGGAGATCCGGCGCCGGGCGGCCTCGTCCTGACCGGCGACGCATCTGGCGTAGAAAGGATGACGTTGAACGTGCGGAGGTTGACGACTTCCTCGGGACGTAGACCGGCGTAGTGCATGACCATGAAGAACGTCTTGAGTCGCCTGCCGCTCGGCTCCTGAGCCGCGACGGATGATGGCGGTTGTGGTCGAGGCGCGGCGCTGCCCGAGCTGTGGCCGGCGATTGCGCTGGGGGGCTCGTGGCGATGCGATCTACTGCTCCGGTGGCTGCTGTGCACGGCGTTTGCGGTCGGCCTGCTCGCTCGCCCTTCTGTGAGGCGGGGTGATGGGGCCGGTCAGCCTGCCCGCGGTCCTGCGAGGCGGCGCGGCGGGCCGGTCAAGCCGCTTGCGATCCCAGCGGCGGGCCGGTCAAGCCGCTTGCGATCCAAGCGGCGGGACGGTCAACCCGCTTGCGATCCCATGAGAAGGCCGCTCACCTCCCGGGCGAACCCTTCCACGTTGTCGATCATGATGTTGTGGCCGGTGTCCGGGACGGCGATCAGCCGTACCCCGGAGGCCACCAGCTCGGCCGCCCCGATGGGCTCGCCGTCCGCCTCCGGGTAGAGGTAGGCGCGTGGGATCGGCAGCCGCCGCAGCCGCTCCCGCGTGTTCACCCGCGTGAGGTGGACCGCGCTCCGGTGCAGCGCCTCCCGTCCGGCAAGTCGCATCGTGGCCGCCCAGTGCGGCCCGACCCGCGCCAGCGTCTCGTCCCAGCCGTGCCGTACGAAGTCTTCCTCCGTGTAGGTGGCGATGCCCGAACTGCCCGGCCGCAGCGCGGGTTCGATCGGGTCCAGATTGGAATCCACCAGCACCAGCTCGGCCACCAGCTCCGGGTGCCGCTCGGCCAGGTGTGCCGCGATCGTCCCACCCATGCTGTGCGCGACCACCTGCGCCGCGCGCACGTCCGCCGCCCGCAACGCGGTCGCGAGCGCGTCCGCGTGCTCCTCCATCGTGTAGCCGAACCCGGTGGGCCGGTCGCTGGTCCCGAACCCCAGCAGGTCCACGAACAGACTCCGGTGCCCGGCCAGCTCCGGCCGGCTCGCGGCCTCCAGGAAGTACGGCGCCGCCGCCGCGCCCAGCCCGTGCACGTAAACCCGGACCGGCTCCCGCCCGGCCACCTCGGCCCAGCGGATGCGGCTCCCGTCCGGCAGCACCTGCGTGTCCCTCATAATCATCTCCTCCCGAGATACCTAGCCATCGATGTACTAAGTCTTCGGGGTAGCATAGCGGCATGATTGAGCTGTCGATCCTGGGGTTCCTCTACGACGAGCCGCTCCATGGGTACGAGCTGCGCAAACGCGTCGCCGCCCTGACCGGCCACGTCCGGCCCATCGCCGACGGCACCCTCTACCCGGCGATCAAACGCCTGGAGCGCGACGGCCTGCTCGAACGCGACCTGCAGCCCGGCGCCCAGGCCGCGCCCAGGCACGTGCTCATCCTCACCGACGCCGGGCGCGCCGAGCTGCGGCGGCGGCTCGCCGAACCGGATGAGCCGTTCATCACCGATGAGAACCGCTGGTTCACGATGCTGGCGTTCCTGCGCCACCTCGGCGAGCCCGCGCTCCAGGCGGGCGTGCTCCGACGCAGGCTGGCCTTCCTCACCGAACCGGCCAGCTTCTTCTGGGAGGGCGACCGGCCCCTGCGGGCCGCCGACTTCGACGACCCGTTCCGCAAGGGGCTGTTCACGATCGCCACCGCGACCAGCAGGACCGAGATCGGCTGGCTACGGGAAACCCTGGCCGCGCTGGACGCCTAGAGCGGCGAGCGCGTGCCGTGGCCATCCGGCGGCGTAGCTGAGCGCCTGGTTGAACGCGCACACCGGGCGGGCCGGCCGCCGGGCCGCGCCACGCGGAGCCGTACCGGGATCGTCGTGGCCGTCCACCAGGAGAAGTTCGCCCGTCCACGGTCGTGGAGGAGGAGCGAGGCCACCTCGTTGCGGCCCCTCGGAGGGGCGGTGAGAACTTGTCGCATCCGGCTGTTCGCGGGTGTCGTGATCGTCTGCCGCGCCACTGCGATCGCGAGCAGTCTTCATATTTCCGTTGATCGTGATTATGCTCTGGGCAGTCCTGAAGTGGATCACACGGAGGTGCTCATGAAGAAGATGCCCATCCGCCGCAAGAGTGCGCTGCGCCTGATGTCCGGTGCCCGCCGGCTCTGGATCGAGTGGTGCTGGTAGCTGCCGACACGGCGGGCGCTCTCGGGCGTCCGCCCCTGCGGCGATCGGCCCGGCCGTGATCGGCCCGGCCGTGACCGGCGGGCCGGGCGGCTACGACTGCCACCGCGACCACGGGCCGTACGCCGGGGTCTCGGCCTTCCTGGCCCGGATCGCCGCCGACCGTCCCCGCCTGGCGGCCCGCCATGAGGTCGAGCTGCACGCCATCGCACCCTGGCTCGACCGCGCGGCACGACCGGCCGCCGAGGAGGAGCCGATCCGGTTCCATCCCGCCCGGCGCACCGCCTGTCTGGCCTACGGCGCGGCGGAGTACGTGGCGGCCTGGGCGGACACGCTCCGGCACCCGGTCACGGTGCGGTTCGACCACGTCGGCGAGGCCGACGAGACCACCCGCGAGCTGCTGGACGCGCTGATCCGCCGGATCGGGCCGTCTCCGGTGCACCTGGACCTGCGCGACGGCGGCGCCCGCGAGCCGGCAGCGGCCGACCCGGCGCCGGAGGCGATGCGCACGGCTCTGGGCGAGAGCCTGGCCCGCGGCTTCTACCACCACGCGGCCCGAACCGCCCGGCGCGGGCGCGCCACGGTCACCCCGGACGGCGACCTGCGGCACTGGTGGGCGTTCACCACCGGCCTGGCCACCGCCCTGGCGGCGCTGGACCGCGCCGCCGAAGCGCTCGACCTCTACCACGAGGCGCGCACCGCCACTGACGACCCGAAGATCACCATGTCGGCCGCGTACGCCACCGCCATGCTGTACGCCAGGCACCTGTCGGCGGCCGACCAGGACGCGGCGCAGGCGCGGCACTGGCTGGAACAGGCGCTCCACCTCGCCGCCGGACTGAACGACCCGCGACAGCGGGTGCTGTCCACCGTCTTCTACGAGCAGGGCCTGGCGCTGCTGGACAGCAGGGCGGGTGAGCCCGCCCGCGCGCTGCGGCTGATCGACGACGGGCTGGCCCGGCTGACGGCGGTGCTCGCCCCCGGTGAGCGCCCGCAGGACCTGGCCCGGTTACGTCACAACCGGGCGCAGGTGCACCTGGCCCTGGGCGATCCGGCGCAGGCCCTGGCCGACCTCGACACCGTGATCGCACACGACCCCGGCAACTGTGAGTACTACGTGGACCGGGCCGCCCTGCACCGTGCGGCGGGTCGCTCCCAGGCCGCGATCAGGGACTACGGCACCGCGATCCGCCTCGGCCCGCACCTGCCCGAGGCGTACTACAACCGGGCCGTGCTCCAGCAGGAGCGGGGCCGCTCCGAGCGGGCGCGCGACGACCTGGAGCGCGCGCTCGCCGTCGACCCCGGGCACCTCGACGCCCGGATCGCTCTGGTCAACCTGCAGGTGGAGCGCGGCGCGCTCGACGCGGCCGAGGCGGACGCGCGGGCCGGGCTGGCGCTGGCCCCGCAGGAGCCCGCGCTGCTGTGCACCCTCGGGCTGATCCGCTCGGAGCGCGGCGGCCTCGCCGAAGCCGACGGACTGCTCACCCGGGCACTGGCCGGTGATCCGGAGCTGGTCGAGGCATGGACGAACCGGGCCGCCGTCCGGTTCGAACGCGGTGACGTGGCCGCCGCCGTGGCCGACCTGGACCGGGCGGTGGCGCTGTCGGCGGCGCCGGTGCCCCATTACAACCGGGGCACGGCGCTGATGCGGCTGGGACGGTGGGACGAGGCCGCCCGTGACTTCGCCCACGCGCTCGCCCAGCCCGGCCTGGACCGGGCGCTCCGCCGTGACCTGCGCGCGGAACTGGCCCGCTGCCGGCGCGCCATGGCCGGATGACCGCCGGCCGGGGCGGACGTCGGCGGGGGCGGACGTCGGCGGGGGCGTCACGTTCCGGAACAGCAGTCGCACCGGGTGGCCCCCGCTGGATCAGCGCTGTGCCGAATGCGTGCCGGAACGGCCGGCGATCACGTCACGCTGTAAGTGCTGTCGTAGCTGGACGGCATCGCGGTCAGGTCAGCTCGGCCACTACGGCGGCCAGGTCGTCGTAGGTGCCGCGGACACCCTCGGCGTTGCCCAGGCGGTGGCGCTCCAGGCGGACGGCCCCGAGATGGCGGGCCTCGTAGATCCGCGAGCGCCACACCGCGGAGGCGGAGCGGTCCAGCGCGCCGTAGCCGTCGCCGTCCCAGAACGCGTCCCGCTCGGTGCCGGGCTTGGCCAGCGCCATCCGGATCGTCCAGTCCGCCGCGGGATCGCCCCACAAGGTGCGGTCCATGTCCAGGACCCCGGTGATCACGGGCTCCGGGGCCGTGGCGTCCAGCATCACGTTGACGGTCCACAGGTCGCCGGTGAGCATGCGCGGCTCCGTGATCTCGTCGAGGAGCGGGTGGTGCTCGGCGGCCACGGCCGCCACCTTGCGCACGTCGGCGGCGTCCAGGCCGATACCGTCCAGGTCTGCGGCGATGTCCCCCAGGGACGCGATCACCGCCTGGCTCCAGGTGGCGTGCGACGGGCCGGCGACGGGGCCGAAGTGCGGGCCGCGCACCGCGTGCACCGCTCCGGCGATCGCGCCCATCTGCCGGAAGAAGCCGGGCCGGGCCGAGCGCGGATAGGCGCCGAGGCGGTCCGGGGCGGGCACGCCGTCGAGCAGGCTCTGGACCATCCAGTCCCGGCCGATTACCTCGTGTGACCAGTCCGCCGCGATCACCTGCGGCGTCAGCGGCGCGATCACCGCGAGCCACGGCACGCTCGCGTACTCGTTGCGCATCAGCTGCCGCTCGGACCGGAACTGCCGCTCCGGCTCCGGGGCGACCCGCAGGATCACCGGTCGTTCCTGCCCGGTCACGGTGATCCGGTAGGTCGTGTTGTACATCCCCAGACCCAGTTCGACGGCGGAGACGGCACGGGCTCCGGCGCCGAAGACACGGTGGCAGATCGCCTGGATCTCCGCTGCGGTCACCGTCTGCTGGAACGCCCGCGCGCTGCGCTCGATCGGCTGGAATTCCACGGGGAGGCTCCTCGGTCTGATACGGATGCGCGGGCAGCCGGGATCGGTGCCGTCGCCGCCGGCCAGGGGGCCGGCAGTACGGAGGCAGCGTATTCCACCTCGACGCGGGCGGTTCCGAGGTTCGTGATCTTTCCGTCTGCCCGGCGCGGGCGGATCCACGGTGTGGCGACCGGCATGAGCTGCGCCTACGCCGCCGTCCGCGGGGTCCTGCCGCACGCCGGGCTCGCGGCCGGTCCGTTTCATGTGGCGATCGCACGGGGCATGATCCGGACCCGAGACGGAGGCCCGCTGAAGGGGGAGCTTATGGAATGCTCACTCGGTAATCGGATAAATACGGTATCCGTCGTAGACATATCCGTATCCGCTGCCCACGGAGAACTTCCACCACTGCTTGCCGGCGGTGCTGATGCATGAGGCCTCAACAAGCTTAGGGGTGGAGATCCAGGCTATTACGCTGCTGCTTCCGCTGTACCAGGAATGTACGGGCGTGTCGTTCTGGAAGTCCATGTAGGTTGGAGATATCGCGGAGCAGCCGGCGGCTGTGCTCGCGCTCGCCGAGTTGGTCGCGGTAAGGGCGCCCAACGCAAGAAGGGTGGTTCCGGCCAGCATTTTCAGTCGGAGATTCATCTGTTCTCCCTGTTCTTGGCGGCGGATTCTTGATCAATTTATGTGGCGGCGAAATTTGCTGTATATAACGGTGGAGTGACATATTTCGATCTTGCTGTGAATTTCTGATCATGCTCTGCCGTGGATCGGCGGCACCTTCACGCACGTGGACGGTTACCCGGCCGCCGGTCCGGCCGGTTCCGGAGCCTCCAGGCGCCGCCGGTAGGCGTCCCAGAGCAGCTCGGCCGGCTCCGGGTTGCCCGTTCCTCAGGCCGCGGACGTCGGCGGAGTGGTCACGGCAGCCGGGGATCGTCGCCCCGGCCGGGCCGGCCGAGGGCGGCGTCCGCGCCGGCGGTGGCTCCGGCCGCAGGATCGGATGACGGTCCACGGGGCCGCGGCGGAGTCGCGGAGAGCAAGGTGAGGCGTCTGAGGCCCCATTCGACCGGGCCCCGCCGATGGTGACGCAGCCACCAGGCGCTCAGCGTCAGGAGGACCGCGTAGATCGCCGCGGCCACACCCATCACCGCTGTCGGCGCCAGCTCACCCGCCAGCGCCAGGCCGTATCCGGTGAAGACCAGACAGGCCAGCACCGACTGGCCGATGTAGTTGGAGGCCGCGACCATGCCGGCAGGGGCCAGCGCGTTGCCGACCGCCGGGACGCGCTTGACCAGTTCGAGCAGGGTGACCACGTAGGCGGCAGACAGCAGCAGCGAGGTCACGTTGTTGACCGCCACGCCGACCAGCTCCATGGCGCCGTACGCCTGGGACGACCAGGTGAAGAAGATCGCGCCGGGCAGGCCGACGCCGTAACCCAGCCACAGGATCCGGGGGACCAGGTGGGCCCAGCGCTCCGGCTCCTCGAACAGCCGTGACTTGCCGGCCGCCAGACCGAACAGGAAAAGCGCCATCGCCATCGGCCCCTGGCCGATCCACACGAACATCGCGAGCATCGGATAGGTCTCGGCCTGGAACCGCAGGAAGCTCAGCGGCCCTCCGGTGACCAGCGCCTCGGCCCGGGCGGCGGCCGCCGGATCAGGGACCGGGCCCGCCCCGCCGCCCGGGTCGAGCAGGGTGAGCCCGGCCAGCAGGAGCCAGAGCACCGCCGTCACGCCGATGATCCAGCAACCGGCCTTGACGGCGGTCCTGGGCCGGAGGTTGCGCATCGCCAGCAGGAGGAGACCCAGTGCGGCGTAGAGGGTGAGGATGTCGCCGATCCAGAGCAGGAATCCGTGCACCACGCCCAGTACGGCCAGGCCGAGGCAGCGGCGGAGCGTGCGGACCCTGACCTTCTCGCCCCACGCGCGCATCTGCAGGGTGAAGGAATAGCCGAACAGGAACGAGAAGATGACGTAGAACTTCGTCAGCACCAGGGTGCTGACGGTGAGGGCGACAGGCCCTTCGCTGATGGGCATGGTGCCGACGCCGACGGAGTATCCGGGGTCGGCGAAGAAACCGATGTTGGCGACCAGAATGCCGCCCAGTGCGAAGCCGCGCACCGCATCGATTCCCTGGATGCGGCTGGATGTCGGCGCCACGGTCGGGATCATGTCCTCGATCGTAGGAATCCGGCCGATGGCGCACATCGAACTTTGGGCGTGCGTGCTACGACCAAAGTCGGCAGTCGGCAGTCGGCATTCGGCATTCGGCATTCGGTATGGCGGTCTCGCCGGCTGTCCACAGCGGTCCGCTGATCGGTCCGGACCACACGGCCGGTGTGAGCTGGCCGGTGATCGGCCCCTCACCGCCTCCCGGGCCCGCCACCGGACGGGTCATGCCATCGGCCTCTGACGAGAGGAGCTCACCGTCCGGCCTCGGGAGGATGGCTGAGTGGACCGGCTTCGGGAGGTCGGCCGGGCGGACCGGCTGGGACGTCACGGCGCGGCGTGGCCGTACCGGTGTGGCCGTACCGGTGTGGCCGTACTGGCGCGGACCGGCTGGGACGTCACGGCGTGGCATGGCCGTACCGGTGTGGCCGTACCGGTGTGGCGGATTCTGTCGGAGCCGTCGTTCACACTCGGTGTCCTCTCCCGTTCTCCTCCTGGAGGCTCCGATGGCGAGGCGTAGACCACCGGCACGGAAACGCACCACCCGGCGGAGCCGGAAGAAGAGCGGGATCAGCCCGCTGTGGCTGATCGTCCCGCTGGCGGTCATCGTCGTGGCGCCCGCGGCGCTCAAGGCCCTGGAATCGGTCTGGACGACGCTGCTCGGCGTCGCCGCCGTGCTCGCCGTGCTGCTGGCCGCCGCCGCCTTCGTGGTGCGCCACATGGGCGCGGCCTACCGCAGGGACGCGTTGCTACGCGCCGAGCTGGACCGGCTGGATCCGCGCCGGTTCGAGGAGCTGACGGCCGAGCTGCTGCGGCGCGACGGCTTCGGCCGGGTCCGTGTCGTCGGCGGTGCCGGGGACGGAGGCGTGGACGTCCTCGGCGTCGCACCCGGCGGCCGGCCGTACGCGATCCAGTGCAAGTACTACACGCGGGCGATCGGTCCCGGCGCGGTGCGCGACTTCGTGGGCGCGCTGCAGGCCCGGCCGTACCGAGGCCATCAGGGCGTCTTCGTGACCTCGCACCGTCTCAGCGCGCAGGCCGCACGGACGGCCCGCGAGCAGGACATGATCGTCATCGACCGGGACCGGCTGGCCGACTGGCTGCTGGGCGCCTACCGCCTCGGGCCGGGCGGGGGCTCCGCGCCGGCCTGGCTGGTCCGGTTGCGCGGCGGACGCACGGCGCGGGAGCGTCGGGGCCGGCCGCCGGCCGCCCAGGACGACGATCTCGATCTGGGCGGGGCGGTCGCGGAGTGAGGGGGGCGCCTTCGGCCGTGTCCGGCTGCCGGCCCGTGGCTATCCGTCGACCAGGGCGGCCTCGGCCCCGGCGAGTTCCTTCCCCGGGTCCACCATCCTGGCGAGCAGTTCCAGGTCGTCCGGGTCGTAGCGCCGCCTGACCTCGCGCCAGCGCTCGGCGGCGATCCGCAGCAGCGGCACCGCCTCGGAGGGCCGGCCGAGGCGGTGCAGCACCATGCCGTAGTAGCCCGCGGTCTCGACGCCGTACGCGCGGTCGTGTCCCTTCTCCCAGGCATGCCGCAGCAGCGGCTCCGCCTCCGCGTACGCGCCGCGCTGGGCCTTCAGCTTGCCCGCGAACATCGCGGTCAGGCCCATGCCGTCCTCGGCCGCGCGCACGAACCAGCGTTCGGACTCCTGCCAGTCCTTGTGGTGGTGGGAGAGCATGCCCATGGCGAAACAGGCCTCGTGGTGGCCGAGCTCGGCGGCGCGGCGGTGCCAGTGGTCGCGCGCTTCGGGCTCGCGCAGCTCCTTGTGGAGCTCGCCGAGCCGGAAGGCGGCCTCGGCGTCGCCCACCTCGGCCGCGGGCCTGAACCAGGCGGCCATGTGGCGGGCGGAGGCGCCGCCCCAGGCGTGCAGCATCCGCCCGTAGGCGTATCCGGCCCGCACGTCGCCGGCCTCGGCCTGCCGGCGCAGCTCGGGCAGGCGGCGCAGATCCCGGTCGGGGGGGACGGCGTCCTCCTCGCGCAGCCGGGCGACGGTGGCGAGCTGGTCCGCCACGTCCTCGCCGCTCTCGCCGGCCCTGCGGAACCACAGCTCGGCCTCGTCGAGCCGGCGCTGCCGTCTGCACAGGTTGCCGAGGTTCCACTGGGCGGACTCGTGACCGGCGGCGGCCGCGTCCGCGTACCAGCGCTCGGCCTCCGCCAGGTCGCCGCGCTGCTCGTGGAGGACGCCGAGCACGTAGGCGGCGCCGTCGTAGCCCTGCCCGTGGGCGCGGAGGAGGAGCTCGCGGGCCTCGGGCCAGCGGTCCCGGGCCCGTACCTCCTCGACGCGGATCGCGTGGTCGACGAGCGAGGGCGCGCTGCCGAGGGCGGCGGCCCTGCGGTAGTAGCTCTCGGCCTCGTCGAGCAGGCCCGGGTAGTCCTGGAAGTGGCGTTCCATGCCGGACAGCGGATACAGCGCCTCGGCCGCCGCCTCCGCGTCGCCCTCCTGCTCGGCCGCCGCGAGGTCGGCGTCGACCCGGTCGAAGTCGCCGCGGATGCGCTCGAAGAGCTCCACCCAGCGGAAGACGGCGATGTCACCGAGGTCGGCGTCGCTCATCAGGAACTTCGGCGCCTCGTCGAGCTTCCCCTCGCGGGCGAGGAGCTTGCCGAGCTCGATCTTGCAGTCGAGGTCGCCCAGCTCCCAGCCGCGCCGGAACCAGCGGGCGGCCTCGGGGTCGCCGTTCTCCCTGAGGAGGACGCCGAGCCCGTACGCGCAGCCCGCGTCGGTCTCGGCGGCACTGCGGTAGAGCCGCTCGGCGGCCGGCCGGTCTCCGCGGATCTTGCGGTAGCGGGCGAGGGTGAAGGCGGAGAAGGCGTCCCCGGCCGCCGCCGCCCGCTCCCAGTGGGGAAGGCCCTCGTCGATGTGCCCGCCCATGACGAACGCACTGGTGAGACGGCGTGCCGTCTCCCTGTCTCCGGCGTGCGCGGCGGCGACGAGCTTCTCGCCCTCGCTCTGCGGATCGCGCGTCGGCTCCTGTGTCATGGACAGATTGTCCCAGCCGCCCGCGGGCGGTGGATCACCGCCCGCGGGCGACCCTGTTTCCCGATGCGGTCTCCGGAGCGTCGCGGGCGTCCAGGTTGTCGTGGGCCTCCAGGGTGTCGCGGGCGTCCATGAGGGCGAAGCCGAGCAGGTTCAGGCCCCGCCAGGTGGCGGGGGAGGCGGCGCGTGCGTCGTCGGCGGTGAGCCCGATGCCCCAGATCCGGTCGACGGGGCTGGCCTCGACCAGGACCCGGCCACGGGTGCCGAGCAGGAAGTCCCTCAGCTCGGGGTGGGCGCCGAACTTGGCGGTGCTGCCGCGCACCACGATCTCGTAGCGGTGCTCGTCCCACGCGGCCTCGTCGAAGCCGCGGACCTCGCGGCCGAGCTTCTTGGCCTCGGCGGGGTGCCCGGCCGCGAGGATCCGCGCGGCGGTCTCGCCGTCGCCGAACAGCCACGCCTTGTGCGCCATCATGTAGTGCTCGGCCGACCGGAAGACGTGCCCGTCCACGGTGAAGGCGGCCTCCCACCACTGGCTGAGGCATCCGGCCCCGACACCGCCGGCACGCGGTGGCCGGTGGCCCCAGAAGAACAGGTGGCGCAACCGCCGGCCGTCCCGCTCGGCGGTGACGGCCTCGGCGACCGAGCGGGGCAGCATGCTGAGATCGGACATCGTCCTACCGTGCCATGTACGGCTACCGCCCGGCCACCGGGTTACCGGCCCTCCCGGCCGTGGCCGCCTACCCGGCCGGGGCTGCTTACCTGGCCGGGACTGCTTATCCGGCCGGGACCGCTTACCTGGCCGGGACCGCTTACCTGGCCGGGACCGCATATCGGGCCGGGACCGCCTATCCGGCCGTGGCCGTCGTCCGGCGCCGACGGCCACGGGGGCGTCCGTCCCCGGTGACGGCTACGGCAGTGTCCATTTCTGGTTGGCCTGGTTGCTGCAGTCCCAGATGATGGTCTGGGTGCCGTCGGCGGGGTTGGCGCCTTCGACGTCCAGGCACCGGCCGGAGTTGGGGTTCTTCAGGGTGCCGTCGGGCTGGGCGGTCCAGTTCTGGGCGGCGGTGCCGTTGCAGGTCCACAGTTGGACCTTGGTGCCGTTGGCGCTGCCGCCGCCGGAGACGTCCAGGCATTTGCCCAGGGCCTTGAGGATCTGGCCGTTGACCGTCCACTGCTGGGCGCCGGTGCCGTTGCAGGTGTACAGCTGGACCTTGGTCCCGTCGGCGGTGGCGGCTCCGCTGATGTCCAGGCACTTGCCCGCCAGCCCCCTGACCGGACCGGTGCGGGCCGGCGGGGTGCCTCTGACGAGGGTGAAGTCGTCCAGGTCGAACAGGCCGGCACCGGTCCCCGCATAGGTCAGATACAGCGTCTGGGCACCCGACGGCACGCCGGTCAGGCCGGTCTGCACATCGGCGAAGGTCTCCCATCCGCCGGTGTTCGGCACGTTCACCGTGCCGAGGATCGGGCCGGTGGCCGAGCCGGTCCGGACCTGGATCGTGCCGCCCGGCCCGCCGGAGACGACCCTCGCCCGGAACCCCGTCACGCCGGTCAGGTCGACGCCCGCGTACGACGACCAGTCACCGGGATCGATGTAGCCGAGCGTCCTGCCGCCGTGCGCGCCGGTCTTGCTGAACGGCGAGGCCCCGCTGACCGCGCTGTAGGACTCGGCCTCGATGGTCCTGTCCTGCGACGCGCCGATTTCCTTGAGACGGATGTGGCGGAAGGCGGCCTCGTCGCCGTCACCGTGGTTCTGGATGCCGATGTAGCCCTGCTGCAGGCTGCGTGCCGGGTCGGTGTTGGTGAAATCGTTGATCTTGGAGCCGTTGAGGAAGACCTGCACCCGCTCGCCCTCGACCAGCAGCTCGTAGGTGTTCCACTCTCCCGGCGGGTTCAGCGCGGCGTCACGGGCGGCGAGATCGGCCGACTTGAACCCGTAGACGGAGCCGGTGGTGCGGTCGGCGGAGTCGGTCGCGTCGATCTGGATCTCGTAGCCGTTGTTGACCGCCGACCACGGGTCGTCGCTCGCGGGGAAGCCGATGAACACGCCGGAGTTGTCGTCGCCGGCCAGTTTCCAGTCCAGCTTCAGCGAGTACGAGCGCAGCTCCTTGGCCGAGTACCAGAGCATGCCCAGGCCGCCGGTGGAGGTGAGGGTGGCGTTGGCGTTGGTGAACCCGCCGGGGCCGGCCTGGGACCAGCCGGCCGTCGAGCCGTCGTACAACCTGGTGTAGCCGGTCTCCGGCCGGCAGTCGGCCTCCGTCTGGCCGGCCGCGTACCGGATGCCGCCCAGCAGCTGGGCCCTGAAGGCGCTGTCGCCGTACGACTCGAGGGTGTGGCCGCCGCCGGTGTAGAAGGACCGCCCACCGCCCGTGGCCTTGCACCACGTGATGGGGTGGTCGCCGCCCATCGAGCCGCCGGAGTAGGACGTCTCGTCCAGGGCCGCGAGCACGTGCGCGCTGGAGCGGGGGTTGGTGCGGTAGTTGTACCACTCGTCGGTGCGGGGCCAGGTCTGGCCGAGGTGCGCGGTCGCCGCGTGCGCCCGGTCCTCGACCTTGACGGTGGCCTGCTGGATGGCCGGGTGCGAGGCGAACCACGCGCCGACGAGGTCGCCGTAGAACGGCCAGCCGTACTCGGTGTCGGCGGCCGCGTGGACGCCCGCGAAGCCCTTGCCCGAGCCGATGTAGGACTCGAACGCGCTCTGCTGGCCGGCGTCGAGCACGTCGCCGGTGGTGTTGAGGAAGACCACCGCGGCGTACTGGCCCAGGTTGGCGGCGGTGAACGCGCCGCCGTCCTCGGTGGCGTCGACGGCGAAGCCGTTGGCCGCCCCCAGGTCGCGGATGGTCTGGATGCCCGCGGCGATCGAGTCGTGCCGGAACCCGGCCGTCTTGGAGAACACGAGCACCTTGTAGGCGCTGTCGGCGGCCGCTGCCGCCATACCTGTGCCGGTGCAGGCGATGATCGTGATGCCCGCCACCGCCAGGGGCAACACCCGGCGCAGAAAGTTTCTCACCTTGCGTTCCCTTCTCGGGATGAAACTCTCGGGATGGAACTTTCGGGGTGGAGCCGCCGGAGCTTCCCGGACGGAGCCGCCGGAACCCCCGGGGCCCCGGCGGCGGGCCCGCGCGTACGGCGCGGGCCCGACGCGGAGGGCCGCAGGTCGGGGCGGCTACGGCAGTGTCCATTTCTGGTTGGCCTGGTTGCTGCAGTCCCAGATGATGGTCTGGGTGCCGTCGGCGGGGTTGGCGCCTTCGACGTCCAGGCACCGGCCGGAGTTGGGGTTCTTCAGGGTGCCGTCGGGCTGGGCGGTCCAGTTCTGGGCGGCGGTGCCGTTGCAGGTCCACAGTTGGACCTTGGTGCCGTTGGCGCTGCCGCCGCCGGAGACGTCCAGGCATTTGCCCAGGGCCTTGAGGATCTGGCCGTTGACCGTCCACTGCTGGGCGCCGGTGCCGTTGCAGGTGTACAGCTGGACCTTGGTCCCGTCGGCGGTGGCGGCTCCGCTGATGTCCAGGCACTTGCCCGCCAGCCCCCTGACCGGACCGGTCCCACCGGTGGCGCCGGTCGACAGGGTGAACGCGTCGAGGTCGTACAGCGCGCCGGAGCCGCCCTTGAACACCAGATACAGGGCGGTGGTGCCGGCGGGCCCCTTCGCCAGGGCCGTGGTGACGTTCTGGAACGTCTCCCACCCGCCGGTCACCGGCACCGGGACCGAGCCGAGCAGGGTGCCGGTGCTGGAACCGGCCCGCACCTCCAGCGTGCCGCCGGCGCCGGCGGACGAGACGCGGGCGGTGATCGAGGTGACGCCGTCCAGTTGGTAGGGCTGGAAGGCGATCCAGTCACCGTTGTGGATGTTGCCGACCGTCTTGCCGCCCTCGGCGCCGGTGTGGTTGATGGGGTCCACCCCGGACGCGGAGCCGTAGTGCTCGGCCTGGCGGTGCCGGGGCTGCAGCGTCGCCTGGGCGGTGCCCTTCAGGCCGCCCGCGTCGGTGTACTCCGCGGCGAAGATGCCGAAGGTGTTCGCCTCGGTGGAGTGCTCACCGTCCACCTGGGTCGCGATCGAGCCGGTGCAGCCGGTCTTGGAGGTGATGGCGTGTCCGTGGCTGTCGTGGCCCAGCAGGTAGGTCATCGTGACCTTGGAGCAGTCGATCGGACCGTCCTCGGGGTCGGTCACCGTGACCGAGTAGGGGACCGTGTCACCGAAGGTGAACGGCTGCCCGTTCTTCGGAGAGGTGATGGTGAGGACCGGGGCGGTGTTGCCGACCGTGATGATCACACTTGCCGTGCCGGTCGCGCCCTGCGGGTCGGTGACCTTCAACGTGGCGGTATAGGTGCCGTTGCCCGTATAGGTGTGGGAGGGGGCCGCCGCCGTCGAGGTGCCGCCGTCGCCGAACGTCCACGAGTACGTGAGGGCGCCGCCCTCCGGGTCGGAGGAGCCGGAGGAGGAGAAGGCCACCGTCAGCGGCGCCTGCCCGGAGGTCCGGTCGGCCGCCGCCTTCGCGGCCGGCGCCCGGTTGCGGCCGGCGATGTACTCGACGCGGTACAGGGCCGAGTTGGCGTCACCGCCGAAGTAGCCGGTGCCGTAGTCCAGGACGTACAGCGCCCCGTCGGGGCCGAACGCCAGGTCCATCACCTGCTTGCCGGTGAAGGGGAAGGCGCTGATGGCCCCGCGGGAGCCGTCCGAGCCGACCTCGATCGCCTTGATCCAGCCCCGGCCGAACTCGCCCGCGAAGAACACGCCGTTCAGGGACTGGGGGAACTTCACCTCCGAGCTCGACGCGGCGTCGTAGCGGTAGACCGGGCCGCCCATCGGCGACTCGGAGCCGCCGCCGAACTCCGGCGGCGAGCCGGCGTCGCCGCCGTACTTGATCCAGGCGGGCTTCGCGGCCGGCAGGGTGGGCCGGCCGGTGTTGCGGGGGGAGTTGTTCGTCGGCCCGCCGGCGCAGTCGTACCTGGCGCCGGAGGCGCCGGAGGCGAAGTCGTACTCGTTGTACGTCTCGTTCACGGTGTTGTCGCCGGTGCAGTACGGCCAGCCGTAGAAGCCCGGCCCGGTGATCCGGTTGAACTCGACCTGGCCGCTCGGCCCCCGGGAGGCGTTCGAGGCGCCCGCGTCCGGACCGTAGTCGCCGAGGTAGACGACACCGGTCGACCTGTCGACGCTCATCCGGAACGGGTTGCGGAACCCCATCGCGTAGATCTCGGGCCTGGTGCCCGACGTGCCGGGCGGGAACATGTTCCCCGAGGGGATCGAGTAGCTCCCGTCGCCGTTCACCTTGATCCGCAGCACCTTGCCGCGCAGGTCATTGGTGTTCGCCGAGGTGCGCTGCGCGTCGTAGGAGGGGTTGCGGCCGGCGCGCTCGTCGATCGGGCTGTAGCCATCGGAGTCGAAGGGGTTGGAGTCGTCGCCCGTGGTCAGGTAGAGGTTGCCGGCGGCGTCGAAGTCGATGTCCCCGCCGACGTGGCAGCAGATGCCGCGGTCGGCCGGCACGTCGAGGATCCTCACCTCGCTGCCCGCCTGGAGCTTCCAGTCCGTGGTGAGGGTGAACCGTGACAGGCGGTTGACGCCCTGCCACGCCGACCAGTCGGAGCCGGTGGCCGGGGCGTCGCCGCCCGGGGTGGACAGCGGCGGCGCGTAGTAGAGGTAGATGTGCCGGTTGGACGAGAAGGCGGGGTCCACTCCGACGCCCTGGAGACCTTCCTCGTCATGGTTGTACACCGGCAGCGTGGCGACCACGGAGGTGTTGCCGCCGGCGTCGGTGCGCCGGAGCGCGCCGTCGCGGGAGGTGTGGACGACCGAGCGGTCCGGCAGTACGGCGAGCGACATCGGCTCGCCCATCTCGGCCACGCCTTTGGCGAGGGTGACCTGCTGGTAGTCCGCCGGGTCGATGACGGCGGCGTGCGCCGCCGGGGTGCCGGCGGCCAGGGCGGACGCTGTGGCGCCGGCGACGAGAACAGCGGCCAGCGCCGCGCTCGGTGTCCGTTTTCTCCTGTGATACACGGGCTCTCCAGGGATGGGGGGTTTACCTGGGCGTGGGGGTGTATCTGGGCATGGGTGTATCTGGGCACGGCCGGACGGCACGCGAGCGGGCCGGCGGCAGGACGGCATGCGCGTTGGACGGACCGCGCCGCCGGATGTTCAGCGGCGAGCCGGTAGGACGTTGGGCGGTCGGGCGGTGGCGCCCGGGCGGGACGCCACCGAGGTGGGGGACGGCGCCGTCCGGGCGCGCGGGCGGCCGGGCCCCGGCCCGGGGAGCGGGTCGACGCCCCTCAGCGGACGCGGCGACCGGTGACGCACGGACTCCCGGCCGCCGGCTGCCGGGACCGTCGTGCGTACCTCCGCACCCGTTGTTCCGCGAAGATTACGAGCTTCTCCCTTTTGGAGTTCTTTTGCCGTGAATGTAAGTACTTACGGCGGCAGCGTCAATACTTTTGATTGAGGATTCAGTACTTTTGCTGAAATATGCAGAAGTGCCCGTTCCGGCGGGGTGCCTTACTTCGTGCGGGGCGTGGCGGGGCACCTCTCCAGCGCTCACGCGTGGCGGGGCGCCTGCTCCGGCGCTCACACGTGACGAGGCGTCTCCCAGCGCTCACGCGTGGCAGGGCGCCTCTCCGGCGCTCACACGTGAGAGGCGATCTTCCCCAGCCAGGTGGCGGCCTCCTCCGGAGGGAGGGGCCTGTCGACGCGCAGGAGCGGGCGCATCATCGGGTAGAGCCGCCCGATGTTCCAGGTCCGCGGGTAGGGCGGCGGCTTGAGGACGACCACGCGCCGGCCCTCGAAGATCGGGATGTCCGCGGGCACCCCCTCGTTCCAGATCGCGGAGCCGTAGGCGTCGACCAGGTTGAACTGGCCCCGGATCGGCCACACCTCGGGTTCGAGCGGGCCGTCGACGGCGGAGGCGACCCAGCTCGGGTCGGGCCGGTCGACCCCGAGGGAGTCGCCGAGCGCGTCGGCGAGCAGGGTGTGGAGCTGGAAGTTGTCGCCGATGCCGCCGATGGTCAGCTCGTAACCGCGCCCCGTGGCGGGATGCAGGACGAGCAGGGGCTCGTCGTCCAGCACGGCGAGCAGCCGGGTGGGCCAGTCGAGATCGTGGTCCACGGTCGTGGCGGTGGTGATCGCCTCGATGAGCCGCTCGCTGCCGGCCAGGTGGCCCCGGACCGTGCTGGACCTCTGCAGCATCGTGATGGCCGCCATCTTCCACTGGCCGATCTCGGCCCAGCCCTGGGCCAGCCGCTGGGCGTGCTCGTCACCGACGAGAGGGGCGAGCACGGGGACGGAGACCTCGAAGGACTTGCTCTCCATCGGTGGCGGCGGCTCCTCGGGGACGGCGTCCTTCCAGACCGCGGCGTACTCGACGACCAGCTCCAGCGCCTCGGTCAGGCCCTCACCGAGCTGCCCGGCGAGGGGGGCGGGGTCGGCGCCGAGCTCGGCCAGCCCGCCGAACAGCACGGCGAGATGCGCCCGCAGCCCGATGGAGGGCAGCTGTTCGAAGAGGCCGGGGGCGCGGGCCACGACGCGGCTCAGATCGCCGGGGCCGGCCTGCTGGGCGGCCTGCCACAGCCCGCCCATGGCCTCGAAGAGGCCCGGGACGTCCCCGTTCGCGATGGCGCTGTCAAGATCGTCATACTTGTGATCAAGCATCGCAGAATAGTAGGGCATGGCCCCGCCCGGAGCTCTTCCCGGCCGGGCGGGAGCCGTAGGGCGGCACCGCGCCGGCCGGGCCGGGCCTCAGCGGGTGGGGACGAAGTCGCGCAGGGCCGCGGGCTGCTTGCCGGTGGTGATCTGCTCGGCGAGCATGCGCCCGGTGATCGGCCCGTGGGTGAGCCCCCACATGCCGTGCCCGCCGGCGACATATCGCCCGGGGGCGTGGGTGGCGCCGACGAGGGGCCGGCCGTCGGGCGTGACGGGGCGCGGGCCGACCCAGGTGTCGGTGCGCTCCTCCCAGGAGACGCCGTCGAGCAGCGGCCGGGCGGACGCGATGATCGCATCGACCCGCCTCTGGTACAGCGGGGCGTCGGCGTCGCGGAACTCCATCGTCCCCGCCACGCGGAGCTTGCCCTGGTACGGCGTGCAGGCCACGCGGACGGCGGGCAGGTAGATCGGCCCGGGCACCGGCTGCTCGGTCGGCACGGTGAAGGAGTAGCCGCGTCCGGCGCGCACCGGCACGCGGACCCCCCACTCCTTGCCGAGCCCGTTCAGCCAGGCACCGGTGGCCAGGACGACGACGTCGGCCCCGACGGAGTCTCCCTCGCTCGACAGGACGGTGTGCCCGCCGGAGCCGGAGCGCACCTCCGTCACCCGGAAGCCGGAGCGGATCGTGCCGCCGCGGGCGGTGACGGAGCGGGCCAGCGACTGGGTGAACTGCCCGGGGTCGACGTAGCGCTGCCCGTCCAGCCGGATCCCGGCCCGCGCGCGGGAGGACAGCTGCGGCGCCTGCCGGCCGACCTCGTCGCCCTCGAAGGCGGTGTACTGGATCTCCAGGCCGGACCGGTTGATCCGCTGGAGCTCGTGCAGGAGGCCCACGGCCTGCCGGGGGCTCTCGAACGCGGCCATGATCGGGGCCTCCACCGTGGGGGCCTCGACGCCGTTGGCGGTGAGCACGTCGAACGCCTCCAGGCACTCCTCGTTGAACGGGAGATTGGCCTGGACGGCGCGGCCCCAGGACTTCCAGGTGCAGTTCATGGCGAACCGGGTGAGGAAGGACCACAGCCCCACGTCGGGGGTGGCGGGCACGTGCAGCGGGGCGCTCCGGTCGAGCAGGGAGCGCAGGCCGTAGCGGAGGATCCCGGGCTCGTTCAGCGGGATGGCCAGTCCCGGCGAGAGCCAGCCCGCGTTGCCCCACGACGCGCCCGCGGCCACCCCGTCACGGTCGACCACGGTGACGTCCACGCCGCGTTCCTGCAGGAACCAGGCGGTGGACAGCCCCACCACACCGGCGCCGATCACCACCGCCGTGCGCGGCCCACCATCGATACCCATGACCACTTCTCCGCTCTGACATGCGCTGCCTGCCACGGGCGTCGCCCGCGTGAGACGAGCATCGCCGCCGTGACGGCGGAACGGTCTGTGCGTGTTGGACAAGCACCGGGGGAGGCGTTGTCCGGCTCCGACAAACAGGGAGGGATCAGGACGGCCTGCCCTGGCCGACGGCCAGCGCGATGATCATCGCCAGCCGTTTCTCCGGCAGTTCGAGCTGCAGGTCAGTGATCTCGGCCATCTTCCGGAGCCGGTAGCGGACGGTGTTGGGGTGGACGTCGAGGCGGCCGGCGGCGACGGCCAGGTCCCCCTGCGCCTCCAGCCAGGCGCGCAACGTCATGATGTAGCGGGTGCCGTGCTCCGCGTCGTGCCGGGTCAGCTCGGCGACCGGGCCGCGGGCGGGGGTCCGCCCCGAGGAGGCGGCCGCGCGCAGGCGCTGCAGCAGGATCTCGTCCCACGAGTCGTCGTAGACGACCGCAAGGTCGCCGCCGGGCCGCGCCGCCCGCAGGGCGAGGCTCTCGTCGGCCTCCTGCCTGCTCGCGGAGAGCTCGGTGGGCCCCGCCGCCCCGCCGACGCCGGCGAAGACGGTGACCTGCCGCGGCAGGACGCCCACGATCGCGGCGAGCCAGTCACGGGCGGGTGTGACGTCGTTGTCGCAGGGCAGCAGCGTGTACAGGGTGTTGCCGAACAGGGCGCTGCGCCCCGGCCGCGACCACCCGAAGCCCGTGGTCGCGCGCTCGAAGGCCAGCAGGATCGCGGCGTGCCGCTCCTCGGCGATGTGCGCCTGAAGGGCGATCACCCGGAACCGCCCCCGGGGCAGGCCGAGCCTGCTGACCACCGCGGGCGCGTCGGCCGTGCCCTCCAGCAGCCGGATGACGAGGTCGGACTCCACCTGACGCTCCAGGTCCGCGCTGACCCGGGAGCGCAGCAGGTGCAGCGCGACCGCCCGCGCCCCGTCGCCCAGGACGGTCCGGCGCTCGCCGGCCAGCGGGTGCTCGCACTCGACCCATATCGACCCGAGCAGTTCGCGGCCGGCGCGCACGGCGACGACCATGCGGCCCCTGAGGCCGTGCGTCGGGAAGGGGGCGACGAACAGCGGCTCGTCGGAGGTCGTCAGGTGCGCGAAGACGCCCTCCCGCTCGAACAGCCGGCGCATGGTGTCGGGCACCCGCCTGCCCAGGATCGTCTCCAGCCGCGCCGGGTCGGCGGTCTGCTGCGAGCCGGAGTAGGCCAGGACACGTGACATCTGGTCCTCGATCGTCACCGCGCCGCCGATCTCCTTGGCGAGGGTGTCCGCGAAGGCGAACAGGTCGGTCGGCCCCCGCCCCGCCTCGGTCTCGCGGCCTTCGAGCACCAGGCCGTACACCACGCCGAAGAGCTGGCTCCAGGACACCTCCGGCTCCACGAGCAGCACGGCGATCCCGCTGTCCAGGGCGTCCGCCAGGGCGTCGCCGTCGAGCGGCGGGCTACCGCGCACCAGCAGCGCCGCGGCGCGCGCGGCCCGGGCCAGCCGTACGGCGTCGGCCGCCGAGTCCACGCCGACCGACAGGAACACGTCACCGGTCGCCGGGCGGGTGTCGGTCGGATCGTGCACCACGACGCTGCGCAGCTCCACCTCCCGCGAGGCGGGAGCGCAGCACAGCCGGGCGCCGTAACCGCCGAGAACGTTCACCAGCCGGTCCAGTTTCAGCATCCGCCGTGCCCACCCATCGCCGGCGCCGCCGCGGTCTCACCCACGGCCGGCTCCCGTACGGCTCCGTCCCACACCCATCGATTCTCCCTCCGACTCCCTCACCGGCGCCGGGGCGCGGTCACGTCGTCAGCAGTTCTACCGTGCCACGCTCGCCGTCGACCCGGATCCTGGCGCCGTCGGGCAGGCGCATGGTCGCGTTCCCGGTGCCGACCACCGCGGGGATGCCGAGCTCGCGCGCGACGATCGAGGCGTGCGACAGGGGCGCGCCCATGTCGGTCACGACGGCGGCGGCGCGGGGGAACATCGGGGTCCAGCCGATGTTGGTCAGTGTCGTCACGAGGATCTCGCCCGGGGCGAGCCGGTCGCCGTCCTCGGGACCGGCGATGACGCGGGCCACGCCCTCCACGACGCCCGGCGCGCCGGGGAAGCCGGTCACCGTGTCGCTCACCGGGGCGCCGCCGCCCCGGGCGTCGAAGATGTCGCCGCGCCGGTCGGGGTCGGCGGCCCAGCGGACCGGGTCGAAACGGCCGACGATCAGCGTGGGGTAGGCGGGCAGGGCCGCGTAGCGCTCGTAGGTCGCCCGCCGGACCGCCACCTCCGCCGGCGGGGCGCCGTCACCGCGCAGGACGGCGACGATCTCCTGGATCGACAGGAAGAAGAGGTCGTCACCGTGGCCGGTGAGCTCTCCGGCCCGCCGGACGAAGGCGCGCAGTGCCCAGAAGGCGCGGATCACCTCCGAGCGGGTCGTCTCCCGGTCGCGGACGATCGCGTTCCACCGGCTCACCCGCCGGCGCATCTTCGCCGCCTTCACGGGCCGGCGCTTCTCGAACCGCGCCCAGGCCGCCTCCCGCGCCTCCCGCTGGCGCTCCAGCAGCCTGTCCGCGTCGTGCGGGGTGTCGGACATGGCCGCGAGCTGCGCGTCGATCCAGTCAGGGTCCTCGCCGGGGCGGGCGACGGAGACCTCGAACTCGTGCGGGCCGCGGTGCCCGTAGGCGAGGGCGAACGCCTCCCGATCGATCTCGCCCCGGGCGAGCTTCTCCAGGCCGACGAGCGGGCCGAGGCTGGCCAGCTCCCCGTCGGAGTTGACCCCGGTGAGCATGGCCTCGGCGTCGGTCTCGCCCACCATCCTGCGCAGCCTGTCGCGGGTCCAGACCAGGGAGCTGCCGCCCTGGCGTCCGGCGGCCTCCAGCATCCGGCAGGACTCGACGAAGTACGGCAGCAGCTCCTGCTCCCACAGCTCGGCCAGCTCGCCCGCGGTGGCCGCGGTCGCGGCCCGCTCGCGCAGCTCCGTGCAGCGCCGCTGCGCCGTGGCGAGGAAGCCGGGCATCCTCTCCAGGCCGGCCGCCACCCTCCTGCGCAGGGTCAGGGCGAGCGGCAGCACGGCCTTGATGATCCGCCGGCGTGAGGTGGGCAGCAGCGGCACGTCCAGGCCCGGCGGGAGCTTGCCGAAGACCTGCTCGGTCGCGCTGATCCGGCCCTGCATGCCCAGCGCCCTGGCCATCGAGAACACGACGCTCAGGTTCATGTAGAACCGGCCGCCGATGTTGCCGACCAGGTCGAAGCCGGGCAGGGCCGAGGCGGACATGGCCTCGTGGATGAAGATCTGGACGAGCGACCACGTGCACGGCGTCATCACGTCGGGGATGGCCTCGCCGAGATTCGCGCCGGTCCACAGGTAGTCGCCGGTCAGGCTGTCGTTCCACTCCTCGACCGGCTGCCTGAGCCCGGTGACCGGACGGGCCTGCACGATGAAGAACGCCCCGTCGTGCGCGGCCCACTCCACGTCCATGGCCGTGCCGTACAGCTCCTCGATCCGGGTCCCGATCCGCGCGAGCCGTACGGCCTGCGCCCGGTCGAGCACGGGCCGGTGGCGCAGCTCCTCGGGCACCGGCTCCTCCCGGGTGCCGCCGGGCGTGCGGACCGTCATGACGGCCTTGTCGCCGACGCGCTCCTCGACGACCTCGCCGCCGGCCCTGTCGACCACGACGACGTCGGGCGTCACCTGTCCGCCGACGACGGCCTCGCCCAGGCCCCACGAGGCGTTGATCACGACCTTGCCGCGCTCGCCGGTGACCGGGTCCGCGGTGAACAGCACGCCCGCCGCGTCGGCGGGCACCAGCTCCTGGACCACCACCGCCAGCGCCACGTCGTCGTGGGGGACGCCGTTGCCGGCCCGGTAGGCGATGGCGCGCGCGGTCCACAGGGAGGCCCAACAGCGCCTGACCGCGTCGAGCAGGGCCTCGCCCCGGATGTTGAGGTAGGTGTCCTGCTGCCCGGCGAACGACATCTCGGGAAGGTCCTCGGCGGTCGCGGAGGAGCGCACGGCGACCGGCGTGTCGTCGCCGAGCTCTGCGTAGGCCGCGAGGATCTCCGCGGCGGTCTCCGGCGGCATCTCGCGCCCGGCGAACAGGGCCGCGATCCGCGGCGCGGCCTGCTCGGGGGACGCGTCGGCGAGGGCCCGCATGATCAGTCCGTGCAGGCCGTCGCGGGAGACGAAGTCCCGGTAGGCGTCCGTGGTGATGTGGAAGCCCCCGGGGACCGGCAGGCCCGCGCGGGCCAGCCGGGCCAGCGAGGCCCCCTTGCCGCCCGCCAGGGCGAGATCGGCCGCCGCGTCGTGCAGGGGGAGGACGTTCATGTCGCATTCTCCTCAGTGCCGAGAGAGGCGCGCAGCTTCCGCTGGGCGGTCTCCACGGCGAAGTCGACAAACTCCAGGGTCGCCCGCGGGACCGCGCGGGCGCCGGCCGCCGGGATCGGGCCGCCGGGCTCCACCGCCCGGCTCCCGACGTCGGCCAGCAGCTCGGCCAGCCGCTCGTCGGGCAGCCCGTACCCCGCGGGCAGCATCGGCGGGACGAGCAGGAAGCCGTAGAGGACGGAGGCGAGCGTGGTCATGTGCTCGGTGGGCGAGAGGTCGGTCCGCAGCGCGCCGAGCCTGAGCAGCGCGCCGAGATAGCCCTCGAACCCGGCGGGCAGGTCGGCGGTGGCCGCGCGGTCCCGCTTCAGCCGGGTGAGCTTGCCCAGCACCTCCGAGTCGCCCAGGAGGCTCGCCCTCATCAGCGGTCTCCTCAGCAGCTCGGAGGCCAGCAGCCTGAGCAGGTCGCGGAGCGTGCCGGCTCCCTCCTCGACGCGCAGCCGCACCTGGGAGAGCATCTCGACCCGCTCCCGGCGCAGCAGCGCGGCGAACAGCTCCTCGCGTGTCCGCCAGTGCAGGTAGATCGTGCCCTTGGCGACCCCGGCCCGCCGCGCGATGTCCTCGATGGTGGTCTTGTCGTAACCCCAGCGCAGGATCAGGTCGGCGGCGGTGTCGAGGATGCGGTGGGCCCGCTCCAGCCGGTGGGAGGCGTCCTGGGGCGGCCGCCCCGCCCTTCTGGTCCGTGGTTCCACGGTCTCATCCGCCGTTCATCCAAAAGATGACCAGATTCGATTATTTGGTCATTTAATTGATACCACACCCCGGTCCGGCGCGGGAGCGACCCTCCGGAACGGCCGGGCGGGCGAGCGGCGGGTGGAGGGGAAGGGCGCGCGGGACGGCCGGTGACCGCCGCCCGCGGCGGCACCGGACCGGCGGTGTGAAATCCCGGAGATCGCCGTGTCAGGAGCCTGGAGCGGGGAACGGGATCGGGCATGACATCCCCCACCCCCGAGGCCGGGCAGGTATCCCTGAAGCGGGCCATCGGCCCCAGACTGCTCCTCCTCTTCATCGTCGGCGACATCCTCGGCACCGGCGTCTACGCCCTCACCGGCAAGGTCGCGGGCAAGGTCGGCGGCGCGCTGTGGATGCCGTTCCTGATCGGGTTCGTGATCGCCGTGCTGACGGCGATGTCCTACGTCGAGCTCGTGACGAAATATCCGCGGGCGGCCGGAGCCGCCCTCTACACCCAGCGCGCCTTCCGGACGCCGTTCCTGACGTTCATGGTGGCCTTCGCGGTGATGTGCTCGGGGCTCACCTCGGCCAGCGCGGCGGCGCGGGCCATCGGCGGCGACTACCTGAAGACGTTCGTCACGGTGCCCGGCGTCATCGTCGGCATCGTCTTCATCGTGGCGGTCGCGCTGCTGAACTACCGCGGCGTGTCGGAGTCGGTGAAGACCAACATCGTGTTCACGCTCATCGAGCTGACCGGGCTCGTGGTGATCATCGTCATCGGTGTGTACGCGGTCGCCACCGGCGCGGGGGAGCCCGCCCGGCTGACCGAGATCCGCACCGACCAGGAGGGCGGCCTGTTCATCGCCCTGCTCGGGAGCACCGCCCTGGCCTTCTTCGCGTTCGTCGGGTTCGAGGACTCGGTGAACATGGCCGAGGAGACCCAGGATCCCTCGCGCAACTTCCCCCGCGCGATCTTCCTCGGGGTGGCGATCACCAGCGCGATCTACATCCTCGTCGCCCTCACCTCCTCCCTCCTGGTCGACTACCGGGTCCTGGAGAAGTCGTCCGGGCCCCTGCTCGAGGTGGTCAAGGCCGGGGGGATCAGCTTCCCGCCCCAGCTGTTCGCGGTGATCGCGATGTTCGCCGTGGCGAACTCCGCGCTGATCAACATGATGATGGCCTCCCGTCTGGTGTACGGCCTGGCCAACGAACGGGTCGTGCCGCGCGCCCTGGGCCGGGTCGATCCGCGCCGCCGCACCCCCGTGGTCGGCATCCTCTTCACCACGGCGCTCGCCATCGCCCTGATCTCGACGGGAGAGATCTCGGGGCTCGGCGACACCACCGCCTTCCTGCTCCTGTGCGTCTTCACCGTCGTGAACGTGGCCGTCCTCGTGCTCCGCAAGGACACCGTGGACCACCCGCACTACCGGGTGCCGACGATCCTGCCCGTGCTCGGCGCCGTCCTGGCGTTCGTCCTGGCCAGTCCCCTGACGGGCCGGCCCGCCGAGGTCTACATCCGGGCGGGCGTCCTGATGGGCGTCGGCCTGCTCCTGTGGGTGGTCAACTGGCTGGTGACCCGCCGTCAGACGTCCGCCGTGTGACCGGGCGGCGCCGGCGCCGACGTGCTGGTCAGTGCTGTTCTTTAGGCAGTCCGCACCATCTGTTGATGGTCGAATACGTGTTATCGGTGGCATATCCGGAGATCTCAATAGCGATCGGAAAATGCCGTCCGGCATTTGAGGCGCGGCGACCGCCCGGGGGTCCGGCGACCGCCGGCCGTGGGGGAAGTCCTCCGGCCGGCGGGCGTGAGACCCCGGCGCTCCGCCCGTGACCGGTCCCCGTCCCGGGAGGCGGCCCGCGGCAAGGGCGAGCCGTACGGCTTCGAGAAGGGGCATACATGGCGAACCCAAGGAAAGCCCCCGTACTCGCCGCTGAGATGGCTGCCGAGTTCGCGGGCACGCTGATCCTGATCCTGTTCGGGGTGGGCGTCGTGGCGCAGGTCGTCGCGGCCCACCTCGGCGATCACGACAGCATCGCGTGGGCCTGGGGTCTGGGTGTCACCCTGGGCGTCTACACCGCGGCCCGGACCAGTGGGGCGCACCTCAACCCGGCCGTCACGGTCGCGCTGGCGGTCTTCAAGGGCTTCTCCTGGCGCAAGGTCCTGCCGTACGCGCTGGCGCAGACCGTGGGCGCGTTCGTGGCGGCGCTGATCGTGCGGTGGAACTACTCCGAGGTGCTCGGCGCCTTCGACCCCGGTCACACCGCCAAGAGCCAGTTCGTCTTCTCGACGATGCCCGGCAACGGAGCGCTGCCCGTCGGCACCTGGGGCGCCTTCCGCGACCAGATCATCGGCACCGCGATCCTGCTGTTCCTCGTCCTCGCCGTCACCGATCTCAACAACACCGCGCCCGGGGCGAACCTGGCGCCCTTCATCGTCGGCCTGATCGTCGTGGCGATCGGCATGGCCTGGGGCACCAACGCCGGCTACGCCATCAACCCGGCCCGTGACTTCGGACCCCGCCTGGCCTCCTTCCTCACCGGCTACGGGACGGCCTGGCGCGACCAGTACGGCCAGCTCTACTTCTGGGTGCCCATCGTGGCGCCGCTGATCGGCGGCGTGCTGGGGGCCGGCCTGTACCAGCTGCTCGTCGGCCGGTTCCTGCCGATCGCCGAGGAGCCCGAACCCGGCCGCGTACCCACCGCGCCCGGACCCGCCTGAAGCACCGACCGGCACGCCACAGAGGAGGCGACATCCCATGGCTGACTTCGTCGGAGCCGTCGACCAGGGAACCACGAGCACCCGTTTCATGATCTTCGATCACGGTGGCAACGAGATCGCCCGCTACCAGCTCGAACACGAGCAGATCCTGCCGCAGGCCGGCTGGGTGGAGCACAACCCGCTGGAGATCTGGGAGCGGACCCGGGCGGTGATCGAGACGACGATGGCCAGGGCCGACCTGACCGCCGCCGACCTGGTGGCGCTGGGCATCACCAACCAGCGCGAGACCACGGTGGTGTGGAACCGGGTCACCGGCCGGCCCTACTACAACGCCATCGTCTGGCAGGACACCCGCACCGACCGGATCGCCGCCGCGCTGGACCGCGACGGCCGGGGCGACGTCATCCGCCGCAAGGCCGGGCTGCCGCCGGCGACCTACTTCTCGGCCGGCAAGATCCAATGGATCCTGGAGAACGTCGAGGGGGTGCGCCGGGCCGCCGAGGACGGCGAGGCGATCTTCGGCAACACCGACACCTGGCTGCTGTGGAACTTCACCGGGGGGACCGACGGCGGCGTGCACGTCACCGACCCGACCAACGCCAGCCGCACCATGCTGATGAACCTGGAGACCCTCGACTGGGACGATGAACTGCTGTCCTTCTTCGGCATCCCCCGCCGGATGCTGCCGGCCATCAAACCCTCCTCCAACCCGGATCTGTACGGCGTCACCCGGCGCTACGGGCCGTTGAAGGGCGAGGTGCCCCTGTCGGGCGACCTCGGCGACCAGCAGGCGGCGACCGTGGGGCAGGTCTGCTTCGAGGTGGGGGAGGCCAAGAACACCTACGGCACCGGCAACTTCCTGCTGCTGAACACCGGTCATGAACTGGTGCGGTCGAAGAACGGCCTGCTGACCACGGTCTGCTACCAGTTCGGCGCCGACCGGCCGGTGTACGCGCTGGAGGGGTCGATCGCGGTGACCGGCTCGGCGGTGCAGTGGCTCCGTGACCAGCTCGGCATCATCTCCGGCGCGGCCGAGAGCGAGGCGCTGGCCCGGCAGGTCGACGACAACGGCGGGGTGTATTTCGTGCCGGCCTTCTCGGGGCTGTTCGCTCCCTACTGGCGTTCGGACGCGCGGGGCGCGATCGTCGGGCTGTCGCGGTTCAACACCAACGCGCACATCGCGCGGGCCACCCTGGAGGCGATCTGCTACCAGACCCGCGACGTCGTCGAGGCCATGTACAGCGACTCGGGAGTCGTCCTCGACGTGCTCCGCGTGGACGGCGGCGTGACGGCCAACCGGCTGTGCATGCAGCTCCAGGCCGACGTCCTCGGGGTGCCGGTGTCCAAGCCGGTCGTGGCCGAGACGACCGCGCTCGGCGCCGCCTACGCGGCGGGCCTGGCACGGGGCTTCTGGCAGTCGACCGACGCGCTCAAGCAGAACTGGAACGAGGCCGAGCGCTGGCAGCCGGAGTGGTCCGACGAAGAGCGTGAGCGGGGCTACGCCGGCTGGAAGAAGGCCGTGGAACGCACGCTGAACTGGGTCGAGGTCGACTGACCGGCCGGCGGCCGGCGACCCCGCCGGCCGCCGCGGCCGGGCCCCGCCTCTCCGCGAGACCACGCTCGCCCCTGAAGGACGAGACCACGCTCGGCCCTGAGGAGAGGAGGCCCTACCGTGGGATCTGCAGCATTGGGACCGCAGTACCGGGCGACGGCGCTGCGGGAGATGAGCGAGAACCACTACGACGTGCTGGTCGTCGGCGGTGGAGTCGTCGGCGCGGGGGCCGCGCTCGACGCGGTGTCCCGCGGTCTGTCGGTCGCGCTGGTCGAGGCCCGTGACTGGGCGGCCGGCAGTTCGAGCCGGTCCAGCAAGCTGATCCACGGCGGCCTGCGCTACCTCGAGCAGCTCGACTTCCGGCTCGTCCGGGAGGCGCTCAAGGAGCGCCACCTGCTGCTGACCCGGCTGGCGCCCCATCTCGTCCACCCCGTCCCGTTCCTCTTCCCGCTCACCCACCGGATCTGGGAGCGCTTCTACATCGGCGCGGGCATGACCCTGTACGACCTCCTGGGCGGGCTGCGGCCGGCCGTCCCGCGTCACCGGAACCTGAGCCGCCGCCGTGCCCTTGAGGAGGCTCCCGGGCTGAGCCCCGACGCCCTCGTCGGAGCCCTCCGGTATCACGACGCGCAGACCGACGACGCGCGCATGACGCTGACGCTGGTGCGGACGGCCGCGCGCTACGGCGCCACCGTCGTGAGCAGGGCACGCGCGACCGGCCTGCTCCGCGAGGGCGCCCGGGTCACGGGAGCGCGCGTGGCGGACCTCGAAAGCGGCCAGGAGGTCACCGTCCGCGCGCGTCAGGTGATCAGCGCCACCGGGGTCTGGACGGACGAGACCTTCGTGATGGCGGGCGTCCGGGGGAGCCACACCGTGAGGCCGTCGAAGGGCGTGCACCTCGTCGTGCCGCGTGACCGGATCGGGCTCCGCAGCGCCATGATCCTGCGGACCGAGAAGAGCGTGCTCTTCGTGCTCCCGTGGGGACGGCACTGGATCATCGGGACCACCGACACGCAGTGGGACCTCGACAAGGACCGCCCGGTGGCCAGCCGCGCCGACATCGACTACCTGCTCGACCACGTCAACGCGGTGCTGCGCCGGCCGCTGACCCACGACGACGTCGAAGGCGTCTACGCCGGGCTCCGCCCGCTGCTCGCCGGCGACTCGGCGGACACCGCGAAGCTCTCGCGCGAGCACCTGGTCACGGCCCCCCTCCCGGGCCTGGTGGTCGTCGTCGGCGGCAAGTACACCACCTACCGCGTGATGGCCAAGGACGCCGTCGACATGGCCGCGCGAGAGCTCGGCACCGCCGTACCGGAGTCGGTCACCCACCGGGTCCCGCTCCTCGGGGCGGCCGGGTACGAGGCGCTGTGGAACGGGCGGCACGGCCTGGCCGGGCGCTCGCGGCTGAGCGTCGCCTCGGTGGAACGGCTCCTGCGCCGCTACGGGTCGGAGGTCGAGGAACTGCTGGACCTGGTCGCCGCCGACCCCGCGCTGGGGCGGCCGCTCCACGGGGCGCCGGGCTACCTGAGGGCCGAGGCCGTCTACGCGGCCTCGCACGAGCAGGCGCTGCACCTGGAGGACGTGCTGACCCGCCGTACCCACGTCTTCATGGAGGAGCGGGACCGTGGCCTCGCCGCCGCGGCCGAGGTGGCCGCCCTCATCGCCCCGGTCCTCGGCTGGGACGACGACACGGTGCGGCGCGAGACGGAGCGGTACCGGCTGCACGTCCAGGCGGAGCTCGCCGCCGAGCGGCGGCCGGACGACGTGGCGGCGGCGGAGGCCCTGCGCGCCGTCCCGGAACCGTCCGTCTGAGCCGACGGGACCCGGACGGCCGCTGCCATGATCGGCTCCAGCGGGCACCACCCGGTCGGGCACCCGTAAGGTGGGGTCCCAATTGCCGGGCTCGGAATCGATGGCGGGAATCGTGGGTGATTGGGAACGGCCGCCGGCCATGCTCGCCGGCCGGTACCGGCTGGAGGAGCTGATCGGCCGGGGCGAGACGGGCGAGGTGTGGCGCGGTCATGATCTGCGGCCGGGCTGGCCGGTGGCGGTCAAGATCCTGTCGCCGCGGGTGGCCGACATCTCGATGCGCGAGCGGTTCGCCCGGGAGGCGCGGACCGCCGCCCGGGTCGTCCACCCCAACGTGGTGACGGTGTTCGACGTGGGCGAGCACGAGGGCCGGCCGTTCCTGGTGATGGAGCTGCTGACCGGCCGCGATCTCGCCACCGAGCTGGCCGAGAACGGGCCGCTGAGCGTCCCGGCGATGTGCCGCCTGGCGGGGCAGGCGGCGCTCGGGCTGGACGCCGCGCACCGGGCCGGAGTCGTGCACCGCGATGTCACGCCGGCCAACCTGCACCAGAGCGCGGACGGCGTGCTCAAGGTGGTCGACTTCGGGACGGCCCGGGTCGCGACCGAGGCCGCGGTACGGCTGACCTCAGGGAAGAGCGGCATCGGCACGGCCGCCTACCTGTCGCCCGAGCAGGTTCTCGGCGGGGCGGGGAACGCGGCCTCCGACCTCTACGCGCTCGGCTGCGTCTGTTACGAGCTGCTGTGCGGGCGTCCCCCGTTCACCGGGCCGGCGACGGAGCTGGCCGCCCAGCACGTCCACAACCGCCCGGACCCGCCCAGCCGGTACCGCCCGGACGTCCCGGCGGAGCTGGAGAGGCTGGTGCTGGCCCTGCTGGAGAAGGACCCGGCCGCCCGGCCCGCCAGCGGCGAGGTCGTCCGCCGGGTGCTGGCCGACGTCGCACGCCACGCGACGCCACGCGTCCATGACACCGCGGCGCACCGTGTCCATGAGAGCGCGGTGTCCCGGGGCTCCGGCGTCGAGGCGTCCCGGGCCCACGACACGGTGAGGCCCCGGGGCCATGAGGCCGCGCCGCTCCGGGCTCCCGGTGCCGAGGCGCCCCGGACCCACGAGACCGCGGTGTTCCCCGTACCGGACCTCGGCCCGGCGGCGGAGCCCGGCGCTCCGGGGGAGCCTCGGGCGGCGGGACCCGTGCCGGGCCGCCTGCGGAGGTGGCACGCGGGGGCCGCGCTGGGCGTGGTCGCCGTGCTCGTGGCCGGGGCCCTGTGGACGTCGGCCCCGTCGGATCCGGTGAGCTCGGTCACCACCGTCGCGGTCCCGTCCGGAACGCCGTCCGCGCCGCGGTCACCGTCGCCGACCGCCTCGCGGAGCGCGGCCCCGTCCCCGGCCCCCAGCCGGACCCGGCCGTCGCCGCGATCGGCGGCGGAGGAGTGGCGGGCGCGGCTGCTGGCCTTCGGCCGTGCCGTCACCGACCAGGAACGGCGCGGAGGCATCGACCCCAAACTGGCCCGCAAGGTCCGGGAGAAGATCGCCAAGATCGCCCGGAAGATCCAGGAGGGCAAGAACGGGGATGTCCGCGACGAGCTGCGTGAGCTCGGCCGTGACCTGGTCAAGGCGCGGCGGGAGGGCAGGCTCGCCTCCGAAGGGCCGCTCATCGCCTTCCTGCGCGAGTCCGGGGTCGACCTCACCTCGCGCGGCCGCCACTCCGACGATGACGACGACTGACCCGCCGTCCGCCGGGTCCGCCGGACCCGCCCTCGCCGGAGCGGGGGCGGGGGCGGGGGCGGCCCGGCCGGCATGGGGGGACCCGCGTCAGGGGGCCGCGTCGAGAGGCCCGCGTCAGGGGACCTGCCCGGCATCCGGCAGGGTGGCGCTGAGCAGGCGCGCCCGGGTCAGCACCTCCTCCGCCTCCGCGTGGCTGCCGAGATCCTCCAGGAGCTGACCGAGTTCGGTCAGCGAGCCGGCGAAGGAGCGGCGGTGCAGGGCCGGCTCCCGGATGGCGAGCCCGCGGTCGATCTCGACGGCGCGGCGGCGGTGGTCGAGCGCCTCGCCGGCGCGGCCCGCCTGACGCAGGTAGCCGGCCAGCTCGCCGAGCGCCCATGAGAGCAGGGGCAGCTGCTCGGGCTCGTTCTCGACGGCGGCGGTGAGGAGATCCACAGCCTTCGCCTGGACCACGACGGCCTCGTCCGGGCGGAGCAGATCGTCCAGGCAGGTGGCCATGAGGCAGAGCGCGCGGGCGCAGGGGGACGCCGAGGCGTCCGGCTGCCGCATCGACATGATCTCCCACAGCGTGACCGCCCGGATCAGGTGCTCCAGGGCCGCCTCCGGCTGCCGGGCGCCGACCAGCTGCTCGCCGAGGGCGGTGAAGGCGTCGACCGGGTCGTCCGCCGCCGCGAGCAACCTGTCGGTCACCGTCTCGGTGTCACGGCGCAGGCAGCTCAGGACGAGAAGCTGCCTGCGCAGCGTCACCGCGAGCTTGGCGCCGTGGCCGAGGTCGTCCCAGATGGAGGCCGCCCGTTCGAGCAGGGGCAGAGCCTTCTCGTGGTCCTCCTGGTCGCAGTGCCGTACGGCGAGGCTGTCAAGCTCGTCGGCGAGCTTGTCCAGGTATGAGCCCGGGTCGAGGGACGCGAGGTCCTCGTAGAGGTCCACGGCCCGGGCCGTCGCCCGGACGGCGCGCCCGTGGTGCCCGGCGTCCGCCGCCCGGGCGCCCAGGTGGGACAGGGCCTCCGCCATTCCCGCCCGCCGGCCGGCCGTCCCCGCCGGGTGCTCGACCGCCGTCGCCAAGTGCTCCGCCGTCCCCGCCTGCCGGCCGGCCGTTCCCGCCGGGTGCCCGGCCGCCGTCGCCAGGTGGTCCGTCTCGGCGGGGGAGGCCCCGCCGTACAGGTCGGCCGCCAGCTGCGCCGCGGCCACCGCCTCCTCGGGGCGGCCGAGCAGGGCCAGGTAGACGCTCTGCGCGACCCACGCGTCGGCCAGGCCGGATCGGGAGCGGTCCGGGGCGCGCCAGGCCAGCTCCCCGTACAGGGTGAGAGCCCGCTCCAGGCAGGCGGCCGCCCGATCCGGCCGCCCCAGCCGCTCGTGGTGGCGGCCCAGGTTGTGCAGCGCCTGGGCGAGGTCGTGGCCGTGGTCGCCGTCACCGTCGCCGTCGGAACGCAGGCGCTCCAGCAGGCTCACGGCACGCTCACCCGAGGTGGCCGCCTGCTCGAACTGCCCGCACTCCTCCCGCAGGAGGCTCAGGAAGCCCAGGGTGGCGGCCAGCCCGGCCGCCCAGCCGGGGTCGGCGTCGTAGAGGCGCTGGAGGAGCTCCACCGACTCGCGCACCGCCTCCGCCGCCTCCGCGGCCCGGCCGGCGCCCCGGAGGCTGATGCCGAGGTTGTGCAGGGCGGTCGCCAGCCGCGCGGGGTCGCCGATCTCCCGCAGCAGCGCGGTGGCCGCGGCGGCGGCCTCGACCGCCTCCGCGCTCCGGCCCATCGCGGTCAGGACGACGCCCAGCCGTTCCTGGACGTCGGCCCGGGACTCCTCGCTGCCCGGGCACTCGCCGTAGAGCGCCGCGGACTCCTCCAGCGCGGAGACCGCGGCCCCGTGCTGCCCGCTCTCCTCGAGGTCCCAGCCGAGGCGGTCGAGGGCGCGGGCCAGCTCCGGGGTCCAGCCGGAGTCACCGTCGCGGGCCTCCCGGCACAGGGCGACGGCCTGGCGCATCGCACCGGCGGCGTCGCCGAGCCGGCCGAGCTCACGGTGGACGTGCCGCAGGTTGTGCAGCGAGCGCAGCAGCTCCGGGCGGTAGCCGGCCGGGTCGGCGCCCGCGAGCGCCCGGTACATCCCGGTGGAGGTCAGGACGGCCTCCAGCGCGCTCGCGGGCTCGCCCAGCCGCAGGTCGATCCCGGCCATGCCGTCCAGGGCCAGGGCGTGCCGGAAACGCAGGTCCAGGCCGTCCTGGCCGAGCCCGGCGTACGCCCGGACGGTCTCGACGGCCACCTGCCTCGCCTCGTCCCACAGCTCGCTCGCGGTCAGCTCCTCCCGGAGCTCCTGCAGGGCCTCGGCCACGGCGAGGCGGTGCAGGGGCGGCAGCCGGCGGGCCCGCTCCAGCGCCCGCCTCGCGGTGCCGAGGGCGGCCTCGCGGTCGCCCTCCTCCCGCTGCAGGCCGAGCAGGTGGTTGAGGCCGGCGAGCTGTTCGTAGTCCGTCTCCCAGCCGCCGTCGGCCCGCCCCGCGTGGACCCCGTCCTCGGCCGGGTTCATCGATGTCTCCCTCACCCTTCCACCTTCGCGGCTGCCGCTTGTCCTTCGCTTGAAAGCGGGTGAACGCCGGTGAACGCCGGCCGCGGAGGGCGCGGAGAGGGAGACGGCTCAGCGGGTCGAGCCGGCGCGCCGTCCGGGCCGCCGTCCCGCGATGTACGGCACCCCTTTCCGGGGTACCTCTGACGCATGACCTCACCACTGAAGGACCCGCTGGCGGGTCTCGACCCCTTTGACATCTTCGACACCGAGGCGGCCCGCCTGGACCGCCACTTCTCCCGGCTCGACGACGAGGGCTGGGAGCGCCCCTCGCGGTGCGCGGGCTGGTCGGTCCGCGACGTCCTGGGCCATCTGGCCGGCGAGGAGCTGTACAACCACGCCTGCCTGGACGGCGACGTCCAGGGCTTCACCGCGATGCTCGGACGCGAGGGCGTCACCGGCGGCTTCAACGGCTTCAACGACTGGTGCGTACAGCGCAGCCGCGGCATGCCCGTGGAGGAGGTGCTGGAGGAGTGGCGGCGGGCGAACGGCGAGACGCGCGGGCGCATGCGCGCGCTCGGCCGCGACGCGGAGCTGCAGACCCTGGCCGGCCCGTATCCGGTGGGCCTGCAGACCTTCCACTACGACTCCGAGTACGCCACCCACGCCGACGACGTGGGCGCTCCCGTGCCGGACGACGAGGCCGGCGAGCGGGCCCGGTGGCGGGCCGAGGTGGCCGCCGCCGTGCTGGCGGAGCAGGGATCGCAGGCGCAGGTCGAGCTGACCGCCGAGCGGATCTGGGTGCACGCCGCCGGCGCGACCGCGCAGCTGTCCGCCCCCGAGTTCGTCGAGGCGACGGTGGGCCGGCTGCCGGACGGCCACCCGCTCGACCGCAGGCTCAGGGCGGCCCTGCGCTGCCTGGCCTGATCACTCACGGGTCCGGGGCGGTCGTCCCCGCCCTCCACCCCGCCCCGCCGGACGTCCCCGGGGGACCCCGGCCCCGATGCCCCCGCCCCGCCGGACGTCCCCGGTGACCTTGCCGAAAGTCAATGCCGATCGGTGACGACCGGCGACTGCCCGTCTGACCTCCCGGTTCCTACAGTCGTTCGCGACCTGCAGGGACGATGTGGAGGAAATGTGAGCGATCAGATCGAGGACGTGCCCGACGTCAGCGCCGAGCTGTACCGCGAGATAACCGAGTTCGCGCAGAGCACCCCGCCCTGGTTCCAGACGCTGGCCGAGATCGGCACGGAGGCCGTGCTGCTGCTGTTCGCGGCGCTCTTCCTCGCCGCCTGGTGGCGGGCCCGGAGCCAGGACACCCGGACGATGACGCTGGCCCTGCTCGCCCCCGTCGCGACGGTGGCGGCCTACGTGATCAGCGAACTCTCCAAGGGCCTGATGGAGGAGGACCGGCCCTGCCGGGTCCTGCGCGGCGTCTCCGCCATCGCCGAGTGTCCTCCGTACGGGGACTGGTCCTTCCCCAGCAACCACGCGACGCTCGTCGCCGCCGCGGCGGCCGCCATGACCGTCGCCTGGCGGCGGACCGCCCCCTACGTGCTGGTCCTCGCCGTGCTGGGGGCCTTCTCCCGGGTCTTCGTCGGCGTGCACTACCCGCACGACGTCATCGCGGGCTCCCTGCTCGGCGCGGTGGTGGCGCCGCCGCTGATGCTGGCCCTGACACCCCTGCTCACCCCGCTCGTGGCGCGCCTGCGTGCGGGAGGCCCGCTGCGTCCGGCGCTCACCGCGGCGGCGGCCGCGGACCGCGCCGGGCACGCCCGGAGGGGCTAGCCGCGCTCGACCAGATCGGCCTCGTGGGCGATGACGGCGGCCTGTACCCGGTTGCGCACGCCGAGCCGGCCCAGGATCGTGCTGACGTAGGTCTTCACGCTGCCCTCGACCAGGTGCAGGCGCTGGGCGATCTCCGCGTTGGACATGCCCGCGCCGACCAGGCCCAGGACCTCGCGCTCACGCCTGGTGAGGACCTCGATCCGCTCGCGGGCGGCGTCCGCGCGCGCCATGCGCCCGCCGGCCAGCTCGCCGATCACCCGGGCGGCCACCTTGGGCGACAGGTAGGCGCCGCCCTCGGCCGCCGCCCGCACCCCCAGCAGGAACTCCCGGGGGTCTCCGGTCTTGAGCAGGAACCCCGCGGCGCCGTCGGCGAGCGCCCGCGCGATGTAGGAGTCCTTGCCGAAGGTGGTCATGATCAGGACCGCCGTCCCGGGCACCGCCCGGCGGATCTCGGCGGTCGCGGCCAGCCCGTCGAGCTCCGGCATGCGGATGTCGACCAGGGCGACGTCCGGCCGGTGGGCGCGGACCAGCTCGACCAGCGCCCGCCCGTCCCCGGCCTCGGCGACCACCTCGATCTCGGGGTCGGCCGACAGGATCATCCGCACCCCCGCGCGGATCACGGTCTCGTCGTCGGCCAGCACCACTCGGATCAATGTCTTCCCTCCTGCCGGGTGGTCGCCCGCCGGGCCGGGGCGGCGGGCAGGAAGTCCTTGCCCGCCAGCCGGCCGTCCTTGAAGCACAGCCGGTAGAGCTCCCCCCGGTCCCCGCCGAACGGGTTGCGGTGCGCGCCGTAGTGGAGGCACTCGGCCCCGTCGGGCACCGGTGGTCCCGGCCGCCCCACGGCGTCGGCCCGGGTCCGGGCCGGCAGCACCGCCTCCACCTCGCTCCGATTCTGCCCCACCCACAGCCGGTCGAAGTCGGCGGGAGGCAGGGCGGAGGTGACGGTGTCGTAAGTCATGAACCCGCCCACGCCCACCGCCGCGCCCGCGCAGGTCGCCACGGCCGCACCGATCGCCAGGGTGCGGGCGCGGCGCACCCGCCGCCGCGCCTGCTGCAGGCGGACGGCGGACGGCGACGGGATCCGGCTCTCCCCGGCCGGGCCCGGCACGTGCGGCAGCCGTGCCGTCACCTCGAAACCGTCGCCGCACCGGCCCGCCCGGAGGGACCCGCCGCACAGGCGGACCCGCTCGGCCAGGCCGATCAGCCCGTGGCCCCCTCCCGCGATCAGGCCCTCCCGGCCCTGGTCACCCCCGCGGCCGGGCACCGGGCCCGCGGGCGGCGCGCCGTTGGTCACGGTCACCACGGTCTCGCCCGCCAGATGGTCGAGCCTGACCGTCACCGGTGCCCCCGCGGCGTGCTTGACCGCGTTCGTCAGCGCCTCCTGCACCACGCGGTAGACGGCGCGCTCCACCATCGGGGTGGGCCACCCGTCCTCCCGCACGCCGTGCGCCTCGACCGGGACGCCGGAGGCGGCGGCCCGCCGCACCAGCTCCGCGACGCTCTCCCCGGGCAGGTCCGGCGCGGCCGGGGCGGTGTCGTCGCGGAGCACCTCGATGATCTCCTGGAGGCGCTCGGAGGCGGCGGTGACCGCCCTGCGGGCCTCGCCGGCCGCGTCGCGATGGCGGGCGTCGAGGTCCGGCGCGACTTCGAGCCCGCCGATCCGCAGCGCGATCAGGCTCAGCTCGTGCCCGAGCAGGTCGTGCATGTCCCCGGCGATGCGCGTGCGCTCGCGCAGCCGGGCCTGTTCGGCCACGATCCGCTGGGCGCGCTCCAGCTGCTCGGCGCGTTCCCAGCCCGAGCGGGCCAGCTCCAGATGCTGGTGCCTGCCCCGCCCGGTCAGCCAGGGGACGGCCCCGAACAGGGCGACCCCCACGACCGCGACGAACCCGACCGCGGAGCCGCCGGTCAGGACGGACGCGAGGACCGCCGTCACGGCGGCCGTCCCGGCCAGCCCGAGCAGTCCGGGCCGCGTCCGTGCCGTCCGTACGCCCGCCAGATAGCTCATGACGACCATCGCCGGGAAGAAGGGGACGACGCCCACCGCCGTTTCGCCGCGGGACAGCAGTGAGATCTCCCACAGCGCCGCGGTGAGGAGCATCGACGCCGGTGGGAAGGGCCGGCCGAGCGCCACCGCCGCGCCCATGAGGACCAGCCCCGCCGTCACCTCCCACCAGGCGTAGGCGTCCTCGGCGGAGGTGCCTCCCGCCCACAGCACGGGCAGGCACACAGCCGCCCACAGCAGGGTCTCCGTGAGCACGTGATACCGGCTGATCCGGTCAGCCGCCGACTTCCTCATCCGGTTGACGCTACCCAGTCGCCAGGGGGCGGCTCCACCGCCGGAAGTCAGGCAGGGCTCGGCGGCACCGGTCCCTTCCCCACCGGTCCGTGGGGGCGGGCCTCACCGGTCTGTAGGGTCGGTCCCACCGGCGCGGGCGGGGAACCCACACCCGGCCCCGTTCGTCACTTCTCATGCGGTCTCCTGCGGCTCCTCGACGATGAAAGGCCTCACCCCGTGCGTAGCTCGTTCTTCGGAAACCTGGACCAGGGCCAGGTCCCCGGCCACTTCGCCCTGCAGAACTCCAAGATGCTGCGGGTGCAGCTCAACGGGGAGGTGCTGGCGCGGCAGGGGTCGATGGTCGCCTTCCAGGGGCAGATGGACTTCGATTACGAGGGGTCCGGCGGGGTCGGGCGGTTCCTGAAGAAGATGGTCACCGGTGAGGGCGCGCCGCTGATGCGGGTCCGCGGGCAGGGCGCGCTCTTCGTGGCCAACAACGCCGACGACGTGCACCTGTTCTATCTGGAGAACGAGGCCATCACCGTCAACGGGACCAACCTGCTGGCCTTCGACCCGCAGCTCGCCTGGGACATCCAGCGGCTGCAGGGCGCCGGCATCGCCACCGGCGGCCTGTTCAACACCACGGTCCAGGGCACCGGCTGGGTGGCGGTCACCGCGCACGGCGCGCCGGTGCTGCTCGACACCTCCTACGCGCCGACCTTCGCCGACAGCCAGTCCGCGGTCTGCTGGAGCGCCGGGCTGCGGGTGGGCGTCAACCGCACCCTCAAGGCGGGGGCGCTCATCGGGCGGGGGAGCGGCGAGGCCGCGCAGCTCGCCTTCCAGGGGCAGGGCTTCGTCCTGGTCCAGGCCAGCGAGGGCCCGATCGTCCCGCAGTCCAACGGCTGACCCGCGCGGCGGGGCGCTCCTCCTTCTTTTGGAGAGCTTTGCCGGCACGAGCTATAAGGCGCCCCGCGGTGGACAGGGACTCCCTGTGTGTCGATGATCGCGTCTCCCCGGTCGCCGGACGGTCCGCGCCGCCCCGGCCGAGGGGCCTTTTCGAGGACGGGGCAACCCCATGACTGAGAGCGACCCGGAGAGCACCTCCCCCGAACCCCCGGCCCAGGTGCCGGACGACCGGGCGGACGCCGCCGGCGCCGGAGCCCCCACCGGCATAGATCCCGAGGGTCCCGAGCCGCACATCCCCGACGACCGCAAGGGCGTCGCCGGATCCGAGGCGTGGCATCCCGAGGACCGGGGCGACGACGGGGGGTGACCGCCGCTCCGGCGGGCCCGGCCGATCACGCGGACGGCCCGCCGTACCCGGGGAGTCCGAGTACGGCGGGCCGTCCGCGCGGTGCCGGCCCGCCGGCGGGGCGGTGTCGGGCCGCGGCCGGTCCGGGTCAGCCCTCGACGTCGGTCTCCCGGTGCGGAGCGCCGACGGGTTTGGACTCGGGCGATCCGCGCTGGCGCAGGTAGATGGAGAAGACGACCATCGACAGCACGGCCAGCAGCTCCGACTGCCAGTTCTGCAGGGTGCGGTCCCAGAAGTCGCCCGAGGTGACGTAGCCGCCCCAGCTCAGGGGGTCCTGCAACTGGGCGAGCTGCTGCTCGTTGTAACTCGCCCGGCCGGCCACCGACTGGCCCAGCCACGACAGCACGAAGATCACGCCCATCAGCGCGCCGAGGGAGTTGCCGTACAGCGTCTGCCGGAGCCCGGTCGCCCTGGCCCACTGCGGGCTGCCGGGCTCGGCGTGCCGTCCGGTCTTCTGCTCGGCGTCGCTCCCCCCGCCTTCATCGCCGGGCTTCTTCGACTCCGGGGAGCCCCGCTGCACCAGCCAGACCGTGGCGAGGATGAACAGCAGGAACTGCAGATACTCCGACTGCCAGTTCTCCGCGACGTCGACGGCGAAGTCGGAGGAGGTGACGTAGTGCAGCCAGGAGATCGGCTCGGCCCCCTCGCTGAGCCGCTGGTCGTTGGCGGCGGCGTTCCCCGCGAAGGACTGGCCGAGCAGCGCCAGCAGGAAGGTGATCAGGAAGAACAGGCTGAGGCTGTTCTCCTTGACGAATCGTTTCATGAGCGTCTCCCTAGCGCTGCAGCAGGCCGACGGCGAAGACGTAGATCAGGCCGACCACGACGACGGTGAGGGTCGTGGCGAACATGACGCGCATGTCAGGCCTCCACTTCGCAGCGGTAGGGCAGGTCGCCGCGGGGCCGGCAGCCCGCGCCGCGCACCAGCCAGCCATGGGGGAAGCGGTGCAGGAAGACGGTGTCCCGGGTGAGCCGCACCTGGGCCTCGTCGCCCCAGATGTCGACCTCGCGCGGCTGCCCACCGGGCAGATCGAGGTCGAGGACGGCCTTGGCGCAGGTCTGGCCCCCCGTCCGCAGGCTCTCGGCCGCCTTCGGTGCCAGCAGCGCGCAGGCCCGCTCACCCTGGCGGCTGTGGAGGGCGGCGTAGAAGCGCGTCACCGCCTGCTCGGCGGGTTCTTTCTCCGCGGCCGCGCAACCGGCCAGCCCCGTCACCACCGCGGCCAGCGCCACCAGCGTGATTGGAGTCTTCATCCGTCCCTGCTTCCCCCCTCGACGCAGAATTCACCCGGATCGGGGATCCGGCCGCCCGGGGGGGGCGGGGCCGCGGCGCCTCAGCGTCCGACGGCCCCGGCGAGGACGCGGTCCCAGTCGGCCAGGAAGCGTCCGAGGCCGTAACGCGCGAGCGCGGCGGCGCGGGCGGCCTTCCCGCACTGCCGGGCTCTGGCGGGGTCGGTGACGAAGGACTCCAGTGCGGCGGTGAGGGTGGCGACGCGGGTCGAGATCACCCCCGCCTCCGGCGGCACCGCCTCCACGGCCTCGGTGGCGGCCAGCGCCACGACGGGCATGCCGAGCAGCATGGCCTCGATCAGGGAGAGACCGAGCGAGGTCCACCGGTAGGGGTGCAGGTAGACGCGCCGCCGGGCGAGCTCGGCGTGCATCGCCTCCTGGGGCAGGTTCTCGAAGGTCCCGAAGGGGAAGCGGAGCCGGTGCGGCAGGCCGGTGACCTTCATGCCGAAGACGTCGATCGGGGCAGCGGAGGCGAGTCTGGGCAGCAGGTCGGTCCCGGCGACCCGCTCGCGCCGGATGGGCTCGTTGACCACGACGCCGGCCCGCGGCAGCTCGCCCGTGTAGCGGTGGCCGGGGTCGACGACGCCGTGCTCGACGACCTGGGTGGGCGCCCTGCCGGAGTCCCAGAACAGGTCGTTGAAGTGGGTGACGTGGATCAGCGGGATGTCGTCGCGGCCGGCCAGTGGGTGGCGGGTGCCGGGGGCGTCGCCGGCCGGCGCGTTGTGCTCGACGTATACGGCGGGCAGGTCCCGGCCCGGGCGGCGGCCCAGCCAGCGCCGGACGAGCTCCAGCTCGTGGGGGCGCTGCAGTACGACCAGGTCGACCTCCTCGCCGTGGAGCCGGTCCCACGGCACCTCGCGCACGCCGGCGGGCCAGGGGTAGGTCCGGGCCCGGCCGCGCCCGTCGGGGCCGCGGCCGGGGACGAGCGGCACGAGATAGTCGTGGGCGCCCTGCACGAACGCCGTCGTCCAGGACCCGTGCACGTGCCAGAGCAGGACCCTCACCGCAGGGCTCCGGCGTCCGAACGGCCCCCGCCCCTGGCCTGGGGCGGACCGCCCGCCGTGCCGGTCCGGGCCGTGCGGTTCACCGTGGCGGTCCGGGGTGTCTCGCCCAGGGGGCCGGTCCCGGGCGGCGGATCGCCCGCCGTGCCGGTCCGTGGTGTCCCGCCCGCCGTGCCGGTCCGGGCCGTGCCGTTCACCGTGGCGCCTCCGAGCACCAGGTCCACGGCGGCGGCGAGATCGCCGGCCACCTCCGTGGCGGCCGTGATCTCGCCGGGCAGCGTCCGCGGGGTGGGGACGAGGACGCCCCGGGCCCCGGCCGCCTGGGCGGCCTCCACGTCCCGGCCGATGTCCCCGATGACCACGCAGTCGCGGGCGTCCACGCCGAGCGCCGCCGCCGCCCGCAGCACCAGCCCGGGAGCCGGCTTGCGGCATCCGCACCCGTCGTTCTCGCCGTGCGGGCACACCACCCAGACGTCGAACGGGCCCAGCAGCTCCTCCACCCGCGCGTTGACGGCGCGCAGCTCCTCGGCGCCGATGAGCCCCCGGGCCACCCCGGACTGGTTGGTGACCACGCCGACCGGCACGCCCGCCCGACGGACCCGGTCGACCGCGGAGCGGGCTCCGGGCACGGGCTCCACCCGGCCGGGGTCGCGGTTGTAGGGGACGTCCACGATCAGGGTGCCGTCGCGGTCGAACAGGACGGCGGCGGGATGTCGGCGGCTCGGCACGGGCGTCTCCAGTGTGTCTCTCGTCAACGGGCTCGCCGCCCTGCGGGCCACTGAACAAGCCCTCCAAAATGTTACAGAGCGTGACATATGACGATATGCAGGTCTCTTACCAGGACTTTTCCCCGTTCTTTTGTTTTGAGAATCGCTTCTCTCGGTAGTTAACCAGTTACACACGAGAGGCGAATCCATGAGATTTCTCGGGATAAACGCGATCTTCCATGACCCCGCGGCGGCGCTGGTGGTCGACGGAGAAGTCGTCGCGGCCGCGGAGGAGGAGCGGTTCAGCCGCCGCAAGCACGGCAAGCGTCCGGTCCCCTTCTCCGCCTGGGAACTGCCCGAGCGCGCCGCCGCCTGGTGCCTGGAGCGGGCCGGTCTGCGCCCGGAGGATCTCGACGCCGTCGCCTACTCCTACGACCCTGACCTGGTGCGCCCCGGCCTGCAGGGCCTCGACGAGGGCTGGGAGGACCTGCGCACCACCTACGCCCGCCGGGCCCCGGCCTTCCTGGCCACCGCCCTTCCGGGGCTGGACTCCGCCCAGGTCCGCTACGTGCCCCACCACGTCGCGCACGCGGCCTCGGCGGGCCTGGCCGCGCCGTACCGGGACTCGGCGGTGCTGGTCTGCGACGGGCGGGGAGAGGCGGTCTCGCACCTGGCCGGGCACTACCGGGACGGAGAGTTGACCGTGCTGGCCGCCCAGGAGCTGCCGCACTCGCTCGGGCTGATGTACGAGGAGGTCACCGAGCACCTGGGGTTCCTGCGCTCCAGCGACGAGTACAAGGTCATGGCCCTGGCCTCCTACGGAGAGCCGCGCCACCTGGGAGAGCTGCGCGAGCTGATCTACCCCACCGATGACGGCGGCTTCCGGGTCGAGCCGGTCGACTGGAGCGGCTACGCCAAGGCGCTGGGCAGGGGCGAGCCCTGGACCGAGGAGCACGCCGACCTCGCGGCGAGTGTCCAGACACGGCTGGAGGAGGTGCTGCTCGACCTCGCCAGGTGGCTGCACGGGCGTACCGGCGACCGGTCCCTGACCATGGCCGGGGGCGTGGCGCTCAACTGCGTCGCCAACACGCGGCTGCTGGCCGAGGGGCCCTTCGAGCGGCTCTGGGTGCAGCCCGCGGCGGGCGACGCGGGCACCGCGCTCGGCGGGGCGCTGCACCTGGCACGGACCTTCGGCGAGCCGGCCGCGCCGATGCCGGGGGCCGACCTCGGCCGGAGCTGGAGCGACGGGGAGCTGGCCGCGTGGCTCGAGGCGGCGCGCGTGCCGTACGAGCGCCCCGCCGACCTGGCCGCCGCGGTGGCGGCGGACCTCGCCGCCGACCGCATCGTGGCCTGGTTCCAGGGCCGCAGCGAGTACGGCCCGCGCGCGCTCGGCCGCCGCTCGCTGCTGGCCCACCCCGGGCGGGCCGCCAACACCGAACGGCTGAACGCCGTCAAGGGCCGCGAGCAGTTCCGCCCGATCGCCCCGATGGTGCTCGCCGAACGGGCTGAGGAGATCTTCGAAAGGGGCCCGATCCCCAGCCCCTACATGCTCTTCGTGCACGACGTGCGGCCCGCCTGGCGCGACCGCATCCCGGCCGTCGTGCACGTCGACGGCACGGCCCGGGTCCAGACCGTGGACCGGGTGGCCGAACCGCTGCTGGCCCGGATGCTGGCGGAGTTCGAGGCGCGCACCGGGGTGCCGGTGGTGGTCAACACCAGCCTGAACACGGCGGGACGGCCCATGGTCGACGACCCCCGCGACGCCCTGGAGTGCTTCGGCTCCGCGCCGGTCGACGTGCTGACCCTGGGGCCCTACCTGATCCGCAGGTACGCCTCATGATCACCGTGGTGATCCCCACGATCGGCCGTCCCGGCCTCGACACCGTCCTCGCCGCGCTGGACCCGGCGCTGGAGGTCATCGTGGTCGACGACCGTCCGGGGCGCGGTGGGGCCCGCGCCGCCTCCGGCGCGCGGGTCGCGCGGGCTCTTGGCGGCGAGGGGCCGGCGGGCGGCCGGATCCGGGTGCTCCGCACCGGCGGGCGGGGGCCGGCCGCCGCCCGCAACGCCGGGTGGCGGGCCGCGCGGACGCCGTGGATCGCCTTCCTGGACGACGACGTGGTGCCCCAGCCCGGCTGGGCGGAGGCCCTCCGCGCCGACCTGGCCGGGCTGCCCGAGGAGGTGGCCGGGAGTCAGGGGCGCATCGAGGTGCCGCTGCCGGCCGGCCGGAGGCTCACCGACGCGGAGCGGAACACCTCGGGGCTGGCGGAGGCCCGCTGGATCACCGCCGACATGGCCTACCGGCGCACCGCGCTGGAGCGGACGGGCGGTTTCGACGAGCGCTTCCCCCGCGCCTACCGGGAGGACGCCGACCTCGCGCTGCGGATGTTCGCGGCCGGATACCGATTGGTCAGAGGCGGGCGGGTCACCCGGCACCCGTTCCGCGACGACGGCCCGTGGGCCAGCGTCCGCTTGCAGCGCGGCAACGCCGACGACGCGCTCATGCGCCGCGTGCACGGCCCCGGCTGGCGGGCCGCCATCGGCGGCGCGCCCGGCCGGCTGCGCAGGCACGCCCTGGTCACCGGGCTCGGCGCGCTCGCGGCCGTGCTGTGGGCGGTGCGGCCGGGCCGGGCGGCCGCCGCGGCCGGAGCGGCGTGGGCGCTGCTCACGGCCGAGTTCGCCTGGGCCCGCATCGCACCGGGACCGCGCACGAGAGAGGAGATCCGGAGGATGATGGTCACGAGCGTGGTCATCCCGCCGGTGGCCTGCGCGCGCCGCCTCGCGGGAGAAGTGCGGGTCCGGAGATGACCGCCGGCACCGTCCTCGTCGTGCGCCCGGACAGCGCGGGCGACGTCCTGCTGGCCGGGCCCGCCGTCCGCGCGGTCGCCGAGGGGGCCAGGCAGGTCGTGCTGCTGGCCGGGCCGCACGGCCGTGCGGCCGCCGAGCTGCTGCCCGGCGTGTCCAGGGTGGTGGAGTGGCGGACGCCGTGGATCGACCCCAGCCCTCCGCCCATGACCGGCCCGCACGCCCTGCGGCTGATGCGGGCCGTCCAGGAGGCGGCGCCCGAGCTCGCGCTGGTCCTCACCTCCTTCCACCAGTCGCCGCTGCCGATGGCCCTGCTGCTGAGGCTGGCGGGGACGCCGCGGATCGCCGCGATCTGCGCCGACTACCCCGGCTCGCTGCTCGACGTGCGGCACGTCGTCGACGAGGACGTGGACGTGCCGGAGGCGGAGCGCATGCTCGGGCTGGCCAGAGCCGCGGGGTTCGAGCTGCCACCCGGCGACGCCGGAGCGCTCGCCGTGCGGCGCCCGCTGCCCGAGGTCGGGCACCTGACGGGGCCGCCCGGCTACGTGGTCGTGCACCCGGGGGTCTCCGCCCCGGCCAGGGCATGGCCGGCGGAGAACTGGACGAGGACGGTCCACGACCTCGTCCGCGCGGGCTGGCGGGTCATGGTGACCGGCGGCCCGGGCGAGCGCGCGCTCACCGCGCGGGTGGCCGGCGGCCGGCCCGCTCCGGAGGTCGTCGACGGCGGCCACGTCTGGGAGTCCGTCGCCGACCTGGGCGGGCGGACCACCTTCGCCGAGCTCGCCGCGGTGCTCGCCGGGGCGAGCGTGGTGGTCGTGGCCAACACCGGCCCGGCGCACCTCGCCGCGGCCGTCGGCACCCCCGTGGTCAGCCTCTTCGCCCCCGTGGTCCCGGCCGCCCGCTGGGCGCCGTATGGCGTGCCCGCCGTGCTGCTCGGCGACCAGGACGCCCCGTGCCGGGGCAGCCGGGCCCGGGTGTGCCCGGTCCCCGGCCATCCCTGCCTGTCGTCCGTGCCGGTTGCCCGCGTCGTCGAGGCCGTCAACCACCTGGCGTCCGTGAAGGAGGTCGTCCATTGAGGATCGCCTTGATATCGGAGCACGCGAGTCCCCTGGCAGCGGTCGGCGGCGTCGACGCGGGCGGGCAGAACGTCCACGTCGCGGCCCTGGCGGCCGCACTGGCCGAGCGGGGGCACGAGGTCACCGTCCACACCCGCCGCACGGACGCCGGCCAGCCCGACAGGGTCCCCGCCGGCCCCGGCCTGACCGTCGAGCATGTTCCCGCCGGCCCTCCCACCGCGCTCCCCAAGGACGAGCTCCTGCCGTACATGACGGCCTTCGGCGCGCATCTCGCCAGGCAGTGGGCGGGCAGGCCGCCCGACGTGGTCCACGCCCATTTCTGGATGAGCGGCTTGGCCGCGCTGACGGCCGCGCGGGGGCTCGGCGTCCCGGTCGTGCAGACCTTCCACGCCCTGGGCACGGTCAAGCGGCGCTGGCAGGGCGCGGCCGACACCAGCCCGCCCGGGCGGATCGCCGCCGAGGCCGGCATCGGGCGCCGGGCCGGCGCCGTCGTGGCCACCTGCCGTGACGAGGTCGGCGAGCTCCTGCGGATGGGGATCGCCGCCGAGCGGATCGCCGTCGTGCCGTGCGGGGTCGATCTCGGCATCTTCCGGCCGGACGGGCCGGTCGCCCCTCGCGGGCCGGGGCCGCGCGTCCTCAGCATCGGCCGCCTGGTCCCCCGCAAGGGCGTGGACACCGTCGTGCGGGCCCTGCGCCACCTGCCGGAGGCCGAGCTGCTGATCGCCGGAGGGGCGCCGGCGGACGAGGAGAGCGTACGGCTGGCCCGCCTGGCCGACGGATACGGCCTGTCGGACCGGGTCCACCTGCTCGGCAGCGTCGGCCGTGCCGAGGTCCCGGCGCTGATGCGCTCGGCCGACGTCCTGGTGACGGTCCCCTGGTACGAACCGTTCGGCATGGTCCCGGTGGAGGCGATGGCCTGCGGGGTGCCCGTGATCGCCTCCGCGGTCGGCGGCCACCTCGACACGGTCGCGGGGTGCGGGGTGCTGGTGCCGCCGCGCCGCCCGCACGCCCTGACCCGGGCCCTGCGGGAGCTGCTGAGCCGTCCGGACCTGCGGGCGTCGCTCGCGGCGGCCGGTGCGCGGCGCGTGCGGACGAGGTACGGCTGGCCGGAGGTGGCCGCCCGCACCGAGGCCGTCTACCTGGACGTGCTCGCCGCGCGCCGGGCCCGGATCGCTGTGGCGGGAGGCTGACCGTGCACCCACATCTGTCACGACTGAGCGCCGCGCTGTCGGCGGTGAGCGCCGACACGGCGACGATCTCCGTGTGGGGCCGTGAGCTGGCGGCCGTGCTGGCGGCCGGCGGCCGGCTGCTGGCCTGCGGGAACGGCGGCTCCGCCGCCGAGGCCCAGCACCTGACCGCCGAGCTGGTCGGGCGCTTCCGCGTCGACCGGCCCCCCTATGCGGCGATCCCGCTGCACGCCGACACCTCCAGCATCACCGCGATCTCCAACGACTTCGGGCCGGAGGAGGTGTTCGCCCGCCAGGTGCGGGCGCACGGCAGACCCGGCGACGTCCTGATGTGCCTGTCCACCAGCGGGGCGAGCGAGAACGTCCTGGCCGCCGCGCGCACCGCCCGGCGGGCCGGCATCGTGGCCTGGGCGCTGACCGGCCCGGCGCCCAACCCGCTCGCCGCGCTCTGCGACGACGCCCTGGCCGTGCCGGCCGAGGACGCCGCGACCGTGCAGGAGGTGCACCTCGCCGTGATCCACATGCTCTGCGACGCGATCGAGGGAGCCCCGGGGTGAGCGCCGGGCCGGTCGTGGTCATCGGCGACATGCTGCTCGACGTGGACGTCGAGGGGGACGCCGAGCGCCTCTGCCCGGACGCCCCCGTCCCCGTCGTGACAGGCGGCCACGAGCACCGCCGCCCCGGCGGAGCCGGTCTCGCGGCGGTCCTGGCGGCCGAGAACGGGGCCGAGGTGATCCTGGTCACCGCCGTCGGCGACGACCTGCCCGGCAGGTGCCTGCTGGGCCTGCTCTCCGGCCGGGTGGAGGTGGTCCGGCTGCCGCTGCTGGGGACCACGATCACCAAGACCCGCGTCCGGGCCCGGGGGCAGACGCTGCTGCGGATCGACACCGGTGACGGCCGCGCCGAGGCGGACCTGGACGGGGCCCGCGCCCGCCGGATCGCCACCCTCCTGCGGGGCGCCGGCGCCGTCCTGGTGTCCGACTACGGCCTCGGGGTCGCCGAGGCCGCCAGGGGCGCGCTGTCGAGCCTGCCGGCGCCGCTGGTCTGGGATCCGCATCCGCGGGGCCTGGTGCCGGTGCCCGGATGCACGCTGCTCACGCCGAGCGAGTCCGAGGCCCGGCTGCTGAGCGCGCAGCCCGGCACCTCCGCCGACCGGGCCGCCCGCCATCTCGTCCGCGTCCTGCGCGCGGAGGCGGTGGCCGTCACGGTGGGCGCCCGAGGGGCCGTGCTGGCCCGGCGGGACGGCCGGTCCGTCCGGGTGCCGCCGCCGGTCTGCGCGACCGGCCTGGACGCCTGCGGCGCCGGCGACCGCTTCGCCGGGGCCGCCGCGTTCGCGCTGAGCGAGGGCGCGTCCATCGAGGACGCCGTCGTGATGGGGGTGGGGGAGGCGGCCCGCTTCGTGGAGGGCGGGGGAGCGGCGGCGGTCCGGCTGCCCGCGCCCGTGCCCGGGGACCGGCCGCGCACCGCGCTGGAGGTGGCCGACGCCGTCCGCGCCACCGGGGGCCGGCTCATCGCCACCGGGGGCTGCTTCGACCTGCTGCACGCCGGCCACGTCAGCCTGCTGCGCCGGGCCAGGGCGATGGGCGACGCGCTGATCGTCTGCGTCAACTCCGACGGCTCCGTCCGGCGCCTCAAGGGTCCCGGCCGCCCCGTGGTCGGTGAGCTGGACCGGGTCGAGGTGCTGCGCGCGCTGGAGTGCGTGGACGCCGTGGCCGTCTTCGACGAGGACACCCCCGTCGCGATGATCGAACGGCTGCGGCCCGACGTGTGGGTCAAGGGCGGCGACTACGAGGCCCTCGACCTGCCCGAGACCGAGACCGTACGCCGGACGGGCGGGGAGAGCGTGATCCTGCCCCGCGTGTCCGGCCGGTCCACGACCGGCCTGATCGCCGCCGCGAGGGCGGCCAGGTGACCGAGGAGGAACGTCCATGCTGGGAAACATCCTGATCACCGGCGGCGCGTCGGGGCTGGGCCGGGCCGTGGCCGTGGCCGTGGCCAAGGCGGGGGGCCGTCCGCTGGTCGTCGACGTCGACCCGCCCGAGGACGGCGGCGACCACGTCATCGCCGACCTCGCCGACCGCGCGCGGGCCGAGCGGGCGGTGACCGAGCTGGCCGGCCTGGCCGGCGGGCTCGACGGCGTCGTGACCGCCGCCGGCATCGACGCCTGCGGGCGGCTCTCCGACGTCCCCGCCGCCGCCTGGGACCGGGTCGTGCAGGTCAACCTGCTCGGCACCGTCTCGGTGGTCCGCGCGGCCCTGCCGTACCTGCTCGCCTCCCGGGGCAGGGTGGTCACCTGCGCCTCCACCCTCGGCCTGCGGGCGCTGAGCGACGCGACGGCCTACTGCGCCTCCAAGTTCGCGGTGGTCGGGTTCACCCGGGCCCTGGCCGCCGAACTGGCGGGGGAGGTGGGGGTGACGCTGCTGGTCCCCGGGGGCATGAACACGCGCTTCTTCGACGATCGCGACGAGCGTTACCGGCCGGGCCCCGACGCCCGGCTCAACCAGCCGGAGGACGTGGCCGCGACCGTCGTCTTCGCCCTCGGCCAGCCCGCGGGCTGCGAGGTCAGGGAACTGGTCGTCTGCCCGTCCACGGAGACGTCATGGCCGTGACGGGCCGGGGACCGGCATGACCGCGGGCGGACGGGCGGCGGACGGGGGAGCGCCGGCCGTGATCGTGCTGCGCGGTCTCGGCCTCGGTGACCTGCTCACCGCGGTCCCCGCCCTGCGCGCCCTGCGGCGGGCCTGTCCCGGCCACCGGATCGTGCTGGCCGCGCCCGCCTCGCTGGCGCCCCTGGTGCCGCTGATCGGCGCGGTGGACGGGCTGCTCGACGTGTCGGGGCCGGGGCCGCTCCCGTCCGGCGTGTCCGCCGACATCGCGGTCAACCTGCACGGCAGAGGGCCACAGAGCATCGCCGCGCTGCGCCGTGCCGGCCCGGGACGGCTGCTCACCCACGCGCACCCGGACTTCCCGGACACGAGGGGGCCGTCCTGGCGGGGCGACGCGCACGAGGTCCGGCGCTGGTGCGACCTGCTCGGCTGGTACGGCGTCGCGGCCGATCCGGCCGACCTGAGGCTGGAACTCCCCCTGTCCTGGGGGAGCGCGCCGGTGACCACCTGCCTGGGAGCGGCCGACCCGGCGCGGGAGGCCGTACCGTCGTGGGAGCCCGAGCCGGTCGTGGCCGGCCCGGGGGAGGCGGGGCCGGGGGAGCCCGCGTCCGGACGGCCGGGGAGGTCCGCGTCCGGACGGATGGGAAGGATGGGAAGGTCCGCTTCCGGACGGCCGGGGCCGGTCGTCGTCCATCCGGGAGCGGCCGATCCGGCCAGGCGCTGGCCGCCGGAGCGGTTCGCCCTGGTGGCCGTCGCGCTGCGGCAGGCCGGCCACGGAGTGGTGATCACCGGGAACGCCGGTGAGCGGGTGCTCGCCGAGCGGGTGGCCTCCCTCGCCCGGCTGCCGGAGGCGTGCGTGCTCGCCGGCCGCACCTGCCTGCGCGAGCTGGCCGCGCTGGTGGCCGGGGCCCGGCTGGTCATCTGCGGCGACACCGGCGTGGCCCACCTCGCGAGCGCGTTCGCCACCCCCTCCGTGGTGCTGTTCGGGCCCGTCTCGCCCGCACTGTGGGGGCCGCCCCACGGACCGCACGTGGCCCTGTGGGCGGGGCGCTCCGGCGACCCCCACGGGGACCTGCCCGATGAGGGCCTGCTGGAGATCGGTGTCCTGGAGGTCCTCGACGCCGCCGTCAATCTGCTGGAGGTAAGCGTCCGATGAACACGCGACGGGTGGTGGTGACCGGCGGAGCCGGTTTCCTCGGGTCCTACCTGTGCGAGCGCCTGCTCGCCGAGGGGGCGGGGGTGGTCTGCATGGACAACTTCCTGACCGGCTCGCCCCGCAACGTCGAGCACCTGATCGGCCGGGCCGCCTTCCGGCTGGTCGAGTGTGACCTCACGGGGTTCGTCCACGTCCCCGGCGACGTGGACCTGGTGCTCCACTTCGCCTCGGCGGCCTCTCCCGCCGACTACCTGCGCCATCCGATAGAGACGCTCAAGGTGGGCAGCATCGGCACGCTGCACGCCCTCGGGCTGGCCAGGGAGAAGGACGCCCGCTTCGTGCTGGCCTCCACCAGCGAGGTGTACGGCGACCCGCTGGAGCACCCGCAGCGGGAGACCTACTGGGGCAACGTCAACCCGGTGGGGCCGCGGAGCGTGTACGACGAGGCCAAGCGCTTCGCCGAGTCGCTGACCACGGCCTACCGCAACTCCCACCGGGCCGACACCGCGATCGTGCGGATCTTCAACACCTATGGCCCGAGGATGCGGCCCCACGACGGCCGGGCCATCCCCACCTTCATCCGCCAGGCCCTGCGCGGTGAGCCGATCACCGTGACCGGCGACGGCACGCAGACCCGGTCCATCTGCTACGTGGACGACACGGTCGAGGGCATCCTCGCCCTGGCCGACAGCGACTTCGAGGGCCCGGTCAACATCGGCAACCCGGCGGAGCTGTCCATGCTCTCCCTCGCCGAGACGGTCCGCCGGCTGGCCGGCTCGGACTCGCCGATCCACTTCGTCGACCGCCCCACCGACGACCCGGAGATCCGGCGCCCCGACACCTCGCTGGCCTCCTCCCGGCTGGGCTGGGCGCCGAAGGTGGACATCGTCGACGGGCTGAGCCGCACCATCTCCTGGTTCATGGACGAGCTGCGCGAACCGGAGAAGCTGGTCCGCCGCTAGGCGGCCCGAGTCCCGCTCCGGGCCGCGTGGCCCGTGGCCGCCGCCGCGTGGCCCGTGGCCGCCCTACTCCGACCGCCAGACGACCTCGCCGTCCACCCGGGCGTCGGTCGGGACCAGGCCGATGCGGCGGGCCACGGCGGAGGAGGCGGCGTGGTCGGGATGGATGGTCGCGACGACGGTCTGCACGCCGCGCTCCCTGAGCCAGGCGAGGAGGGCGAGCGCGGCCTCGACGGCGACGCCCCTGCCCTGCCAGGGGGTGCCGACGACCCAGGCCACGTAGGCCCGGCCGGCGGTCAGGGTGGCCTGGACGTAGCCGACCGGGCCCTCCTCGCCGTCGAGACGGATCACCCAGTTGAGCCAGGCGTCGTCACCGCCGGGCGGCGGGCCGGCCACCATGCGGGCGTAACGGTCGCGCAGCTCCCCGGCGGTCGCGGGGGAGCCCCCGATGAAGGTGTGCAGGGCCGGGTCGGCGAGCGCCTCGGCCATCTGGGCGGCGTGCTCCACCGCCAGCGGCTCCAGCGTCAGCCGGGGGGTCCTGATCGGTCCGGTCTCCGTCACCGGGTCAGTGTGCCACGGTCAGGCGCGGATGACGGACCGGTCGACGGTGCCGGGGGCCAGGACGTGTTCGATGACCATGACGGCCGCGCCGATCACGCCCGCGCGGTCGCCGAGCTCGCTGGCGGTGATCGTCAGGTGCTGGGTGGCCAGGGGCAGGGAGCGGCTGTAGATGACCTCGCGGAGGCCGGCGAGGACCTGCTCGCCGGCCTCCGCGATGTCGCCGCCGACCACGATCACCGACGGGTTGAAGAAGTTCACGATCGAGGCGAGGACGTCGCCGACCTCGCGGCCGGCCTGGCGGATGAGCTGGACGGCCTGGGTGTTGCCGCTGCGCACCAGGCGGACCACGTCGCGGCTGCCGGCGGCCTCCACGCCGCCGGCCGACAGGCGGGCGGACATGGCGGCGCCGCTGGCGACGGCCTCCAGGCAGCCGAGGTTGCCGCAGCGGCAGACGGTGTCGGAGGCCGAGGCCACCTGGATGTGGCCGATGTCGCCGGCCGCGCCCTGGGCGCCCCGGTGCAGGTGGCGGCCGCTGATGATGCCGCAGCCGATGCCGGTGCCGATCTTGACGAAGATGAGGTGGTCGGCGCCGGGGCGGGCGGCCCAGTGCTCGCCCAGGGCCATGATGTTCACGTCGTTGTCGACGAGCACGGGGGCGCCGAAACGCTCGCCGAGCCACTCGGGGACGGGGAAGCCGTCCCAGCCCGGCATTATCGGCGGATTGACCGGCCGGCCCGAGCTGTGCTCGACCGGGCCGGGCAGGCCGACGCCGATGCCGCAGACCTGCTCCGGGGTGTGGCCTGTCTCGGCGAGCATCTCCTCGAAGGTGCGCTGGAGCCAGGTGAGCGTCTCGACGGGGCCGCGGTCTATCGGCACCTCGTCCGCGCGCTCGGCGAGGACCTCGGTGCCCAGGTCGGTGATCGCCACCCGGGCGTGGGTGGCCCCGAGGTCGGCGGCGAGGGCGACGCGGGCGCCGCGGTTGAAGGTGAAGGCGACGGCGGGACGGCCTCCCGAGGAGATGGCCTCCTCGGTCGGGATGATCCACTGCTGGCTCAGCAGCGCGTCGAGCCGCTGCCCGAGGGTGGACCGTGCCAGCCCGGTCAGCTGCACCAACTCCGCCCGGGTCCGGGCCTGACCGTCACGCAGGATCTTCAGAAGCGCCCCCGCGCCGGCGATTGAACCGTTCGCTTCACTCAGCATGCGCACAGTCAACACTCCTCGTTTGCACCACGTCAAAGCGACTTACGTTCCTTCATAGCTCCATTATGCCCAAAGCCCGCCAACTTTTGCTTGACTGTCGCCATAAGCTCCCTTTAACATCCCGCAATATGGAGGAAATCGGACGGTTACCAGCGGATCAGGTCCGGGTGGGCGTCATCGGAACCGGTTTCATGGGCACGGTCCACGCACGCTCGGCGAGGCTCGCCGGGGCCCGGATCGTCGGTGCCGTGGGGTCGGGCCGGGAGAGGACCGCCCAGGCCGGGGCCGGTCTGGGGGCCGAGCGGGCATTCGGCTCGGCCGAGGAGCTGATCGCCTCGGCCGACGTCGACGTCGTCCACATCTGCACCCCCAACCACCTGCACGCGTCCCTGGCGTTGAAGGCCCTGGACGCCGGCAAGCACGTCGTCTGCGAGAAGCCGCTGGCCACCGACGGCGGGACGGCCACGATGATGGCCGCGCGGGCGGTGGAGGCGGGACGGGTGACGGCCGTCCCCTTCGTCTACCGCTTCCATCCGATGGTCCGCGAGGCCCGCCACCGGGTGGCCTCGGGCGCGGTGGGCCGGATCAGCCTGATCCACGGCAGCTACCTGCAGGACTGGCTGCTGGCCCCGGAGGACGACAACTGGCGGGTGGACCCCGAGCGCGGCGGCCCGTCGCGGGTCTTCGCCGACATCGGCTCCCACTGGTGCGACCTGGCCGAGTTCGTCTCCGGTGACCGCATCGCCGCGGTCTCGGCGCAGACGGCCGTGGTGGTGCCCGAGCGCGTGATGAACCGCCCGGTGCTGACCGAGGACGTGGCCACGGTCCAGTTCCGCACGGTCTCCGGGGCGCTGGGGACCGTGACGACCAGCCAGGTGGCGCCCGGCAGGAAGAACCGGCTCCTGCTGGAGATCTCGGGGTCGGAGGCCGGCCTGGCCTTCGACCAGGAGCAGCCCGAACTCCTGTGGTCCGGGCGGCGTGACGGCTCGCGGCTGCTGATGCGCGACCCGGCCGCGCTGTCGGCCGGGGCCGCGCGGTACGCCACCCTGCCGGCCGGCCACGCCCAGGGATACCACGACTGCTTCGAGGCGTTCGTCGGCGACACCTACGCGGTGATCCGGGGCGAGCACCGCGAGGGCCTGCCCACCTTCGCCGACGGCGCCCGCGCCGCCCGCGTCTGCGACGCCGTACTGGCCTCCGCCGGGACCGGCCGGTGGGTGGAGGTGGACGAGACGTGATCCTCAGGATGCGCGGCATCGCCAAGAGCTTCCTCGGCGTGCGGGTGCTGAGCGGGGTGGACCTGGAGGCCGCCGCCGGAGAGGTGCACGCGGTCGTCGGCGAGAACGGCGCCGGCAAGTCCACGCTGATGAAGATCCTCGCCGGGGTCCACGCGCCGGACGAGGGTGGTGTCGAGATCGACGGCGTCCCGGTCTCCTTCGCCCACCCCGTCGACGCGCAGCGCGCCGGGGTGGCGATCATCTACCAGGAGTTCAACCTGCTGCCCGAGCGCGGCGTCGCCGAGAACGTCTTCCTCGGCCGCGAGCCCGTCCGGCGGGGGCTGGTCGACCGGGCCGTGATGGAGGCCGCCACCGCGCGGCTGCTGGAGGAGCTCGGCGAGACCTCCTTCAGCCCCCGTGACCTGGTCCGCCACCTGTCCGTCGCCCAGCAGCAGGTCGTGGAGATCGTCAAGGCGCTCTCCCAGGACGCCCGGATCATCGTGATGGACGAGCCGACCGCGGCGCTGGCCGACCACGAGGTGGAGCTGCTCTACCGGCTCGTCGCGCGGCTGCGGGAGCGGGGGATCGCCGTCCTCTACATCTCCCACCGGCTGCGCGAGGTGTTCGACCTGGCCGCGCGGGTGACCGTGCTGAAGGACGGCGCCCTGGTCAAGACCGTGCGGACCGCCGAGGTCACCTCCGACGAGCTGGTCCGGCTGATGGTCGGCCGCGACCTCGGCGCCCACTTCCCGCCCCGCGACGGCCGGGCCGGCGAGGTGCGGCTCAGCGTGCGCGGCGGCGGCAACGCCGTGCTCGACGGGATCGACCTCGACCTGCGCGCCGGGCAGATCCTGGGGGTGGCCGGGCTGCAGGGGGCGGGCCGGACGGAGCTGGCCAAGGCGCTGTTCGGAGCCGAGCCGTTCACGCGCGGCGAGATGAGCCCGCTGCGGCCCACGTCGGTGCGCCAGGCCGTGGCGGCCGGGATCGGGCTGGTGACCGAGGACCGCAAGGCCGAGGGGCTCGCGCTGCGCCAGTCGGTGCGCGACAACGCCCTGCTGGTCTCCCGCTCGGTACGGCGCGGCGGCCGCGACGACGTCAGGCGGCTCCTGGAGGCCGTGCGGCTGCGGCCGCCCCGCCCCGAACAGGAGGTCCGCTACCTCTCGGGCGGCAACCAGCAGAAGGTCGTGCTGGCCAAGTGGATGACCGTGGCGCCGCAGGTCCTGCTCTTCGACGAGCCCACGCGCGGGGTCGACGTGGGGGCCAAGGCCGCGATCTACGACCTGATGCGCGACCTGGCCCGGGACGGCATGGCCATCATGATGATCTCTTCCGAACTCCCCGAGCTGATCGGCATGAGCGACCGCGTCGTCGTGATGCGCGACGGGCGCATCGCCGGAGAGCTCCCATCCGGCTCCTCAGAGGAGACAGTCATGCGCCTGGCCGCCGGTGAGGTGTCGCCGTGACCGGACAGAACGGGCTCCGGCCCGCCCGGCCCCTGGCGGCGCCGGAGACCGCCGCCCCCGCCGCCGGCCCGCGCGGGCGGGCCGCCCTGGCCGGCCGCATCGGCTCGACACAGGTCATCTACCTGGCCCTGGCCGGGGTCATGCTCGTCGGCTGGCTGCTGGTGGCGGTCGACGGGGGGAACTTCCTCACGCTGGAGACCGTCGTCGGGATCCAGCAGCGCTCGGCCGCGCTGGGCATCGTCGCGGTGGGGCAGACCCTGGCGATCCTGGTGGGGTCGCTGGACCTGTCGGTGGCGTATCTGATCAGCCTCACCTCGCTCGTCGCGGCGGAGGTCATGGCGGGCCAGGACGGCGGGATCGTCCCGGGCGTCGCGGCGGTGCTCGCGGTGAGCGCGCTGGCCGGCCTGGCCAACGGGCTGATCATCACCCGGCTCCACGTGCACGCCTTCATCGCGACGCTCGGCACCGCACTGATCATCAGGGGGGTCGTGGACCACCTCTACGACGGGCCGGCGGGCAGCGTGCCGGAGTCCTTCCAGCGGCTCGGCTACGACCGGCTCGGGCCGGTCCCGGTCTCGGCGCTGCTCTGGGCGGGCGTCGCGGTCGCGGCGTGGTTCCTGCTCCGCCGTACGCGGCTCGGGTACCGGATCTACGCGGTGGGCGGGGACGAGGAGGTGGCCCGGCTGTCCGGGGTGCGGACCGGCAGGGTCATCGTCGCCACCCATGTCCTCTGCTCGGTGTGCGCGGGGATCGCCGGGCTGCTGCTGGCCGGCCGGCTCGGCGCGGGGGCGCCGACGGTCGGCACCGACGGCGGCTACGACCTGGAGTCGATCGCCGCGGTGGTCCTCGGCGGCACGGCCCTGGCCGGAGGCCGGGGCGGGATCCCCGGGACGGTCGGCGGGGTGCTGCTGCTGGCCGTGCTCGACAGCGTCTTCAACCAGCTCGAGGTCAACGCGTTCGTCAAGGACGTGGTGCGCGGCGTGGTGATCGTCGCCGCGGTGGCCGTGTACGCCCGCCGTACCGCCAGGAGGCGATCCCGATGAGAGCCCTCAGGTCCATGGGACCGATCTTCCTCGTGCTGGCCGTGCTGCTGGCGCTGATCGCGGTGGCCAACCCCTTCTTCCTGGAGCCCGCCGGGTTCCTCGCCTTCCTCAAACGGGCCGCGCCGCTGGTCATCCTCGCGGCGGGGCAGTATTTCGTGATCGTCTCCGGGGAGTTCGACCTGTCGGTCGGGTCGCTGGTCACCGTGCAGGTGGTGGTGGCCGCCCGCCTGATCGACGGGAGCGAGCCGGCCACCTGGCCGGTGCTGGCCCTGTTGGTCGCGCTGGGGCTGCTGGTCGGCCTGGTCAACGGCGTGATCACCACCGGGCTCCGGGTGCCGTCGTTCATCACCACCCTGGGCATGATGCTCGTGCTGTCCGGAGCGGTGTTCCTGTGGACCGGCGGCGCCCCGCGCGGAGCGCTGTCGGAGACGTTCAGGATGTTCGGCCGCAAGGACCTCGGGCCGGTGCCCTGGTCGGTCCTCGTCCTCCTGGTGGCGGGCGCGGCGGCGATCCTGCTCATGCGCTCCGACTTCGGCAAGCGGCTCATCGCCACCGGCGACAACGAGCGCGCCGCGGGGCTGTCGGGGGTCCGGGTCGGGCGGACCCGCGTCCTCGCCTTCGTCGTCTCCGGGCTGGCGGCGGCCGTCGCCGGCATCCTGCTGGGCGGCTTCGCCGGGGTCTCCGCCCAGGTCGGACAGGGGCTGGAGTTCCAGGCGATCACCGCCGTCGTGCTCGGCGGCGTGGCGCTCGGCGGCGGACGCGGGTCCGTGGTCGCGGCCATGGCCGGGGCGTTCACGCTTGAGGCGCTCTTCACCCTGCTCAACCTGCACGGCGTCTCGGGGGCCCTGGAGTACGCGGTCCAGGGCGTGATCATCGCCGCCGTCGCGATGGGGACCGTACGGCTCCCGTTCCGGCGCGCGGCGCGCGTCTGAGGGCGCTCCCTCCAAGCTCCCTCCGAACCCCTTCCCAACAGAAGGCACCCCCCACAGGAAAAGAAGGAGACCTGATTTGAATAGGTCTGTAGCGGCCCTCACCGCGGGCGTCTCCGCGATGCTGCTGGCCGCCGGCTGCGCCAGCGACCGGCCGGTGGCGGGCACGGCCGCCCCCACCGCCTCGGCGGCCTCGACGACGGCTCCGGCCGCCGCCACGTCCTCCGGGACGGGCGAGCAGTCGAAGTTCTTCGTCCAGGCCGACTACGACGCCCAGCTCGGCATGCGCGCCCAGACCCCGGAGGGGCCGGCGGGCAGGCCGTGGGAGCAGGCCGTCGCCCCGGGCGAGAAGGCGGACACCGGCGAATACAAGAAGGACGGCCCCTACCACCTCTGCTTCTCCAACGCCGCGGTCAACAACCCGTGGCGGCAGGTGGGCTGGAAGACCATGCAGGCCGAGGTCGCCCTGCACAAGGAGATCACCGAGTTCACCGCGCTCGACGCCGAGGGCAAGGACGACAAGCAGATCTCCGACATCGCGGAGCTGACCGGCAAGGGGTGTGACGCGCTGATCGTCTCGCCCAACACGACCGCGACGCTGACCCCCGCGGTGACGGCCGCCTGCCCGAAGCTTCCGGTGATCGTCTTCGACCGCGGTGTGGACACCGACTGCCCGGTGACGTTCATCAACCCGATCGGCGGCTACGCCTTCGGGGCCGACGGCGCGGAGTTCCTGGTGGAGAAGGTCCCCGCCGGAGGGAAGGTCCTGGCGCTGCGGATCCTGCCGGGTGTGGACGTCCTGGAGACGCGCTGGTCGGCGGCCAAGGTGGCCTTCGACAAGAGCGAGCTCGACGTGGTCGGGGTGGAGTTCACCGACGGCGACGCGGCCAAGACCAAGAGCATCGTGAGCGACTACATCCAGCGCCACGGCAAGATCGACGGCGTCTGGATGGACGCGGGCGCGACCGCCGTGGCGGCGGTCGAGGCGTTCGAGGACGCCGGCCGGCAGGTGCCGCCGATCGTCGGGGAGGACCAGCAGGACTTCCTGCAGAAGTGGAAGGACAGTGGTCTCACCGCCGTCGCGCCCACCTACCCCACCTACCAGTGGCGCACCCCGGTGATCGCCGCCCTGAAGATCCTCAAGGGTGAGGAGGTGCCCAAGACGTGGAAGCTCCCCCAGCCCAAGATCACTTCCGAGAGCCTGGCCACCTACCTGCGGCCCGACATGCCGCCGCTGCACTACGCGCTGTGCGGCTGCGAGGACCTGCCCGGCTTCCCCGCCAAGTGGGGCGGCAAGTAGGGCCGGTCCGCCGGGGCGAGGACGGCGGCGCCCGCCGGGCACAGGGGCCGGGCGGGCGCCGCCCGACGGCGTTCGCGACGGCGTTCGCGAGGAGCGTTCACGATGGCGTTCGCGACGGCGTTCGCGAGGAGCGTTCACGATGGCGTTCGCGACGGCGTTCGCGAGGAGCGTTCACGAGAAGGAAGAGGGAGGGGTTGACGGTGTTCTCCATCGGTGTCAACACGTGGGTGTGGGTCTCGCCGCTGACGGATGAGGACCTCATGCGGCTGGCCCCGAAGGTGGCCGGCTGGGGATTCGACGCGATCGAGCTGCCGATGGAGCAGATCGGCGACTGGGACCCCGAGCGGGCGGCCGACCTGCTGGGAGAGCTCGGGCTGAAGGCGTCGGTGGTGCTGGTCATGCCCCCGGGCAGGGAGCTCGTCGCGGCCGACGGCGAGACGTTCCGGACGACCCGGGACTACCTGCGGCGCTGCGTGGACGCCGCGGTGGCCGTGGGGAGCCCGGTGATCGCCGGGCCGGCGTACGCGTCGGTGGGGCGGACCTGGCGGATGTCGGAGGAGGAGCGGCCGGCCTGCTACGCCCAGCTGCGCGAGAACCTGGCCCCGGTCGGGGAGTACGCGGCCGAGCGGGGGGTGACGGTCGCCGTCGAGCCGCTCAACCGCTACGAGAGCAGCCTGATCAACACGGTCGGGCAGGCCGTCGAGGCGGTGGGCGGGATCCCGGGCGTCGGTCTCGCGCTGGACGTCTACCACATGAACATCGAGGAGCGCGATCCCGCGGCGGCCGTCCGGCAGGCGGGGGAGCTGATCGCGCACGTGCAGGTCTGCGCCAACGACCGGGGCGCCCCCGGGGCCGACCACCTGGACTGGCCGGGCCTGGCGGGGGCGCTGCAGGAGGTGGGCTACCGGGGCCCGCTCTGCATCGAGTCCTTCACCGCGCACAACCGGTCGATCGCGACCGCCGCCTCGGTCTGGCGGCCGCTCGCCGCGACCCAGGACGACCTCGCCACCCAGGGCCTGGCCTTCCTGCGCACCCTCTGAACGGCCGCCGCCGGGCCGTACCGGCCCGTCCCGCCGGAGCCCGCGGAGGGGTCGCCGGGGGATCCGGCCTCCCGGCGGCCCCGGGAGGCCCTTCCCGGTGCGGCGTCCCCCCGCCGCGGACCGACCGGGCGGCGGCCTCTGTCCTCTCTGCGTGCGTTCTCCGGTGGATCGGCCCATGGCCACGCGCTGAGGTCCGATCATTATTCCGAAATGACCGGCCGTGACTTGTCCTGTGCGGCCTGGTTCGGTTGAATGATCGGATCAATCGCCCCGGGAGAGCCATGATCGACGCGCATCACCATGTGTGGGACCTGTCCGTGCGGGACCAGGGCTGGATCACCGGCCCGGAGATGGCCCCGCTGCGCAGGAGCTTCGGCGTCGAGGACCTGCCGGCGGCCGCCGCCGGGGTCGCGGCCACGGTGCTCGTGCAGACGATCTCCGTGCCGGAGGAGACGCCGGAGTTCCTGGCCCTGGCCGAGGCGCACGACCTGATCGCGGCGGTGGTCGGCTGGACCGACCTGACCGCCCCCTCGGCGGCCGACGACCTCGCCGCGCTGCGGGCCGCGCCCGGCGGCGGATACCTGCGCGGCGTCCGGCACCAGGTGCAGGGCGAGGCCGACCCGCGCTGGCTCTGCCGGGACGACGTACGGCGCGGCCTGGCGGCCGTCGGGCGGGCGGGGCTGGTCTACGAGCTGCTCACCCTCCCGCACCAGCTGCCCGCCGCGATCGAGACCGTGACCGCGCTGCCCGGCCTGGAGTTCGTGCTCGACCACTGCTCCAAGCCGCCGGTCGCCACCGGGGCGCTGGAGCCGTGGGCCGCGCTGGTCCGGGAGCTGGCCACCCGCCCGAACGTCACCTGCAAGCTGTCGGGCCTGGTCACCGAGGCCGACTGGGCCGGCTGGACGGCCGCGGACCTGCGGCCCTACGCCGACGTGGTGCTGGAGGCGTTCGGGCCCGGCCGGGTCATGTTCGGCTCCGACTGGCCGGTCTGCCTGCTCGCCGCGCCGTACGAGACTGTGCTGGAGACCACCCGCGGGCTCACCGCGCGCCTGTCGGCGTCCGAGCGCGAGGAGGTGTTCGGCGGGGTGGCCGCCCGCGTCTACGGCATCGCCTGAATCCGCCGTGACGCGACGCGTGTGACGCGACGGCACGCGAGGTCCCGCGTGTGTCGTGACAGGCGCGCGAGGTCCCATGTGTGATGCGACGGCATGTGAGCTCTCGCGTGTGTCGTGACAGGCGCGCGAGGTCCCGCGTGTGATGCGACGGCATGTGAGCTCTCGCGTGTGTCGTGACAGGCGCGCGAGGTCCCGCGTGTGTCATGACGGGCACGCGAGATCGCACGCGTCACGTCACGTCGCACATGACGCGACGTGTCGTGACGCGTGCGACGTGACGGCGTGTGACATGGAGGGCTCCGAGGGGCGCGGCGCCACGGGGGCGCGCGCCGTCACGTGCCGGTGGGGGTCAGTGTCCGAGCCCCTCCTGGAGGCGCCGCCGGACCGGGGTGTAATGGGCCTCGATGGCCTGGACGAACGCGGCGACGTCACCGGTGGCGACGGCCGCGACGATCGCGTGGTGCGCCTCGACGGTCTCCCGCACCGACTCGGGGCTGGTGTCCAACGTGTGCGCCACGATGGCGTGGACGTCCCAGAACGCGGCCGTGAGCTGAGTGATCAGCTCGTTGCCCAGCGGTTCCATGAGCAGCAGGTGGAACTCGCGGTCCTGCTCTATGAAGGACTCACCGCGGGCCGCGTGCTCGGCCATCTGCTCGGCGAGGTCGAGCAGTTCCTCGTGGAGGGTGTCGTTGAAGGCGGCGATGATGGAGCCGGCCAGCCCCTGCTCGATCGTCTGGCGGACCTCGACCAGCTCGGAGAGCACCCGGAAGTCGTCGGCCCGGCTGAGCAGCCCCCGGAAGGTCAGGCTCTCGACGAGCGCGGCGAGGGACAGTCGCCCGACGTAGGTGCCGTGCCCGTGGCGCACCTCGACGATGTCGAGGGCGGTGAGGGTCTTGATCGCCTCGCGGACGCTGGAGCGGCTGGCCCCCACGGCGGCGCACAGCTCCGTCTCGGTGGGCAGCGGGTCACCGGGTCGCAGGCGGTTCTGCAGGATGTACTGCTTGATGCGCTCCGCCACCTCATGCTGGCGCAACATCGCGCCGCGTGACCTTCGCGAGATGGACTCGATCTCAACCAACCTCTTGCCCTTCCTTGGTGGGCCCGTCTACATTCCAACCTTATCGGCATCAGACATCAGACGTCATATGATTGTCCGAAATCCCGACCGGCCCTCTCGATGCCCCGACCAAAGGAGTGGACGACGTGACCCACCCCCCAGCCGCGCCCATGAACCGCCGCGGATTCCTGCAGTTCGTCGGGGCCGTGAGCGCCGCCACCGCGTTCGCGGGCTCGCTGGCCGCCTGCTCCGGACCCGCCTCGACCGGGAGCGCCGCGCCGGCTGCCGCCGGCGACACGATCGAGGCCGGAATCTCCTACGCCCTGTCCACCGGCTTCGACCCGATGACCTCCTCCGGCGCGACGCCGGTCGCCGCCAACATGCACGTCTTCGAGGCCCTGTTCGACCTCGACCCGGTGACCCGCGAGTCCTACGCCGCGCTCGCGGCCGGCGACCTGGAGAAGGTCGACGACACGACGTACAGGGTCGTGCTCCGCGAGGGCGCCACCTTCCACGACGGCTCCGCCGTGACGGCCGAGGACGTGGCCTTCAGCTTCCGGCGCGTGATGGAGCCGGCCAATGCCTCGCTCATGGTGCAGTTCATCCCGTTCGTCGAGGGCGTCACCGCGGCCGACGGCAAGACCGTGGAGATCAAGCTCAAGTACGCCTTCCCGCTCCTGAAGGAGCGCCTCGCGGTCGTCAAGATCGTGCCGAAGGCCCTCGTCGAGAAGGACAAGACCGCCTTCGACGCCAGACCCGTCGGGTCCGGTCCCTACCGGCTGGTCGAGGCCACCAAGGAAGACAAGATCGTCTTCGAGAGGTGGGACAAGTACAACGGCACCCGCCCCGCCAAGGTCAAGAACATGGTCTGGCGGCTGCTGTCGGACTCCTCCGCCCGCGTCACCGCGCTGGAGTCGGGCCGGGTCGCGGCCATCGAGGACGTCCCCTACATCGACGTGCAGAAGGTCGGCCAGAAGCACAAGCTGGAGGCCGCGCAGTCCTTCGGCCTGCTCTTCCTCATGTTCAACTGCGCCGAGAAGCCCTTCGACGACAGGCGCGTGCGCCAGGCGCTGCACTACGCCATCGACACCGACAAGGTGATCAAGACGGCGATGCTCGGCAACGCCACCGCCGCCACGGGATACGTGCAGGAGACCCACCCGGCCTACGCCAGGGCCGCCACCGTCTACGGCTACGACCCGGACAGGGCCAGGGCCCTGCTGAAGGAGGCCGGCGTCTCCGGCCTGAACGTCACCATGGTGACCACCGACACCGGCTGGGTGAAGGACGCCGTCCCGGTCATCAAGGAGGGCTGGGACGCCGTCGGCGTGACCACCGCCCTCGACATCGGCCAGTCCGGCGGGCAGTACACCAACAAGATCGACCCCGGGAAGTTCCAGATCCTGGTGGCGCCCGGCGACCCGTCGGTCTTCGGCAACGACATGGACCTGCTGCTCCGCTGGTTCTTCGACGGACTCTGGCCGGCGAAGCGGTTCCGCTGGGAGGGCACCGAGGAGGCCCGGCGGGTCCTGCGACTGCTCGACAGGGCGGCCAGGAGCGAGGACGCGGCCGAGCAGAAGAAGCTGTGGGCCGAGGCGGTCGACGTCATCGCCGAGGAGGCGCCGCTCTACCCGATCCTGCACCGCAAGCTGCCCACCGCCTGGGACGACAAGAAGCTCACCGGCTTCAGGCCCATCCCCACGACGGGCCTGTCGTTCCTCGACGTCGGCCTCGCCTGATCCGCCCGCGACGAGAAAGTCACCATGTTCGCGTTCCTACGACTGGCCGCCAGACGGCTGGTGATCCTGCCGCTCATGCTCGTCGGGGTCACCTTGCTCGTCTTCGTCGTCCTCCAGTTCTCGCCCAACGACCCGGCGTACAACGCGCTCGGTGAGAGCGCGAGCCAGGAGGCGCGCGCGGCCTACGCGGCGGCCCACGGGCTGGACGACCCGCTGCCGGTGCGCTACCTGCGGTTCCTGGGGCAGCTCGTCCATGGCGACCTGGGCCACACCGCCCCGCCGGCCGCCCCGGTGGTCGACCGCATCGTCACGGCCTTCCCGCTGACCATGCAGCTCACCCTGCTGGCCCTGGTGCTCGCGGTCGTCCTGGCGGTCGCCCTCGGGGTCACCGGCGCCCTCCACCGCGACCGCTGGCCGGACCAGGTGACCCGCCTGCTGTCCATCGCGGGCGTGGCGGTGCCGTCCTTCTGGCTGGGCATCCTGCTCATCCAGGAGTTCGCGCTCGGCGTCGAGCTGTTCCCGACCGGCGGCTACGTCAACCCGGCCGACTCCCTCACCGGGTGGCTGCGCTCGCTCGCGCTCCCGGCGATCGCGACCGCGGTGCCCGTGGCGGCCTCCCTGGCACGGCTGGTGCGCACCTCGATGGTCGAGGAGCTCGACCGCGACTACGTCCGCACCGCCACCGGCAACGGCCTGCCCCGGTGGATCGTCATCCGCGGCGCGCTGCGCAACGCCCTCATCACCCCGCTGACCGTGCTCGGACTCCGGGTGGGCTACCTGCTGAGCGGGGCCGTGGTCATCGAGACGATCTTCGACCTGCCCGGCATGGGCAAGCTCATCCTCGACGGCGTCACCAACGGCGACGTCGCCCTGGTCCAGGGGGCGGTGCTGACGATCGCGCTGTCGTTCCTCGTGGTGAACCTCGTCGTCGACCTGCTCTACCTCGTCGTCAACCCGCGGATCCGGGTGGTGTGACCATGTTCCGACCACAGCTCGCCGCCCGGCTGACCCGCCCGGGCATCAGCCTGTCCCGCCTGTCGCCGGTCACGGCCGTCTCCCTGGCCGTCCTCGTGGCGGTGGGGCTGCTGGCCCTCCTGGCCCCGCTCATCGTGGGCGACCCACTGGCGACCGGCGTCCCGGCCACCCCGCCGGGCGCCGAGCACTGGTTCGGCACCGACCGCGCCGGCCGTGACGTCTTCGCCCGGGTCGCGCACGGCGCCCGGTCCTCGCTCCTCGTCGGCCTGGGCGCCACCGCGGTGGCGGTGCTCGTCGGCGCGGTGCTCGGCAGCCTCGCGGCGACCTCCCGGAAGATCGTCGGGGAGGGCATCATGCGCGTCCTCGACGTGATCATGGCCTTCCCGCCCATCGCGCTGGCCGCGGTGCTGGTGGCGGTCTTCGGCCGCGACCTCATGCTGCTGACGCTGACCATCTCCTTCCTGTACGTGCCCCACCTCACCCGCGTCGTGCGGGCCAACGTCCTGGCGCAGTACGGCGAGGACTACGTCGCCGCCGAGCGGGTGATCGGCGGCCCCCGCTGGTACATCCTGGTCAAGCACGTCGCCATCAACTGCGCCGCGCCGATCCTGGTCTTCGCCACCCTCCTGGTGGCCGAAGTGATCATCTTCGAGGCCAGCCTGTCGTTCATCGGCGCGGGCGTCCAGGACCCGGCGCCGAGCTGGGGCAACGTCCTGGCGTACGGCCGGCAGATCGTGCTCGCCGGCGGCTGGTGGGCCACGTTCTTCCCCGGGCTGGCGATCCTGCTGACGGTGCTCGCGCTCAACCTGCTCGCCGAGGGGCTGACCGACGCGTGGGCGGCCCCCCGCACGGCCCGGCGCAGGCGGCCGCGGGCCGGAGCCGACGTGGTCCCCGTACCCGCCGGTGGGAGCCCGATCCCCGCCCCGAGCGCCGAGGTCGACGCCGCGCTCGCCCGGCTCGCCGCGGTGATGGCCGGGCGCGAGCCCCGGGTCGCGCCGCTGTCCCCCTCGGCCGGGACCCTGCTGTCGGTCCAGGACCTCACGATCCGCTTCCCCCAGCGCTATGGCGACGTCCCCGTCGTGCAGTCGCTCTCCTTCGAGGTGCGCGGCGGCGAGACGCTCGGCCTGGTCGGGGAGTCCGGCTGCGGCAAGAGCCTGACCAGCCTGGCGGTCATGGGCCTGCTGCCCCGCGGCGCGCAGGTCAGCGGCCGGATCGAGTACGACGGGCGGGACATCCTCGCCCTCCCTGCTCGGCAGCGGCGGGCGATCTCCGGCCCGGAGATCGCCATGGTCTACCAGGACGCCATGTCGTCGCTGAACCCGTCGGTCCTCGTCGGCTCCCAACTGCGGCAGCTGACCCGCAGGGGCGGCACCCGGACGCCGGAGGAGCTGCTCGGACTCGTGGGCCTGGACCCGCGGCGGACCCTGCGCAGCTACCCGCACGAGCTGTCCGGCGGCCAGCGCCAGCGGGTGCTGATCGCGATGGCGCTCTCGCGCAGCCCGCGCCTGCTCGTCGCCGACGAGCCGACGACAGCCCTCGACGTGACCGTGCAGGCCCAGGTCGTCGAGCTGCTCGGCCGGCTCAGGGACGAGCTCGGCTTCGCCATGGTGCTCGTCTCGCACGACCTCGCCCTGGTCGGCGAGCTCGCGCACCGGATCGCGGTGATGTACGCGGGCCAGCTCGCCGAGGTCGGCACGGCCCCGCGGCTGCTGTCCGGCGTGCGGCACCACTACGCCCGCGGCCTGCTCGGCTCCGTGCTCTCCCTGGAGGCCGAGGCCGAGCGGCTGCACCAGGTGCCCGGCGTGGTGCCCGCGCCGCAGGACTTCGGCCCGGGGTGCCGTTTCGCCGGCCGCTGCGCCGCCGCCACCGCGGCGTGCCGGGCGTCGCGGCCGGAGCTCACCGGCGACCCGCGCGAGCACGCGCACGCCTGCTTCCATCCAGGCGCCGTCCGCGAAGGGGGACAGCTGTGAACGGACCGGTCGTAAGCCTCGAACAGGTCCACGTCGTGCACACCGCGCGCAGCGGCGGGATGTTCAGCCGCGACAGGGTCTACGCTCTCACCGACGCCACGGTGTCGGTCGGGCGGGGCGAGATCCTCGGCGTCGTCGGGGAGTCCGGCTGCGGCAAGTCGACCCTCGCCAAGGTGGTGGTCGGCCTGCAGGCGCCCACCTCGGGGACGGTCCGCTTCCGCGGCGAGGACCTGTGGTCGATGCCGGCGAAGACGCGGCGCGAGACCTTCGGCACCTCCGTCGGCATGGTGTTCCAGGACGCCTCCACCGCCCTCAACCCGAGGCTGCCGGTCCGGCGCATCCTGCGTGACCCGCTGGACATCCACCGGCGCGGGACCGTACGGCAGCGCGAGGCGCGCGTGCGCGACCTGCTCGACCTGGTCGGGCTGCCCGGGCACATCGCCGACGCGCTGCCCGGCCGGCTGTCCGGCGGCCAGCGCCAGCGGGTCGCCGTGGCCCGGGCCCTGGCCCTGGGACCCGATGTGATCGTCGCCGACGAGCCCACCAGCGCCCTCGACGTCTCGGTCCGCGCCCAGGTGCTCAACCTGCTGGTCGACCTGCGCGCGAGCCTGGGCCTGGGCCTGGTCTTCATCTCCCACGACATCCAGACCGTCCGCTATCTCGCCGACCGGATCGCGGTCATGTATCTCGGCCGCGTCGTGGAGGAGGGCCCGGCCGCCGAGGTGGCGGGCGAGGCCCGCCATCCCTACACGCGCGCGCTGTTCTCGGCCACCCCGAGCCTGCTCGGCGACACCGAGCGGATCGTGCTGACCGGCCCCGTGCCGTCGGCGACGCATCCGCCGTCGGGCTGCCCGTTCCGCACCCGCTGCTGGAAGGCCACAGACGAGTGCTCGGCGCGGTTCCCGCCGGCCGGCCAGGCAGGCCGGGAGAGCCGGCACTCCTGGCACTGCGTTCATCCCGAATCCCCCGTAAGGAGAACCCCGTGAGTCCCCGTGAGTCCCGCTTCAGCGGCGTCGTCCCCCCGATCGTCACCCCCCTGACGCCGGGTGGAGAGGTCGACGTGCCGTCGCTGGAGCGGCTGGTCGAGTTCCTGATCGAGGCGGGCGTCACCGGCCTGTTCGCGCTCGGCAGCTCCGGCGAGGCCGCCTTCCTCACCGACGCCCGGCGCGACCGGGCACTGGAGGCCGTGGTGCGGACGGCCGCGGGCCGGGTCCCGGTGCTCGCCGGGTGCATCGAGACGACGACCGCCCGCGTGATCGAGCGGGCCGAGGTCGCCGCCGAGCTCGGCGCCGACGCGACCGTGGTGACCGCGCCGTTCTACACCCGCGTCCATCCCCTGGAGGTCGACCGCCACTTCCGGGCGGTCCGGGCCGCGGTCGACCTGCCGATGTTCGCCTACGACGTGCCGGTGTCGGTGCACACCAAGCTCGCCGTGGACCAGGTGCTGTCGCTGGCCGCCGACGGCGTCATCGACGGCCTCAAGGACTCCAGCGGCGACGACGTCGGCTTCCGCCAGGTGGTGCTCGGCACCGCCGGGCTGCCCGGGTTCGCGGCGCTGACCGGCCACGAGGTCGTCGTCGACGCGATGATGCTCGCCGGCGCGGACGGCGTGGTGCCCGGTCTCGGCAACGTCGACCCGCACGGCTACGTGCGCCTGGTGCGGGCCTGCGCCGAGGGTCGCTGGGCGGACGCCAAGGCCGAGCAGGACCGGCTGACCCGGCTGTTCCGGATCGTCGAGGCCGCCTCACCGGCGACCGCCGGGGGCAGCACGAAGGGCGTCGGCGCGTTCAAGACGGCCCTCGCCCTGCGCGGTGTCATCGCGGGCGCGGCCGTCTCGCCGCCCATGCGCGAGCTGACCGCCGACGAGACCCGGACCGTGGCCGCCCACCTCGAAGAGGCCGGGCTGCTGTGACCGTCGTCGTCGGCGTGGACATCGGCGGCACCAAGACCGCCGCCGGGCTGGTCGACCGCTCCGGCGCCCTGCTGGCCGTACGGACGCTGCCGACCCCGGCGGCGCGGGGTCCGGCGGCGGTCGTGGACACCGCCGTGGACCTGGTCCGCGAGCTGGCCGCAGGGGCCGGGGACGTCGCGGCGGTGGGCATCGGCAGCGCCGGGGTCGTGGACCCGCGGCGCGGCGTGATCGTCTCGGCCACCGACGCCATCACCGGATGGGCCGGCACGGACCTGCGCGGAGAGGTCTCCCGCAGGCTCGGCCTGCCCGTCGCCGTGGACAACGACGTGCACGCGCACGCGCTCGGCGAGCAGTGGCGCGGCGCCGCCGCCGGCCACGCCGACGTGCTGCTGGTGGCGGCGGGCACCGGGATCGGGGCCTCCGTCGTCATCGGCGGGCGGGTGCTGCGCGGCGCGCACTCGGTGGCCGGCCACGCCGGCCACGTGCCCGCCGCGGCGGCGGCCGGCCTGCCCTGCCCGTGCGGCGGGCGCGGGCACGTCGAGGCGGTCGCGTCCGGCCCCGCCCTGCTGGCGGACTACCGCGGCCGGGCCGGGGCCGGGGCCGCGCACCTGGCCGACGTCGCCCGGCTCGCCGCGGACGGCGACCGGGTCGCCGCGGCCGTCCTGACCCGGGGGGCCGCCGCGCTCGGCTCGACGATCGGAGGACTCATGAACGTCATCGACCCCGAGATCGTCGTGGTCGGGGGTGGCGTCGCCGCGTGCGGGGCGCTGTGGTGGCGGGCGCTGCGGGAGGGGATCCGCGCCGAGGCGCTGCCCTCGCTGCGCGAGGTGCCGGTCGTGCCGGCCGCGCTCGGCGGTGACGCCGCCCTGCTCGGCGCCGCCCGCATGGCGCTGGAGGCGGCCGGATGAACCCGCTGCTCGCCGCGGTCCGCGGCCGCCTCATCGTGTCCTGCCAGGCCTACCCCGGCGAGCCGATGCGCGACGCCGACACGATGTGCCGGGTGGCCCGGTCCGTCAGCGCCGGCGGGGCGGCAGGCATCCGTGCGCAGGGGCTGGAGGACCTGCGCCGGATCCGGGCCGCGCTCGACCTGCCCCTCATCGGTCTGTGGAAGGACGGCGACGGCGACGTCTTCATCACGCCGACGCTCGAACACGCCCTCGCGGTCGCCGGGGCGGGCGCCGACATCGTGGCCCTCGACGGCACCGCCCGTCCCCGGCCCGACGGCCGGACCCTCGCGCAGACCGTCCGGGCGGTGCGGGAACGGACCGGCCGGCTGGTGATGGCCGACGTCTCGACCTATGACGAGGGCGTCGCGGCGGCCGGAGCGGGCGCCGACCTCGTGGGGACGACGCTCGCCGGCTACACGCCGTACTCGCGCGGCGGCCCCGGCCCGGACCTCGACCTGGTCGCCCGGCTCTCCCGCGACCTGCCGGTCCCGGTGATCGCCGAAGGCCGGATCCACACCCCGGAGCAGGCCGCCGAGGCCATCCGGCGGGGAGCGCACGCGGTGGTCGTCGGCACCGCCATCACCCATCCGGCGAGCATCACCCGCTGGTTCGCCCAGGCCGCCGCCGGCGCCCAGCGGGCGGGCCGGTCGTCCGGGCCGTCCGGCTAGCCGGGCGCCGTGCCGGGGGCCCGCCCGGCCCGGCGGAAGAAGGCTGCCACCGCGTAGGGGTCGACCGGGTCGGTGAGCAGGGCGAGCATCTCGTCCTTGCGGGCCGGGTCCACTTTGAACGGGTGGCCGAACACGTGCGGGCCCTCCCCGTCGCCCAGCAGCCTGGTCAGCATCAGGTCACCGGGCAGGGCCTGCCGGGGGAGCAGCTCGTCGGCCAGCGTCACCGGGCCCCCGCCCTCGCCGCCCGCCTCGCGCAGGGTGATCTCCTCCCCGGAGACGTCGAGGACCTCCCACAGCCGCAGCGGCGTCCTGCGCCAGGACTCCAGCAGCTCCGCCTCGTCGTCGCGCAGCCACTCGCCCCGCGCGTCCAGGAACTCCCCGACGACGTCGTTCTCGAACAGCGCCAGGTCGGCCAGGGCGGGCTCGGCCACCCGGACGCTCAGCGCGACCAGGTCGTCGATCAGGCGGCGGCGGGCCGGGCGGTAGCCATAGGCGAGCAGCTGCCGGAACAGGTGCGCGGCCCGTGCCGGCAGCGGGTCGTCCGGGGCCGTACGGCAGGCGGCGTACTCGGCCGCGTCCCGCTCGGCCGGCGCCAGGCCAGGGGAGAGGGAGAGCACCTCGTGGACGAGCCCGGCCGCCTCGAACGACCGGCCCTCGCCCTCGGCCGACCTGGCGATCAGCAGCAGCGCCGCCGGCTCGGTGCGCGGGAGCGCCTCGATCAGGGCGGGGGCGAGCGGCTCGCGCTCCACCTCGTCGGCGACCCTGGCGAGCACCGCCTCCGAACGGGACAGGTAGGTGATCGCCTTGGACAGGTCGGCGCCCTCGGCGTAGGTCCGCAGCGCGCTGCGGACCAGGGCCAGCCTGATGACGTCCAGCGGGGCCAGGTCGGCGACCGAAGCGGTGTCCCACGGCGCGCCCACGATGCCGACCCGGCCTCCCCGCAGCTCCAGCGAGGCCTCACGCAGCAGCGGGGCCAGCGGCGGGAGCGGGTCGGCGAAGGTCTCCGGGGCTTTCATCAGCAGTTCGAGGACCACGACGTCGATGGAGACGCCGGGAGCGGGCTCCAGCCCCTCGGCGAAGGCGCGCAGCGCGTCGAGCGCCTGCTCACCGAACTCCTGGACGACCCGGATCGCCCGCTCGGCGGGGAAGTCGGTCAGCTCCGTGGTCGACAGCTCCAGCGCGCCGTCGCGCAGGCGCAGCGCGACCAGGTCCTCCGGCGCCACCCCCGACAGCCAGCCCTCGGGCCCCGTCAGGGACGGCTCGCCCGCCTCGACCACGGTGCGGACCCGGCCGCCCCCGGCCAGCGGCACCCCGCCGCCGTCGGCCAGCCGTGCCCACAGCCGCAGGTCGTCGACGGCCGTCAGCGCGCCGGCCGCCAGCTCGGCCCGGGTGACCAGGTGCGTCAGCACCGCGCCCTCGCTCAACCTCAGAAGCTCGCTCATCTGTCCATTCTTCTGGACATCCGGACACGACGGCGCCGCCGCCCCTCTCGAAGGGGACGGCGGCGCGTGGCGCGCGGGCGGTTACGGCCTGGTCACGCCCAGGGTGTAGGAGCCCGAACCGCTGTAGGCGTGGACCCGCACACGGTAGGTGCCCGCGGTGCCGTTGTAGGTGAAGGCCTCGTCGGGGTTGGGGGTGGTCCCACTGGCCACGTCGGTCCAGGTGGAGCCGTTCAGCTTCTGCAGGTAGGCGTCGTAGTCGGTGCCGTTGGGGCCGTCCAGACAGATGCGCTGCACGCCGGCGCCGGCGGTGTAGCCGCCGCTGCCGGGCTGGTAGACGCTCTGGTTGGAGGTCAGCGAGCCGTTGTAGGTGTTCTGGTAGCCGCCGCAGCCGGCCGGCGGGTTGCCGTCCCCGGTGACCAGGGTGAGCCCGTAGACCTGGAGGATCTCGTTGATCGGCTGGAAGAAGGTCGTGCCGCCGGATGAGCAGTTGCCCGAGCCGCCGGAGGTGACGCCCTGGGCCTGGCTGCCGGAGATGTAGGAGCCGCCGGAGTCGCCGGGCTCGGCGCACACGCTGGTGCGGCCCAGGCCGGTGATGGTGCCCTCGGGGTAGGTGACGCTGGCGTTGCGGGCCTGGATGGTGCCGCAGTGCCAGCCGGTGGTCGAGCCGGCCCGGCAGACCGACGAGCCCACGGCCGCGTCGGCCGACCCGCCGACCTGGACGATGCCGTTGCTGTAGCCGTTCACCACGCCGACCGGCGTCCAGTTGGAGTTGACCGCGACCCAGGCGTAGTCGTTGCCGGGGAAGGACGAGCCCTGGAAGGTGCCCTGCGCGACCTGGTTGGAGCCCTTGGTGCTGGCCCCGATGGTGCCGCAGTGGCCCGCGGTGGCGAAGCCGCCCTGGGTGCCGCGGGTGACCGAGAAGCCGACCGAGCAGCGGGAGCCGCTGCCGATGTAGTAGGCGTCGCCGCCGCGGACGTCGTAGAACGGCCGGGGCCGCTCGGTGGAGGTCTCCACGCGGACCAGCGCCCTGTCGAGGCCGGCGGCGTTCACGAACGCCTCCGCGGCGGCGGTGTCGCCCGCCAGCACCACGACGCTGTTGCTGCGCACGTCGACGTACCAGGAGGGCACGGCCCCGTACGGCGCGCCGGCGACGGCGTCGAGCCGCTCCCTGGCCGCCTCCAGCGTGGCCAGCGAGTGCTTGACGAGCTTGGCCTCCGCGCCGGCGCGGAGAATAGTGGTGATCTTCGTCGAGTCGGTGGTGGCGACCACGAACTCGGAGGTGGGGCCGCTCACCCAGGCGCCGGCGAAGTCCTTGCCGAGCTGCCCGCGGACGGCGGGCTCGACCTTGGCCGCGGCGGCCTCGTTGACGAGCCGGGCCACGGCCTGCTCGCCGGTGATCCCGAGGTCGCGCCTGAGGGCGTCGATCATGGCGGGGGCGGGCCTGGCGGCCGCCGCCTGTGCCCGGGCCGTGGCGAACGCGGACGGGGCGGGGTCGCCGCCGGGACCGGCCTGGGCGGTGGCGGGGGTGACCACCAGGGTGAACGCGAGCGCGAAGCCCGCGGACACGGCACTTCTGCGGAGCATGTGTCGTCTCCTCGTGTGGGGGGTGCCGCCAAGGTAGCGGTGCTCACACGGGGCGTGGTTCTACCAAATGCTCCCTACCGCCGCGTTATGGGGAGGTGCCGAACCGGGGGTTGCCGGCCAGCCAGGCGGCATACCGCGCGCTGCGCCGCACCGCGTCGGCGTGGGCGGCCTTGGCGTGCTCGGCGATCGACGCCGCGACCCGCGCGGCCGCGCCCTCCGGATGCCAGCCGAGCAGCTGCCGCCAGCGCAGCGGCGCGTCGGCGAGCGGGACCGTCGCCACGCCCGGGGTCGGTTGGAAGGTCGCCTGGCACAGTACGGCGGCGCGTCCGACCTTGGCCAGGTGCGTGCACGTGGCCACGTCGGTCTCATAGATCGTCCGGGGGGTGAAGCCCGCGCGGGCGCAGGCCGTGGCGAAGCAGTCACCGAAACAGCTGTCTCCGGGGGTGACCGCCCACCGCTCTCCGGCCAGCTCGGCCAGCGCCACCTCCTCCCGGCCGACCAGCGGGTGGTTCTCCTCCAGCATCACGAAGACCGGGTCCACCCCCACGGTCAGCCACACCACCGGCCCTTCCACCGGCGGGGGGCTCTCCCCGCAGGCGCCGATGAGCGCGAAGTCGAGCCGGCCGAGCATGACCATCGTGGTGAGCTCCTTGGCCGACCAGGAGGTGTAGGTGCTCACCGGCGTCGACGGCCACGCCGTGGCGAGCCGGTCGACCAGCCCACCCAGGATCGGCCCGTTGGTGGCGCCCAGCCGGTAGCTGGGGACCTCGCCGCTGGCGTTGGCGAACCGGACCGCCTCCTCCTGCAGCTCCCGGGCGGCGGGCAGCAGCACCATCGCCCTGGACAGCACCAGCTCCCCGAGGGGTGTGGGCCGCGCGCCGTTGTGGTCGCGTTCGAAAAGAGCCCCTCCGAGCACCCGCTCGATCCGTTTGAGCTGCGCGGTCAGTGCGGGCTGGGCCAGCCCGAGGAGGGTGGCCGCCTTGGTGACGCTCCCGGCCTCGGCGACCGCCCGCACGATCTTGAGGTGTCGGAGCTCAAGGTCCATACCGGGAAGGTAAGGCCGCGGCGTTATGGCTGCAATGCAAACGAGTCATGAAATCTGACTCAATTTCGTGAAATCCTGTCGCCAGGAGGGACCCCCGAGGAAGTGAGGGAGGGCGGTGACCGGGTAGGCGAGTCCTATGACAATGGGAATCGACCCGATGGACCTGACCGAGGACGACCTGCTCCGTGAGCTGCGGCACCTGCACGCCACCCGGACCGACACCCTCCTGCACGGCTCCGCGGACGCACTCGCCAACCACACCACGCGGACCGAGGAGCTGGAGCAGGAGTATCTGCGCCGCCACCCCGAGCGGGACGTCGACCCCGAACGGCTGCGCGAAGGCGCCCGGCGCCGCCAGGGAGCACCCTCGTGAACGAGGGCCGTCCCGACGTCCAGGCCCTGTCGGGCGTGGACACCGATGTCTACGAGGCGGTGTCCGGGCTCGCCGTGGAGGGCAGGGCGGCGACGGTCGCCGAGGTGGCCCGGGCGACCGCCCTGCCGGAGGAGACGGTACGGCGGAGCCTCGACGGGCTGACCGAGGCCGGCTGGCTGAAGGTCGCCGGGACCTCCTACGTCCTCGGCCCCCACGGCTGGGGGCTGGAGTACTGACCCGGGCTGGAGCACTGACCCGCGGAGGTGACAGGGCCGTCCCCCCCGCGACGCGGACCGCCGTACGGGCCCGCCGCGCCCGTGGGGAGGTCGCGTACGGGCCCGAGGGGAGAGCGGGCAGTCACGTACGGGTCCGCGAGGAGCGTGGGCGGTCGCGTGTACGGGCCCGCGGGGAGCGCGCGGGGAGCGCGCGGGCGGTGAGGGGCATGCCTCGCGTGCCGCTGGGATGTCGGTGCCGCTGGGATTCCGTGCTTGCTGGGTGCCGCGGGGCTTGCCGGGGTTCCGTGCCGCTGGGTGTCGCGTGCCGGTGGGGTTACCATCCGATGATGGACGTCGCCGAGCTCACCCCGGCCGAGGCCCGCGGCCGTTTCCGCGAAGGTCTGCGGACGCCCACCGCCGGATGGTGCCGGGGCTGGACCCAGGCGAACCTGCTCGCCGTGCCCCGCGAGCTCGCCTACGACCTGCTGCTGTTCGCCCAGCGCAATCCCGTCGCCTGCCCCGTGCTGGACGTCGGCGACCCCGGGGCGGTCAGCACCGGCCTGTTCGGCGGGGACCTCCGCACCGACCTGCCCGCCTACCGGGTCTACGAGCACGGCGCGGCCGTGGCCGATGTGGGCGACGTCCGCGACCTCTGGCGCGACGATCTGGTGGCCTTCCTGCTGGGCTGCAGCTTCACCTTCGAGAACGCGCTGCTGCGGGCGGGCGTCCCGGTGCGGCACATCGAGGCGGGGACGAACGTGCCGATGTATCTCACCTCGCTGCCCTGCCGCCCCGCGGGCTCGCTGAGCGGTCCGATGGTCGTCTCCATGCGCCCGGTCCCGGCCTCCCTGGTGCCGACCGCCGTCCGGGTGACGGCGAGATACCCGGCCGTGCACGGCGCGCCGATCCACGTCGGCGATCCGGCCGAGATCGGGATAGCCGACCTCGGCACCCCGGACTTCGGCGACCCCGTCGAGGTGAGAGCGGGGGAGACCCCGGTCTTCTGGGCCTGCGGGGTGACGCCGCAGGCGGCCGTGACGGCGAGCGGGGTGTCCTTCGCGATCGGCCACCTGCCGGGCCACATGGCGATCACCGACGCCCGGGACGACCGCTTCCAGGTCCCGTGAGCGCGGCCTCGCGGCTCCGGCTCGGACGGGTCGGCCCCCCGCCCGCGGAGGCCGCGCTCACCGCGGGCGGCCGTTCACGGCGGCCGTGAGCGCGGCCACCTGCGGTCCCAGGGGCGGCGCGCCCAGCCGGTTGTCGATCTCGGCGTACGGCACGGCGGGCGGATGGTCGACCTGGATCGCCCGCAGGTAGTCGTCGAAGCGGGCCAGTTTCCCCGCGTCCCTGCCGAGCCCTCTCCGCTCCAGCCTGGCACGCAGGGTGGGGCCGTCGGAGCGGATCCAGACCAGGTGGACCGGCGGGCCCCCCAGCTCCTCCACCCAGCGCTCCCACCGCGCCGCGTCGTGCACCTGGCCGGTGAAGGGACCGTCGAGCATCACCGGGCAGCCGTGGGAGCGGATCTGCCGGGCGAGCGCGGTCAGCCCGGCGTACTCGTGCCGCTTGACGTGCTCGTCGTACCACGGTCCTTCGCGCTCTCCCTGGTCCCGGCCGTGGGCCCGGAGGGTGGCCGCCACGAACCCGCCGTAGGCGGTGTCCTTGTCGAGCAGCGCGGGCACCGGGTCCAGCCCCGCCAGCAGCGCCGCCGCCACGGTCGACTTGCCCGCGCCCGGCGGCCCGCTCACCACCCACAGCGTCCCCGGTCCTGTCATGCGGCCATTCTCACCCGATCACCCCTTGAGCCCCGAACGGGAGATCCCCTCGATCACCCAGCGCTGGGCGACGAGGTAGAGCACGATCACCGGCAGGCTGGCGATCACCGCGCCGGCCATCAGGAGGTCGTAGCGGATGTTGTTGGCCCCCTGGAAGTTGCCCAGGCCCGCCGGGAGGGTCAGGGACTCGGGGCTGAGCAGGACGTAGATCGGCCAGAGGAAGTCGTTCCAGTTGGTGAGGAAGGACAGCAGGAACAACGTCACCAGGGCGGGGCGGGCCAGCGGGAGCGCGATGGTGGTGAAGATCTGCCACCGGTTGCAGCCGTCCAGCTCGGCCGCCTCCTCCAGCTCGCCCGGCAGCGTGACGAAGAACTGCCGCAGGAAGAACACCCCGAACGCGCCCGCGGCGGCGGGGACGATCACGGCGGGCAGGCTGTCCACCCACGAGAGCTCGTTGACGATCAGGAAGTTCGGGATCAACAGCACCACCGGCGGCACGAACAGCGTCGCCACGACCGTCGCGAAGATCACACCCCGGCCGCGGAAGCGGAGCCGGGCCAGCGCGTAGGCGGCGGGCGCCGCGGTGACCAGGACCAGGACGGCATGGCCGGTGGCGGCGGTGAGGCTGTTGACGAACCACTTGACGATCGGGCTGTCCGCGCTGCCGAGGATCTCCCGGTAGGCGTCCAGGGTGGCCGGGCCGGGGATCCACCGGGGATCGGTCGAGCCGGCCCCCTCGCGGGTCTTGAACGAGGTGGACAGCATGTAGACCAGCGGGCTCAGGTAGAGCGCCGCGATCACGGCGAGGATCAGGTGGAGCAGGGCCCGCCGCAGGCTGCGGATGTCGCGGGTCATCGCTTGCCCCTGTCTCTGAAGGCGCCGAACACCAGCGCGCTGGCCACCATCAGGAAGCCGGCCAGGATGAAGCTCATGGCCGAGGCGGTGCCCATGTCGAACTGGCGCAGACCGGTCTCGGCGATGAGGTAGATCGCGGTCTTGGTCTGGTCGGCGGGGGCCCCGCCCGTGATCAGGTAGGACTGGCCGAACATGTTGGCCGAGGCCAGGATGGTGGAGTTGACCACGAAGACCGTCACGGGCCGCAGGCCGGGCAGCGTCACCGAGCGGAACCGGTGCCAGGCGGAGGCGCCGTCGACCATCGCCGCCTCGTGCAGCTCGCGCGGGATGTCCTGCAGGCCGGCGAGGAAGATGACGGAGTTCAGGCCCAGCGTCCACCACACCGTCACCCCGACGAGGGCGATCCAGGCGGGCGGCACGTCGGTGGTCCACTGCACGTCGAGGCCCAGATAGTGGTTGACCAGGCCGATGTTGCCGTCCAGCAGGAACCGCCAAACGAAGCCGACGACGGCCACGCCCAGCACGTACGGTGCGAAGTAGACGGCGCGGTAGACGTTGCGTCCTTTGAAGCGGCCGTTCATCAGGAGCGCCACCAGCAGGGGCAGCACGATCAGCGGCGGGACCGAGGCGACGGTGAAGATCCCGGTGGCCCGCATCGCCGTCCAGAAGCGCGAGCCGTCCACGCCGGCGGGGTCGAACAGCTCGGCGTAGTTCTCCAGTCCGACGAACGGCTTGTCCGGGAGGTTGATGTCCCACTCGTGCAGGCTGGTCCAGAACCCGAAGCCGATCGGCAGCAGCATGAAGACGGCGAACAGGATCAGATAGGGGGCGAGGAACGCGTACGGCGTCCAGGGCCGCATCCTGCGGGGGGTCCCGGGGGACCGGCCGGGCGCGGCCGCCACGGCGAGGTCCCCCGGTCCGATCTGCACGCTCACGGCCGCTCCCCGGCCGAGGTGAGGGCCCGCGCGGCGCGCCTGTCCGGCGCGGCACCGATGGCGCGGGCCGCCGCGGTGCGCACCCTCATCGCCCGTACTTCCGCTTGTTGTCGGCCAGCAGCTTGTCGGCCGTCGCCACGCCCTCCTTCAGCGCGTCCGCCGGGGACGCCTCCTTCAGCACGGCCTTGGCCACCGCCAGCTCCAGCGCCTTGGACTGCACGTCCCCGACCCCGGGGAGCGCGGGCAGGAAGTGGAAGGCGTTCAGGTCGGCGGCCAGCTTGATCTGGGGCAGTGCGGCGATCGCGGGGTCCTCGCGGACGGAGTTACGGGCCGGGATCATCCCCGCCTTGGCCCACTCGGCCGACAGGCGGCCCATGTGGTCGATGAAGAACTTGGCCGCCTGGACCTTGTTCGAGTCCTTGCCCGCCTGGGAGGTCATCACGAAGTTGTGCGAGGAGCTCCACACCGCGGCGGTGCCGCCGATGTTGGGGATCGGGGACAGGCCCCACCTGAGCGACCTGGCGTTGGACTTCAGGTCGTTGATCTGCCAGATCCCGTCCCAGGTGAAGCTGTTCCTGTCGTTCTTGAAGGCGGCGTACTGGGTGTCCTGGGCCACCTTGGCGGGGCTGAAGCCCTTGTCGATCTGCTCCACCATCCAGCTCAGCGCCTGCGCGCCCTGCTCGGAGCCCCACAGCGCCCGCGTGCCGTCCTCGCTGTAGAGCTGCCCCCCGTGCTGCCACAGCAGGCTCATGAACATCAGGTGGCCGGGCCACTTGTTCGGCATCCAGAACGGGTTGGCGATCCCGGCGTCCCTGAGCCCGCCGAGCGCCTCCTCGTAGGAGGCCTTGTCGGCGGGGGCGTCGCTCAGGCCGGCCTTCTCCAGGTGGGCCCGGTTCCAGTAGTCGCCCAGGCAGTGCACGTCGAGCGGCACGCTGTAGCGCTTGCCCTCGTAGATCCCGGCGTTCCACACCGCGGGGATGAAGTCCGCCTCGGTCAGCTTGAGCGCGCCCACCACGTCGTCCAGCGGGATCAGCGTCTGCCGGGCGGCGAAGGTGCCGATCCAGTCGTTGTGGATGACCGCGACGTCGGGGCCCTTGCCCGCGGCGATGGCCGTCGGCATCGCGGGATAGAGGTCCTCCCAGCGGCGGGTGACGTTGCGGACCTCGATCCGGCCGGAGAACTCCTTGTTGAACGTCTCCAGCATGGCCCGCATGTGAGGACCGTCACCGCCGGTGAAGCCGTTCCAGTAGTCCAGGGTCACCTTGGGCCCGGTGTATTCGCCGCCGGAGAACGTCGGCGCGGCCGAGGCGGGGGCGGCGGAGCCGGAACCGATCTTGGTCCCGCTCCCGCAGGCCGACAGCGCGGCGGTGAGTCCCACGGCACCGGACAGGCCGAGGAAGGAACGGCGGGAAAGAGGGCTGGTCATGTAACTACTCCTGGGGGGAATTGGGAGCAAAGCGGACGATGCTCCACGAAACCGGCGGGAGGGTCAGGGAGGCCCGGCGGCCCTCCTGGCTCAGGCCGGTGCCGGGCCTGGGGGCCACGCGGTCCGGCGCGTCGGCCGAGTTGACGGCCGACAGGTCGTCGTCGGTGAGCTCGACGTGCTCCACCGGCCGCAGGTCCTCGGGGAGCGTGATCTCCAGCGTGCAGGGACCGCGCCGGTCACGGTTGACCACGAACAGCGCCATCTCGCCGGTCGCCGCGTCGTGGGTGGCGCTCGCCCAGATCGCGGGCGCCTCGCCGTACTTGGCGGTCGGGATCGTGGCGCACTCGGGCTCCACCCGGAGCACCTCGCCGCGGGCGTGCCGGGCGGTCAGCGCGAACGGGTGGAAGATGCTCTGCCGCCAGGCGGGCCCGCCCGGCTCGGTCCTGATCGGCGCGATCACGTTGGCCAGCTGCGCCTGGCAGGCGACCCCGACGCGGTCGGCGTTGCGCAGCAGGGTGATGAGCAGGCTGCCGACCACCACCGCGTCGGTGACGTCGTAGGCGTCCTCGATCAGCCGGGGGTGCCGGGTCCAGTCCAGCGAGGACTCACCCTGGAAGCGGCTCTGGTACCAGACGTTCCATTCGTCGAAGGAGAGCTTGATCTTCTTGTCGCTGCGCAGTTTCGCGCCCACGTGGTCGGCGGTGGCGGCGATGGAGCGGATCATGTGCTCCATGTCGGCGCCGCTGGCCAGGAAGGAGTCGACGTCGCCGTCGGACGGGTCGTAGTAGGCGTGCAGCGAGACGTAGTCGACCATCTCGTAGGTCGACTCCAGCGCCTCGGCCTCCCACGCGCCGAACGTGGGCATGGCGCTGTTGGAGCTGCCGCAGGCCACCAGGGACAGCCCCGGGTCGAAGCGCTTGAGCGCCCGCGCCGTCTCGGCGGCGAGCCGACCGTACTCCCCGGCGGTCTTGTGGCCCATCTGCCAGGGGCCGTCCAGTTCGTTGCCCAGGCACCACAGCCGCACGCCGTGCGGGCTGTCCACGCCGTGCGCGCGGCGCAGGTCGGACAGCCGGGTGCCGCCGGGATGGTTGGCGTACTCCACCAGCTCCAGCGCCTCGGCCACGCCGCGGGTGCCCAGGTTGAGCGCCATCATCGGCTCCACCCCGGCCCTGGCCGCCCAGGACATGAACTCGTTGAGCCCGAAGCGGTTGTCCTCCAGGCTCCGCCAGGCGTAGTCCAGCCGGGCCGGCCGTTCCTCCACCGGGCCGACGCCGTCCTCCCAGCGGTAGTTGGAGACGAAGTTGCCCCCGGGGTAGCGGACCAGCGTCACCCCGAGCTCGCGGGTCAGCTCCAGGACGTCGGTGCGGAAGCCGTCGGCGTCGGCCAGCGGGTGGCCCGGTTCGAAGACGCCGGTGTAGACGCAGCGGCCCATGTGCTCGACGAACGAGCCGAACAGCCGGCGCTCCACCGGGCCGATCCGGAAGGCGGGGTCCAGGGTGAGACGGGCGGTGGTCGCCAAGACACGACCTCTCTGTTGTCGCGGTGTTCCGTGGTAGGTGAGTTTGTACAACGTTGTTCCAACGTTGTAAACAGGTGCTGCCAGGGTCGATACCTGGGCGTTACGATCGACGGCGTCAGATCTTGTCCGGCTCGTGTGGGCCGTACGACCTGGGAGGCGGGGGCAGTGGGAGTGAGTCTGCGCGACATCGCGCGTCTGGCGGGGGTGTCGGTGAAGACCGTCTCCAACGTCGTCAACGGATACGCCCACGTCTCGCCGGCGACCCGGGCGAAGGTGGAGCTGGCGCTCTCCCAGCTCGACTACCGGCCCAACCTGTCGGCGAGGAACCTGCGGCAGGGGCGCACCGGCGTGATCGCCCTGGCCCTGCCCGAGCTGGAGGCGCCCTACTTCGCGGAGCTGTCCCGGTTCGTCATCGACGCCGCGGCCGAGCTGAGGCTGCTGGTGGTCATCGAGCAGACCGACGGGAGCCTGGAGCGGGAGCGGCAGATCCTCGACGGGGTCCGCGACCACCGGGTGGACGGGCTCATCCTCAGCCCCATCGCGATCGGCGCCGACGAGCTCGCGGCCCGCACCGACGACACCGCGCTCGTCCTGCTGGGCGAGCGGATCCACGACGGCCCGGCCGACCACGTGGCGATCGACAACGTGCGGGCGGCCCGTGACGTCACCGAGCACCTGATCGGGCTGGGCCGCACCCGCATCGCCGCGCTGGGCGCCCAGGACAACTCCGCCAGCGGCACGGCCCCGCTCCGCCTGGCCGGATACCGGCAGGCGCTGGCCGCGCACGGCCTGCCCGAGACGGTGGGCAAGGTCGAGCGCTACCGCCGGGCCGAGGGCGCGGCGGCGATGGCCGCGCTGCTGGAGCACCGGCCTGACGCGGTCTTCTGCTTCAACGACCTGCTGGCTCTGGGCGCGCTGCGGACGATCCTCGCCGCGGGCCTGCGGGTGCCGGAGGACATCGCGCTGGCCGGGCTGGACGACATCGAGGACGGCCGCTACAGCACGCCGACCCTGACCACGGTGGCCCCCGACAAGGCGGAGCTGGCCCGGATCGCCGTCGATCTGCTCCGCCGGCGGATCGACGGCCGGGCCGACCGGCCCCCGCAGGAGGTCCGGGCCGGCTACCGGCTCATGGCGAGGGAGAGCACCCTCGGGCGATGAGGGCGCCGGCCGCCGGGGCGGACGCGGGCGGGGGACGGCGGCCGGGGGACAGGGTGGCCGGGGTCAGACGTCGCGGCCGCTCATGCCCTCCTGGCCGGGGTCGACGCCCCAGGAGATGATCCGTTTCGGATGGATGCGGATGACCTCCCGGCTCATGTACGGCGAGGGCGGCTCCTGATCCTCCAGCGCCTCGGCCACGCCGCGGATCTCCACGCCCCTGACCCTCCAGGGGGTGAAGGAGCTGACGTCGTCCACGACGAAGGCCACCTGACCGCCCGCCCGGACGTTGCGGAACTTCTTGGTCGTGCCCATCGCGCGGCCGTGGATGTCGATGGTGCCGGTCTCGGGGTTGTAGGAGAAAGCGGTGGGGCTGTTCTGCAGCACGCCGCCGGGGTCGATGGTGGCCAGGCGGCCCAGCCGCCGGCTCGCGAGATAGTCGAGTTCTTCCTGTGTGAACGCCATGATTGCAGCCTGCAACCTTAACTTTGCTTGAGGTCAAGCTAAAGTGGGGCGTGCCCAAGAACCTGGAGATGACCGTCGGCCAGCTCGCCTCCCGCAGCGGGGTCGCCGTCTCGGCCCTGCACTTCTACGAGTCGAAGGGGCTGATCCGCAGCCGCCGTACGGCGGGCAACCAGCGCCGCTTCACGCGTGACACGCTACGCAGGATCGCCTTCATCCGGGTCTCGCAACGGGTGGGGATCCCGCTCAGGACGATCCAGGACGCGCTGTCCGCGCTGCCCGACGAGCGCACTCCCACCCGGGAGGACTGGGAGAGGCTCTCCTCGGTGTGGCGGGGCGAGCTGGACGACCGGATCCGGCAGCTCCAGCGGCTCCGCGACGGTCTGACGGAGTGCATCGGCTGCGGCTGCCTCTCCCTGGACCGCTGCGCGCTGGCCAACCCCGACGACGTGGCGGCGGCCAGGGGCCCGGGCTCGCGCCTGCTGGTCCTCCCGCGCCGCGACTGCCCCCCGCCGTGCGAGGGCCCGGAGGCCGTGGGCGCCTGACGGCCCGGGGCCGTCCCGCGCTCGCGGGCCGCCGATCCCGGCGGCCCCGGTTTCCGAGGCCGTGGCCGGTGGCGACGCTCGGGTCCGGGGCCGTGGTCGGTGGCGGTGTTCCGGTCCGGGGCTGTGGTCGGCGGTGGCGGTGGCGGAGCTCAGCAGCCGTGGGCGCGCAGCCAGGCGCGGTTGGCGCGCTGGTCCTCCAGGGCCCGGCCGAGATCCTGGCCGGAGCCCGGCACGTCCTGCTCGACGACCAGCCAGCCCTCGTAGCCGCCGAGCCCGTCCAGGACGCCGGGAAGATCGACCTCCCCCGCGCCGAGCGGCGGGAAGGCGCCCCCCGCGACGACCGCCGTCAGGTCGCCGCCGGCGGCCCGCACCCGGTCGTGCGCCCGCCGGCTCGCGTCCTTGAGGTGGAGCTGCCTGATCCGGCCGCCCCACTCCCGCAGCGCCGCCACCGGATCGCCGCCCGCCAGCCACAGGTGCCCGGTGTCCAGGCAGAGCGACACGTCAGTGAGCTCCAGCAGCCGCTCCACCTCCTCCGAGGTCTCCACCAACGTCCCCAGGTGGTGGTGGAAGACGGGTTCCAGACCGCGGTCGCGGCAGCGGTCGGCCGCCCGCTGGACCCGGGAGGCGAACCCCGCCCACGCCGCATCCGGCAGCCCGGGGGCGGCGCCCCGGGCGGACCGCTCCGGGTGGGCCGGGCAGGCGAGGGTGGGCCGGGGCGCGAACCGCCCGTCGACGGCCGGCGCGCTCGTGAACACCGCCAGCGCCGCGTCCAGCCCGGCCAGGTCGGCCGTGAACCCGTCGGCGTCCTCGTAGCGCAGGTCGACCCAGCCGCCCGCCAGTCCCATCCCGGTCCGGGCCAGCCGCTCCCGCAGCTCGGGGCCGGTGCCGAGATAGCCGATCGGGCCGGAGTCGATCCCGTCGTAGCCCGCCTCGGCGAGCGCGCCGAGCAGCGCGTCGGGGTCCAGCGGGGCGCCGTCCGCCCGGTAGATCCCGAAGTTGACGGGGGCGTTCGCGACCTTGACCGCCATGGGTCACTCCCTACAGGTCAGCCAGCGGAGAGGATTGTCGTGGGTGATCAGCCGGATGGTCTCCTCGCTGATCCCGGCCTCGCGCAGCCGGGGCAGGAAGGTGCGGAACAGGTGGCTGTAGCCGGCCCCGCCGTACCGCTCGATCTCGGAGACCTTGGACAGGCCGCTGCTGAGCAGCAGCCGGTGCGCGTATCCGGCCTCGATGAGGTCCAGCGCCTGCCGGAGCCGGTCGGCCCCCAACGAGGTGAGGCAGACGTAGCCGCCCGTACCGACGATCTTACGGGGGATCGCCGGGTCGGTCCCCGCGTCGGCGACGCTGATCCGGTGGGCGGGCAGGCCCTGGCCGAGGAGGATCTCCAGCAGGGGCAGGGCGCCGCGGTGGTGGACGGCGACGGGCAGGCCCGAGGCCAGGGAGGCCCTGGCGGCCGCGGCCGCGCAGCGCTCCTCGGCGGGGGTCGGCTCCTGGCCCCACACGCCGATCTCGCCGATCACGCCGGGACGGACGCTGGTGCCGTCCAGGCCGTCCTCGATCTCGGTCAGCAGGTGCCGGGTGAGGGCGTCCACGTCGGCGTCGAGCGCCCAGGCGGGGGTGAACGGTCCGGCGAAGAAGCCGGTCCCGGCCACCACGGCCACCCGGCTGCCGGCCGTGACGCGGGCCAGCGACGCGGCGTCCCGGCCCGTGCCGATGCAGCTCAGCTCGACGACCAGGCTGAGCATGTCGGACTGGCGCAGCCCGCACAGCTCCCGGGTGACCTCCTGCTCCTCGTCGAGCCAGCGGTGCGGGTCGGAGGGGGCGCCGGCCGCCCAGCGCATGTCGCTGCGCAGGTGCTCGCGGGGGAGGATCGCTCCGGCGACGGCGGACGGGGCGCAGGAACCGCTGACGGTCCTGACGACAGGGGCCTCGTGTGTGACGAGAGGAGCCTCAGGCATGAACGGACATTAGCCCATATTTGGTGTAAATATCGCGGGAGTCCGCAGGGTTTTACCTTGCAGTTGTTAGTTGTGCCTTCAAACTATTGATGGCCCGTAGCCCGGCATGTGAACCTCTGGGCGTTCATGCACGCGCATCATGGGCGGTCGAAGATCAGGGTCCCGCCACCTGATCGTGCATGGCGGCTTGTCCGTTGCTCTGCGAGGGAAGCCGTACATGCGAAGAAGGCTGTTCAGCGTGCTCGCCGCCGTGGCGGTGACGTGCGCGGCGGCCGGCACGGCCATCGAGGACGGGACCGCCCCGGCTCCCGCGGTCCGCCTCGTCCCTCCGCTGTCCGCCCCGCAGCCGATCGCGGGTCATCCTCCGGAACAGGGGTGACTCATCCGCCAGAATGATTAGGGATGAGAGGTGCTGGCCTATTCTGGAGTGAAACGACCGCCCGGGGGAACGCGTGGCTATCTCAGACGGGGTGCGGAGCACCCAGGACAGCGCCGAAAGGCCGTCCGAGACCGGTGACGCCGACGTGTTGAAGGACGAGGCGGCGCGGCGGTCCGGAATTCACGGCTGGCTCGACGGCGTCCGGTCCACCCGCACCGGACGCCTCACCCTCAAAATCGTCATCGGCGTCATCGGCGCCGTGCTGGTCATCGCCGGCCTCATCATGGTCCCCTTCCCCGGCCCCGGCTGGCTGGTGGTCTTCGCCGGCCTCGCCGTCCTGGCCACCGAGTTCCACTGGGCCCACCGGCTGCTGGAGTTCGGCAAGCGGACCCTGTCGGCCTGGACGGCCTGGCTCGGCCGCCAGGGCTGGCCCGTCAAGATCCTGGTCGTCCTCGTCGCCGCCGTGGCCGCCGGGGCCATCGTCTACTACGGCCTCAAGCTGAGCTTCGGCCTGGACCTGGCCGTCGAGGCCCAGAAGCTCATCAACCGCTGACGCCGCTCCACCGCTCCGGGCGGCCATCGCTCCGGACGGTCGCGCCCCGGGCCTCCGAGGCTCCGGGGGAGGCTTTACCCGGAGCTGCCGGGCGCGTGATCGTCTCGATGTGCCGCTCTCCGTAGTCTCTCCGTCTGATCATCACAGACGTCCCGAGACACAAGGAGAGTGGCAACCGATGCGCGCCCTGTCTTCGACGCTCGCCCTGGCGGCGGCCGCAATCGTCGCCGTGACGGGCCCCGCCGCCCACGCCGACGCCGTCAACCTGGGCGCGACGGTCCAGGCCGGCGGCGAGGTGTTCCTCACCGAGGGGCTGGTCCCCACCGCCCCCTACAAGGGCAAGGTGCTGGTCAAGCTGGAGAACAACACCGTGCCGGTGGAGATCAAGATCGGCAACTGCCGGGGCAGGTATCTCGGCGCGGTGACGATCGCCGCCGACGACCACGCCCCCTACGTCGCCGCCGATCTCGACACGGTCCCCTCCTGCATCCGTTTCCGGATGAAGAACCTCGGCACCTCCCCGGCCACCGTCACGGGCGCCGGTTACTTCTGACCGGGCCGTCTGACCGGGTCGTCCGCCACCCCGGCCGTCGTCGGGGTCCCGGCCGGACCCGGTACGGCGAGCGGCCCGGACGGCCCCGGACATCGTCCGCCGTACCGCACCGCTCCGTTGTCACCGGTGTGAGCGAGGTCACAGCGGAAAATGTGCGTTCCCGACAGAAGAAGCGACGAGGAGATCGGAGTACCGTCCGGGGCAGGAGGAGCCCACGTGAGCATTGCCCGCGCCGCCGAACAGCCGCTGGCCGACATCCCCCGGGAGTTCGCCGACGCCCTCCGCCCCTACCTGCGTGACCTGACCGAGGAGATGGCCGGCGAGATCCAGGCGAGCGTGCCCGAATACTCCCGGCAGAGCGGCGCCTACGCCCGCAACGTCAGGCACGCCGTGGAGGAGGCTCTCGCGGGCTTCGTGAACCGGGTCGGCGACAGGGGGGCCAGCCGGTCCCGGCTGCTGGAGGTCTACCGCGCGGTGGGCGGCGGTGAGGCCGCCGAGGGGCGGCCCCTGGACTCGCTCCAGTCCGCGCTGCGGATCTGCGCGAGGGTGGCGTGGCGCAAGCTGGCCGAGGAGTCCGAGCGGCTCGACCTGTCCCGGCAGCGGATGTGCGACATCGGGGAGGCAATCCTGGTCTACCTCGACGAGATCGCCGCCGCGGCGGCCGACGGCTACGCCGAGGCGCAGGTGAGGGCGGCGGGCGAGCTCGAACTGCGCCGCCGGCGGCTGCTCGACCTGCTCGTCGCCGACCCGCCGGCCGACCCCCGGGCCGTGGCCGATCTCGCCAGGTCGGTGTGCTGGACCACGCCGCGCACCGTGGCCTGTGTCGCGCTCGCCGCACGTGTCCAGGGCGAGCTGCCCAGGCCGGGCCTGCCGCCTGACGTCCTCGCCGACCTCGACCGGTCGGACCCCTGCCTGGTCGTCCCCGACCCCGACGGCCCGGGGCGGCACGGCCTGCTCGACGCGCTGAGCGCCGACTGGACCGTGGTGATCGGCCCCGCGGTCGGCCTGGGCGAGGCGGCCCTGTCGCTCAGACTCGCCCGGGACGCCTTGGCCCTGACCCGGCGCGGCGTGCTGGACGGCCGCCGGAGCATCAGGGCGGCGCAGCACCTGGCCACCCTGATGATCTTCCAGGACGAGGCGCTGATCCGCATCATGGGACGGGCGCGGCTGGCGCCCCTGCGCGACCTGCGGCCCGCCCAGCGCGACCGGCTGGCCGAGACGCTCCTGGCCTGGCTGCAGAGCGGCAACGCCACCGAGGTGGCGGCCCGGCTGCACATCCACCCGCAGACCGTCCGCTACCGGCTGCGCCAGGCCACCGAGCTCTTCGCCGACCAGCTCAGCACCCCCGGCGACCGCTTCGAGCTGGAGGTCGTCCTGCGGGCCCGGGCCGCCGGGCTGCCGGCCGTACCGGACTGACCTCCTGCCGGGCCGGTGCCCGCCGCGGCGGCGCCGTATCGGTCCTGCTCCGGAGAGGCCGAAAGGGCTGACTTAAATATCCGGGCGGCGCCATTTATGGAAGAAATCACATCTCGTATGAATATGCCGCCTAAACCAATCCGGTATAGGTCGCGATCATGAGCTGTTTTCTGCCTAAAATGCCGCCGTGTCTGTGACTCCTGGGATTTACCGACTGCTCGGATGCGCCGTCATCGTGATCTCGGTGGCCGCGCCGACCTCGCTCACCGCGCACGCCGCCGGGTCCGCGCCCGCCGTGGCGGCCGCGCCCGCCGCCGGGTCCGCGGACCTCGTGCTGCCCGGCACCCGGGTGACCGTGCGGGAAGAACCCGCCGACCCGCTCAAGGTCACCTCCTACACCCTCGGCAACGTGGCATACCTGCGCAGGAGCGCCGGGTTCGCCAAGCAGACCGGCTATCAGGAGATCACGGTCGGGCCCAGGGGGGCCAAGGCGCTCGCGGTCCCCACCGCCTACAACGCCGGACACGACTGGGTGCTCCTGGCCGACCTGGCGGCCAACAACGGCGCCAAGGTCCAGACCGTCGACAAGCCGCTGGTCGCCAAGTTCGCCCACTGGTCCCGCAACGGCACCAAGGCGGTCCTGACCGTCCAGCGCAAGAACGGCGCGGCCTGGGACACCACCGGCTTCGTGATCGTCGACGCGACGGCGAAGACCGCCCGGGCGGTGGCCGTGACGGGAGTGGACCGGACCGCGAGATTCCGCTGGAGCCCCGACGGCGCCGAAGTGGTCGCCGGACACCAGGGCGGCACCCGCTTCTACGGACAGGACGGCCGGATCCGGCGCACCCTGGTCAAGACGGGGATCCCCGCCGGCGGCGAGGACGTCTTCTCGCCCTCCGGGCGGGCCCTCATGACCTGGTGCCCGGCGACCTACACCGAGCACGTCTGCTTCTGGGACCGCACCTCGGGCCGGCTCGCGGCCAAGGCGAACATCCAGCCCAAGGCCCTGCTGGGCTGGTGGGACGACAAGCACTTCATCGCGGTGGTCCCCAGCTCCGGCGCCTACCGGGCCGTCCTGGCCGATCTCAGGGGCAGGGCCGTGCGGGTGCTGGCCGACATCTCCGCCGAGGACTGGGCCAACAAGGTCTATCTCAGCTACACCCGCCGGTGACGGCCCCGGTCCGGATCCGGCGGCGCCCGCCGCACCCGGACCGGACCGGGCCGCCGCCCCGCCGGCCTGGGTGGGGCGGCGCCGGTCGCGGCGCGCGGGGCCCGCTCCGCCGTCAGCGGAGCAGGACCCTCACAGGCGAGCGGAGCAGGGCTCTCACAGGTAGAGGCCGGTGCCGTTGTCGGTCTGCGGGGTGGCGATGGCGTGCAGGTCGCGTTCGCGCATGACGAGGTAGATCTGGCCGTGGACCTCCACCTCGTACTGGTCCTCGGGGTTGAACAGGACCTTGTCGCCCACCTTCACCGTCCGGGCGTTCGCGCCCGCACCGCAGACCTCGCCCCAGACGAGCCGGTTGGCCATCTTCACCGTCGCCGGGATGACGATGCCCGCCGTGCTGCGCCGCTCCTCTGACTCCTGCTCGACCTTGACCATGACGCGGTCGTGGAGCATCTGAATCTCGAACTTCGGGTCACCCACAGCAGAAAGCTTATGGGACCGGAGGGGCCGCGCCGGCTGATCCCGGCAGTCCGGCCGTCCGGGACGGCCCGCCTAGCGCGCGGTCCCGGGCAGCGCCAGCTCGGCGAAGACGGCCCTGTGGTCGGTGCCGGGGACGCGGTGGGCGCCGAAGGACCGGACCGCGATCCGGGAGTCGGCGAACACGTGGTCGAGGGTCACCCCGGGGACCGGCTCCCAGCCCTGCTGGGGCCAGGTCGGCGTGAGCCCCTGCCCGGTGGCGTCGGCGGCGTCGCGGTAGCCGGTGGCGAGCAGCTCCCGCATGATCGCGTGGTCGAGGGTGGCGTTGAAGTCCCCCGCCAGGATCCGGTACGGCCCGGCCCCGGCCTTGGGCAGCGCCCGCAGCCCCTGGGCCCAGCAGGCGGCCTTGTAGTCGAACCGGGGCGCGCAGGGGTGGACCGAGGCGATCTCCAGGTTCAGCTCCGGCACGACCGCCAGGGACTGGCGGAAGTTGCCGTAGCTGAGCGCGGCCTGATCGGCGCGGAGGGGGGAGCGGGCGTAGATCCCGGAGCCCCATACACCCGGGGTGGGCTCGCCGATCATGTGGGGCAGGGCCTTGCGGATGCCGGCCGCCTCCAGGCGCTCGGCCGCCTCGGGGGTGAGCTCCTGGAGGGCCAGGATGTCGGGCTTGAGCCGTACGACGAGGTTCATGACCGCCTTGGTGTCGGCCTCGCCGCGCGCGAGGTTGGCGGCCAGCACGCGCAGCGGGGTCCCGCCGGGGGGAGCGGGGGCGTCGGCGAAGGCCCGGGGGAGCACCGCCCCGGCGAACACCCCCACGACGACCAGGCCCGCCACCCCCGCCGCCCAGCGGCGCAGGGTCAGGGCGAGCAGCGCGACGGCGACCGAGGCCCCCGCCACGTAGGGGGTGAACGCCACGAGCTGGATCCACCGGAATCCGGCGTCCCATCCGGCCGTCCGGAGGGCCGCCCAGGCCGCGGGCGGCGTCACCAGGATCCAGATCAGCGTGGTGATCCAGCGCCGCCGGCGCGGGCGCCCGGTCGCGGAGGCCGTACCGGAGATCGTTTCGGTGGTCATCCCGCTGGACGCTACCGCCTGGCGAGCCGCCGGAGAAGACCCGTCGCGGCGCCCGGGGGCCCGAGGTCACCGCGGCGGGCGGGATCCCGGATGACGGGGGCGCGGAGTAGGCTCACCGGTCATGACGGACCTCTCCCCTGATCCGGTCGGCGACTACCTCGACTGGCACCTCTCCGCCAATCCCGTCCAGGCCGCCCTGGCGGGTGCCGAGGGCTACGACAGGACCCTCGGCGACTTCACCGAGGCGGGCTTCCTCGCCCGGGACCGGGAGTCGCGGCGCTGGCTGGAGCGCTTCCAGGAGGCCGGCGACCCGGGCGACTTCGAGGACATGGTCGACCGCGAGCTGATCATGTCCAGGTTGCGCGGCGCGCTCGCCCAGGCGGACTGGCCGGAGTGGCGGCGCGACCCGTCCGTCTACCTGAATACGATCTTCGCCTCGATGTTCAGCCCGTTCCTGCACCGGCTGTCGCCCGAGGGCGAGCTGGTCGAGGCGGCCGTCGCGCGGCTGGCCGAGGTGCCGGACGTCATCGCGGCCTGCCGCGCCAACCTGGACCCGGCGCTGGCGGCCCCGCTGCTGATCGAGCGGGGGCTGGGCCAGGCGCGGACGGCCCGGCGCTTCCTCACCGAGACGGTCCCCGGCCAGGTGGCGGACGAGACCCTGCGCGCCCGGCTGGCCGCGGCGGCCGAGCCCGCGGCGGCGGCCTTCGACGGGCTCGTGGACTTCCTCACCGGTTTCCGGGCCGCCGGCACCTGGCGGATGGGGGAGGAGCTCTACTCCACGCTGCTGCGCGAGCGGGAGATGCTCGGCTACGGGGCCGACGAGCTGCTCAAGCGCGGCCAGGCCGCCTACGACGAGCTCGACGCCCGGATGCGCGAGGTGGCCGGGCTGCTGCCCGGCGGCTCCGAGGGCTGGCACGCGGCCGTCACCGCCCTCCAGGACGACCACGCGCCGACCCTGGAGGACATGCGGGCCGAATACGAATTCGAGACCGAGCGGGCCCGGAGGTTCGTGCGCGAGCACGGCCTGGTGACGTTCGCCGACGGCGAGGAGTGCCGGGTGGTGCCGTCGCCGGAGTTCCAGCGTCCCATCCTCGCGGTCGCCTCCTACCTGCAGCCGCCGCCCCTGTCGACCTCCCGGATCGGGCACTTCTTCGTGCCCTTCACCCCTGACTCCTTCACCGAGGAGCAGGTGCGCCAGCGGCTGCGCACCAACGCCAGGGCCCAGATGCCCTCCATCGCCGTCCACGAGGCCTACCCCGGCCACCACTGGCACCTGTCCTGGATGGCGGGCAGCCCGCGCCGGGCCCGCAAGCTGTTCCGCACGCCCTACTTCACCGAGGGCTGGGCCCTCTACGTCGAGAAGGTCATGCAGGAGCACGGCTACTTCACCACCCCCGCCCAGGAGCTCGCCCACCTCGACTTCCGGCTCTTCCGGGCGGCCCGCATCATCGTGGACACCTCGCTGCACTGCGGCGACATGACCGTGGAGGAGGCCGAGGAGTTCATGACCACCAGGTCGTCGCTCACCCCCGGCACGGCCAAGGGCGAGGTCGACCGCTACTGCGCCTGGCCCACCCAGGCGCCCTCCTACCTGACCGGCGCCCTGGAGATCGACCGCATCCGCGACGACTATCTGGCCGCGGGCCGCGGCGACCTGCGCGCCTTCCACGACGCCCTCGCCGGCTCCGGCGGCCTCCCCCTGGGGCTGGCCCGCCGGGTGGCTCTGGAAGGCTAGCGGCATGCTCGACGACGAGGCGAAGGTGCTGGAGGCGCTGGACGAGGCGGAGACGGTCCGGCTCCTGGCCGAGCTCGTGCGGGTGCCGAGCGTCACCGGCACCGACGCCGAGTCGGACCTGCAGCACCGCTGCGGGCGGCTGCTCACCGAGGCGGGGCTCGACGTCGACGTCTGGAAGCTCGACCTCGAAGCGCTCCGGGCGGCACCCGGGTTCCCCGGCACGGAGGCGCCGCGCATCGAGGGCTACGGTGTGGCCGGCGTCACCGAGGGCGAGGGCGACCCCGCGCTCATCCTGCAGGGGCACGTGGACGTGGTGCCGACCGGCGACCTGGCCAAGTGGCAGGGGGGCGACCCGTTCGGCGCCCGGATCAGCGGGGACGTCCTGCACGGCAGGGGCGCCTGCGACATGAAGGCGGGGCTGGCGGCGAACCTCGCCGTCGTCGCCGCCCTCCGCCGCTCGGGCGTACGGCTGGCCCGGCCGCTGGCCGTGCACTGCGTGGTGGGGGAGGAGGACGGCGGTCTGGGCGCGTTCGCCACCCTGGCCCGCGGGCACCGGGGCGAGGCCGCGGTGATCGCCGAGCCGACCAGCGGGGCGATCATCGCCGCGGCGGCGGGCGCGCTGACGTTCCGGATCGAGGTCGCCGGGCGGGCGGCCCACGGCGCCACCCGCTACGAGGGCGTCAACGCCCTGGAGGTCTTCTGGCCGGTCTTCGAGGCGGTCAGGCGGCTGGAGGCCGACCGCAACCGCGATCCGGACCCGGTCTTCGACGGAAACCCGCTGCCCTATCCGATCGAGATCGGGACGGTCCGCGCGGGCGACTGGGCCAGCAGCGTGCCGGACCTGCTGGTCGCCGAGGGCCGGCTCGGCGTCCGCCTGGACGAGGACCCCGCCGAGGCCCGCCTCGCCCTGGAGACCGCGCTCGCCGAGATCGGCCACCCGTGGCTGCGTGAGCACCCCCCGGTGATCACCTGGCCCGGCGGCCAGTTCGCCAGCGGCCGGCTGCCCGCCGGGCACGAGCTGCTGGAGCAGGTCGCCGGCGCGGTGGCCGACGTGACCGGGACCCGCCCCGCCGAGACGGCCGCGCCGTACGGGAGCGACCTGCGCCTGTACGCCGCGGGCGGCATCCCGACCCTGCACTACGGGCCGGGTGACGTGCGTCTGGCCCACGCCCCGCGCGAGCAGGTCGACCTGCGCGAGCTCCGCGACGTCACCCGGGCGCTCGCCCTGCTGGTCCTGCGCCGCTGCGGGGTCAGGGGCTGAGCGCGGGTCAGGGGCTGAGCTGCGGGGTCAGGGGCTGAGCGCCCGCCGCGGGCGGGAACAGGCGCTCGTCGACGGCGCGGCCGACCTGGCGGTCGCCGGTCACTCCATGACCGCGGGCTCCGGACCCGGCGGAACGCGTCTCGGCGCCGGTGGCCGGTGCGGCCGGTTCCGCCGGCGCCGGCCCCCCGCGCGTGCGGCGGCCGTCAGCGCGCGGCGGCGCCGGACTCGATGGGCAGCCCCGCCTCGGCCCAGTCCTGGATGCCCTCGCGATACTTGCGGACGGCGGTGTAGCCCAGGGAGGTCAGCCGCCGGGCCACCGCCTCGCTGTTGCCGCAGGAGATGTTGGAGCAGTAGGTGACGATCGCGGCGTCCTTGTCGGGGAGCAGGTCGGCGGCCCGGGTGGCGACCTCGCTCTCGACCAGGGCGATGGCGCCGGGCAGGTGCTGCTGGGCGTAGTAGTCGCCGCCGAGGGTGTCCACGACGACGACGGTGCCCGCCTCGATCGCGGTCTTCAGCTCGTCACGGGTGATCAGTACGGTCATTTTCGGCCTCCATGGACCTAAATGGACTATAGTCCGTTTGTGTGAGTGATCTGGAATTTAACGGACCACGGTCCGGTTCGTCAAGTGAGCCGCTGCGGACGCTCCTGGGCGAGCCGCCCAGGGAGCGGGCCGACGCCGCGCGCAACCGGCTGAAGGTGCTGGCCGCGGCGGCGAGGCTGTTCCGGGACAAGGGTGTGGACGGCGTCTCGATGGACGCGATCGCGACCGAGGCGGGCGTGGGCAAGGGCACGCTGTTCCGGAGGTTCGGCGACAAGTCGGGGCTGGCCGCCGCGCTCCTGGACGAGCGGGAGCGCGAGCTCCAGGAGGCGATCCTGACCGGCCCGGCGCCCCTCGGCCCCGGCGCCCCCGCGGCCGACCGGCTGGCCGCCTTCGTGGACGCCTACCTCGACTACCTGCTCGGCCACCTCGACCTGATCCGGATGTCCGAGACCGCCAGCCCCGGCGCCCGCTACCGGATCGGCGCCTACCGGTTCTGGCACCGCCACACGGAGATCCTGCTCGCCGAGGCCCGGCCGGGCTGCGACGCCGGCCCGCTGGCCCACGCCCTGCTCGCCCCGCTGGCCGCCGAGCACATGACGGCCCTGGCCGGTGAGTACGGCCAGGCGCGGGCCGGGGAGGCGGTCCGGGCGCTCCTGCGCCTCTGAGCCGGCCCTGCGGGCCGCCCGGGGCCGGACCCCGGCCGGCGGGAGGCGCGACGCCCGCCGACCGGCCTGCGCTGACCGGCTTGCGCTGTTCCCGGCGGGTGAGGGGTCAGCGGGTGAGGGGTCAGGCGTAGGTGCCGCGGACCTCCACGATGTCGGCCAGCGGGAACTCCAGGTAGTCGCCGGCCTCCTCGCACCACGCGTCGAGGACGCCGCTGCGCAGCTCGCCGTGGCTGATGGTGGCGGTCAGGCCGTCGGCCAGCGTGATCGCCGCCCGCACCCCGCGGTCCACCACGAAGCCGAGCAGCGACTGCTGGGCGGTCGGCAGCCGGGAGGCCACGCGGCCGATGACCGCCCAGGTCCTGCCCTGCTGCTGGGCGGCGCCGCTTTCGGCCGACAGCAGCCGCCGGGCGTGCTCGTGCGGGTCGGGGGCCGGCTCGACCAGCGGGTGCGGCGGCTGTTCCAGCTCGGCCACCTGGCCGCCGGGCAGCAGGATCAGCCGCCCGTTCCGCGGCTCCTCGATACGGGCGCGGCGGACGGTGATCTCGCCGGTGTCCTCGATCGGCACCGGGGCGTAGCCGTTCTCCCGGAGCGCGGCGAGGGTCTTGCCGGCGGGCACCGCGCTGGCCAGCACGGTCGGCGCGAGCAGCCGCAGGCCCAGCCTGCCCAGCCGCCGGTGCCCGGCGATCTCGGCCAGCAGCGCCGGGTCGGAGGCCTGCACGATGCAGGCGACCGTGGTCACGGTGACCTCGCCGTGCCGCCTGGCCACATCGCGCACCAGGTAGTCGAGGGGCTGCGGCACCGCGCCCACCTCGGCGAGGTCGGCCAGGAGGGCGTCGGCGCCGTAGCCGGAGTCCATCGCCCGGCGCACGCTGGCCGGGGTGAACCGCCAGACCGAGGCCGCGCCGCGCGACTCGCGCTCGGCGGTCCGGTCCAGCAGTTCGGCGAGCTCGGTGGAGGGCGGTCCGGTCACCACGGCGGTGAGGTCGGCGCCGAACAGCGCGCTCCGCCGTACGCTGGCCAGCGCCCGGGTCGAGCACTCCACCAGCGCCGGGTCGTGCTCCACGAGCGGGACGGAGTCGTCGTTCTCGTCCCCGGCGCAGGCGTCCAGGGCGGCCAGCGCGCGGCCCAGATCGGTGATCGTGTCGTAGGCGATCAGCCCGAGCATCCCGGCCTCCTCCAGCACCGCGGGGGCGCACTCGGCCAGGAGCGACCGGTCGAGCAGCGGGGCGTACCAGTGCGCCGCCCCGACCAGCCCGGCCCGGTCGGCGCACGCCGTACTGGCGGGCAGCCGGGCCAGCACGCCGAGCACTGCCCGCCGGGCCCGGCCGACCGCGGCTCCGGCGGGGTCGTCGCCGAGCACCGTGCCGTATTTGCCGTCGGTCCGGCGGAGCGACGAGCGCTCCATCCGCCACCACGCCGCCAGCAGCACCCGCAGCCGGGCCGCCGCGTCGTCCAGCCGCCAGCGGTCGAACTTCTCGGTGGGCACCAGCCCGCCGGCCGGCTCGTCCCAGGCCAGCAGCCGGGCCACCGCGCAGATCTCCAGCAGGAGCCGGGTCTCGTCCTCGTCGCAGCCGGTGTCCTTGGCCAGCCGCCGCACCTCGCGCACGCCGACCCCGCCCGCCTTCAGCAGCGGCAGCGGGAGCTTGGCGGTGTTCTCCAGCATCGCGGCGCAGCGCTCGACCACGTGCGGGGCGGCCAGCGTCATCAGGTGGTCGACGGCCTCGGGGTCCACCGGGACGGTCGCGAGGTCGGGCGGCCAGGGGGTGAAGGACGGGCGGTAGTCGGGGCCGCGCAGCGCGAGCGCCACCTCCCGGGGCATCTCGGCCACGTTCCAGCTCGGCCGGAAGAGCAGCCCGTGGTCGGCGGCCCACTTCTCCGGGGCGCCCGGCGCGACGAACCGGCCGCCCTCCACGTCGCGGATCGGGCCGTCCCAGGCGAACTCCTCCAGCAGCCGCTCGGTGCCCGCCGGCGCCCGCGCGACCATGGCCGCCACCCGCGCGGGGTCGGAGAGCACCTCGGTGATCCTGGTGACCGTGCGGCGCTTGGGGCCGTGGGGCAGGCCGAGCGCCCTGGCGAGCGCGCGGAGGGCGTCGGCGCTGACCGTCCAGGAGTTGAGGTAGTGGGAGAGCGGCTCGCCGAGCCCACACGGGGCCGTCCACCACCGGGCGAGCCCGCCGGAGATCCGGATCCGCCCCTCGCCGTCCGGCCAGGCCAGGGCGTGGTCGAACAGCCGGTCGACCCAGGGGGCCACCTCGGCCTCCGGCACGCCCATGAACCGGGACAGCCGTTCCAGGTCGACGTGGTCGCCGAGGGCCAGGGACGCCTGCGCGACCTCCAGGCACGGCAGCGGAAGCCCCCGGACGACGGCCATCACCGCGAAGCCGTTGCCCAGCCGCTGCGCCAGGGTGTCCAGGCGGCGCGGCCACGGCGGGGCGATGGCGTCCGGCCGGTTGGCCAGCACCCGGGTGAGCCGTTCTTCGTCGAGGGTTTTCAACCAGCCGAGCAGGTGATCGTCCATCTCGGAGCTCTCTCAGGAATCTCGCGCGGGGACTCTCCGTGAGCCATAGGAATCCACGGTAATGCAGAGGGCATCCCCGGTGGCGTGCACCGCGCAGAATCCAACGCGTTCCGGAGGTGTCCGCCCGCATTCTTGACCGATCCCGGGGCCGCCGGCGGGGAGGCGTGGCGGCCCCGGGATCGGTCGGCGCCTGATGAGGGGAAGAGGCGGCGCCTTTCCGGGATGGTCTGCTGAGGGCGCCCCGGGCGCTACCGGAGGACGGCCCAGACGATCTTGCCGTAGGGAGCCAGCGGAGCCCAGCCCCAGCGGAGGCTGAGCGACTCGACGATGTGCAGGCCGAGGCCGCCGATGTCCAGCGGTGAGGGGTCGCGGAGCGCGGGGAAGCCCGATCCCGGGTCGTTGAGCGCGCAGGCGACGAGGCCGTCCCGGCGCAGCAGGGAGAGCCTGATCGGCTCCTTGGCGCGGGACTCTGCCAGCCGCAGGCCGTGTCTGAACGCGTTGGTGGCCAGCTCCGAGACGACCAGCTCCATGTTCTCGCTCAGCTCGGCGAGCTTCCAGCCGGTGAGGGTGCCCGTGGTGAAGCTGCGGGCGGAATGGACCGCCTCGGCCTGCGGCGGGAGCACGAAAGTGGCACTGGCCATGGCCGGTGTCCCGGAGAGGAGATCACGCGCCGCGTCGGGCCACCAGCCGACTGGGGGCCACCAGTCGAGCGCTGTCCATGACGTTCGGGGGGGCGCGGTTTGAGCGGACTGCACAGCGATCATCATGGTGCAAACTCATGTGCAGGTGCAAGAGCGAATGCACGTGCATAAGGGGTGTGCAACCGCTACGGTTACCCATGATTCGGCAATCCGGATGGAAAGGGGATCTTGTCCGCGGCTTGGGAATCCCATGCCGCAAAGTGACAGACTGTCGATCAGGAAAGCGAGCGAGGAGCGCACACGTGTCCATGGACCCGCCCGGTACCGGTTCCACTGTTCGGCGCATCATGCTCGGCGCAAGCCTGCGCCGCCTGCGTGAGGAGAAGGGGCTCGCCCGTGAGGTGGCCGGATTCCACATCCGGGCCTCCGAGTCCAAGATCAGCCGGATGGAGCTCGGCCGCGTCGGTTTCAAGACACGGGACGTGGAAGACCTGCTCACCCTGTACGGCGTGCTCGACGACGCGGAACGGCGCGGCCTGCTGGAGATGGTCCGCGAGGCGAACACCCCCGGCTGGTGGCACAAGTTCGGCGACCTGCTGCCGAACTGGTTCACCACCTACGTGGGGCTGGAGGAGGCGGCGAACGTGATCCGCACCTATGAGGTGCAGTTCGTTCCCGGCCTGCTGCAGACGTCCGCCTACGCGCGCACAGTGATCCGGTTGGGCTACCCGGACGTGCCGGAGGCGGAGATCGAGCGTCGTGTGCATATGCGTATGCAGCGGCAGGAACGCTTCACGAAGAAGAACGGCCCGCGCCTGTGGGCGGTCATCGACGAGGCGGCCCTGAAGCGGCCCATCGGAGGCAAGGAGATCATGCGTGAGCAGATCCAGCACCTGCTGGAGGTGGCCACGCTGCCCAACATCACCATCCAGGTGATGCCCTTCCGGTTCGGCATGCACGCGGCCGAGGGTGGTGCGTTCAGCATCTTGCGGTTTCCCGAGTCCGACCTGTCGGACGTCGTTTATGTCGAGCAGCTCTGGGGTGCCCTCTACCTGGACAAGCGTGAGGACATAGATCCGTACCTCACGGCCATGGAGCAGCTGTGCGTGGAAAGCACCACGCCCGGGGGCACCGCCGAGATCCTCGGCGACCTTCTCAGAGAGATCTAAATGGAGCAGACCTACAACGGCATGCCCGCCACGGAACTGGCCGGGGCCAGCTGGCGCAAGAGCCGTCACAGCAATTCACAGGGTAATTGCGTGGAGCTCGCTGAGCTGTCGGATGGCAGCATCGCGGTTCGGAACTCCCGTTTTCCCGATGGTCCAGCCCTGATCTACACCCGCGACGAGATCCGCGCGCTGGTGCTCGGGGTGAAGGATGGGGAGTTTGACAGCCTGATGGTGTAACACTGTTTTTACATCCGGCTCACCTCTTAACGTCGGTGCGCCGATGATGTAACGCAAGGAGCGTACGGATCGGGCAGATTCTGAGTCCCCGGAGTGACAGCGGGGCAGAGGAATTGGGGGCTCAGACCATGCTTGACCAGATGACCTTGTATCCCGTGGCCGATGATGTGCTGTTCGCGCCCGGGGGGCGTGTCGTGATCCGCACCTACGGCGTCGCCTCCGCGGCCGTGGGTGAGGGGGAGGTCGCCGCGGTTTCCTACCGGACATGGGTCACGGGGGTCCGTGACCAGCCCCGTTACTGGCGTTGGGGGCATTTCGAAGACGCCTGTCACGGCCATCGCAAGGTTCTGGAATGGCTCACCGGGCGGGGGCCGCGGCCGTGCGCCGCGGCCGCTTGACGGTATGGAGGGACGTGGTAGCCGTCGGCCTGGGGACCGACTGTCAGGGTGACGGCGGCGGCTGAGGCCGTGTGGCCGGCACCGGTGCCGGGTACGGTCGGTGACCGTACCCGGCCTTCCGCGTGGTGACGGCGCCGGGGGCCGGGCGCCGCGTGCGCCCTCCCGTGCCGGTGCGGCACGGGCCTTCCCGCGCGTGGCACCGCCCGCGCCACGCGCTCCGGCCTGTACGGCGTGCGGCTCCTCGGCTAGATTGCCAACCAAGCATTCGCTTGGGCCGAGGAGGCGCTTTCCGTGCGGCGAGGCATCTACCTGATCGAAGAGGTCGACTTCCGGCCGATGAACTCCCGTAAGCCGCTGGAGTACCTGACCTGGCTCACGCGCTACAAGAAAGAGGACGAGGCCCTCGGCGCCCCCGAGCTGACCAGGGGACTGTCGATCAGGTCGCGTGAGATCGACCTGGTGGGCGCCTTCTACGCCGTCGGCATCACCGGCCATCCGCAGTTCAGGGCCGTCACCCTCTGGGACTGCCACGGCGGCTGGGACGGCGGCTGGCGGCAGATGATGAACATCTATGACGGCGTGGACGACAGGCTCTTCCTGTCCGACATCGACGACCTGCGTTTCTCCGCCTTCTCCCGGCCGCTCGGCGCGGTGGCCGGCAGCCCGGCACTGGCCGACATCACCGCCGAGGGTTACGCGGCGCCGTTCTACCTGTTCGAGAGCGCCCAGGTGCGGCCCGGCGCGGCGCTGGACTACCTGGACGCGGTCCGGCGCGAGCGCGCGCCCGTCCTGGCCGACCACGGCCACCGGCCGATCGGCCTGTACGAGGTGCTGTTCTGCGACAGCGAGGTCGTCACCGTCTGGGGCACGTCGCTGGAGGACCATCTGGCGTTGCAGCGGGCCAGGGACGCCGCGCTCGGCCTGGACGACGAGGTGGAGCCGGACCCGCGGCTGCTCGACTGGCGCAGACGCTCCCGCGAATTCCTGGCCGGTCCGTGGCGGGAGACCCTGCTCGCGCCGTTCCCCGGCTCGCGGCTCTCACCGGTCTAGGCTCACGCGCCGTCTCCGGACCCGCGTGGCCCGGACCCGCGTGGCCCGGACCCGCGTGGCCCGGACCCGCGCGGCCCGGGTCCCGCCGCCTCGGGGCGGGGAGGGGCCGGGCCGCGCGACCGGGTCAGACGGGAGCGTTCCAGGTGAGGATGACCGGCTCCTCGCGCTCGTGGCCGAGCCGGGAGTAGGTGCCGGTGTCCAGGCGGAAGAGGCGGCCGTCCTCGGGCGGCAGGCCGAGCCAGCGGGCGCACAGCACCCGCAGGAAGTGCCCGTGGGCGACCAGCGCCACCTCGCCGTCGACCGCGCGGGCCCGGGCGATCACCCGGTCGGCGCGGGCGGCGACCTCCTGCGCGCTCTCGCCGGGGTGCTCGGCGTCGCCGGGGACGATCCCGTCGCGCCACAGGAACCAGCCGGGGCGGGTCTTGCGGATGTCGGGGGTGGTGATGCCCTCGTAGCCGCCGTAGTCCCACTCCCACAGGTCGGGGTCGGTGTCGTATTCCGTCAGGCCGGCCAGCTCGGCCGTCCGGCGGGCCCGCAGTGCGGGGCTGACCAGGGCGAGGTCGAACGTCCGGCCCTTGACCAGCGGGGCGAGGGCCCGCGCCTGGTTGTCGCCCTTGTCGGTCAGTGGCAGGTCGGTCCGTCCGGTGTGGCGCCCGTCCCGGCTCCACTCGGTCTCGCCGTGCCGCAGCAGAAGCATCTCGTTCATGATGACCCCATCATGCCGGTACGGCATGCGGTGACCGGTCAGCGCCCCGCGAGCTCCTCGGCGACCGGGGTGAAGGCGTCCAGATCGCGCTCGTGGTGGAGCACGAAGTAGGAGAGGTCATGGGTGTCGCGCCAGTAGCGGAGCTTGTCCACGATGTCCTGGCGGGTGCCGAGCAGCACCTGGGGGGTCTCGTCCTGCCGGGAGGAGTCGGCGGCGCTCCACGGCTCGTCCGGCCGGCGGACGCCGAGCTGCTGGATGCTCGTGCCGAGCTCGATCCGGTCGTAGCGGTCGGCGGCGGCCCGCCGTACCACGTCGACCTTGGCGAGGAACGCCTCCAGGCCGCCGTCCATGCTGTCGGGGCCGGTGCCGTCGGGCCGCACCCGCATGCCGAGGTTGATCACGTCGGCCTCGCGGGCGGCCAGCCCGAGCATGCGGGGGCCGCCGCCGCCGAGCAGCAGCCGGGGGTGGGGCCGGCGGACGGGCTTGGGGTGCTGGTCCAGATCGGTGATCCGGTAGTGCTCGCCGTGGAAGGTGAACGGGCCGTCCGCCCAGAGCCCCTTGAGCACGGTGACCGCCTCGGCCAGCCGGTCCACCCGGACCCCGGGCGGCTCCAGCGGCAGCCCGGCGCAGGTGTAGTCGGCGGCCATCCAGCCGGTGCCCAGCCCCAGCTCCAGGCGGCCCTCCGACAGCAGGTCGACGGTCGCCGCCTCCTTGGCGAGCACGGCCGGATGCCGGAAGTCGTTGGCGAAGACCAGGGTGCCGACCCGCAGGCGGTTGGTCGCGCAGGCGGCCGCGGTCATCGCCGCGACCGGCGCGAAACGGGGGCCGACAAGGTGGTCAGGGACGAGCAGCACGTCGAACCCCGAGCCTTCCAGGCGGCGCGCCTTGTCGGCCCAGGCCCTGGCCGACCCGGCCTCCCGGACCACGGCGGCGAACCGGAACGGGCGGTCCATCGGAACCCCCTCTGCCTAAGCTCAACAAGCGCTTGCTAAGTTTAGGTGCGCCGGGCGGCCGGGGGAACCCGGGAGCGGGGGCCGGCCTCGCCGGGCGGTCGCGACCGCCCGGCGAGGCCGGCGCCCACGGGCGGGGCGCCGCGTCCGGGTCGGTCCATGCATACCAAGCGCTTGCTTTATGGCGGTGCGAGGTCCGACACTGAGCCCATGGCTGACGACACCCCGGTCCGTGACGTGACCGACGACGAGGCCGCCTTCTTCAGGGACAACGGCTGGGTACGGCTGCCGCGCCTGGTCGACCCCGGTCACGTGGCCCTCCTCCGCGACCGGGCGCTGGGCCGCCTGCGGGAGCGCTCACAGGCCGTCACCTCCAAGGTGGACCGGGCGTTCGGCCAGTCCAGGGACATCGCGGAGACCGACCGGCACTTCAGGGAGGTGGCCCTCGCCCCGGCCCTCGGCCGCGGCGCCACCCGGCTGCTCCACGGGGTCGCCGGGGTCCGGGTCCAGGTGACGAACCTGCTGATCAAGGAGCCGGAGCGGGGCGGCCCCGGCGAGCACGGCCGCGGGCACCGGGCCGGGCACGGGGCCACCGAGTTCCACCAGGACTTCCCCTGGATGCCGATGGACCGCTCGGCCATGCTCACCGTCTGGCTGGCACTGGTGGACGTCCCCGCCGACATGGGCTCGCTGCGGTTCTACGGCGGTTCCCACCGCCACGGCCTGCTCGGCAGGTCCTTCACCCGCGACGGCGACGACCAGCTCAGCCAGCACTCCTGGCTGCGGGGGCTCGAACTGTCGCCCCCGCTGGACCTGGCCGCAGGGGACGCCACCGCGCACCACGCGCTGACCGTCCACGGCGCCGCCGCCAACCGCCGCGACACCGCCCGGCTGTCGTTCACCGTCACCTACTTCGACGCCGACGCCCTCTACACCGGCATGCCGTACCAGCAGACGGACGGTCTGGGCCTGACCGTCAACCGGCCCTTCGAGCACCCGAAGTTCCCGGTCGTCCCCCATGGGCGCTGAGCCGGTGGCGGGCACCGAGACGGTCAACGGCCCGGTCGCCGACCTCGGGGCGACGCTCATGCACGAGCACGTCTTCGGGCTCAGCCCGGAGATCCTGTGGAACTGGCCCGACATCCCCGAGGGCTGGGACCTCGAACGGCGCGCCCGTGAGGCGGCGGGGAAGCTGACCGAGCTCAAGCGCCACGGCATCGACTCGATCGTGGACCTCACGGTGATCGGGCTCGGCCGCTACGTGCCCGCCGTGCAGAGGGTGGCGGAGCTGACCGAGGTCAACATCGTGGTCGCCACGGGCCTGTACACCTACGACGCGCTCCCGCCCTACTTCGGCAACCGGGGGCCGGGCTCGCTGTTCGGCGGGCCCGACCGGCTGGCCGAGTTCTTCGTCAGGGACATCACCGAGGGCATCGGCCGCACCGGCGTGAAGGCGGGCATCCTCAAGTGCGCCTCCGACCACCAGGGCATGACGGAAGGCTGCGCGCGGGTCTTCCGCGCGGTCGCCGCGGCCCACCGGGCGACCGGGGTGCCGATCTCCACCCACTCCCACAGCGCCTCCGGCGGCGGCCTGCGGCAGCAGCGGCTGCTGGCGGAGGAGGGCGTGGACCTGACCCGGGTGATCATCGGGCACGCCGGGGACTCCACCGACCTCGCCTACCTGGAGGAGCTCATCGCGGGCGGCTCCTACCTGGGCATGGACCGCTTCGGCATCGAGACGATCAGCTCGTTCGAGGACCGGGTGGCCGTCGTCGCCGAGCTCGCCGCGCGCGGTCACGCCGGCCGCATGGTCCTGTCGCACGACTCCTACTGCTTCAACGACCGCTTCGACCACGACGTGGTACGGCGGCGCCACCCCAACTACCACCTGCTCCACATCTCCCGGGACGTGCTGCCCGAGCTCCGCAGGCGGGGCGTCACCGAGGAGCAGATCCGCCAGATGCTCGTCGGCAACCCCCGCGACATCTTCGCCCGGCGCGAGCCGTACTGACCGTGCCGGCAGCGCCGCGCCGGCCGCACCGAGAGGCATGTGAGGCATGTCATGATCACCGCTAACGACTTCGACGTCAGCGCGGCCTGGCACGTCGCCGCGCCGTACGACTTCCTGCGCGTGCTCCGCCGGGAGCGGCCGGTCTTCCGCAGCGAGCATCTGGGCGCCTACGTCATCACCCGGTACGAGGACGTGCGCGCCGCCTACGGCGATCCGCGGCGATTCTCCTCCGAGGGATCGTTGACGATCTCCCGCACCCTCTCCGAGGAGACCAGGCGGACGCTGGGCGAGCACGGCTCGTTCCTGTCCAGCTTCGTCGCCAACATCGACCCTCCCGCGCACACCCGGCTGCGCCGGTCGGTGTCGCGGGCCTTCACCCCCCGCGCGGTCGCCGCGATGCGCCGGCGCTTCAGCGACCTGAACGAGGAGCTGCTGGAGCGGGCCCTCCCCCGGGGCGGGGGCGACTTCGTCGCCGAGCTCGCCCACCCGCCGTCGGTCAAGCTCACCGCCCGCTTCATCGGCGTCCCCGAGGCGGACGAGGCGTTCGTCCAGGAGCGGGTGAAGGACTGGTTCCAGCTCTTCCTGTCGCCGCAGCCGGCCGAGCGCCAGCCCGTGCTGGCGGAGGGCTTCCTGACCTACCTGGACTACGTCGACAAGCTGGTCGCCGCCCGCGCCGCCGAGCCGCGGGACGACTTCGTGTCGCTGATGGCCTCGCTGATCGGCACCGAGCTGTCGCACCGCGAGGTCGTCGAGCTGATCTCCACGATCCTGCTCGGCGGCAACGACACCGTGCCCAACCAGCTCGGCAACAGCGTGCTGCGGCTGCTGCGCGAGGGGGCCTGGCCCGTCCCGCCCGCCATGGTCCAGAGCGCGGTCGAGGAGTGCATGCGCATCGACGGGGCCAGCCTCGGCTCCTTCCGCCACACCACGACGGACGTCGAGATGCACGGCGTCACCATCCCCGCCGGCTCGCTCTGCCTGCTGTCCACCGACTCCGCGGCGCACGACGAGACCGTTTTCACCGAGCCCGAGCGGTTCCGGATCGACCGCCGCAACGCCGACGCGCACATGACGCTGGGGTACGGCATCCACTTCTGTGTCGGCGCCGCGCTCGCCCGCCTCCAGCTCCGCACCGCCCTGGAGGTGCTCGGCCGCCGCCTGCCGGGGCTGCGCCTGGCGCCGGGCGGGCCGATCGCCTACCGCGCCTCGATCGTCGGCCGGGGCCTGAGCGCGCTGCACGTGGAGTGGTGACGCGCTCCGGCGGCAGGGTCCCGCCGGTCACCGGGGAAGTCCCGCCGCCGGGGCGGCGCGGCGCGCCCGGAGCGGCCCGCCGGGCACGCGATCGAGGAACGGGAGCGTGAGAAGCTGGGCCTGTGACGATATCTGTGGGGTTGGTGGGCGCGGGGCCCTGGGCGGAGATGGTGCACGCGCCGATGCTGGCGGCCGGACCGGACACGCGCCTGGCGGGCGTGTGGGCGCGGCGTCCCCAGGCGGCCGCGAGGTTCGGCGTCCCGGTCTTCGAACGCGTCGAGGAGCTGTTCGACAACTGCGAGGCGGTCGCCTTCTCGGTGCCGCCCGCCGTACAGGCCGAGCTGGGCGTGCTCGCCGCCAAGGCGGGCAAGGCGCTGCTGCTGGAGAAGCCGCTCGCGGCCGACCTCGACGGGGCACGGCGGCTGGCCGAGGCGGTCGGCGAGGCGGGAGTGGCCTCGCAGATGGTCCTCACCTGGCGTTACTCCGCCGCCACCCGGTCCTTCCTGGCGCGGGTCTCGGCCATCGAGCCGTTCGGCGGGCACGCCGCCAACATCTCCGGGGCGCTGCTCGGCGGCGACTTCGCCACCCCGTGGCGGCTGGAGCGCGGCGCGATCCTCGACGTCGGCCCGCACATGATCGACATGCTGGACGCCGCGCTCGGCCGTGTCACCGGGGTGCGCGCCCACGGCAACCCGCTGGGCTGGGTCGGCCTGCTGCTGGAGCACGAGACGGGCGCGGTGAGCGAGGCCTCGCTGTGCATGAGCGTGCCGGGTCAGACGCCGCCCTCCACCGTGGACGTCTACGGCCGGCTGGGCCGGGAGTCCATCACCGGCGACCAGCTCGGCCCGGACGTCTTCGCCGTCATGCTCGCGGAGTTCGCCGAGACCGTGCGCGGAGGTGGGGGCCACCCCCTCGACGCCGCGCACGGCCTGCGCCTCCAGGAGATCATCGCCGCCGCGGAGAAGCAGCTCGGCTAGCTCGGCCGGCCGCACCGGCCACAGCGGCCACAGCGGTCGAGCACAGCCGGCGCGAACCCTTGACGCCGGAGTGTTCAGGAGGATTGATAACGTTTGTCCGACGCGCAGCGCGTAGCGAAGTCCGGTGTGAGTCCGGCGCTGTCCCGCAACTGTCATGGTCCCCACGGGCCGAGCCAGGTCGCCTTCCGCTGCGCCGACGCCGTCAACCCTCGTGGAAAAGGGTGATCCGTCCTTGTCTCGGGTCTCTCGGTTCCGGTAACTGAAAGGACCTCGCTTTGAGGCCCGTACGTACCGCCTTCGCCGGCGCGCTGCTCGGTGTGCTGGCCCTGGCCGGATGCGGTCAGAGCCCCGCCCCCGCCCCCTCGGACGCGTCCGCCCCCGGCGCGTCCCCGGCGTCCTCGGGCGCCGCTGACTTCCCCGTCACGGTGGAGGCGGGCAACGGCCCGGTCGCCATCGCCAAGCGGCCCGAGCGGATCGTCTCGCTGTCGCCCACCGCCACCGAGACCCTGTTCGCCGTCGGGGCCGGACCCCAGGTCGTCGCGGTCGACGACCAGTCGAACCACCCCGCCGAGGCGCCGAAGACCGACCTGTCGGGCTTCAAGCCGAACGCGGAGGCGATCATCGCCCAGAAGCCCGACCTGGTGGTGCTCGCCAACGACAGCGACGGCATCGTGGCCAAGCTGACCAAGGTCAACGTCCCGGTGCTGCTGGAGCCCTCGGCCGCCAAGCTCGACGAGACCTACGACCAGATCGCCGACCTCGGCACGGCCACCGGCAACAAGGCCAAGGCCGAGGAGGTCGTGGCCGGGATGAAGCAGGAGATGGGCCGGCTCATGGCGACCGTGCCCACGGACAAGAAGCTCACCTTCTACCACGAGCTGGACTCCACGCCCTACTCGGTCACCTCCACCACCTTCATCGGCCAGATCTACGGCATGTTCGGCCTGGCCAACATCGCCGACAAGGCCCCCGACCCGGCCGGCGGCTATCCCAAGCTCTCCGCCGAGTTCGTCGCCCAGGCCGACCCGGACCTCATCTTCCTGGCCGACACCAAGTGCTGCGCCCAGTCCAAGGACACCCTCGCCAAGCGCCCCGGCTGGTCCAAGCTGTCGGCCCTCAAGAACGACCGGGTCGTCGCCCTCGACGATGACATCGCCTCCCGCTGGGGCCCGCGTGTGGTGGACCTGGCCAAGCAGGTCGGCGAGGCCGTGCAGAAGGCCGCGACCGAATAAGTGACCGGTCTCTCTCGCTCCGGCGGCCCCGGCCGGGCGGACGGTCCCCCGGCCGGGGCCTCGGCCTCCGGCGGCTCCGGCGGTTTCGGCGGTTCCGGCGGTTCCGGCCCGGCGGACGGTCCCCCGGCGGGGGCGGACGCCGCGCCGGTGGGGACCCCGCTCCCGGACGCCGGTGCTCTCCCGGACACCGGTGCGGCGGGGCGCGGCGCGCGGGCCGGCCGCCCGGTACGGCGGGCCGCCGGGGTCCGCCCGGCGGCGGCGCTGGCGGCCTCGGCCCTCCTGCTGGCGAGCATGCTCGCCGCCCTGCTGATCGGCGCGGCGGACATCGCGCCGGAGAGGGTGGCGCTGCAACTGCTCGACTGGCTGCCGATCGTCTCGGCCGACTCGGGGCTGGCGCCGGTCGAGCAGGGCCTGCTGTGGGAGCTCCGGCTGCCCAGGGTCCTGCTGGCCGCGATCGTCGGCGGGCTGCTGGCCGTCGCGGGCGCCGCCTACCAGGGCGTCTTCCGCAACCCGCTGGCCGACCCCTACCTGCTGGGGGCCGCCGCGGGAGCCGGTCTCACCACCACGGCGGCGATCGTGTTCATGAAAGGCGACGACCAGGCCCTCGTCATCCCGGCCGCCGCGTTCGCGGGGGCCGTCGGCGGTGTCCTGCTCGCCTACGCGCTGGGCAACGTCGCGGGCCGGGGCGGCGGCACCGCCACGCTGGTCCTGGCCGGCGTGGCCGTCACCTCCTTCCTCACCGCCGTCCAGACCTTCCTGCAGCAGCTCAGGGTGGAGGAGCTCCAGCGCATCTACGCCTGGATCCTCGGCGACGTCGGCGGCGGCTGGAGCCAGATCGGGCTGGCCGCCCCGTACGCCGCCGCCTCGGTGGTGGTCATGCTGCTCCACGGCAGGCTGCTCGACGTGCTCTCGGTCGGCGACGACGAGGCCGGCAGCCTCGGCCTCAACGTCGCCCGCGTCCGGCTCGTCGTGCTGCTGGCCGCCTCCCTGGCCACCGCCTCGGCCGTCGCGGTCAGCGGGCTGATCGGTTTCGTCGGCATCGTGGTCCCGCACGTGGTCCGGCGGCTGGCCGGGGGCTCCTACCGGAGCGTGCTCCCGCTCTCGCTGATCGGCGGCGCCGCCTTCCTCGTCCTCGCCGACCTGATCGCCCGGACCGTGCTGGCCCCGGCCGAGCTGCCCATCGGTGTGGTCACCGCCTTCGTCGGCGCGCCGTTCTTCGTCGCCGTGCTGCGGATGACCAGGCGGGTGGAGACATGAGCCACGTCAGGGTGAGGGACCTCACCGTCGTCCTGGACCGGCGCAGCGTGCTGTCCGGCGTCGACTTCGAGGTGCGCGGCGGCGACTGGCTGGCCGTCATCGGGGCCAACGGCGCCGGCAAGTCCACGCTGCTCAAGGCGCTCGCCGGGGTGCTGCCGTGCTCCGGGGAGGTGCTCGTCGACGGCGGGCCCGTCCGCCGGCTCGGCCCCAGGGACCGGGCCCGGCTGCTCGCCTACGCCCCCCAGGCCCCGGCGCTCCCGGTCGACATGACCGTCTTCGACTACGCCCTACTGGGGCGCACGCCGTACATCCCCTATCTGGGCCGGGAGAGCCGCCGCGACCGTGAGGTGACGGCGTCGGTGCTGGAGCGGCTCGACCTGTCGCCGTTCGCCTCGCGCACGCTCGGGCGCCTGTCCGGCGGCGAGCGCCAGCGCGTCGTGCTGGCCAGGGCGCTGGCCCAGCAGGCCCCCGTGCTCCTGCTCGACGAGCCCACCACCGCGCTGGACCTGGGACACCAGCAGCAGGTCCTGGAGCTGCTCGACCGCCTCCGCCTGGCCGACGGGCTGACGGTGGTCACGACCCTGCACGACCTGAGCCTCGCCGGCCAGTACGCCGACTCGATGATGCTGATCGCCGGCGGCCGGGTGGCGGCCTCCGGCGCCCCGGCCGAGGTGCTGACGGAGAGACTGATCGGCGAGCACTTCGACGCCCGCGTCCGCGTCGGGACCGGCGCCGGCGGCAGACCCGAGGTCCACCTGGAGCGCCCGTGAAGCTGAGCCATCGCGAGGAGGACGGGGCCCGGCTGGCCTCGCTGCTGTGGGAGTTCGGCCCCGGCTGGCGGGCGATCTCCTCGGCGATGGTCGGCGGCGGCATCGGCCCGCTGGAGTGGGTGCTCAACGCCCAGGTGGTCGGCGGCTACTCGCGGATGGACCCGGTGGAGCACATCCTTGAGATGGCCCCGCCGGGGCCCGGCGTCGGCATGCTGACCGCGGCCGCGGTCGACCGGTTCACCCGCTCGGCCGACGGGGGAGTGGAGGCGGCGGCGACCGTCGGCCTGCGCGTCCCCACCTGGGCCGCCGCCCCCGAGGGCGCCGCGGACCCCGAGCTGGCGCCGATGTATCTGCCGGGCACCGTCAACATCGTCGTCGCCGTGCCGGTCGCGATGAGCGACGCCGCCCTGGTCAACACGGTCATGACGGTGACCGAGGCCAAGTCCCAGGCGCTGCTGGAGACCGGCTTCCCCGGCACGGGCACCGCCTCCGACGCGGTCTGCGTGGCCGTGCGCGCCGACGGCCCCGAGGAGCTGTTCGGCGGGCCCCGGTCCGTCTGGGGTGCCCGCGTCGCCCGCGCGGTCCATGACGCGGTACGGCGGGGCGCACATGACTGGACGAATCGTGATAGTTCAACTACATGGAGTGAGGAAATTATGGAAAGTGGCATCTGAGAGGGGCGGAGAGTCCCGATACTGGGGCGGTGATCGCCAAGAAGCTCGACCGATCTGCCGCGCAGACGGTTCTGCCGGGCAGGCCGCCGTTCACCGTCGCCGATCTCCTCGGGTTCCCCGATGACGGCAACCGGTACGAACTCTTCGACGGCTGCCTTCTCGTGAGCCCGCCCCCCACCCCCGTCCACCAGCTCGTGACCATGCGCCTGCTCTGCGTCCTGGAGGACGCGGCGCCGCCGGAGCTCCAGCCGCTCTCCCGGATCAACCTGCGTGTCGACAAGGGCGACCTCCTCATCCCGGATGTCGCCGTCGTGCCGAGCGGGCTGGTCGACGACACCGAGGCGGCCTTCTCCCCGCAGGACGTGCTGCTCGCCGTCGAGGTGGTGAGCCCGCACACGCGCAGGCGCGACCGGGCCATGAAGCCCAGCGCCTACGCCGACGCCCGCATCCCGTTCTACTGGCGGGTGGAGCCCTCCGAAGGGCCGACGATCTACATCCACGAGCTCGACGGAGACGGCTACCGGCTCGTCCAGAAGTGCGGCGCGGGGCGGGTCGCCACCGTCACCGGTCCCTTCGGGGCGAGCCTCGACCCCGCCGCGCTCCTGCGCCCGCGCGGCTGACCGGGGCCGTCACCGCGTCCGCCGGAGCGAGCCGTCCTCCGCGACCGTGACGCCGTAGTCGGTGAGCGCGCCCAGCGCGGTGATCCGGCCCGCCCTGAGGTCGGCCTCGATCTCGCCGAGCGGGCGGTCGTACGGCGAGCCGATGCCCCCGCCTCCCGTCGTCTCGATCACGAACGCCTCCCCGGCGGTGAACAGGGCGTTGTTCACCTTGGAGCCGAGGCGTTCGAGCGAGCCGTCCGGGCGCCGCCGGTAGAAGCCGCCGACCCGCCCCGGCAGGCCGCCCGAACGGCCGGGCGGGGGGTTGCGCAGCCGGTCGCCCCGGGTGGTGACGTGGGCGTCGGCCAGGAAACGGATCACCGTCCGGGAGCCCAGCCCGCCGCGGTGGCGGCCGGGCCCGCCCGAGTCGGGGACGGTCTCCACCGACTCCACGACCAGCGGGCAGCGGGTCTCGACCGGCTCGGCCTGGGGGACCGAGTTGCGGCCGATGCCGAAGTGGACGCCCGTCGCGTCCGGGCCGTCCTTGCCCTGACGGGCGCCCACCCCGCCGAAGTCGTAGGACAGATGGATCCAGTACGGCGCCCGCACGGCCGCGATGGAGAAGGGCTGCAGGATCCCGCTCGCCGCGATCGCCCGCTCCGGCACCGCCTCCGACAGCGCCTGGAAGATCGCCTCCATCGCCGCGTAGATGGGCACGAACCGGCCGCCGCAGGGGTAGGGGGAGCAGGCGTTCAGCAGCGAGCCCGGCGGCAGCCGCACCTCGATCGCCCGCAGGCAGCCGTCGTTCATCGCGATGGCCGGGTCCAGGAAGCACCGCACCGCGAACACCGCCGCGGCCAGCGACTGCGAGGCCGAGGAGTTGATCGCCGCGGGGACCTGCGGGCCGGTGCCCGCGAAGTCCAGCACGGCCCCCGCGCCGGGCTCCAGGGTGACCGCGACCCGGACGGTGTGCGGGACACCGGTGTCGATGCCGTCGTCGTCGATCAGGTAGTCGGCCTCGTAGCGGCCGGCGGGGAGCGTGGCCAGGGCGGCGCGGGTCCTCGCCTCGGTGTGGTCCAGGTAGTCGTCGATCCCCCGTGCGAGCCCGGCCGGGCCGTACTCGGCGACCAGTGCCTCCATCCTGGCGGCGGCGACCGCGGTGCCCGCGATGAGGGCCCGCACGTCGCCCATGACCTTGTCCGGGGTCCGGCTGTTGGCCCGCAGGATCGCCTCGACGGTGGGCTCGACGCCCCGCGCGGTGGCCAGCCTGACGGGGGGCAGCTGCAGGCCCTCCAGGAAGACGTCGGTGGCCAGCGGTGCCATGCCGCCCGCCGACAGGCCGCCGAGATCCGAGACGTGGATCATCGTGGCGGTGAAGTAGGCGGGGACGCCCTCGACGAAGACCGGCCGGTAGACGAGCAGGTCGTTGGTGTGCACGCCGCCCCGGTAGGCGTCGTTGAGCACGAACACCTCGCCGGGGCGCATGGTCCCGGCGGGGATGTCCGCCAGCAGCTCCGGCAGCGCGACCTTCAACGCCATGCTGTTCATGAGCGTGGTGGCCATCGACTGCGCGACCAGGCGCCCGCCGGCGTCGAGGATCGCCGCCGACGCGTCCGACCCCTCCACGATGAACGTGGAGTAGGCCGAGCGCACCACCACGATGCCGGCCTCCTCGGCGGCCACCACCAGCGCGTTCCGCAGCACCTCGGCGGTGAGCGCGTCCGGGGCGCCGCTCATCGGCCCGTCCTGGTGAGGATCACGGCCATGGCCTCGGCGAGCCGGGCCGTCCACCCCGGCGGGATCACGATCGTCGACTCGGCGTCCTCGACGATCGCCGGTCCGGAGACCTCCTCCAGGCGGGCCCGGGTGAACACCGGCACCTCCACGTATCCGTCCGTCTCGGGGAAGTAGGCCGGCCGGCTCGTCACGGGACCCGTGCCGGGGCGGCCTGCGCCCGCCGGCCCGCCGGCCGCCCGGGGGGCGTGGCGGCCGGCGGGGACGGGCGGGCCGGACGTGTGGCGGGCGGCCTGGGTGAGGCGGACGCGGTAGCTGACGATCTCCGTCGGGCCCTCCTGGGCGATGCCGTACACCTGCCGGTAGCGGGCGGAGAAACGGCCGGCCAGCTCGGCGGGCGAGTCGGACCAGGGGACGGTCAGCTCGTGGGCCTGGCCGACGAAGCGGAGGTCGGCCGAGCGCGTGACGGACACGCCGGGGGAGTCCGGGGAGAGGCCGAGATCGAGGGCGGCGGCCGCGGCGAGGTCGGCGAAGACCTGCGCGGGGTCGGCGTCCAGGGCCGACAGGACGCGGTCGGTGGACAGGTCGCCGGTCAGCAGGCCGGCCGCCGAGCCGACGCCGCAGCGGGCCGGGACGTGCACGGTGGAGATGCCGAAGCGGGCGGCGACCCGGGCCGCGTGCATGGGGCCCGCGCCGCCGAAGGCGACCATGACGGACCCCGCCGGGTTGATGCCGCGCTGCACGGTGACCACGTGCACGGCCGACCCCATCGAGGCGTTGGCGATCTCGTGGACCGCGTGCGCGGCCTCGGCTCTGGACACCCCCAGCGGTCCGGCCAGGTGCTGGTCGACGGCCTTGCCGGCGAGCTCCGGGGACAGCGGCACCGTCCCCCCGGCGAAGGAGGCGGGATCGAGGTAGCCGAGCACCAGGTTGGCGTCGGTCACCGTCGGCTCCCCGCCGCCCAGGCCGTAACAGGCCGGACCGGGCTCGGAGCCCGCCGACCTCGGCCCGACCCGCAGGGCGCCGGCCGGGTCCAGCCAGGCGACGCTGCCCCCTCCGGCGCCCACCTCCGCCAGGTCGACGGCGGGGGTCTTGATCGGCACCCCGGTCCCGGCCCGGCGGCCGCCGAAGCTGCCCTTCCCGCCGACGTGGAACTCGTGGGTGATCTCCGGCCTGCCGTCCCTGATCACGCAGGTCTTGGCCGTCGTCCCTCCCATGTCGAAGGAGATCACGTCCGGGTACCCGGACGCCGCGGCGGCCAGCACCCCGGCCGCGGGCCCGGACTCGATCGTGGCCACCGCCCGGCGCGCGGCCAGCTCGGCCGACATCACGCCGCCGCCGGAGTCCATGACGTGCACCGGGGCGGTGATCCCGAGTCCGGCCAGCCGCGCGCTCAGCCGCCGCAGGTATCCCGTCATCACCGGCCCGACGTAGGCGGACATGATGGTCGTGGTCGCCCGCTCGTACTCGCGCAGCTCCGGCCAGACCTCCGAGGAGATCACCACGGTCGGGACCACGGCCCCGAGGATCTCCGCGACCCGTCGCTCGTGGGCCGGGTTGGCGTAGGAGTGCAGCAGGCAGACGGCGACCGCCGTGACGCCCCGCCGGGCGATCTCCGCGCCGACCCGGGCCACGGCCGCCTCGTCCAGCGGCCGCAGCACCTGGCCGCGGCTGCCGATCCGCTCGGGCACCTCGAAGCAGTCCTCGGCCGCGACCGGCGGCGCGGGCGGGTCGAACCGGAGGTCGTAGCGGTCCTCCTCCACCCGGGCGTACCGGCCGAGGGGGATCGCCGAGCGGAAGCCCAGGGTCGTGACGTAGGCGACCCGGACGCCGCGCCGCTCCAAGACCGCGTTGGTGGCCAGCGTGGTGGCGTGCACGACCCTGGTCACCGCCGACGGGTCGGTACGGCCCAGCACCGCGGTGACCGCGGCGACGATCCCGTCGGCGGGATCGTCGTGGGTGCTCAGGCACTTGGCGACGGTCATCTCGCCGTCCGGCCCGCTGAGCACCGCGTCCGTGAACGTCCCGCCGACGTCGACCCCGATCGAGTGGCTCACCGGCCCTCCCCGTCCGGCGGGCCGCCGGGCCCGCCCGTCCGCCCGCCCATGGGATCCCCGCCCCGGGGGCGGGACCCGCCTCCGCCGCCGTGCTCGCCCGCCCGCCGGTCCGTCCGCCCGCTCCGCTCACTCACGGAGCGCAGATTATTTCCCCTAGCAAGCGCTTGTCTATCCGTCATCCTATTGACTTCTGCACTACGGTTGCCACGCTGTCCTTATCCCCCTTTGGGAGTGGCGATGCGGCGGTCCGGATCTGCTCTGACGCTCCTCGGCGGCCTGGTGCTGGCGGTCGCCGCGACCGCCCCTGCGCTGGCCCACGAGCATCCCAGCGGGATCACCGATCTGGTGACCCCCGCGGTCGTCCGGATCGAGGCGGAGGCGCACGTCGACATCACCCTGCTGGACCACATCGGCGAGCTGGTCCACGTGGAGCGGAGCTACAAGGTGCCCATCGGCAGCGGCACCGGGACCGTCGTCAACCCCGAAGGCGGCGTCGTCACCCTCACCCGGGTGGTCAAGACCGGCAAGGACGTCGCGGTCTACGCCGCCAACAAGATCTTCGCCGAGCACCACAAGGTCAAGATCCCCCTGGACTTCGAGCGGCACACGGTCAAGGACGACCAGCTCAACCGCCATCTGCAGGAGTGCTACCCGCCCAAGCAGCCCACGGCGACCTGCATCGTCGACGTCACCACCGAGATCCGCGTCTTCCCCAACATCTCCCCGGCGGACAAGGAGGGGTTCAAGGCCGAGATCGTCCATGCCGACCCCAGGCCCGACGGCCCCGCCGTGCTGATGCCCGTCGGGCGTGCCGACGGCGGCGCGGGCCTGCCCACGGCGCCGCTCGCGGCGGCGGTCCCCGACAAGGAGGGCTCGCCGGTGGCGGTCGCCGGATTCACCGGGCGGCCCGCGGCCGACCTGCCGGAGACCGTCGACATCGCGCACCTGCGCGCCGGGGGCGCCGGTGAGGGCGGCCGGCGGTTCAAGGACCCCGAGAACAAGGTCGACGAGCCGCGGAAGCTGGGCGCCCTCGTCGACAGGGGGCTGCTCGGCGGGCCGGTGATCGAGGACAAGAAGGGCGAGGTCGTCGGGCTGCTGATCGGCGGCGGCCGGGACGGCCGGATGATCGGCGTCCGGGAGATCGCCAAGGCGCTGGCCGAGGCCAGGATCACACCCCGGCGCGGCCCGATCGACGCCGCCTTCGAGCAGGCGCTGACCCGCTTCCACACCAAATACTACGGCGACGCCGTGCCCGCCTTCCAGCGCGTCCTGGAGCTGTATCCCGGGCACACCGTGGCGGCGGCGCACCTGAAGACGTCCCAGCTCAAGCGGGGCACCGCCGAGGACGAGGGGACCAGGAGAGCGGCGGCCGCCACCGAGGACGAGGGCGCCGGGCCGCCGCTGTGGCCGTTGCTGGCCGCCGGCGGCGTGCTGGTGGCGGCCGTGGTGGCCGGCGCGCTGCTGCTGTGGAGGCGCAGGTCCCCGCCGGAGCCGGTGGAGGGCGGCTCCGGAGCGAGCCGGGGCGGGGACACCCGGCCCGGGGAGGCCGGCCCGCCGCCGCCCGCGCTCCGCCGTCCGGCGCCCGGCGAGACGGCCGACCCCACGGTCGTGGTCAGCCGCTCCTTCCCCGCCCTGCCCAAGACCTCCGGCACCTCGCCCGGCCGGCCCGTGCTGGTCGCGCGAGATCCCGGCGCCAGACCCGCCGACCCGGCCGCCCACGGGCAGCCCGACGTCAGGGCCGCCGACCCGGCCGGCCAGAAATACTGCACCGCCTGCGGGATGCGGCTGGGCCCCGCGCACCGCTTCTGCGGTTACTGCGGCCACCCCTCCGAGACGTGACGGCCGTGAACGAGCGAGCGCTGATCGGCCAGGAGGTGGCCGGATACTACGTCGAGGACGTCATCGGCAAGGGCGGCATGGCCGTGGTCTACCTCGCGGTGGACTCCCGGCTCAACCGCCGGGTGGCCCTGAAGATCCTCAACCCGCTGCTGGGCGAGGACGACCGCTTCCGCCAGCGCTTCGTCCTGGAGTCGCGGACGGTCGCGAGCATGGACCATCCCAACATCATCCCGATCTACGAGGCCGACTCCGCCGCGGACGGCACGCTCTACATCGCGATGCGCTACGTCGACGGCCCCGACCTGCGCCGCCTGTTCTACGACCGGGGGCCGATGCCGATCAGCCAGGTCAACCGGATCTTCGCCCAGGTGGCCGCCGCGCTCGACACCGCCCACGCGCACGACCTGATCCACCGCGACGTCAAGCCCGCCAACATCCTGATCGCCGGCCACACCGAGGGGGACCACGCCTACCTCACCGACTTCGGCATCACCAAGCACCGCACCTCGATCTCCGGGCTGACCCAGACCGACCAGTTCATCGGCACCCCCCGCTACATGTCTCCCGAGCAGATCAACAAGGAGCACATCGACGGCCGCTGCGACCAGTACGGCCTGGCCTGCGTGGTCTACGAGGCGCTGGCCGGACGGCTGCCGTTCCAGCGCGACAACGAGATCGCGCTGCTCTGGGCGCACCTGGCCGAGTCGCCCACCCCGCTCAGCACGCTCCGGCCCGAGCTCCCGCTGGAGGTCGACGGCGTCATGGCGCGGGCGCTGGCCAAGTCGCCCGAGCAGCGCTACGACACCTGCACGCAGTTCGTCACCGAGCTCCGTGACGCGATCAGCGGCCAGTCCTACCAGCTCGTCCGCGACACCGGGGCTGGCCGCGGCGCCCGCGAGGGGAAGGGTCGCGGCACCCGCGAGGGGACGGAGGAGAAGAAGCGGCCCGGGCCCGGCGGCCGGGGCATCCTGATCGGCGCGGCCGCCGCGATCGTGGCGATCATCGCGCTGGTGGGGGTCCTGGCGACGTTCCTGCGGGGTGGTGAGGACTGGGTGCCCTACGCGGGCTCGGCCGCGGTGCCGATCTCCTTCGAGCACCCCGGCGGCTGGACCCCGCGCCCGCACGCCGACGTGTTCATGGTGGCCTCGCCGAAGGCGGGGGAGTTCGACGCGCTGTTCGCCACGCCGGTCACCGCCGACTGGGCGGCCGTCAACGAGATCATCAAGAACACGCCGGAGGAGGCCACCGGCCTCTACGCGCAGACCCTCGACACCCTCGACCCCCGCGGCGGCGCGCAGCAGCTCCAGGAGACCCTGCAGTCCTCGCTGCCCGGCACGGTCAACGTCTACGCCGAGGTGGTCCAGGTGCTGGTGGGTGGCAGGCCCGCCGTACGGCTGGAGGGGTCGATCACCGATCCGCAGCGCGGTGGCAAGCTGGAGTTCTTGGGATGGGCCGTGGAGCGGCCGGACGAACCCGCGCTTATGATCTACTTCTGTGCGCCCGGCAGGTGTGACGACGGGCTGGCCAACCGGCTCGTGCGGAGCGTGTCCTTCCAGGTGTCGTGACTTGTGACCCACTTGCAACCGGCTTGTCTGGGCGTTTTGTCCTATATGAAATGAGGACGCGAGGGCTTAGTCTCCCCGCATGGCGGTTCCCCTCCCCTCTGTTCGGCACCTCCGCACGGTGTCGCTCACCCGGCACCTCCGCACGGTGTCGAAGATCGATCTGCTCGTCGGATGCGGGATCATCGCTCTCGGCACGCTGGAGGCCTTCACCGTCGCCACCGAGTACGGCGCGGCCGAGACCCCCGAGCTGTGGTGGATCGGCCAGGCGCTCGTCACCGGCGTGCTGGTGTGGTTCCGCCGCAAGGCGCCGGTCGCGGTCTACATCCTGATGATCCTCGCCCAGTACGCCTGGCACCGGCAGGGCTACGAGCACTGCCAGGTCTGGCAGCTGGCCTCCCTGCTCCTCGTCTTCCACACGATCGGCGCCGAACTCCCCTTCCGGCCCGGCCTGGCCTGGGCCGTGACCGGCGTGCTGGTCTTCGACTCGGGCGCCGTCGACCACCGCTGGCTCCCCTTCGGCGAGGTCGTCTTCCTGACCGTCATCTTCGGCGCCGCCTATCTCACCGGCCTCGTCGTGCACGCCCACGTCGGCCGGATCCGCCGCCTGGCCGACCACGCCGCGCAGGTGGAACGCGACAGGGAGCGGCAGGCGGCCGAGGCCGTCGCCGAGGAGCGGGCCCGCATCGCCCGGGAGCTGCACGACGTGGTCGCCCACAGCGTCAGCATGATGGTCATGCAGGCCGGGGTGCTCCGCCGTACGCAGGGCGGGGACAGCGAGGTGCTCCTCGGCATCGAGCGGATGGGCCGCGAGGCCGTGGAGGAGCTGCGCGTCATGCTCGGCGCGCTGCGCATGCCGCTCGACGAGGCCATCCCGCAGCCCGGCCTGGACCTGCTGCCCGGCACGGTGAGCACCCTCGTCTCCTCCGGGCTGCGGATCACGCTGGAGGTCACCGGCGAGCCGGTACGGCTCGCGCCGGGGCTGGACCTGTCCGCCTACCGCATCGTGCAGGAGGCGCTGACCAACGCGGTCAAGCACGCGGGCGAGTCCGAGATCCGCATCTCGATCGCCTACCGCGCGAGCTCGGTGGAGCTGGAGGTCCTCGACGGCGGCGGCACGGCCGCCCCCGGGCTGTCGACGGGCAACGGTCTGATCGGCATGCGTGAGCGTGCCGCGCTGTTCGGCGGCGTGTTCGAGGCGGGCCCCCGCCCCGAGGGCGGTTTCCGCGTCCACGCGTCCCTGCCGACCTCCCAGGAGGTGCTCGCCGATGGGCGGACCAGATGAGCTGACGACATGGCGGCCCGTTGAAGGGGCCGACGACCCGCTGGGCGAGGAGAAGAAGTGAGCATCCGTATCGTGATCGCCGACGACCAGGCGATGGTCCGTGCCGGGCTGAAGCTCGTCGTGGAGAGCGAGCCGGGGATGGAGGTGGTGGGGGAGGCGGCCGACGGGATCGAGGCCGTCACCGTGGCCCGCCGCACCCGGCCGGACATCGTGCTGATGGACATCTCCATGCCGCGGATGGACGGGCTCACCGCGGCCAGGCAGCTGCTCGACTGGCCGGACCCGCCGAAGGTCGTCATGCTCACCACCTTCGACACCGACGAGAACCTCTACGCCGCGCTCCGCGCCGGGACCAGCGGGTTCCTGCTCAAGGTGTCGCCGCCCGAGCAGCTCGTGGAGGCCGTCCGCGTCGTCGTCGGCGGCGACGCGCTGCTCGACCCGGCCGTCACCACCCGGGTCATCGCCTCCTTCGCCGGCCGTCACGACCCCGCGCCCCCGCCCCAGCTCGCCGATCTCACCCCGCGCGAGCTGGAGGTGCTGCGGTTCCTGGCCCGTGGCCTGACCAACGCCGAGATCGCGGGCGAGCTGTTCGTCGGTGAGGCCACGGTCAAGACCCACGTGGCGCGGGTGCTGATGAAGCTCCATCTGCGCGACCGGGCTCAGGCGGTGGTGTTCGCGTACGAGTCGGGGGTCGTCCGGCCCGGGGCGGCGGTCGGGTAGAAGGAGACCCACTCCTCGCGGCCCATCCGGAGCATCTTGACGCCGAGCGAGCCCAGCGCGACCGCCGGGGCGACCCACATCACGACGGTCACCGGGCCGTAGGGGATCAGCAGCGAGGTGCCGTAGCCGACGCCGACGACGAGCGGGACCCACCAGTGCGCGAACCCGGCGCGCCAGACGCCGATCAGCAGGATCGGCAGGCCGAGGATCGCGAAGAAGATCCACGGCATCTGGAAGCCGAAGACGAAGCCGGGCAGGTTCAGCATCTCCTCCATGATGCGGGTGGCCTCCTCGGGGCTGTAATGCCGGCCGAGCCACCACTCCACCGGGTCGCTGAGGAGCAGGCCCGACAGGTTGATGTAGCCGAGAACGGTCAGCGGGCCCACGATGTGGCCGAAGACCACCGAGCGGCGGCGCGTCACGTGCAGCAGACCGAGGGCGGCCAGGGCCATCAGCAGGTAGGCCCAGTGGTACATGGCCGACTCGATCTGGGCGAGGGCGGGGTTGACGCCGTAGCTGACGGCCTCGCGGTCGTCGCCCCAGGTGCCCGGGTCGAGGACGACGGCGACGGCCTGCAGGAGGGGGGCGACGATCAGCAGCGTGCCTGCGGCCACGCGCCGGAAGTCGGCGGAGTCTTTGAACATGGGGGGCTTCCTTGCCTGTACGGGACTGTCGCAAGGAAGGTAGGCCCCCCTCTCCCGTCAGGTCGTCCGCCGCGGGGCGGATCCGCCGTCCCCTTCGCGGGGTAAGCGGGTCTCAGCCGGAGGCGTTACGGAGGAGGCCCGCCGGTGCGCGCGGGTCTCGTCCCGATCACCCGTGCTGGGCGCGCAGGAGCAGGCGCAGGAGCATGCGGGGATCGCCGGCGGGTCCGCGCCGGGCTTCAGCGGGTCCGGGCCGGTCCTCAGCGGGTCCGTGCCGGGCCGATGCCGTTCAGGACGGTGGTGACCAGGTCGTCGACGAAGCCCGGCGGGACCTGGACGGGGGGCGCGGCGGAGCCGTGGAACAGCAGGCCGGGCAGGACCAGCTCGTGGCAGGCACCGACGATCATTGTGGCGGCCGCCTCGACGTTCACCTCCCGCCTGAGCCGGCCGAGGTCCTGCTCGGCGCGGAGATATCCGGCCAGGGCCACCCGCAGCCCCAGTCCGGTCCCGACGGGATTGGGCAGGCCGGCGAACAGGGAGAGCACCTCGGGCCGGGCGATCAGGCCCGCGAAGGCGGGCATGATCGCGGCGTGCAGCGCCACGCCGTGGGCGATGTAGGCGCGCAGGTTGTCCTCGACGGTGCCGGCGCCCGCCCGGGAGGGCAGCTCGCCCAGCTCGCGTTCGACGTTCTCGACGTGGGCGTGCAGGGCGAGCGCGAGGAGCTCCTCCTTGCCCGCGAAGTGGTTGTAGAGCACGCCGTCGGCGACCTGGGCCTCGCGGGCGATGTCGCGCACGGTGAGCCCGGCGGTGCCGCGCCGGGAGATGAGGCGTTCGGCGGCGGCGATCAGGTGCTCGCGCAGGCTCTGGCCGCCGTCGCCGTCACGGAGCGCGGCCGCTTTTCTCGGTGACATCACATCGCATAGTAGTGAGCCTTCGGAGGCGAGCGTCGTGGCCCGGCCGCCGCCGTGCGGACAGGGCGCCGCCCGGCGGCCAGGTGACCGGGGCCGGACGGCGACGGCCGGCCCGGGGACGGGGCCGGGCGAGCGGTCAGGGACGGGTGGCGGTGACCAGCCAGGCGGCGCCGCGCAGCCGTACGGCGTCGGGCTCCTCATGGCGCCGCAGCGCCGCCGTGAGCGCGGCGCGGGCGCGGGCGGCGGCGGCCTGGTCGGCCTGGCCGAGCAGGAAGCGGACGGGGCCCCAGGCGCCGAGGAAGCGGCCCGCGTCCTCGGCGTCCCGGCCCCACACCTGGGGCGCCTCGACGGGCACCGAGGTCACCCCTTCGAAGCCGGCGCCGGTGAGCACCTCCCGGACGCGGTCCGGGTCGGCCAGTGACTCCGGCCCGGACCTCTCCGGCCCGGTGGGACCGGGCCCCGGCGGGAGGTGCTCGGCCATCGCCGCGAAGACGGCGCCCAGGTCGTTGCGGCTCATCTCCCGCAGGGCCAGGAAGGCCAGCCGTCCTCCCGGCCGCAGCGCGCGGCCGATGTTGGCGAACGCGGCGACGGGGTCGGCGAAGAACATGATCCCGAACCGGCTGACGGCCACGTCGAAGCCCGCGTCGGGGAAGGGGTGGATCTGGGCGTCCCCCTGCTCGAAGGTCACGTTGGCGACACCCTCGTCGGCCGCGGTGGCCCGCGCCCGCTGGAGCATCGGCGCCGACAGGTCGACGCCGGCGGCGTGCCCGTGCCGCGCCCGCCGGGCGGCCAGCCGCGTCAGCTGCCCGTTGCCGCACCCGACGTCGAGCACCCGGTCCCGCTCGCCGATGGCGGCGGCGGCGAGCAGGGGCTCGTTGAACCCGCTGTTCACCGCGTCGTAGCGGTCCTGGTGATCGGCCCAGTGGTTGCCCTCGTAGCCGTTCCAGGCGTCGGCCTGGTGGGTGTTGACGATGGAACTCATCGGCTCTCTCCTCGGTGGTGCGGCCGGACGGCTCCATACGGCCGGTGGTCCGCGTTATGAATGCACGTTCATGAACGAGTGTTCATAATGCGTGGCCGGGTCCGGGGTGTCAACCCGCACGGCGCCGGGTGGCGGACGTCCCGACCGCCGCGAGCGGGGTGGAAGATCTCCAACTTGTTCGGATCAAGCAATAAGGGATGTGTCCATATCGGGACATAGTGTGTATATTTTTCGTCATTGGGTCTCATCTGAGGGAGGATTTATCGTGAGAGCTTTCCCGCGTGTGCTGTTCGACGAGGCGCACAACGAGTCCTGGACCATCCGGCGGGACGTGGCCGAGACGATGAATCCGGGACACCCCGACGACAACAGCTACGCGCGGGCCGCCGAGCTCCTGCGCCGGCTCGGCCACACCGTGGCCGCGCACACCGAGGGGCCGATCACTCCCGCCCTGCTGGGCTCGAACGACGTCTTCGTGATCGCGCACCCCTCGGCCGACCGCTGGGAGCGCACCACCGGCCTGGGCAGCCCGGTCTTCCCCGTGGAGGAGCTCGACGCGGTCGAGGCCTACGTCGCCGAAGGCGGCGGCCTGGTCGTCCTGGCCGAGTGCGAGCAGGAGAAGTACGGCAGCAACCTCGACGAGCTGCTCGCCCGCTTCGGCGTCGGCGTCGAGCACACCACCGTCCAGGACCCCAGGAACGCCCACAACGGCGTGGCCTCCTGGGTCCTGGGTTCCCCCGGTGACAGCGCCGGCGAGGACCTCCTCGCCGGCGCCCGTCGCGCCTGCTTCTACCGCGCCGGCGTGCTCGTCGCCCCCGAGGACGCGGCCGTGCTGTTCCGGACGTCGTCCACCGCCGACCCCGCCGGCCTGCCCCTGGCGGTGGCCGTACGGCACGGCAAGGGCCGCGTCGTGGTCCTCGCCGACTCCGACCTGTTCGGCGACGACTCCATCGGCGACTACGACCACGCCGCGCTCTGGGGCAACCTCGTCACCTGGGCCGCGCGCGTCCCCGCCCCGGCGGCCGCGAAGGAGTCGGAGGCCCGCTCCGCCTTCCAGGGACTCAAGGACGCCGTGGAGGCGCTCAAGCCCCTGCAGGCCAAGGACGGCTCGATCGAGGGCGACCGTGACCGGGCGGTGGCGCTGATCTCCGAGATCGTCGACCATGTCGACGGCCTCACCCCGCGCTTCCCGCACGACGAGGCCTACCTCACCGCGGTCGTCGCCGACTTCCGCAAGTGGGTCGAGCAGGGCCTGGGCGTGCCCGACTTCCTGGACTCCCTCAACGCCTTCCACCCCGACACCCAGCGGGTGGACGGCCTGGAGCACCTGGTCGTCTTCCCGATGTACACCCAGAACGGCACCACCTTCCGCTACATCGAGGCCGTCTGGATCCGCACCGTCTGGCCCGAGTGGCTGGCCGAGCTGGAGAACACCCGCTACGACAACCCGATGTTCGTGCCGATCGCCTTCGAGGACTTCACCTCCGGCTACGACACCAACTCCGCGGTGCTCTTCCCCGAGACCGTCGCCGTCCGGGAGACCCCGTCCCGCTTCACCTGGGGCGGCATCTTCTGCGACCGCGAGGCCGCCCGGTTCCGCGCGGTCAGCAAGGCCGCCGCGGAGACGCTCAAGCTGGCGCTGCCGCCGGACGCCGCCCGGCTGATCGAGTCGCAGGAGCTCGCCCAGGACACCTTCGTGCTCTGGGACCTGGTCCACGACCGCACCCACAGCCACGGCGACCTGCCGTTCGACCCGTTCATGATCAAACAGCGCATGCCGTACTGGCTGTACTCGCTGGAGGAGCTCCGCTGCGACCTCACGGCGTTCGGCGAGGCCGTGAAGCTGGAGCAGGAGGGCGTGCCGCACGCCCGCTACGTCCAGCTCGCGATCCTGTTCGACCGGCTCTTCCGCTTCCCGATCACCGGTGACCGGGTCCGCAACTACGACGGCCTCGGCGGCCAGCTCCTGTTCGCCTACCTGCACCGCAACGACATCGTCCGGTGGACCGACAACCGGCTGAGCGTCGACTGGGCCCGGCTCGCCGACGGCGTCGCCGACCTGCGCAGCGAGGTGGAGAAGCTCTACCGCGACGGCATCGACCGCTCCAAGCTCGCCCACTGGCTGGCCGCCCACCAGCTCGTGGCCGCCTACGTGGAGCCGCACCCCGCCTCGGTCTGGAACCGCGGCGTGGAGGCGCTGCCGGTCGAGGGGTTCCCCAAGGCCGTGGTCGACGCGGTGCTGCCCGACGAGTTCCCCCTGAGCATGTTCTACGAGGCCCTGCGTCGTAAGCTCGGCGACGTCGTCGAATCCACGAAGGGGATCCGAGCATGATCATTCTTGTTGCCGGCGCGGCGGGTCCCGCGGGCCAGGCCGCCGTCCGCCGCTTCACCGACAAGGGGCACACGGTCATCGGCGTGGACAAGTCCGGCGCCGGCGGCACGCTCGCGGTCGACCTGCTCGACTTCGACGCCGTCAAGAAGCTCGCCCGCGACATCGAGGCCGAGCACGGCAGGGTGGACGGCATCGTCCACCTGGTCGGCGGCTGGCGCGGCTCCAAGACCTTCGCCGAGACCAAGCTGGAAGACTGGGATCTTCTGCACGACCTGCTGATCCGCACCCTCCAGCACGTCACGCTCGCCTTCGAGCCGCTGCTGAAGGCCAGCGAGCGCGGCCGCTTCGCCGTCGTCTCCGCCAAGGCGGCCGAGCGCCCCACCCAGGGCAACGCGGCTTACGGCACCGCCAAGGCCGCCGCCGAGGCCTGGACGCTGGCCTTCGCCGATGCCCTGGAGGGCACGGACGCGACGGCCAATATCCTGGTCGTCAAGGCGCTCGTGAACAAGGCGATGCGCGAGGCGAGCCCGGAGCGGAAGTTCCCGGGCTTCACCGACGTCGACGACCTCGCCGAGGCGATCGACGGCCTCTGGGACACCGATGCCAACGGCACCCGGGTGGACCTCACACGCGAGTGAGCGTGACACGCACCACGGCGGCCGGTCCCCGACCACCGGCCGCCCCGCTCAAGGGGAAGAAGTGACGGACGCGATTCGCAGGCACGACCCGCTGGTGAAGGGCTTCGCCAGCGACAACTACGCCGGGGTGCACCCGGAGATCCTCCAGGCGATCGCCCTGGCCAACGAGGGCCACCAGATCGCCTACGGCGACGACACGTACACCGGTGCGCTGCAGGAGATCTTCAAGGGACACTTCGGGCCGACGGCCGAGGCCTGGCCGGTGTTCAACGGCACGGGCGCCAACGTGGTCGCGCTCCGTGCGATGACCGCGCAGTGGGAGGCGGTGGTCTGCGCGGAGTCGGCGCACATCCACACCGACGAGGGCGGGGCGCCGGAGCGGTCGGCGGGGCTCAAGCTGTTCACCGTGCCCACCCCGGACGGCAAGCTCACCCCCGACCTGATCGACAGGCAGGCGTGGGGCTTCGGCGACGAGCACCGCGCCCAGCCCAAGGTCGTCTCGATCACGCAGACCACCGAGCTGGGCACCCTCTACACCCCGGCCGAGATCAAGGCGGTCTGCGACCACGCCCACCAGCTCGGCATGCTCGTCCACCTCGACGGCGCCCGCGCCACCAACGCGGCCGCCGCGCTGGAGGTGCCGCTGCGCGCGTTCACCACCGACGCGGGCGTGGACGTGCTGTCCTTCGGCGGCACCAAGGCGGGGATGATGTTCGGCGAGGCCGTCGTGGTGCTCAACCCCGACGCCGTCCGCGGCCTGCGCTACCTGCGCAAGACCTCCATGCAGCTCCCCTCCAAGATGAGGTTCGTCTCGGTCCAGTTCGAGGCGCTGCTCGCCGGGGACCTGTGGCTGCGCAACGCCCGCAACGCCAACGCCATGGCCCAGCGGCTGGCCGCCGCGGTCCGGGAGATCCCCGGGGTGGAGGTCCCGCGCCCGGTGCAGGCCAACGCGGTCTTCGCCATCCTGCCGCCGGACGTGACCGAGCGCCTGCAGAAGCGCTTCCGCTTCTACGTCTGGAACGCGGCCACCGGCGAGGTCCGCTGGATGACGGCCTTCGACACCACCGAGGCCGACGTCGACGCCTTTGCCGCCGCGGTGGCCGAGGAGATAGACTCCTCCGCATGAACACGCACAGTCTGGGTCTGTGGCGGGCCGCCCATCGGCGGACCCGCTAGCCAGTCCAGACTGCGCACATCAGACGGCCGCCGCGAACCGGCGGCCGTTCCGCGTTGTGCACGGCCAGGCGCGCGGCGGTCCCTTCCCAGCAAGGAGAGACCATGACCAAGCGCGTCTTCTCGGCGTTCAAACCCACCGGCCACCTCACACTCGGCAACCTCCTCGGCGCGATCATGCCCGCCGTACGGCTCCAGGACGAGGCGGACTGCGTCTACGCGGTCGCCGACCTGCACGCCCTGACCATCAAGCACGACCCGCAGGCCCTGCGGGCGCGCACCCGCGAGGCGGCCACCCTGCTGCTCGCCTGCGGCCTGGACCGGTCACTGGTCTACATCCAGTCCCAGGTGCCCGCCCACACCGAGCTGGCCTACCTGCTGGAGAGCACCGCCTACTTCGGTGAGATGCGGCGGATGATCCAGTTCAAGGAGAAGTCGGCCCAGCAGGAGGAGGTGCGGCTGTCGCTGCTCACCTATCCCGCGCTGATGGCCGCCGACATCCTGCTGCACCGGGTGGACCTCGTGCCGGTGGGAGAGGACCAGCGCCAGCACGTCGAGCTCACCCGTGACCTGGCCCTGCGCTTCAACCGCCTCTACGGCGAGACCTTCACCGTGCCCGAGGCCGTGCACCCCCAGATCGCCGCCAGGGTCATGGACCTGGCCACGCCCACCTCGAAGATGGGCAAGTCCGACGGCTCGGCCGCCGGGACGATCTACCTGCTCGACCCGCCCGCCGACATCCGTCGCAAGATCATGCGCGCGGTGACCGACACCGGCACCGAGGTGCGCTACGACCCTCAGGACAAGCCCGGCGTCTCCAACCTGCTCACCCTGCTCGCGGTCTGTTCGGGGCGGCCGGTCGAGTCGCTGGCCTACGAGGGTTACGGCGCGCTCAAGCGGGACACGGCCGAGGCCGTGGTCGAGACGCTGCGGCCGATCCAGGAGCGCCACGCCGAGCTGTCGGCCGACCCGGCCGAGCTGTCGCGGCTGCTGGCCGCCGGAGCCGCGCAGGCCACCGAGCGCACCGCCGCGCTGATGGCCTCGGCGCGCGGCGCGATCGGCCTGCCCTGAAGAGCACCCGGTGATCCGCGGGGGAGCGCCGCATCCGGGGCGGCCGGTCCCCGCGGATCAGTTTTTGTGGCCCGTCTCGTTCTCGTAGGCGGTGAGCTGCTGTTCGAGGGCCTTCATCAGCTCGAACACCTGGCTCGGGGGGATGCGGATCCGGCTGACGATCCGGGTCGGCACGCTGACGAAGTGCTGCCCCGAAGAGGGGTCGTTGGCGAGCTGGGGTGGTCTGGTGATCACCGCGAAGTCCAGGACGAAGCCGTCCTGGGTGTGCCAGACGGAGGCGAAGTTGGCGTACTGGCCCGCTTCGACCTCGGCGGAGATGCTCACCTCCAGGCGGTTCTCCGGCTCGTCGTTCACCATGATGTTCGTCTCCTCCGGCCAGGTTGGCCCCATGCTGCCCTGGCCGGAAACCGGCCGTGCAAGGACGCGCCGACGCTATTTAAGGATGGAAGGCAGCGGTTGGGCGCCGCGCTGCCTCAGCATGTCGGTCATCAGATCGATCTCACCCGCCTGACCGTTGACGATGTGCTGGGCCATGGTGGCCACCTCGTCGCGGTCGGACAGTTTCAACAGCGCCTGACTCATCTGCACGCCGCCCTCGTGATGGCGGATCATGAGCTGCAGGAAGAGGATCTCCTGATCCTTGCCGGTGGCCGCGCGGAGCCTTTTGAGCTCCTCCTGACTGGCCATGCCGGGCATCGTGGCAGATGTCTGGGGCGTTCCGCCGTGGCCGTGGCCGGCCATCCACGCCATCGCCGGCCGCTCGGTGGACTGCTCCAGCCCCCACTGCTGCAGCCAGCCGCTGAACATGCCGCGCTGGGCGGTCTGCGTGACGATGATGTCGTAGGCGAGCCGCCGCAGCGACTCGTCCTCACTGCCGTCTCTCGCGATGAAGGACATCTCGACGGCCTGGGCGTGGTGGACGGACATGTCACGGGCGAACCCCGCCTCGGCCGAGGCGTCGGTCGGGGCCGCGCCCCTGCCGACGACCAACAGCACAACGGCCGCCGCGGCCAGGCAGCCGAGCAGCACGACGAGCGCCGTACGGCGCCGGGTTTTCGGGATTTCTCGAACAAGGGTCTCCATCGCGTGCCCAGACTACCCACTGTGGAGAACCGTCGCTCTATCATGCGCTGTGATTGGCTTATCCTCCACACACGCCGGTAGGGCATAGTGTGACCCGAAATTGGTTGCCGGCTGGAGGGTCGATGACGAAGGAAAAGGCGCAGGCGAGACGGGAACACATCGCCCGGATGCGTCAGGCGCAGAAGAGCAAGGAGCGTCGGACCGCGTTCCTGATGTGGGGCGTCGGCGGCGCCGTCATCGTCCTGCTCGCCGGGGTGGTCGGCTTCTACCTGGTGAACGAGCGGGCGGCGAGCTCGCTCGACGCCGTCACCAGCGCCAAATACCCGGGCGGCGCGCACGTCCAGACCCAGGTCAGCTACAAGGAGAACCCGCCGCTGGGCGGCGAGCACAACCCGGCCTGGCAGACCTGCTCCGTCTACGACAAGCCGGTCAACAACGAGAACGCCGTCCACTCGATGGAGCACGGCGCCGTGTGGATCACCTACCAGCCGGACCTGCCCAAGGACCAGGTGGAGAAGCTGAAGGCGATGGTCTCCGGCAAGGACTACATGCTCATGAGTCCCTACCCGGGGCTGCCCTCCAAGATCGTGGCCAGTTCCTGGAACAAGCAGCTCAAGCTGGACAGCGCCGACGACCCGCGCCTGGCCAAATACATCGCCAAATACCGCAACAACAGCGCCGAGACCCCCGAGTTCGGCGCCGACTGCGCCGGAGGCGTGAACACCACCACCGACCAGGCGCCGATCCCGACCGCCGCGCCGACGCCGGCCCCGAGCGCCAGCGCCGAGCAGTCCGTGGTCCCGGACGCGACCCCGTCGCCCAGCGCCACGCCGAGCTCCTGACCTCACCGGTACGGCCCGCGCCCGGCGTGGGCCGTACCGGCCGGAACGGTCTAGGCCAGCACCCGCTCCAGGGGCATCGCCTCCAGTCCGTGCGCCTCGGCCACGGGCAGGTTGGTCAGGTGCCCCTCGTGTGTGTTCAGGCCCAGCGCCAGCGCGTGGTCCTCCCGCAGCGCCTGGCGCCAGCCCAGGTCGGCGATCGCCAGGGCGTAGGGGAGGGTCACGTTGGTCAGCGCGTAGGTCGAGGTGTGCGGGACCGCGCCCGGCATGTTGGCCACGCAGTAGAAGATCGAGTTGTGGACCCGGTAGGTCGGCTCGGCGTGCGTGGTCGGCCGGGAGTCCTCGAAGCAGCCGCCCTGGTCGATGGAGATGTCGACCAGGACCGAGCCCGGCCTCATCCGCGAGACCAGCTCGTTGCTGACCAGCTTGGGCGCCTTCGCGCCGGGTACCAGCACCGCGCCGATGACCAGGTCGGCGGCCAGGACCGCGCGCTCGACCTCGTAGCTGTTGGAGGCGACCGTCTGGCAGTGGCCCTGGTAGATGATGTCCGCCTGGCGGAGCCGGTCGATGTTCTTGTCCAGCAGCACCACCTCGGCCTGCATGCCGAGCGCGATGACCGCGGCGTTCATGCCGGACACCCCGGCGCCTATCACGACCACGTTGGCCGCGTGCACGCCCGAGACCCCTCCCATGAGCACGCCGCGCCCGCCTTCCGGCCGCATCAGGTGGTAGGCCCCGACCTGCGGGGCGAGCCGCCCGGCCACCTCCGACATCGGGGCCAGCAGCGGCAGGGAGCCGTTGGCGGTCTGCACGGTCTCGTAGGCGACGCCGGTGACGCCGGATTCGAGCATGGCCCGGGTACAGCTCTCGGACGCGGCCAGATGCAGGTAGGTGAAGAGCACCTGCCCCTTGCGCATCCGGTGATACTCCTCGGCGACCGGTTCCTTCACCTTCAGGACCAGGTCGCCCTCGGCCCACACGTCGTCCGCGGAGTCCACCATCGTCGCGCCCACGCTCTGGAAGTCCGAGTCGGGGATCGAGGATCCGGCACCGGCGTCCCGTTCGACGAAGACCCGATGGCCGTGGCGGACGAACTCATGGGCTCCAGCGGGAGTGAGGGCCACGCGATATTCGTGGTTCTTGACCTCGCGGGGAACTGCGATCTTCACGGCTCCTCCAGTATTCGCGCCTGTGTCTTCTTCACTCTGCGTTCCCTGGAAAAGGACCACCATGTGCAAGATGGAAGGAATCGGCCATCGATGATGACGGCCTGTCGGCCGATGCGCCTGTCATGTTTCCGGTGCGGACTTGACTGTCGGGTTACCTCCTCCTTTCGCTGATCGGTAGGCTCACCGCGAGCAAATGCGAGGAATACGGGGATGTGACGATGGAGCTGCACGCGGGGCCGGGCGACTCACCCGTGCCGCAGGGACCTCCAACCGGGCGTCACGCGCGTCCTCCGGGAGCGCTCGGATCCCCGGCCGAGGCCCACGCCGCGGAGACGCCGGACTCCCTGACGGAGCCGTACGGCGTCGCCGGGGCACCTGGCTCCCTGACGGAGCCGCACACTGTCCCGGAGGCGCCCGGTCTCCCGGCGGAGCCGTACGGCGTCGCGGCGGCGGCCGGTCCTGCCGGGCCCCGGGGTCCCGAGGGGGCGCCCGGAGCCGCGGGCGGGCCCCGGGACGCCTCTCACAGGTTGCCCGGTCCGCCCGGTCCCGCGCGGCCCGGTGCTCCGGTGGGCCCGCGGGGCCCGCGCGGGCCCGGGGCCGGACCGGGCGGCGGCGCGCCGGTTGACCCCAGGGCGAGCCGGGTCACCACCGTCGTCCTGATCGTCGCACTGGTCGTCGTCGTGATGATCACCGGCGTGCTCGGCACCCTCGCGGTGCTCATGACCAGGAATCCCGACGTGCCGCTCGGCGCGGCGCCTCCCGCGCGACTGCCGGTCCCCATCCACTTCGCGCCGGTGACCGGCTCGCAGCCCGGCGCCTGCACCAGCCCCGACGGCATGCCCGACGACGCCGGGCAGACCTGCTACACGCTCGCCGGGGGAGTCAGCGTGACCGCCGTGCACAAGATCGAGACGGTCCAGGAGAAGAACGGCGCCTACTCGGTCAGGATCGCGTTCGCGCCCGCCTTCCGCGACCAGATCAACGACCTGACCCAGGAGGCGGTCAAGCAGCAGATCGCGATCGTCGTGGGGGAGAAGGTGGTGGCCGCCCCCCGCGTCGCCCAGGTGATCACCGAGGACAGCCTCAGCATCGCGGGCTCCTTCACCAAGGAGCAGGCGGACGCCATGGTCGCCCGGCTGCGCGGCACGGCGCCGTCCACGGGGCAGCCCCAGCCGTCCTCGGACCAGCCCGTGACCCCGCAGTCGCCGGCCGCCCCGACGGGGACGGCTCCGACGGGCACGGCTCCCACCGGCACGGCTCCGACGGGGACGGCTCCCACCGGCACGGCTCCCACGGGGACGGCTCCCACCGGCACGGCTCCCACGGGGACGGCTCCCACCGGCACGGCTCCCACGGGCACCGCCCCGACCGGCACGGCTCCCACGGGGACGGCCCAACCGGGGGCCGGCCGCGCCACGACGGCCCCCACCGGCACCGCCACGGCCGCGACCCCCGTTCCCACGGGGAGCCGCAGCAGCGCCACGGCGGGGAGCAGGAACGCCGCCCCGGCGGCCGGGCGAGGCGACCTCGACCCCAGGTTCCCCAACTGCAAGGCCGCCTACAAGGAGGGCTACGGGCCCTACTACCAGGAGCGCCACAAGGAGTACAGGTGGTACGTCGACAAGGACAGGGACGGCGTCGCCTGTGACCTCGACGACATGGCCTAGACGAACAGCCCCTGGATGCCCTCGATGGCGAAGTAGGCCGCGAAGACCAGCGTGACGACCCACAGCAGCCACGGGATCCGCCGGGCCCGGCCGGTCGCCGCCTGGATGACCGTGTAGGTGACCACGCCCGCGCCGACGCCGTTGGTGATGCTGTAGGTGAACGGCATCAGGGCGATCGTCAGGAAGGCCGGGATGGCGAGGGTGAGGTCCTCCCAGGGCACGTTCCTGGCCTGGGTCATCATCAGCGCGCCCACCAGCACCAGCGCGGGGGCCGCCGCGGCGGCCGGGACGACCGTCGCCAGCGGGGTGACGAACAGGGTCAGCACGAACATGCCGCCGGTGACCAGGGCGGCCAGGCCGGTCCTGGCCCCCTCGCCGACGCCGGCCGCCGACTCCACGAAGACCGTGTTGGCCGAGGCGCTGCAGTACCCGCCGATCGCCCCGGCCACGCCGTCGACGGTCAGGATGGGCCCCAGCCGGGGCACCCGGCCCTCGGAGTCCACCAGGCCCGCCTCGTCGCTCACCCCGATGATCGTGCCCATCGCGTCGAAGAACCCGGACAGCACCAGCGTGAACAGCACGATCAGCGCGGTCAGCGCCCCGGCGCGGGCGAACCCGCCGAACAGGTCCACCTGGCCGACCAGCCCGGTGTCGGGCACCGCCACCACCGCCTGCGGCAGCCGGGGCACCACGACGCCCCAGCTCGCCGGGTCGATCCTCACGACCGAGTTGATCGTGATCGCCAGCACGGCGGTGACCACGATGCCGATCAGGATGGCCCCCGGGACCTTGCGCACGAACAGCACGATCACCAGCAGCAGGCCGAAGCAGAACACCGCCACCGGCCAGCCCGTCAGGTGCCCGGTGGAGCCGAGCTGCACCGGAGTGCCCGTGCCCTTCGCGACGAACCCGGCGTCCACCAGCCCGATCAGCGTGATGAACATCCCGATCCCCACGCTGATCGCGTGCTTGAGGGCCAGCGGGATGGAGTTCATGATGAGCCGGCGCAGTCCGGAGACCGCCAGCACCACGATCACCAGGCCCTCCAGCACGACCAGCCCCATCGCCTGCGCCCAGGTCATGTGCGGCGCGGCCTGGTAGGCGACCACCGCGTTCAGCCCCAGCCCCGCCGCGACGCCGAACGGCGCGTTGCCCACCAGCCCTATCAGGACCGTGCTCACCGCCGCCGCGATGATGGTCGAGGCGGTGAGCTGCGAGATCGACAGTTTCACCCCGGTGACGTCGACGGCCCCGCCCAGGATGATCGGATTGAGCAGGATGATGTAGGCCATGGCCATGAACGTGGTGAGGCCGCCCCTGACCTCCCTGCCGATGGTCGTCTCGCGCGCCGACAGCTCGAAGAACCGATCCATGACTCCCCCCTCGAACAGGGGGATGACCGTCTCCTACCCGTTCAGCGCGATGTCATGGGGACGGATGGGCACCCGGGACAGGGGCAGGCCGGTGGCGGCCCGTACGGCGGCGGCCACGGCGGGGGTGGACGACAGCGTGGGGGGCTCGCCCGCGCCGCGCAGGCCGTAGGGGGCGTGCGGGTCGGGGTTCTCCAGGATCGACACTCTCATGGGCGGCATGTCCAGGATGGTGGGGATCAGGTAGTCGGTGAAGGAGGGGTTGAGCACCCGCCCGTCCGTGACCTGGATCTCCTCCATCAGCGCCAGCCCCAGTCCCTGCGCCGACCCGCCGTGGATCTGGCCCTCCAGCGCCGTCAGGTTCATGATCTTCCCTACGTCCTGTACGGCCGCCAGCTCCACGACCTTGATCAGGCCGAGCTCCACGTCCACGTCGACCACGGCGCGGTGCACGCACAGCGCGAGCTGGGTGTGGGAGTCGCCCTGCCCGGTGACCGGGTCCATCGGGAAGGTCGGCCGGTGCCGGTACTCCCGGGTCTCCTCGACCGCTCCGACCCGCTCCAGCGCCTCCACCAGCGTCGACCCGTCGGCCCGGAGCTTGTCCAGCCGCTCCCGCACGGCCTCGCAGGCGGTCTTGACCGCGCCGCCGGTGACGTACGACTGGCGGGAGGCCGACGAGGAGCCGGCCGAGCCCACCGAGGTGTCGGCCTGGGCCACCGTCACCCTGTCGACGCCCAGCTCGGTGCGGGCGATCTGCTCCTGGATCGTCACCAGGCCCTGGCCGACCTCGGCCGCGGCGGTGTGCACCAGGACGTGCGGCTCGCCGCCGAGCAGCTCGACCCTGACCCGGGCGGTGGAGTAGTCGTCGAAGCCCTCGGAGAAGCAGATGTTCTTGATGCCCACGCCGTACCCGACGCCCCGCCGCACCCCCTCGCCGCGGGTGGTCTGCGACACACCGCCGGGCATGTCCAGCAGGTCCGCGCCGGCGGCCTCGGGCAGCGGCATCGCCGCGAGCTCGCGGAGCATGTCGGCCAGCGGCGCGGGGCTGTCGATCACCTGCCCGGTGGCCAGCGCGGACCCCTGGGAGACCGCGTTGCGGATGCGGATCTCGACCGGGGAGACGCCGCACGCCTCGGCCAGCCTGTCCATCTGCGACTCGTAGGCGTAGCAGGCCTGCACGGCGCCGAAGCCGCGCATGGCCCCGCAGGGCGGGTTGTTGGTGTAGACGCCGTAGGCGTCGATCCAGACGTTGTCCACCTCGTACGGGCCCACCCCGAGCGAGGCGGCGTTGCCGACCACGGCGGGGGAGGAGGAGCAGTAGGCGCCGCCGTCGAGCAGGATCTCCGCCTTGACGTAGAGCAGCCTGCCGTCGGGGGTCGCGCCGTGCTCGTAGCGCATCCGGGCCGGATGCCGGTGCACGTGGCCGAAGAACGACTCCTCGCGGTTGTAGACGATCTTCACGGGGCGGCCCGTGCGCAGCGCCAGCATGCACGCGTGGACCTGCATGGACAGATCCTCGCGGGCGCCGAACGCGCCGCCCACCCCGGCCAGCGACAGCCGTACCCGCTCGGGGGGGAGCCCCAGGCACGGCGCGATCTGGTCGCGGTCCACGTGCAGCCACTGGGTGGCGACGTACAGGTCCACCCCGCCGTCCTCGGCGGGTACGGCCAGGCCGGACTCCGGGCCGAGGAAGGCCTGGTCCTGCATGCCCACCTCGTACTCCCCGGTGACCACCACGGGGGCCTCGAAGTCGGAGCCGACCCGGACCGGCTGGTGGCGCAGCACGTTGCCGTGGTCGTGGACCGTCGGGCAGGAGGGGTCGAAGGCGGCCCGGCGCGGGTCGGTGACCGCCTCGCGGACCTCGTACTCCACGACGATCGCCTCGGCCGCCCGCCTGGCTCGCTCGGGATGGTCGGCGGCCACCAGCGCGACCGGCTCCCCCTGGTAGCGGACCTGGTCGACGGCCAGCACCGGCTGGTCCTTGTGCTCCAGGCCGTGGAACTTCTCGCCCGGCACGTCCTCGTGGGTGAGCACCGCCAGCACGCCCGGCATGGCCAGAGCGGGGCCGATGTCGACGGAGCGGATCCAGGCGGACGGGTGCGGGCTGCGCAGGGTGACCCCCCAGACCATGTCCGCGAGGTACAGGTCGGAGGAGTAGGCGAACTCGCCCGTCACCTTCAGCGTCCCGTCGGGGCGTGGCGCGCTCTCGCCGACGCCCCGGCCCCGGACCTGGCTCTGCCGAGTCTCGATGCCGCTCACCACAGCAGTACATCAGCCCAGGTCAGAGGTGAACATGGGGGACACGACGAAACGTGGGACGGGGCCGTGGACGGCTCTTGTAGTTTTATCCAACTATGCGGATACGTGACCTGGTCGGGATGGCGGAGCTCGGGCTCACCCTGCTGGTGGGCGAGGAGCATCTGGACCGAGGCTTCACCGGCGTGCAGATCACCGACCTGCCCGACCCCGGGCGTTACCTGTCCGGCGGGGAGCTGGTGCTGTCCGGGCTCATGTGGCGCAACGGGCCCGGGGACTCCGAACGGTTCGTGGGCCGCCTGGTCGAGGCCGGGGTGGCCGCGCTCGGCGCCGGCAGCGCCTGGTTCGGCACGGTCCCCGACGACCTCGTCCAGGCGTGCCGGGCGCATGACCTGCCGCTGCTGGAGGTGCCGGTCGAGATCTCCTTCCGGACGGTCGCCGAGACGGTCGCCCCCCGGCACGGGGAGCTGCGCGCCGCCCTCGGCCGCCACCGCAGGATCGTCGCCGCGGTCGCCGAGGGCGCCGGCCTGTCGGAGCTGTTCGCGCTGATGGACGGGGAGCCGGCGATGACCGGCGCGGTCGTCTCCGCCACCGGCTCGGTCGTCGCCGGCGCCCTGGACCCGGCGGACGCCGTACGGCTGGCGCACGAATACCTGACGGCGCCCCGGCTGCCGTCCGCCGTCCGAACCCCTACGGGGGTCTTCACCATCTTCGCCGTGGGCCGCGAGCACCGTGCCGCGGGCTGGGCCCTGGTCTGCGGCGGCGACCTGCTCGGCGAGGCGGACCTCGGCTTCGAGCTGGCGGCCTGCGTCGCCCTGGAGCGGACCAGGATGGAGGAGGGCCGGCGGGTCGAGCGCCGGCTCGCCGAGCAGCTGATCTCGCTGGCCGCCTCCGCGGGGAGCGATCCGGCCGAGCTCAACGCCGGGCTGCGGACCTGCGGCATCGGCCCGGCCGAGCCGTACTCCGTGGTGAACGCGACCGTCACGTGGGCCGGGACGGCCCGGGATCCGGACCTGCCCGGGCTCGGCGGCCGGGTCCTGGAGGAACTGCTGCGCCCCCGGGCGGTGGCCGCGGCGGTGGCGGACGGCGCCGTGGCGCTGGTGCCGCTGGCCGGTACGGCGGGCGAGCTGGCGCAGACGCTGCGGGCGGGCGCGCGGGCCCTGATGGCCGGGCTGAGCGGGGTCCGGGTGTCGATCGGGGTGAGCGCCGCGCTGACCGGTCCGTCGGCGGTCCGGGGCGGGGCGGAGGAGGCGGGGCACGCGCGGCGGCTGGCCGAGGCGCGCGGCGGAGGGGTCGCGACCAGCGACGAGATCTACACGCACGCGCTGCTGCTGGCCACCGTCCCCGGCGACGTGCGGCGGTCGTTCGCGGACCGGACGCTCGACCCGTTGGTCGACTACGACCGCCGGCACCACTCCGAGCTGGTGCGGACGCTTGAGACGTTCCTCGACTGCGTGGGCTCCTGGAACGTCTGCGCCGAACGCCTGCACGTCCACGTCAACACGGTCCGCTACCGCGTCCGCCGGATAGAGGAGCTCACCGGCCGGGACCTGTCCACGATGGCCGACCGGGTGGACCTGTTCCTGGCCCTCAGGGCGTCATGATCCCGTTTCCCGGCCGCAGGGCGTCGTGATCATGTTCCGGCCGGACCCGGCCCGTCCCGAGCGCCGGTGAATAACCTTTATAGGGCGGACGGCATACGCCTATCGGGCAAGTCGCTCATCGTAAACATAACGGCATTTGTAATGTGTTAATAGTGCACCGGATGTTCTTAGGCCCGATACCGCTCAATTAGGCGATCGGGCCGCCGGGTGGGCCGGATATCGGGGGGATGACCGGCCGATCCGGATCCCTCGGGCCGGGCCGGGCCGGGCGCTCGCGCCGGGCGGGGCGGGTGCGGTGAGGCGGGCGGCCACGCCGGGTGGAGCCCTTGATCGCCGGTGAATTCAACCATCTGGTAGGCGCGCCGTCCGAGCACTATCCTGCTCTTGTGTTCGGCCCCGGAATGTAGTTTTCTCACGCTATGTCGATGTTGGGGCGGCCGGCCGACGCGCCGTGGGGGTCGAGCCGCGCCCTGTCCTGGCCGGGGAGGCCCGCCAGGGAGGCACCGGCCCGTTTCCTGACCGCAGGAAGAAGGGAAAAATGCAGAAAAGTCCTTCTTGTGCGGTCGAATCAGCCGGTCGGCGCCCGCGCCGGGGAGCGGTGACCGGCGACGAGGTCTGCATGCACGCGCTGTCGCCGGTCACCGTCCCCGGCGACGTGCGGCGGTCGTCCGCGGTGAGGATGCTGGGGTCGTTGCCCGACGATGACCGCCGCACCGTTCCGAGCCGGTGCGGACGCTTGAGGCGTTCTTCGACTGCGTGGGTTTCCGGAACGCCCGCACGTCCATGTCAACACGGTCCGCTACCGCGCACGCCGGATGGAGAAGCTCACCAACCGGGATCCGTCCGCGACGGCCGACCGGGCGGACCTGTCCGTCGCCCTACGGGCGAGCTGACCCTCCGGTCAGTCCGGGTGGTTCCAGCCCAGGCCCTGCAGGATGTTCAACTCGGAAGAATACTCAGAGGTGGACCCTGAGGGGGCAGACGAATCAGCGCTTGCGGTCGTAACATTGCCGGTGACGGCAAAGGCGGCCGTAAATAGCATGGCGAGGGCGGACAAGGCGAGACGTCGGCGCACGGGGAGACTCCTGTCGTAGGTTCTGCTGCTCGAATGACATCTTTCAAGGGGTAACGTGACTGGTCAAGACTTGGTCGGGCAGCGCATCAAGACCGTCCGCCGGCAACGGGGCCTTTCCCAGGCGCAGCTGGCTCATCCAGAACTGTCGGACAGCTATGTGTCCCTCATCGAGAGCGGCAAGCGCACTCCGACCCTCGCGGTGCTGGAGCTCCTGGCCGAAAAGCTCGACTGCTCCCTCACGTATCTGATCAACGGTGTGACGGCCGAGCAGATGCAGGAGATCGAGCTCGCGCTGAACTACGCGCAGCTGGCCATGGACAACGGCGAGGTCGTCGAGGCGCGCGCCCGCTACGCCGAGATCCTCGCCGACAACGGCCTGGCGGGCCTGCCCCAGCTCAGGCAGGACGCCGAATACGGCCTGGCGCTGGCGACCGAGGCCTGCGGCGACCTGGAGGAGGCGATCGTCCTGCTCAACAGGTTGCGCCGCAACGACGCCACGGCGATGGCCCCCGAGCGTCACGTCGCGGTCGCCGTCGCGCTCTCGCGGTGCTACCGCGAGCAGGGCGACCTGGCCCAGGCGGTGCACATCCCCGAGCAGATCCTCGGCGGAGCGGTCCGGCCCGCCTGGACCGACGACCTGATGAGGCTGGGCGCCCAGCTCCTCGCGGCCTACGTCGAGCGCGGCGACCTGCTGCGGGCCCGCCAGTTCTCGGCGGAGGTGCTCGCCGCCGCCGACCTTCTCGGCTCGCCGCAGTCGCTCACCCTGGCCCACTGGGGCGCCGCGATCGTCGCGGTGGAGACCGGCCACGCCGACGAGGCCGTCACCCACGTCGAGCGGGCCATCGCCATCCAGTCCGAGTACGGCGACCCCCGCCGGCTGGCCCGCCTGCGCGGTGACTACGCCCAGGTGCTGCTGACCGTGCGGCCCATGGAGGCGCAGGCCTGGCGTGAGGTGCTGCTCAAGGTGGAGAGCGAGCTGATCGAGTCCTCCGCCAGCCCGATGGACAAGATGCGCTGCGCGATGAACCTCGCCCGGGTGGAGCTGCTGCTCTCCCGGCCCGAGCGCGCGGGCGAGCACATGCGCGCCGTCTGCGACCTGCTTGACGGCATGCCGCAGGTGCTGCAGGCCGAGGCCCGGCTGCTGCACGGCGAGACCCTCGCCGAGCTGGGCCGGCAGGACATGGCCGTGCAGGAGCTGCTGGCCGGGGCGGAGTGCCTGGACCAGTCGCCGACCACCCGCTACACGGCCCACGCGTGGCTGACCGTCGCGCGGGTCCTGGAGCGCGTCGACGAGCCGGCCCGCAGTGTCGACGCCTACCAGCGGGCGCTGGCCTGCGTGGGCCTCTAGATCGGGACGGGGAGGTCAGGACCGCGTGGTGGCGTCGGTAGCCTTGAGACTGCCATGAAGACTTCCCCTGTCGCGGTCGTTCTCGCGCTTCTCGCCGTCCTCGTCCTCGGCACGGCCTTCGCCTCACCCGCCCTCGCCCACGACACGCTCAAGAGCAGTGACCCTGCCAAGGGCGCCAAGGTCGAGAGCCTCAAGCAGGTGAAGCTGACGTTCAGCGCCTCGGTGCGCTTCCCGAACGTCGTCGTGCACACCGCCGACAACGTCGCCCATCAGGACGGCAAGCCCGTCGTCGACGGCGCGGTGGTGACCCAGGCGCTCAAGGAGGACCTGCCGCCCGGCAAATACGTCATCGCCTACCGGGTGGTCTCCTCCGACGGTCACCCGATCGAGGGGGAGATCCCCTTCACCCTCGTCGGTTCCCCGTCGGCGACCCCGTCCGAGACGGTCTCCGAGTCCCCGGCACCGGCCGAGAGCGCGACCGCGGCGCCGGCCGAGAGCGCGACCCCGGCGCCCGCCGCGACCGGGGTCACGGCCGGGCCGGCCACCGCCGCGCTCAGCCCGGCCCCCGCGGCCCAGACGCAGGACGCGCCCGAGGACTCCGGCGGCGTGCCCGGCTGGATGTGGCTCATCGTGGGCGGCGTGACCGGCGTCGGCATCGGTCTGTTCTTCAGCATGCGCAACAAGAAGCAGCCGTGAGCAGGCAGGAGCGGGCCGCCCAGGCCGAGGGGGCGGGGACCGGCCGGACGGCGAGGCTCGCCCTGGCGGGCGTGGCCGCGGCAGTGGTCGGGCTGGTGATCGCCATGATCGCCGGAGGCGCCGCGACCCCGCGCATCATCCCCGGACTGCCCGACCAGGGTGCGCTCACCCGCTGGGGGCTGCCCCTGGCCAAGCTGACGATGGACGCGGCGGGCGTGCTCACCGTGGGCGTGCTGCTGGCCGCGGCGGTCTTCCTCCCCAGCGACAAGGGGATGCTCGGCAGGTCCGCCCTCGTCTACGCCAAGGCCGCCTCGTGGCTGGCGCTCGTCTGGGCGGGCGCGGCGGCCGCGACGATGGTGTTCAGCCTGTCCGACGCGCTCGGCCTGCCCGTCGCCGACGTGCTCGGCGGCAACGAGCTGACCAGCTACGCCAGCCAGGTCTCCCAGGGCATCGCGCTCACCCTGGTGGTGCTGTTCGGGGTGGCGATCGCGCTGTTCGCCCGTGGGGCGATCACCGTCGGCGCGGCCGGCGGCCTGCTCGTCCTCGCCCTGGCCACCCTCCTGCCTCCGGCGCTGACCGGCCACTCCTCCTCCTCGCCCAACCACGACCTGGCGACCACCGGCGTCGCGGTGCACCTGATGGCCCTCGCGCTCTGGGTGGGCGGCCTGGCCGTGCTCTGCGCCCACGCGCTGCGGCGCCAGTCGCACCTGGAGGTCGCCGCCGCCCGGTTCTCCTCGATGGCGATGTGGTGCTTCATCGCCGTGGGACTGTCGGGCCTGTTCAGCGTGCTGGCCCGGCTCACCTCGCTCTCGGAGCTGTTCACCTCCGCCTACGGCCTGCTGCTGCTGGCCAAGACCGTCGCGTTCGCGGCGCTCGGCGCCATCGGCTGGTGGCACCGCAAGCGGACCCTGCCCGAGCTGGCCGCCGGCGGACCGGGCGTCTTCGTCCGCTTCGCCTCCTGCGAGGTCCTCGTCATGGCCGCGACCGTCGGGCTGGCCGTCGCGCTCTCCCGCACCGCCCCGCCCCCGGCGCTCCTGCCGGCCGACCGGGCCTTCGAACTGCTCGGCTACCCCATGCCGCCGGAGATCTCACTGGCCGGCCTGGCCTCGCTGTGGTGGCTCGACCTGTTCTCCGGCACCTTGATCGCCCTGCTCGGCGGGCTCTATCTCGCCGGGATCATACGGCTGGCCCGGCGCGGCGACTCCTGGTCCATGGGCCGCACCGCCGCGTGGTTCACCGGCCTGCTGATCCTGGTCATCGCCACCCAGAGCGGCGTGGCCCGCTACGCCAAGGTGCTGTTCAGCGTCCACATGGCCGAGCACATGACGCTGTCCATGCTGGTGCCGATCTTCCTGGTGCTCGGCGCCCCCGTCACGCTGGCGCTGCGTGCGCTCAAACCCGCCGCCCGGCGGGGCGACCGGGGCCCGCGTGAGTGGCTGACCACCATCCTGCACAGCAGGTTCGTGAGCTTCGTCGCCCACCCGGCGATCGCCACCGCGATCTTCGTCGCCTCCACCTACGCGCTGTACTTCACCCCGCTGTTCGCCGCCGCGATGGAGGAGCACCTGGGCCACATCGCCATGACGGTGCACTTCCTGCTCAGCGGCTCCCTGTTCTTCTGGGTGATCATCGGTGTGGACCCGGCGCCCCACAAGCTGCCCCACTACGCCAGGCTGATGCTGCTGTTCGTCACGATGCCCTTCCACGCGTTCTTCGGCATCGCGCTGATGAGCATGGGCACCGTCCTCGCCGCCGAGTGGTACGACCAGCTCGGCCGCACCTGGGGCACCTCCGCGATCGCCGACCAGCAGACCGGCGGCGCCATCGCCTGGGGCTTCGGTGAGATCCCGACGCTGATCGTGCTGCTCGCGCTGGCCTTCCAGTGGTGGCAGGACGACGACCGCAAGGCCCGTCGCGCCGACCGCCGGGCCGACGCCGCCGCGGCCCGCACCGGCGGGAGCGGTGACGCGCAGCTCGACGCCTACAACGACTACCTGGCCGAGCTCAACAAGAGGGAGCGCGCCGAGTAACCGGCCGGTTACTGCTGCCTATCCGCCGCCACCGTTTCGGGTGCCTCCGGTAGCCTTGTAGGCGATCGGGGTCCGGGGAGCACGCGGTGGGTGCGGCGTCTGGTGGCCGCGCGCCACGCCCAGTGACACCTATCGGCCGCACGCTCGGCGTGAGACCGGTGGCTGCGCATCAGGAAGGTCGAGCAGTGTCCGAGGAAGTGCGCATGCGTGGGGACCGGAGCCTGGCGCAGGCTCTTGAGGAGCATCTCGCCGAGTGGGCCGAGCGCACCGGGACCGTCGCGGAGATCTGGGCGCTGCCCGGTGACGACGTCGATCCCCGGACGGCCCGGGCCGTCATGGCCACGCTGGGCGAGGCGCTGTCCAACGTCGAGCGGCACAGCCGGGCCGGTGCGGTCTCCCTCGCCGTGACCCTGGGCCGCGGCGGCCTGCGCATGACCGTGAGCGACGACGGCGTCGGCTTCTCCGGCCCCGCCGCCGGCCGGGGGATCGCGGTCATGCGGGCCGAGTTCGCCGGTCTCGGCGGCACGCTCACCGTCAACGGCGTCGAGGGCGGCGGGACCACCGTCACCGGGGTGGTGCCCCGCAGGCGCTGACGGAGCGGCACCGCCATGGCGGGGGCGGGGCACAGCGTGCGGGAGGCTCCCGGCCGGGGCCTCAGGGGAGCGTCAGGATCTCCCGGCCGGTGTCGGTGACCAGGATGGTGTGCTCGAACTGGGCGGTCCGCCTGCGGTCCTTGGTCACGGCGGTCCAGCCGTCGGGCCAGATGTCGTAGTCGATGGTGCCGAGGGTCAGCATGGGCTCGATGGTGAACGTCATGCCGGGCTCCAGGGTGACCGCCAGCGACGGGTCGTCGTAGTGCGGGACGATCAGGCCGGAGTGGAAGGTGGTGCCGATGCCGTGGCCGGTGAAGTCGCGGATCACGCCGTAGCCGAACCGCTTGGCGTAGGCCTCGATGACGCGGCCGACCACGTTGAGCTGACGGCCGGGCGCGACGGCCCTGATCGCGCGGTCGGTGGCCTCGCGGGTGCGCTCGACCAGCAGGCGTGACTCCTCGTCCACGTCGCCGACCAGGAAGGTGGCGTCGGTGTCGCCGTGCACGCCGCCGATGAAGGCGGTGATGTCCACGTTGACGATGTCGCCGTCGCGCAGCACCGTGTCGTCCGGGATGCCGTGGCAGATCACCTCGTTGATCGAGGTGCACAGCGACTTGGGATAGCCCCGGTAGCCGAGCGTGCTGGGGTAGGCGCCGTGGTCGCAGAGGAACTCGTGGCCGATCCGGTCGAGCTCGTCGGTGGTGACGCCGGGCGCCACGTGCCTGCCGACCTCCTCGAGCGCCTGGCCGGCCAGTTTGCCCGCGATCCGCATCCGCTCGATGATCTCGGGTGTCTTGACATCGGACTCGCCGGTCTTCGGGGATTTCTTCCCGACATACTCCGGCCGCTCGATGCCGGCGGGGACCTTGCGGATGGGCGAGATCCGCCCGGGCTGGAGCAGTGTCGTCATGGTCCCCCAGTCTAGTTGTGCTTCCCAGTGGGCAGTATTGCCGTCATGAGCGATCAGTGGTGGTTCTGCCTGAAGCACATGGCGGTCGAACCCGACGAGGGGTGCCCCAACAAGGACCGGCTCGGCCCCTACGAGACCCGGGAGGCCGCGGCCAACGCGCTGAAGACCGCGGCCGAGCGCAACGAGGCGTGGCGGGAGGAGGACAAGACCTGGGAGGGGGAGGACAGCTAGCGGACGGCCGCGGGCGCCGCCCGGGACCGGCGTGGCTAGCCGTTCACGACCGCGTAGGCGCGGACCGGGAAGGTGCCCATGCCCACCACCATCGGCGGGACGGCGTGGAAGCGGAAGCCGGTTTCGGGGAGCGCGCCCAGGCCGGTCATGTGCTCCACGATCGGGATGCCCGCGCCGAGCAGGAGCGTGTGCGCGGGGCGTTCGCCGCGCGGCGGGGTGTCGTCGATGTTCAGCGTGTCGATCCCGACGAGTGCCGCGCCCTGGGCCACGAGCCACTCGGCCGCCGCGGGTTCGAGGTAGGGATGGCCGTGGAAGTAGTCCTCGGTGCCGAAGTGCCGGTCCCAGCCGGTCTGGACGAGCACGGCCTTCCCCCGCACGTCGTGTCCGGCGAACCGGTCCGGCCCCACCGAGCGCAGGCCCTCGGCCCGCACGACCACTCCCGGCAGGTCGGCGATCGCCTCCAGCGGCACCCCGGACAGGTCGGCGCCGTCGGGGTAGCGGTGGTACGGGGTGTCCAGGTAGGTGCCGGTGTTGGCGACCAGCTCGATGCTGCCGATGTGGAACTCGGTGCCGGGCGCGTAGACCTCGCGCGAGGCCTCTCTGGTCAGGTGCGCGCCGAGCCGCGGTCCGGGGACGCCCGGATAGGTGCGCATGCCCTCGGTGATGGGGTGGCTCAGTTCTACCAGCCGGGTCATGGGGTGTTCACCGTCTTCTTCCTGGGTCTGGTCCTGGCCATCCGGGTGACGGCCGCCAGGCCGATCACCCCCCAGACGACGTTGAGGATCGCCGAGGGCCAGGCCGAGTGGTAGGCCGTATTGATCATCAGGGCGACCGCCCCGACGAGGTTGATCGTCTGGTACGGCATGCCGTCCCCGGCCATCCGGGAGGCGGACACCATGGCGTAGCCGTACAGCATGAGACCGGCGCCGATCCAGCCGAGCACGTTGACAAAGACGGACATCGAATTACATGCCGTCAGAAAAGGGGTGCATGCCGCAATGATCCCCGGCTGCCTCTCTGAAGGGCAAGTTAAGCCTCCTTAATATCCGCGTAAGCTCAGCTATATGGACATCGACCCCCGGCGGCTCCGGATACTCCATGAGGTCGCACGTCGCGGCGGCGTCATGCGGGCGGCCGAGGCGCTGCACCTGACCGCCTCGGCGGTCTCCCAGCAGCTCGCGCTCCTGGAGCGGGAGGTCGGGCTGGCGCTCCTGGACCGGTCGCAGCGCAGGATCACGCTCACTCCGGCCGGGCGGGTCCTCGCCGGATACGCCGAGCGGGTCGAGGAGGAGCTGGCCGAGGCGAAGCGGGAGCTGACCCGTTTCGCCGAGCTGCTGGCCGGGCCGGTGTCGATAGCGGCCTTCCCGACGGTCATCAAGCACCTGCTGGTGCCCGCCCTGGGCACGCTGGCCGAGCGCCACCCGCAGATCAGGCCCCGCATCCGCGAGCTGTACGGCCCGCCGGCCCTGGAGGAGCTCCGCCTGGGCGGCATCGATCTGGCCATCACCGAGCAGGACGCCGACAAGCCCGCCCCGGCACGTTCCTCGATCGTCTCCCACCGCCTCTACGTGGACGAATACCGCATCGTGGTGCCGCCGGGCTGGACGGAGATCCCGCGTGACGTCGCGGAACTGGCCGGTGTGCCCTGGGTGGCGGGACCGCCGGACCAGGCGTGCGGGCACGCGCTGGAGCGGCTGGCCGCCCTGCACGGCTTCACCCCGCACCGGGCTCACGTGATCGAGGAGTTCCCGCCCACCCTCGCCCTGGTGGCGGCGGGGCACGGGGTGGCGATCGTGCCGTCGCTGGCCCTGCTGGAGGTCCCGGCGGGCGAGGTCGTGGTCACCGACATCACCGGCGTCGGCGCCCGCCGCCTGAACGCCGTCACCCGCGTCAGCCGTACCCGGTCGGGGGAGCCCGGCCCGGTGCAGGCCGTGGTCGTCGCCGCGCTCAGGGAGGCCGCCGAGGGGCTGCCCGCACGGCTCGGCGAGCGCTACGGCGCCCGCTGACCGCCGGTCGCTGACCCGCTCGTGCCCGCTGACCGCCGGTCGTCGACCTACTCGCGCCCGCTGAGTCCGGTTGGCCGTCCGCGTCCGGCTGACCCGCCGATCCCGGCCGGACGCGGGCGGGGTGGTCCCGGTGGTGCGGCCCGGCGGCTCCGGTCAGTCGGTGACGTGGGGGCCGCTGACCCGCTCCAGCAGCCGGGCCAGCCGGTCACGCAGGCCCGGACGGCGGTCGGTCTCGCCCGCGGCCATGCTGATCAGGTGCTGGGCCCCGTCGAAGGAGATCGGGGCCTGGCCGGGGACCGTCAGCGCGTCGTGGGCCAGCCCTTCCAGCTCAGGGTCGCCGCCGTCCAGGGCCAGGACGGTGGCCCCGGTGCGCCGGGCGTCGCTCACCCGTTCCAGCAGGGGCCCGGGGGCCTGCTCCTCGGCCACGACGAACAGCGTCTCGCCCCGCCTGGCCTGCTCGATCCGCTCCAGCCCGACCCGCAGGTGCGCCGGCGAGCCGGGGACGGGCGCCCAGCGCACCAGCGTGGGGGCGAGCTGGGGCAGCCCGGCGAGCCGGGCCTCATCACCGAGATGCGCGGTCAGGTGCCAGGGCTCCTCCTCGGGTGTGCCGACCACCAGCAGGCCTCCGGGGGATCGCGTCGCGCGCAGGGCGAGCCCGAGCCGGCGGGTGTGCTCCACCCAGCCGGTCGAGTCCAGGATCTCGCGCAGGAGTGCCACCGACCGAGCGTCCATGTGCTCCATGGTGCCCCAGTCACCCCAGGTTGGTCCCGGGAACACGGGCCCTGGCATGATCTGAGCATGCCGTACGGCCGGACGGACCCGGCGCCGACGGACCAGGACGACGAGGAGCGACGGGTGAGCACTGACAGTCTGGACGTGAGCGAGATCACGATCGGGATCCTGGGCGGCACCGGCGATCAGGGCAAGGGCCTGGCCAGGCGGTTCGCCATGGCGGGCCACACCGTGCTGATCGGCTCGCGCAGCGCGGAGCGGGCGCGGGAGGTGGCGGCGGGACTCGGGGTGCCGGTCGGCGGTGCGGACAACGCGACAGTGGCGGCCGAGGCCGACGTGGTGATCGTGGCGATCCCGTGGGAAGGCCACCGGTCCACCCTGGAGTCCCTGCGGGCCGAGCTGGCCGGCAAGATCGTCATCGACTGCGTCAACCCGATGGGCTTCGACAAGCAGGGCGCCTACGCGCTGGCCGTCGAGGAGGGCAGCGCCGCCCAGCAGGCCGCCGCGGTCCTCCCGGACAGTCGCGTGGTCGCCGCCTTCCACCACGTCTCGGCCGTCCTGCTGCTGGACCCCGAGGTCGCCGAGATCGACCTGGACGTGCTCGTCCTGGGTGACGACCGTGAGGCCACCGACACGGTCCAGGAGCTCGCCGGCCGGATCCCGGGCGTCCGCGGCGTATACGGCGGCCGCCTGCGCAACGCCCACCAGGTCGAGGCGCTGACCGCCAACCTCATCTCCATCAACCGCCGTTACAAGGCCCACGCCGGCCTCCGCGTCACCGACGTCTGACACCGTTCCGGCGGACCCCGTGCCGGCAGGGCCCGTGGGACAGGTCTCAGATCCAGCCGACGTCCTCGGCGATCCGGACCGCGTCGATCTTGTTGCGGGCGCCGGTCTTGGTGATGGCGCTGGTCAGGTAGTTGCGTACCGTCCCGGTGGACAGATGCAGCCGTCCGGCGATCTCCTCGGCCGGGGCGCCCTTCGCGGCCTCCCTGAGCACGGTGGCCTCGCGAGGGGTCAGCGGGCTCGCGCCGTACTCGATGGCGGCGGCCACCAGCTCGGGGTCCAGCACCCGCAGGCCCTGGGCGGTGCGCCGGACCGCCTCCGCCAGGTGGTCGCCGGGGGCGTCCTTGACCAGGAACGCCTCGATGCCCTCCGCCAGCGCCCTGCGCACCTGGCCCGGCTGGCCCATCGCGGTGAGGATCAGGATCCGGCAGCCGGGCAGCGTCTTGCGCAGCTCCGCCGAGGCGGTGATGCCGTCGACTCCGGGCAGGTCGATGTCGACCACCGCCACGTCCGGCCGGGTCCGCAGGGCCTCGGGGACGATCCGGTCGCCGCGGACGACCTCGGCGACCACGTCGATGTCGGGCTCCAGCCTCAGCAGTGCGCTGAGCGCCGCCCTGATCATGTGCATGTCCTCGGCGAGCAGCACACGGATCATGCCGGCACCTCCATCGCGAGCCGGAACCCGCCGTTCTCGGTCCGCCCGGCGCTGACCGAGCCGCCCAGGCCGCCGGCCCGTTCCTTCAGGCCGGTCAGCCCGTTGCCGCCGACCGAGCGCCCGTGGGCGCGGTCGTTGACCAGCTCCAGCCGTACGGTGCCGGCCCCGGCGGAGGTGGTGATCGAGCAGATCGTCGCCCGGCTGTGCCGCACCACGTTGGTGATCCCCTCGCGCACCGCCCAGGCCAGCGCCTCGTCGACCGGCCCGGACACCCGGAGCTCGGCGAGGTTGGTCTGGCAGCTCACCCCGGACGCCTCCAGCAGCGCGACCGCCCGGTGCACCTCCTCCCGCAGCGACATCTCCCGGTAGCCCCGCGCGACCTGCCGCACCTCCTGGGCGGCGTCCCTGGCCACGTGGACCAGCTCCGACAGCTCCGCCCGCGCCGCCTCGGGGTCGCGCTCGACCAGCCTGCGGGCGAGGTCGCCCTTGAGGGCGACGGCGGTCAGGCTGCTGCCCAGCCCGTCGTGCAGGTCCCGGGAGATCCGCAGCCGCTCCCGCAGCACCGCGGCCTCCGCCAGCTCCGTCCTGGCCTGCTCCAGCTCCCTGCTGACGACGACCAGCCGGACCACCCCGTAGATCACGAATCCGGTGACGAAGAGGGTGGTGACGGCGGAGAAACCCACGAGCGGATTGAAACCCTGCGGGTCGGCGCTCCCGGCGGCTATGAAGTCGACCACCGCCATCGGGGCCAGGCAGCCCAGGGCCAACGGCAGCCGCAGGCGCAGCAGCACCGAGCCGAGCAGGATGGCCTGGGTGCCCCACCAGAAGCCGCCGACCTCGGCCGGGAGGATCACCATCGGGGCGTAGGCGGAGACCGCTTGCACCACGAGCCCGGCGACCGGTCCACCCGGCTCGGCGCCACGCAGGGCGGCGCGGACGTGCAGGAAGTGCGGAATGAAGAAACCGGGCAGCACGGCCGAGAGCACGGCGACCCCGGCCGCTCCGCCGTACCGGGCGATCACGATCACCGGGGAGACCGTGAAGCCCACGGAGAGCAGCACGATCACACCGATCGCCAGCCGCTGGGGGTTTATCCGCATATCAGCGAACCTATGACCTTCGGGTCTCCCATCGGAACCAGCGCGCCGTCGCGAGGAGCCCGGCGACCCCCCAGACGGCCAGCTTCAGGGCCGGTACGGCGGCCGCCCGCAGGTCACCGGCGAGGGTGCCGTCCGCAGCGTAGGCCGCCTGGGCCGCCTCGACGACGGCGCCGGTGGGCAGCAGGCCGAGCACCGTGCCGACCCAGCCGGGAAGGATCTCCAGGACCGGGCCGAAGCCACCGGCGCCGACACCGGCCAGGAAGAAGACCGGCATGGCCATGACGGCCGCCAGCTCCGTGCGGGGGACGATCGCGGTGAACGCCGTTCCCAGCAGGCACAGGACGGCGGCGCCCGCGACCACGAACACCAGATACAGCAGCGGGTCGCGCGGCGCGGGCAGGCCGGTCAGCGAGTACAGCGCCACCGAGACCACGGCCGTCAGCAACGTGCTCTGGACGACCAGGCTGCCGATCTCCCCGCCGAGGATGGCGGGATCGCTCAGCCCGGTGGTCCGCATCCGCTTGAGGACGAGCTGGTCGCGGCGGGCGGTGAGCGTGACCGCGATCTGGTTGAACGTCGTGAGGACGAGGACCATCGCGAGCACCCCCAGGTGCTGGTTCAGCAGGAACTCCGGGTGGCCCGGGCGGACCTTGTCCATCATGAACGGCAGCCCGATGCCCAGGCCCAGAAACAGCAGCACGGACGTGCTCAACGCGGTGCGGTCCCGCCAGAAGAGACGGCCGCTGAAGCGGGTCACCACCGCCAGATCGCGTGCGGACATGGTCATGCCACCTTCTTGTCGTTCTTCTCGCCGGCGGCGAGGTCCAGGAACAGGTCTTCGAGCGTCGCCGTGCGGACCTCCAGGCCGCGCAGGCGCAGACCGCGCTCGCCGGCCCAGCCCAGCAGGGTCTGGGCGGCGAGGTCGGGGTCGGCGGCGCGGCAGACCGCGGTGCGGCCCTCCACCGAGGTGACGGGGATCGGCAGGTCCTCCGGGGCGACGGCGGTAGGAAGCTCGAAGGCGACCCGGCCCGCCTGGGAGGCCAGGGTCTCGGCCATGCCGCCGTGCGCGACGATCAGCCCCCGATCCATGATCGCCATGCTGGTGGCCAGTCGCTGGGCCTCCTCCAGATAGTGCGTGGTGAGCAGGATCGTGGTGCCCTGCCCGGCGAGGTCGCGGATGACCTCCCAGGTGTGCTTGCGCGCCTCGGGGTCCATCCCGGTGGTGGGCTCGTCGAGGAACAGGACGTCGGGCCGGCTCAGCAGGGCCAGGGCCAGGTCCAGGCGGCGCTTCTCCCCGCCGGAGAGCTGGCGCACCTTCGTGCCGGCCTTGGCGCCCAGCCCGGTCAACTCCAGGGTCTCCGCGCGCGGCCGGGGGGCGGCGACGAAGTCCCGCCAGGCGTCCACGGTCTGTGCCACGGTCAGGTCGGGGAAGAATCCCGCCTCCTGGAGCATGATCCCGGTGCTCGCGCGGACCTTGGCCCGGTCCCTGGCCGGGTCGAGGCCCAGCACGCGCACCGTGCCCTCATCCGGAACCTGGAAGCCCGCAAGCACCTCCACCGTCGTGGTCTTCCCCGCACCGTTACGCCCGAGCAGGGCGAAGATCTCGCCGCGCGGGACGTCGAAGGAGATGCCTCCGACGGCTACGAAGTCTCCGTAGCTCTTGGTGAGCCCGTCCACCTGAATCGCTGTCATGTCCTCGATCTTGAAGGCCGCCCGCGCCCGGCGACAGTGAGGAATTCACGACTCCGCTCAGACGACGAGGGCCCGCAGGGTGTGGGGGTGGCGGCCCCCGTCGTAGTCGTGCCAGGCGGCGGCGAGCCTGGCGACCGACTCGGTGAGCGTCTCCTCGGAGAACAGGAACGGCAGCCGCAGATGGTCGCCGTGGCCGCCCGAGGGGTCGAAGGAGCGTCCCGGGGCCACCGCCACCCGGTGGCGGAGGGCCACCTGGGCGAAGGCGTCGGCGTCGCCGTACGGCAGCCGCACCCAGATCGTCTGCCCGCCGAGCGCGGGTCCGGAGGTCCAGTCGGGCAGCCGCCCGGCCAGTTCGGCGCGGAGGTGGTCATGGCGCCGGCGGAGGAGGGCGGTGCGCTCGCGGCGCAGCTCGTCGACGCGGGACAGCAGCCAGGCCGAGGCGAGCTGGGCGAGCACGTCGCCGCCGAGGTCGTGGACGGCCCGCAGCCGGGCCAGCCGTGAGATCAGCGGCGGTGCCGCTCGGATCCAGCCGACGCGCAGACCGCCCCAGACCAGCTTGCTCAGCGAGCCGACGGTGATCAGTTGCTCCGCCGTCCCGTAGTAGGCCAGCGGGGGCGGGGGCTCGCCGGCGAAGAAGAGCTCGGCGGGGACCTCGTCGTCGATGACCGGCACGTCGTGCTCGCCGGCGAGCGCGGCCAGGCGGCGGCGGGTCAGCGCGGGCATGACCGCGCCGGTCGGGTTGTGGCCCGTCGGGACGGTGTAGCCCACGGCCGGCCGGTCGGCCAGCGCCGCGCAGAACTCCCCGGCGTCGGCGGCCGTGCGGAACAGGGCGGCGGCGTCCCGGAACGACTCCAGCGCGCCGGGGTAGGTGGGCGCCTCGGTCAGCACGGTGTCACCGGGGGATACCAGCAGGTTCGCCAGCAGGGTCAGCGCCTGCTGCGCGCCGTTGGTGACCAGGATCTGCCCGGCGGCGGTGGGCACGCCGCGCGCGCGGTAGTAGGACGCGAGGGCCTCACGCAGCGTCGGGTGCCCGGCGGGGTGATAGCCGATGTCGTGCCGGACCCGCGCCAGCCGGGCCGCCGCCGCCTGGTAGGCCTCGATCAGCGCCGGGGGAGGCTCGTCCGGCGCGGCGCAGGTCAGCAGGGTGACGCCGTCCGGCGGGGACAGCAGGTGCAGGAGCAGGGGGTTGACCACGCCGCTGGGGGCGATGCCGCGGGTGGCGGGCAGGTCGGCGGCGCAGACCCGGGTGCCGCTGCCCTGCCGGCGCACCACCTTGCCCTCCTGCTGGAGCTGGTCGTAGGCCGCGACCACGGTGCCCCTGCCCACCGCGAGCCACCGCGCGAGGACCCGGTCGGGGGGCAGCAGGGTGTCCGGAGGCAGCTCGCCGTCGTCGATCAGGGCGCGCAGCCGTACGGCGAGCAGGAGGTAGAGGGGGCCCCGGCCGGACGACCAGCGTCCGAGACGGGCGACGAGTTGCTCAGAATTGGCTCGCATGATGGACCAATCTTGCCCGATTGGCTCTGACAAGCGGCCAATCAGCCGGACATTCTTGATGCATGACTGAACTTCGTCCGGAGACCCGTGCCGTCCACCTCCCCCAGCCGCAGCTCCAGGGCAGCCGGCCCATCGCGGTGCCGCTCTACCAGACCTCGGGGTTCGTCTTCGACGACCCGGCCGTCTTCGCCGACGGGATGGGCCGTCCCGACGGGCCCTTCGTCTACGGGCGGCTGTCGAACCCGACGGTCCGGTCGCTGGAGGAGGCGGTCGCGGGTCTGGAGGGCGGCGTCGGCGCCGTCGCCACCGGATCGGGCATGGGGGCCGTCAACTCCGTGCTGCTCGGCCTGCTCAAGCCCGGCGACCACCTGATCGCGCAGAAGCCGCTCTACGGCGGCACCGCCGCGATGATCAACGACCTGGTCGCGCGGTTCCGGATCACGGTCTCCTACGTGCCCGAAGACGACCCGGCGGCGCTGCGCGCGGCCGTACGGCCCGAGACCAGGCTGGTCTACCTGGAGACGATCGCCAATCCGGTGACCCAGGTCGCCGACCTGCCGGGGATGTGCGCGGCGGCCCGCGAGGCCGGGCTGGTCTCGGTGGTGGACAACACCTTCGCCTCGCCGATCCTGTGCCGCCCGCTGGAGCACGGCGCCGACATCGTCGTCCACTCCACGACCAAGTATCTGAGCGGGCACACCGACGTGGTCGGCGGCATCGCGGTCTTCGCCTCCGAGGAGCTCTACCGGAAGGTGTGGCACTTCGCGGTCGAGCTGGGCGCCACCGCCGACCCGTTCGCCGCCTGGCTCACCCTGCGGGGCCTGCAGACCCTGCCGCTGCGGATGGAGCGCCACTGCTCCAACGCCCGCGAGCTGGCCGTCCGCCTGGACAACCATCCGGCGGTGTCGGCCGTGCACTGGCCGGGCCTGCCCTCGCACCCCTCGCACAAGCTGGCCACGGAGCTGCTGCCGGACTTCGGCGGCGTCTTCTCCTTCGACCTGACCGGCGGGCGCGCGGCGGGGGAGCGGTTCATGAGCTCGGTACGGCTGGCGCTGCTGGCGCCCTCGCTCGGCGGTGTGGAGACGCTCATCCTGCACCCGGCGACCACCTCCCACCGCTCGCTGACGGCCGAGGAGCTCGCCCGCCACGGGATCGGCGAGGGAACGGTCCGGGTCGCGGTGGGCATCGAGCACATCGAGGATCTCTGGGCCGATTTTGCTCAGGCGCTTTCCTGATTTTTCACGTAATGCCACTGTGTAGAGCGAAAAGTCGGCCCTTTCGGAAGGTGGATCGATGCCGCTGAAGAGCTACGGGGTTCTCGTGGGGCGGGCCGTGGACCGCCGGCGCGAGGACGGCGCCGACACCCCGCACTACCAGGTCCACCTCGTCGACGGGGCGGGGACCTCCTACCGGATCGCCGTCAACGTCGAGTCCCAGCAGGCCCCTTCGGAGCTGCTCCATCTCGTCGACGAGGACTTCCGGCACCCCGTGACCGAGTTCCTCGCCCAGGCCGCCGGAGGCTGGAACGCGCTGCCGTCCCGTCCCGGAGGCGCGGCGCTCGACTACATCCGGGGCAACCTGTTCGATCCGGCGGCCCTGCGCCCGCTCCCGCCCGACCTGCCGGGGGTGGACAACGACCTGGCCGACAGGCTCGACCACTACGTCCAGCGGGCGATCGCCGATCCCGGGGCGACCGTATACGCCTTCGGCGAGCGCTGGGGCCCCGAACCGGCGACCCCCGACAAGGTCTTCGGGTTCCGGCCGGGCAACGGCGTGCACGACATCCACATGAACCAGGGCAACTCCCGCCGCTTCCGCGGGGACGACGGCGTGTGGCAGGACGGCGGCCTGCTCCTGCGCTTCCCCGCCGAACCGCGCTGGATCGCGATCTTCCTGGCCTTCCAGTCCCAGGCCTGGCACACCGACGACACCACCGGGCACGCCCTGGACGGCGCGCCCGAGCGGCCCGCCACCGGCCAGGAGCCCGTCCGCGTCCTCGCCGCGCTGGTCAACCCCGTCGGGCCGGCGCCCGAGCGCGAGGTCGTCACCGTGCTGAACGCCTCCCCGGAGCCGGTCGACCTCACCGGGTGGCGGCTGGCCGACCGGCAGAAGAACGCCTTCCCGCTGCCGCCCGGCCCGCTGGCCCCCGGCGCCACGCTCCCGATCGCCGTCGGCGCCCCGTTCACGCTGGGCAACGGCGGGGGAGCGATCACGCTGCTCGACGCCGCCGGCCTCAAGGTCCACGGGGTCTCCTACAGCGCGGAGCAGGGCGGCCGGGAGGGCTGGACGGTCACTTTCTGAGCCAGGCGCGGATCCCGCGCGGGGCGTGGACGGGCCGCCGCCCCAGCGGTCCCGGGATCTCCCGGGGCGCCGGAGCGGCGGCGGCGCGTCAGTGGTAGCTGTGCTCGGTGGTGGGGAAGGCCCCGCTGGTCACCTCGTCGGCGTAGGCGCGGACGGCCCTGTCCATCTCCCCGGCCAGGTCGAAGTATTTCTTGACGAACTTGGCGGGGTGGGCGGTCAGCCCCATCAGGTCCTGCCAGACCAGGACCTGGGCGTCGGTGGCGGGACCGGCGCCGATGCCGATGGTGGGGATCGACAGGGACGTGGTGACCCGCTCGGCGAGGTCGCTGGGGACGCACTCCAGGACCACGGAGAAGGCCCCGGCGTACTCCAGGTCCTTGGCGTCGGCCATGAGCTCGTCACCGGACTGGCCGCGGCCCTGCACCCGGTAGCCGCCGAAGGCGTTGACCGACTGGGGGGTCAGGCCCAGGTGGGCCATGACGGGGATGCCGGCCGAGACCAGGGCCTCGACCTGGGGGAGCACCCGGCGGCCGCCCTCCAGCTTGACCGCGTGGGCGCCGGCCTCCTTCATGAAGCGGGCGGCCGTCTCCAGGGCCTGCTGCGGTGAGGACTGGTAGGAGCCGAACGGCAGGTCGGCGACGACCAGCGCGCGTGACGAGCCGCGTACCACGGCGGCCGTCAGCGGCATGAGGTCGTCCACCGAGACCGGCAGCGTCGAGTCGTAGCCGTAGACGACCATGGCGGCCGAGTCGCCGACGAGCAGCACCGGGATGCCGGCCTCGTCGAAGACCCTGGCGGTCATCGCGTCGTACGCGGTGACCATCGGCCACTTCTCACCCCGCTCCTTGGCGGCGGCGATGTCGCGGACGGTGATCCTTCGCCCTGTCTGGCCGCCGTAGAGGGCGGTCGGCCGACTGGTGACGGAAGAGGACATCAAACCCTCCAGAAGAGTCTCGAGGCGCCCCAGTGGCGTCCCCGGACGTTTCCGATGATTGCACGCGGTCGGCTGGTTAAACACCCCCGGCCCCGGCGGTAATCCAGTGGCGGAGGTGTCGGTGCCGTACGCCACAATGCATGCGGAGGTAAGTAATCAAAATGGCTATCGAACCTTACCGTCGCCTGCTCGCCCTTCCGGGTGTGCGGACGTTGCTGCTGGTGGGCCTGGTGGCCCGGATCCCGTCCACGGCGACGGGCATCACGCTGACGCTGCACATCCGCAGTCTCGGCATGGGCTGGCTGGCGGCAGGGGTGGTCGGCACGGCCACCACGGTGGGGATGGCGGTCGGGGCGCCGCTGGCCGGACGGTTCGTCGACAGACACGGCCTGCGTCCGGTGCTGGTGGTGACCACCGTCGCCCAGCTCGCCTTCTGGTCCTGCGCGTGGGCGCTGCCCTACCCCGCGCTGGTGGTCGCCTCGGTGGTGGCCGGGCTGCTGGGTCTGCCGGTCTTCAGCGTGATCCGGCAGTGCCTGACGGCCCTGGTCCCGCCCGCGCAGCGCAGGATCGGCTTCTCCCTCGACTCGATCATGGTCGAGCTGTCCTACATGACCGGACCCGCCCTCGGGGTCGTCGGGATCACCTCGCTCGGCAGCGCGTGGACGATGTGCGTCGTCGCGGTCGGCCTGACCGGCGCCGGCGTGGCGTTGATCCTGCTGAACCCGCCGATCCGCTCGGCCGAGGAGCTCCAGGAGCCGGCGGAGAAGGTCCTGCGGCGCCAGTGGCTGACCCCGGGCCTGATCACGCTGCTGGGCACCGCGTCGGCGGCCACCTTCGTGCTGACCGCCACCGAGCTGGCGCTGGTGGCGACCGTCGAGCAGGCCGGCGACACGGCGTGGACCGGCCTGGCGATCGGGCTGTGGTGCGTCTACTCGCTGGTCGGCGGCTTCGTCTACGGCGGGCTGTCGCGGGGCTTCTCCCCGCTGGTCCTGATCGGTGCGATGGGCCTGCTCACCGTCCCGGTGGGCCTGGTGGGCGGTGACTGGCGGTGGGTGATCGTCGCGCTCGTCCCGGCGGGAGTGCTGTGCGCCCCCGGCCTGTCGTCCACGGTCGAGACCCTCAGCCGCTGGGTCCCGGCGGGTGCCCGCGGGGAGGCGATGGGCCTGCACGGCACGGCTCTGCTCATCGGCGGCGCGGTCTCGGCGCCGATCGCCGGAGCGGTCATCGACGGTGCCGGCACGGGCTGGACCTTCGCCCTCGCGGGCCTGGTCGGCATGGCGATGGTGCTGGTGGCGCTGCCGTTCTGGCGGCGGATCCCGGCGGCGGCCGAGAAGCCGGTGCCCGTCGCGGCCTGAGCCCCCATCCCGTTAACGAGAGGTGAATACGAAACGAAACTGTTGCGTATCGAAAAGATAGGCGCTACGGTTGCGTTGCGAAACTTTACCGTATCGAAAATGGGGTCCCATGGAACAGCAGCTTGGCCACCCGAGGCGGTGGCAGGTCCTGGGGGTGCTGGTGTTCAGCCTCCTGGCGGTCGTGCTCGACAACACGATCCTCAACGTCGCCCTCAAGACGATCGCCGACCCGGTGGAGGGCCTGGGCGCCACCCAGAGCCAGATGGAATGGGCGATCAACTCCTACACCCTGGTCTTCGCCGGCCTGCTGTTCACCTTCGGTGTCATCGGTGACCGCACCGGGCGCAAGCGCATGTTGATGATCGGCATGGTGCTCTTCGGCCTCGCCTCGCTGGCCAGCGCCTACTCCCAGGATCCCGGGCAGCTGATCGTGGCCCGGGCGTTCATGGGGATCGGCGGCGCCGCGATCATGCCGGCCACACTCGCGATCATCTCCAACGTCTTCCCGCCGCAGGAGCGCGGCAAGGCGATCGGCGTCTGGGCCGGCGGCGTCGGCATCGCCGTGGCGATCGGCCCGATCACCGGCGGTCTGCTCATCGAGCACTTCTGGTGGGGCTCGGTCTTCCTGATCAACCTGCCGATCGTGCTGATCAGCATGGTGCTCATCGCGCTGGTCGTGCCCGAGTCGCGTGACCCCAAGCCGTCCAAGCTCGACCCGGTCGGCGTGATCCTGTCCATCGTGGGTCTGGTCGCCATCACCTACGGCATCATCCGGGGCGGCGAGCTGGCCACCGTGGCCAGCGCCGAGGTGCTGGTCCCCACGCTCCTCGGCGTGGCCGTGCTGGCCGCCTTCGTCTGGTACGAGCGCCGCATCGACCACCCCGCCTTCGACGTCACCTACTTCCGCGACCCCCGCTTCGCCACCGCGGTCGGCATGATCGGCATCGTGTTCTTCGCCATGATGGGCGCGATGTTCTTCCTGGTCTTCTACCTGCAGATCGTGCTGGGCTTCAGCGCCCTGCAGGCGGGCGCGCTGATGATCCCGTTCGCCGCCGCGCAGATCATCTTCGCCCCGCTCAGCCAGCAGCTGGCCAAGCGCTTCGGCGGCAAGCTGACCGCCACCGTGAGCATGGTCATCGTGGCCGGCGCGCTGGCCGCCTACGCCCTGATGGACCAGAACACCTCGATCCTGGCGATCGAGATCGTCTTCTTCGTCCAGGGCGCGGCGATGGCCAACCTCATGCCGCCCGCGACCACCGCGATCATGGAGGCGCTGCCTCGGGAGAAGGCCGGTGTCGGCTCGGCCATGAGCAACACGGTCCGCCAGGTCGCCGGCGCGCTCGGCGTCGCCCTGCTCGGCTCCCTGCTGTCGGCCATCTACCGCGACGAGATCGCCCCCTCGCTGACCGGCCTGCCCGAGCAGCTCAGGCACATCGCGGGCGAGTCGCTGACCGGCACGCTCGGCGTGGCCGGGGGGCTCGGCGAGCGCGGCGCGGCGCTGATCGAGCCCGCCAAGCGGGCCTTCATGGACGGCATGCACACCACGGCCCTGGTCTCGGCCGTGGTCGCGCTGCTCGGAGCCCTGGTGGTGCTGAAGTGGCTGCCCGGCAAGAGCGCCGCGCTGCCCCCTGTCGAGCACATCTCTCAGGACAAGGAACCGGCAGTAGTGTAGGCACACGATGACCACGATTGACGAGACGCAGGCGGCCCGCCCGGCGGGCCGCCCCCGCAGCGCCAGGGCAGAGAAGGCGATCATCGACGCGACCCTCGACCTGATAGGCGAGGGGATGAACGTCTCCGAGCTGTCCATCGAGGCGATCGCCGCCCGGGCCGGGGTGGGCAAGACCACGATCTACCGGCGCTGGTCCAACAAGGAGGACCTGGTCGTCGACGCCCTGGCGCAGCTCAAGTCGCCGCTGCCGCAGATGAGGGGCAGGTCGGTCCGCGAGGACCTGATCGCCTACCTCGAGGTCGTCCGGCGCGACTCGTGCGACGCGCGCAGGCGGTGCGTCATGAACATCGCGATGAACGACGCCGAGCGGCATCCGCGCCTGGTGGAGCGGATCCGGCAGGCCACGATCGAGCCGCGCAGGGCCGTGATGGCCGCCGTGCTGCAGCGCGGCGTCGCGACGGGCGAGCTCCGGGCGGATCTCGACGTGCCCGTCGCGATGGCGACGCTGGTCGGCACCATGATGTGGTATGTCCGCAGCGCGGGGTTCGGCGAGGAGCAGGAGATCCCGGACGACATCGCCGAACAGATCGTCGACCAGCTCATGGCCGGCCTCGGCCCCCGCTGAGACCGCCGCGCACCCCGTAGGCCGACCGCCTGGAGCTTGACGGGCCCGTCGGAGCCGGACCGCCGGATCCGCCCGGCGCCGAGCGGCCGCGCCCCCGGGCGCGCCGGCCGCTCCCCGGGCGCGGCGGAGGGCTCCGGGGCTCAGGCGATCGTCTCGCGCCAGTGGTTGGTGATGGGCAGGCGGCGGTCGCGGCCGAAGTTCTTGGGAGTGATCTTGGGGCCCGGGGGATACTGCCGGCGCTTGTACTCGGCCAGGTCGACCAGGCGGATGATCCGGGCGACGAGGGCCGGGTCGTGGCCGGCGGCGATCAGCTCGGCGGAGCCCATGTCCTTCTCGACGTAGTCGTCCAGGAGGCGGTCCAGCACGTCGTACTCCGGCAGGGAGTCGGTGTCGCGCTGGTCGGGGCGGAGCTCCGCGCTGGGCTCCTTCTCGATGGAGTTCTCCGGGATGGGCGGCTCCGCGAAGCCGTACAGGAACTCGCCCGACGTCCCGGCCTGGGCGTTGCGCCAGCGCGACAGCTTCCACACCAGGGTCTTGAGCACGTCCTTGATGGGCGCGAAGCCGCCGGCGGAGTCGCCGTAGAGGGTGGAGTAGCCGGTGGCCAGCTCACTCTTGTTGCCGGTGGTGAGGACCAGGTGCCCGTGCTGGTTGGACAGGCCCATCAGGATCATGCCGCGGACCCGGGCCTGCAGGTTCTCCGCGGCCAGGCCGGACAGCTCGATCTCCTTCTCGAAGCTGTCGACGATGTCGGCGATCGGCACGAGCTGGGCGTTGATCCCCTGCCGCTGCACCAGCTCCTGGGCGTCCTCCAGGGAGTGCTCGGAGGAGTAGCGCGAGGGCATCATCACCACGTGCACCCGGTCGGGGCCGATCGCGTCGGAGGCGATCGTGGCGGTCAGGGCCGAGTCGATGCCGCCGGACAGGCCCAGGATGACCGACTGGAAGTCGTTCTTGGCCACGTAGTCGCGGACCGCGAGGACCAGCGCCGAGTAGACCTCGGCGACGTCGTCGAGCTGCGGGGCGATCGAGGGCGGCTCCGGCGCGTACGGCTCGACGGGGTAGGCCGACAGCTCCAGCCGCTCCACCGTGATGACGGTCCCGTCGCCGGCGTCGACCTGGAAGGTGCCGAGGCCGCCGAACCTGGCCTCGGGCAGCTCCAGGTCCGTGATCAGCAGCTCCTCGGCGAACTGCGCGGCCCGCGCGACCAGCTCGCCGGAGGCGGAGACGATGATCGAGTCGCCGTCGAAGACGAGCTCGTCCTGCCCGCCCACCTGGTTGGCGTAGGCGAGGGCGCAGCCGGCCTCCCGCGCCCGGCGGGCGACGAGCGCGAGGCGCACGTCGTCTTTCTCCTTCTCGTACGGCGAGGCGTTCGGCACCACCAGCAGCCCGGCTCCGGCCTCGGCCACCACCGCGACCGGCCCGCCCTCCTGCCACAGGTCCTCGCAGACCGCGATCGCCACGTCGACGCCGTGCAGCCGGAAGATCGGCAGCCGGTCGCCGCGCACGAAGTAGCGGTATTCGTCGAAGACGCCGTAGTTCGGCAGGTGGTGCTTGGCGGTCTTGGTGACCACCTGGCCCCGGTGGAGCAGCGCGGCCGCGTCCAGCGGGGCGCCCTTGGGCTGCCCCACGCGCGGCGCCAGGTCCGCCCGGTCCACGTAGCCCACGACCACCGGGACCTCGCCGAGACCCTCGTCGGCCAGCCGGCGGGCGAGGGCCTCGACCGCGGCGATCGAGGCTTCCACGAACGAGCTGCGCAGCACCAGGTCCTCGACCGGATAGCCGGTCAGGAACATCTCGGTGAACACCACCAGGTGCGCGCCGCGGTCGGCGGCGCGCCGGGTCCATTCGACGACCTTGTCGGCGTTGGCCGCCAGGTTGCCGACCACGGGATCGGTCTGAGCCAGGGCGATACGGAGTTGAGCCACGTGCTCCACCTTATTCCCGGTCGCGCGGAGAGCCGTCCAGGGCGATCGAGGTCGCCAGGTGTGCGACCGGCTAGCCGAGGACGCCGAGCAGGCCGAGATCCCTGGCCCTGGCGGGCTCGGTCACGCGCTGGAGCTCCTTGCCGGAGGCGTCCAGGACCACCAGGGTGTGGGCGGCCGCGCCCTTGACGCGGACCGCGAGGCGGCCGTCGCGCAGGTAACGGGCGCCCAGCAGCGTGCCCCTGACGGGGATGGAGATCTTCTTGCCGGTCTCGGTGTCGTGGATCGACGGGGTGAACGACAGCGGCCAGGAGCCGTCGCCGCCGGGGGCGTCGGGGCCGATGGCGTTCACCACGACCCGGCGGGCGTCGGGCGACAGGCTCTCCACGTGGTTGGCGAGCTTGATGCCGGGGGCCTTGCGGGAGAGGCGGGACCTGGTGTCCAGCAGGTGGACGCCGACGGTGTCGCCGGCGTAACCGGCGAGCGTCCTGCCGTCGGCCGACCAGGTCAGATGGCAGGGGCCGAGGGTCCTGCCGGAGTCGACCGCGTTCCTGCCGTCCGCGCCGACCACGATCACGGTCGTGGCCGCGGCCGTGCCCTTCTTCGGGTAGGCGATCCGCTTGCCGTCGGCGGTCCAGGCGGGGGTCAGGCAGGGGCCGCCGTAGGCGGCGTCCTTGGCGATCACCTTGTCCCCGCCCGCGGACCTGACGTGCAGGCGGCTCCTGTCGTCGATCCAGGCGATCCGCCTGCCGTCGGGCGCCGCCGAGAACTGCCCGGCGAAGCTCCCGCCGCCGACGGCCAGGCCGCTCCAGCCGCCCCGGTGGGTCAGCACCTCGACCTTGCCGCCCTTGTGGCCGAGGTAGATGGCGCCCGTGACCGGCGCCGCCTGTGACGAGGCCAGGGCAGGAGCGGCGACGGCGGCGGTCGACACGGCGAGTGCGGCGCCGACGGCCATGGCCCAGTGCTTCACAACGATCTCCTCAGATCAGTCCACCAACAGCTAGTTAGAGATCTGAGCGGCCGGAAAGGTTTACATCCGGCCGGCCGGAATCGGCAGGACGGCCTCGACCACCGTGCCGCCGCCGGGCGCCGCGCCGATCACGCACGTCCCGCCGAGCTCGGCGGCGCGCTCGCGCATCGACAGCAGGCCCACGCCGGAACGCGGCCCGGCGGGCAGCCCGTGCCCGTCGTCCTGGACACGGACCACCAGCGACTCGCCGCGCCGCAGCGAGACCACCGCCGAACGGGCCCCCGCGTGCTTGCGGATGTTGGTGAGGCCCTCCTGCGCGATCCGGTAGGCGGCCACCTCGGCGGCTGCGGGCAGGTCGGACAGGTCGCCCTCGGTCTCGACGGCCACCCGCGGCTCACCCTCGACGGCCAGCGCCCGTACGGCGCCGGCCAGGCCGAGCTCGTCGAGGGTCGGCGGGCGCAGGCCGTACACCAGCTCCCTGATCTCCTGGCCGACCGCGTCCATGCCGCTGCGCAGCTCGGACAGGAGCCGGTCGGCGGAGGCGGGGGCGGTGCGCAGGCTGATCTTGGCCATGTTGATCGACATCGCCATGTCGGTCAGCGCGTGGCCGAGCCCGTCGTGCAGGTCCCGGCGGAGGCGGCGGCGCTCCTCCTCGCGCGCGGTGAGGATGCGCTCGCGGGAGCGCTGCAGGTCGGCGGTCATCCGTACGGCGTGCACCACGTCCGCCACGTAGGGGGTGACCACGGCGATCAGCCGGTCGTTGTGGGCCGCGGCGAACCGGCGGGGACCCGGGGAGCCCAGGAGCAGCCGCCCGACCGGCTCCCCGTGCCAGACCAGCGGCACCGCGCGCGGGGCCGGGCCCAGCAGGCCGACCTCCACCCGCCTGCCTCCCACGCCGTCCACCTCGACCACGACCCCGGTGACGCTCAGCCCGTCCCGGACCACGGCGGCCACGGCGGCGAGCGCGTTGGCGGGCTCGGTCTCGCCGGCCTCCTGGGCCAGCCGGGCGGCCAGGGCGCGCGGATCGCCGTGCGTGCCGTACATGAGCCGGTCGACCCACCGCCGGAGCAGGTGGCGGAGCGGGTGGAAGACGACGCCGGCGAACAGCGCCGCCGCCAGGCCGCCGACCCGGTCGTAGCCGGACAGGGCGAGCCCGGTGACCGCGCCGACCCCGAAGTAGACCGCGCTGATCGCGGTGATCAGCCCGGCGGCCACGAAGGCGCGGCTGATCACGGTGTCGATGCCGTACAGCCGGTAGCGCAGCACGGAGAAGGCGATGGCGACCGGGATCAGCCCGGTCGCGACCGTGGCGGCCGGCGCCCAGTCCTCACCGAGGAGCATGAAGACGATGTAGAGGGCGAAGGCGCTCAGCGGCCAGGCGATCTGGCGGCGCAGCACGGGGTCGGCCCGGCGGAAACGCAGCATCAGGGAGAGCAGCGACAGGATCGCGACGCCCATGATCAGCACCATCAGGAGCTGCTGGGGCTGCCTGCCGTAGGGGGTGAGCGCCTCGACCGCCAGCGGGTTCGGGATGACGCGGGGCAGCGGGTAGTCGTCCAGGGGCGGCGTCGGGCGCACGATCATGCGGGCCGACTCCACCACCATCAGCGCGCCCGCCAGGACCACCAGCGGGCGCCAGCGCCGGGAGGGCAGCCGCCCGTCGGGGGAGTACAGCGGCAGCAGGCTCGCCAGCAGCATGCCGCCCATGATCCAGCCGATCCCCGCGGCGTAGCGGTAGTAGCCCGCCGCCGCCAGCGCGCCCTCGGCGCCCGAGCGGAGCATCATGCCGGTGGCGAAGATGTTGATCGCGCAGCCGAGCCCGCCGACGCACATCAGCCACGCGGTCGCCGGACGTGAACGGTGGGCCAGCAGGAAGGCGCCCACCAGCGGGAAGGTCAGCCCTCCGGCGAGGTCGGGGGTCAGGAGCATGTCCGGGAACCAGCCGGGCGGCAGGCGCAGCGTGATCACGAAGCCGATCACCGTGAGCGCGACCGCGGTGGCGGCCACCACGATGATGAGGACCAACCGCGTCGAGGCCATCAGGGCGGGCGCGGCGCCGGCGCCCCTCCGGCGCGCGGGCGCGGCGGCGCCGGCCGTGGTGTCCGCGGCCGTCCCGGGAGCGGGCGGCGGGGGAGCGGCGCCGGCCCCGGAGACCCCCCGGGCCGCCGTCCCGGACGATCCCTGGGCCGCCGGAGTCTCCGGGGCCTCCGGTTTCCTGGAGGTTTCCGGTGTCTTCGAGACGTCCGGCGTCCTGGAGGATCCCGGTGTCGCCGGAGTCTCGGGGACCTCAGGCGTGTCCGAGGTCTCTGAGGCCCCGCAGACGCCTGAGGTCCCCGAGCCCGTCTCGTCGCTGTCGCGCCCCGCCACGAACATTGTTACCTGCCTATGCCACCCGGGTTGACCAGCCCCGACTCGTAGGCCGAGACGACGAGCTGGGCCCGGTCGAACAGCCCCAGGTGGTCCAGGAGCTTGGAGACCGACTCTGACACCGCCTGCTCGGAGACCGACAGGGTCGCCGCGATCTGCCGGTTGGTGAGCCCCCGGGCGACCAGCTTCATCAGGTCCAGCTCGGCGTCGCCGAGACCGGCGAGCGCGGGCGGGGCCGAGGGGTCGGTGTGCCCGGCGAAGGAGGCGATCAGGCGGGTGGTGACGGCCGGGTCGATCAGCGCGTCACCGGCCTGCGCGGCGCGCATCGCGGTGATGAGCTGCTCGGGGGCCGAGGTCTTGAGCACGAAGCCGCTCACCCCGGCCCGCAGCGCCGCGTAGAGGTTGTCGTCCGTGCCGAACGTGGTCATCATGATCACCTTCGGCGGGGACTCGTCGGCCAGGATCCGCCGCGCGGCGGTCAGGCCGTCCAGCCGGGGCATCTGGATGTCCATCAGCACCAGGTCGGGCGAGGTCTCCCGGACGGCGGCGATCGCCTGCTCGCCGTCCTCGGCCTCGGCCACGAGGTGGAAGCCGGGCTCGCTGTCGAGCACGACCCGCAGGCCGGTGCGGACCAGGGCCTGGTCGTCGGCCACCACGACGCGCAGCTCCGGCGGCCCCGCCCGCTCGGCCGTCCGCACCGGGACCGCCTCCTTCTCCTTGGGGGGAGCGGGCAGGTCCAGGTGGGCGGCCTGCGACAGCATGTCGGACTCCAGGCGCTGCAGGGTGGCGCCGAGGTCGAGGCCGAGCTCGTCGCGGAGCATCACCCTGGCCCGTCGGAGCGCTCCCAGCGCGTCGCCCTGCCTGCCGCTGCGGTAGAGCGCCAGCGCGAGCAGCCGCCAGGCCTCCTCCCGCAGCGGATGGGCCGAGGCGTGCGCCTCGAGGTCGGCCACCAGGGCGCTGGACTGCCCGAGCAGCAGTCCGGCGTCGGCGCGGCGCTCGACCGCGATCAGCCGCAGCTCCTCCAGCCGGCCCGCCTCGGTCACCGCCCACGGCAGGTCGGAGAACTCGGCCAGGGCGGGGCCCCGCCACAGCGCGAGAGCCTCGTCCAGGCGCTCCCACACCGCGGCCGGTCCGTCCTCCGTCTTGACGGCGCTCTCGAACTTCCAGGTGTCCACCTGTCCGGGGTCGGCGCGCAGCGCGTATCCCGGCGGGGCGGAGACCAGCACCTCCGCCTCCTCCCTGGGCGCGCGGCCGGGTTCCAGGGCGCGCCGCAGCCGCGAGACGTATCCCTGGATGGTGGACAGGGCCTGGGCCGGGGGCTCGCCCGGCCAGAGCTCGTCGATGAGCATGCTTACAGGGACGGCGCGGCCGCCCGCTACGAGGAGCCGGGCAAGCACCGCCATCTGACGTTGTCCGCCGAGGTCGAGCACCACGTCGCCGTGGCGCGCCTGGAACGGTCCTAGGGCGCGAAATGTCAGCATTTCAGGCGCAAGCGTAGAGCCACCTGGTCCCATGTCATACGGCAATACCCACCATCGTTCGCAGGCTGTAAGAAATCATCGGTAGTCAGATGTCTACATTCAAGTTCAACGGCAGCACAGCTTCGACCACCGTCCCCCCTTCCGGGGGCGAAGTGATCACGCAGGTGCCGCCGAGCTCGGCGGCGCGCTCGCGCATCGACGCCAGCCCGACCCCCGAGCGCCGGCCGGGAGCGAGTCCGACCCCGTCGTCGCTCACCTGGACGCGCAGATCGTCGCCCCGTTCCAGGCGGACCCGGACCGCATCGGTCTGGGCGTGCTTGCGGACGTTGGTCAGCGCCTCCTGGACGATCCGGTAGGCGGCCACCTCGGCGGCGGCCGGCAGCCCGGTCAGGTCGCCGTCCACCTCCACCACGACGTCGGGCCCGGCCATCTCGGTCAGCGCCTTGGCCAGGCCGAGGTCGTCCAGGGCGGGCGGGCGCAGGCCGTACACCAGGTGCCTGATGTCGCTGGTCACGCTGTCCATGCCGGAGCGCAGCTCGGTGAGCATGCGATCGGCGGTCTCGGGGGAGGCGCGCAGGGAGTGGCGGGCGACGTTGATGGACATGGCCATGCCGCTGAGCGACTGGCCGAGGCCGTCGTGGAGATCGCGGCGCAGGCGGCGGCGCTCCTCCTCCCGGGTGGCGATGATCCGCTCGCGGGACCGCCGCAGCGCGCCGACCAGCCGGACCGCGTGGGCGGCGTCGGCCACGTACGGGGTGAGCACGGCGATGACCCGCTCGTTGTGCGCGGCGGGCAGGCGCCTGACCCCCGGCGGGCCGATGAGCAGGTGCCCCACGGGCTCGCCGTGCCAGACGAGCTCGACGTCGCGCACCACCTCCCGCAGGTCACCCGCCGCGGCCTCGTCGGGCCCGCCGTCCTCGAACCGCACCGCGACCCCGGTCACCGCCAGGCCCTCGCGCAGCACGTCGAGGGTGGCCGTCAGCCCGCCGGCCGGGTCGGTCCGCTGCAGCCGCCGCCTGAGCTCCTCGGCCAGCGCCACCGGGTCGCCCTTGCTGCCGTAGAGCAGGCGGTCGGCGCCGCGCTGGAGCACCCGCCGGAGCGGGTGGAAGAACGCCCCGGCGCAGAGCGCGGCGAACAGGCCGCCGATCCGGTCGACGTCGGACAGGAACAGGCTGGAGGCCGCCCCCACCGCCACGTAAACGCCGCCGATCACGCCGACCAGGCCCGCGCCGACGATCGTCCGCGTGATCAGCGTCTCGATGCCGTAGAGGCGGTGGCGCAGCACGGAGAACGTGATCGCGGCCGGGATGAGCGGGATCGTGAACGAGGCCAGCCACCACACCGGGTTCCCGATCACCCAGGGGACGATGAAGGCCGCCATCGCCAGCAGCGGCCAGAGGATCTGCCTGCGCTCCCCGGAGTCAGCCCGCCGGAACCGCACGGCCAGCGAGACGAACGCCAGCAGCATCGCCGCGTTGGCGAGCTGGTCCAGGACGACCTGGGCCCGCCAGCCGAAGGAGAGCGGGTAGGGCTCCCGGAAGGGCAGGAACTCCGCGCGGAGCGTGTCGGCCAGCAGGACGGCGACGGTGAACCAGATCAGGGGCCGCCAGCGGGGGGAGGGCAGCCGCCCGTCAGGGTAGAGCAGCGGCAGCAGCACCCCGAGGAACAGGATCGTGAGCTGCCAGCTCACGTCGACGACCGTCCAGATCGCCGTGGGGACCGCGCCCCGGCCCAGGAGGGCGACGTTGACCGTGAGGCTGTTGACCGCCGAGCACATCCCGCCCAGGCAGAGCAGCCAGCCGATGACCAGCCGGGGCCGCTGGAAGACCAGCAGCGCCCCGAAGACCGGGAAGGCCGTGCCCGCCACGTCCTCCGGCGCGAACGGCAGCGGCGTGTAGGAGGGCTGCGGCAGCTGCGCCGTGACCCAGATGTTGACGCATTCCATGGCCACGGACATGGCGGCGATCAGCACCGCCGCCACCCGCGCCCGGACGGACGTCACCGTCGGTGACAACCGGCTCAGCCCGCGCATCGCCCCGGCCCTTCTGTGTCGTACTCAGAGGGACCTTAACGGGCGCGGACAACAATCCAATCAACAAGCGTTCAACGTGCGGCCGACACCGTACGGCGGCGCAGTGCCGGGCCGATCGCCAGCAGGCCCGCGGCGGCCACCAGGTTGACGGCGCCGATGGTCACCCAGAGTGCCGCGGGGCTCACCTCCAGCAGCCGGGTGCCGAGCAGCGGGGCGAGCATGGCGCCGCCCGACCAGGCGAAGCCGTACATGCCGGCGTAGCGCCCGCGCAGGTGGGGCGGGGCGAGCGACGCCACGATCGCGCCCGGGACACCCGCGGTGACGACCTCGCCCAGTGTCCAGAGGACGACCGAGGCCGTGTATCCGGTGAGGCCGGAGACGAAGGCGGTCAGCGCGAAGCCCGCGCTGATGATCGCCAGGCCGAGGGCGAGAACGGTGCTGTGGTCGCGCCTGCCGAACCAGTCGCCGGTCAGCGGCTGGAGGAGCACGATCAGGACGCCGTTGACGGCGATGACCAGGCCGTAGTCGACGGTGGTGAACCCCGCGTGGGTCATCGCCAGGGGCAGGGTGGTGAACGCCTGGGTGTAGGCCATGGTGGAGACGACGGTGATCAGGCTGAAGGCGACCATCAGCCGGTCCTTGAGCACGTCGGCGAAGCGGCCGTGCTCGCGCGCGCCCGGCGCGGGCAGCGTCTCCGGCACCGCCCGCCACACCAGCAGGCCGAAGACCAGCGAGGTGGCGGCGTTGATCCAGAACATCCAGCCGTACCCGACCCGGGCGAGCCAGCCGCCGGCCACCATCGCCACCGCGAAGCCCAGGTTCAGCGCCCAGAAGAGCAGACCGTAGGCGCGCGGCCGGTCGTCGGGTGAGACCAGGTCGGCCACCAGGGCGGTGGACGCCGGCCGGTAGGCGTCCACCGCCATGCCGAGCACGAACATGGTGGCGACGATCGCCGGGAGCGAGACGCTGTAGCCGAGCGCCACCATGGCGACCGCGGTCGCGACCATGCCGCCGGTCAGGGTGATCCGCCTGCCGAGCCGGTCGGCCAGCCATCCGGCGACGATCTGCGACAGCAGCGAGCCGACGCCGAAGACCGCCATCACCGTGCCCGCGTCGGCGTAGGACATGCCGCGCACCTGGGTCAGGTAGACGCCGATGAACGGCTGGACCATCATGCCCACCCGGTTCACCAGCGTCCCGGTCCACAGGGCCCAGAACGCGCGGGGCAGGCCGCCGACCTTCGACCGCAGGAAACCGGGCTTGGCAAGGGTGGTGCTCGTCATGTGATCAGGGTTGGACACGCGTCCCGCCATGCGCGAATCTTTTAGCCGTGCCTAAAAAGTCCTGCCACGTCGAGTGGATCTTCGCGCCGGACGACGTGGCCCGGATCCGCTTCGCCTTCTCCCCGATCTGGGAGCTGGTCACGAGCCTGCGCGCGCTGCGCGACCCGGCCAGGCACTCCCTCCACCTGCCCTGGGTGCGCGCCGTACGGTCCCGCCTGACCGGTCTCGACCTGTCGGAGCTGTTCGCGCTGGTCCCGCTCCGGGGCTATCTCGTCGACTTCGTCACCCCCACCCCCGAGACCCCGATGCCCGACTTCGCCGCCGACCTCGACCGGGTGCGGCGCACGCCCCCGGGGCGGGCGGCCGAGGAGGCGGGCCGGGTCAGCGGGTCCGACCCCCGCGTCATCGAGCGCTTCACGGCCGACCCCGAGGCGGGGGTGGCACGGGTCGCCGACACCCTGGAGCGCTACTGGGAGACGGCCTTCGCCGAGTTCTGGCCCCGGATCTACGGCCTGCTGGAGGCGGACGTGCTGCGCCGCTCCCGGCAGCTCGCCGTGGGCGGGGCCCGCGAACTCTTCGCCGACCTGCACCCGAGCGTGCGCTGGCACGGCGACCGGCTCCGCGTGGCCCGGCCCTGGCGCTACTCCGAGCCGATCGGCGGAGACGGCCTGGTGCTGGTGCCGACCGCCTTCTACTGGCCGGACACGGCCGTGATGGTCGAGCCGTACCAGCCGATGCTCCTCTACCCGGCGACGGGCGTGGGCACGCTGTGGGCCGCCGGCCCGCCGCCCGCCCCCGGGGCCCTCGCCGCGCTGCTCGGCCGCACCCGGGCGCAGATCCTGACCGCCCTGGCCGAGCCCGCGACCACCTCGGGGCTCGCCCGCCGGATGACCATCACCCCGGGGGCGGTCAGCCAGCACCTGGCCGTCCTGGCCGACGGGGGCCTGGTGACCCGCCGCCGTCTCGGCCGCGAGGTCGTCTACCGCCGCACCCCGGTGGGCGACTCGCTGGTCTGCGCGTCCTGACCGGACGGCGGCGGGGCGGCGTGGTGCGGCCGCCCGCCCCGCGCCGGGCACCCGGCGCGCTCCGCCCCGCCGGACACGCCCCTCCACGGTGCCCCGCTGAGATCCGCTGAGATCCGGAGGCCCGCGGAGATCCGGAGGCCCGCGGAGATCCGGAGATCCGCTGAGGCCCGCGGAGATCCGCTGAGGTCCGCGGAGGCCCGGAGGTCCGCGGAGGCCCGGAGGCCCGTGCGAGGCGGGCGGTCACCTCATGTCACGCCGTACCGGCTGGACTCCAGGAGCCACTCCAGCTGGGCCCGGGGAGCCGACAGGAAGGCGCACGCCACCTTGCTGACGTCCCTGGCCTGCGCCGGTGACAGCCCGAACCGGTCGAACAGCCCGGGCAGCCGCATGGCGGCGGCCCGCAGGTCCTGCGCGCGCTCGGCGATCCGGTCGTTCACCCACGCCACCGCGCCGGAGTCCGGGAGCCCGAACGCGGCGGCGGCGACCGTCACGTAGTTGTGCACGTCCCCGTTGGCGCGCTCCTTGGGGTAGGAGGCGACGTCGTTGCACCAGGCGGTGACGTCGTTGCAGGACTCCACCAGGGTCCGCCAGGTCGGGCTCTCCCGCAGCCTGGCCGGCACCTCCACCCCCAGGCACGGCTCCACCAGGTCGAACAGGTAGGGGCCGGCGGTGCCGCGCCGGAGCGCCGGATACTCCCCGGCCGAGGGGACCCGGCCGGTGCGCCGGTTGTCCGCCTCCGCGCGGCAGGCCGCCCCCTGCTCCCGCAGCCCCTGGGCGAACCGCTCCCGCCACCGCGCGCTCATCCGTCCGGCGGTGATCCGCCACAGGTCCTGGAAGGCCGCTTCGACCGGCGCGGTGCCCTCCTCCGGGGCCGCCACGGCCTCCCGCTCCCGGGCCGGTACGGCTTCTCCCTCCCGGGCCGGTACGGCCTCCCGCGGCTGGGGCGGCGTGACGCGCGCCAGGCGTCCGAGGCGCGCGAAGGCGGCCCCCACGATCTCGGCGGCGTGCCCGGCCGGTTTCTCGTCCCACTCGTCGTCGAAGTGGAACAGCCAGGTCAGCCACTTGGCGAACAGCAGGGCCGAGTCCATGCCGAAGCCGGCGAAGGCCCGGCCGGCCATCCGCTCGAACCCCGCCCGCGCGGGCGTCTCCAGCCCCATCTCCCAGGACCACTCGGCGAGGGCGGTCTCGATCCGGTCGACCGAGGAGTGCATCCGGCACGGGGCGGCCATCACCGGGACCCGGTCGGCGAGGGGCAGCAGCAAGGCCGCGGCCACCGCGGGAGCCCGTTCCCGCGGTGGCCGCGCCGCCGCCTGGCCGGCCGTCCCGGTGACCTCCTGGGACGGCGTCTGTGTCAGCGTCTGTGTCAGCGTCACTACAGCGGACCGAACAGCCAGTTGCCGGCCGCGTTCGGGTCGGCGCTCGTGTAGTACTGCCGGACCGCCTCGACCAGCTCGCCGGAGGAGATGGCGCCGTCCCGGTCCCGGTCGAGCCGGTCGAAGGCCGTGTCCACGTCGTCGTGCGCCGTGCCGAACGCGGTCAGCAGGACCCGGAACCCGGCCGGGTCGACGAGCCCGTCGCCGTCGGCGTCGCAGAGCGCCGCGAGCGCCTCGGCGGCCGGCCTGAACGCCGTGTCGAACCGGTCCCCCTCGGCGAACGCCGAGATCATGCCGGTGCGGAACTCCTCGGGGGAGAGCGCGCCGTCGCCGCCGGCGTCGATCTCGGCCGAGAGGGTCCGCCAGATCGACTCGAAGCCCTCGACGAGCCTGCTGCCGGCGGGCGAGGTCGGCGACTCGCCGAAGCCGATCAGGATCCGGGCCCCCAGGCCGAGCAGGTCGTCGCGCTCGATCTTCCCGTCGCCGTTCACGTCCATGTGCGCGAAGGCGCGCTCCAGTTTGTGCCTGAGAAGTTCAGGGCTCATCTTGACCTCCTGGTTACGTGAAGAACTCAAGCGGTTACCGCAAGTGACGATAGCGGGGTGATTCTAGGAGCAACTCCAGGTAAGCCCTGGGAATGGTCAAGAAAGCGCAGGCCACCTGGACCACCTCGCGGGAGTCGGCGAAGCCGAGCCCGTGCCGTTCCACGACCACGGGGACCGCGCGGGCGGCGGCCCACAGCTCCTCCATCCGGTCCACGACCCGGTCGACCACCCACTGCTCGGCCGCCGCGCCGCACAGGCCCAGGGAGGCCGAGGCCGCCGCCACGTAGCCGCTCCCGGCGGCCAGGTCGTCGCACCAGGCGGTCACGTCGCCGCTCGCCTCGACGACCGCCCGCCACTGCGCGCTCTCCCGGACCGGCGCGGGCACCTCCACCCCCATGCAGGGCTCCACCAGGTCGAACAGGCACTGACCGGACCGGGCCCTGCCCAGCGCCGGATACTCCTCGACCGGCGGCGTCCGGGTGTCGAGCAGCGCCGCGTGCTGGGCGGTCAGCCCGGCCAGGAACCGCGCGCGCCACTCGTCGCCCATCCCGGGCGCGCAGATCCGCCACAGGTCGGCGAAGGCCCGCTCCAGCGGCGGCCCCGGCTCGCCGCCGCCGGCCACCGTGAGCACCCCGGCGAGCGCCGAGGGCTCCTCGCGGAAGCGGGAGGTCCAGGTCAGCCAGCGCGCGAACAGCGTGGCCGTGCCCATGCCGTACCGGGCGAAGGCCCGCCCGGCCAGCAGGTGCGCGCCCGCGCCGGGCTCGGTGTCCAGGCCGACCCTGCGGGACCAGTCGAGCACCGCGGCCTCGATCTGGTACGTCGACGGGTGCATGGGGCACGGGGCCGCCATCGCCGCCAGCCGTTCGGTGAGCGGGACCGGCAGCGTGGCCCCGCCCGATGGTCTGTCAAGTCCGGTGCGCATCGTCTCTTCCCCCGAATAGAACTTCAGCCGCTCCGGCGCACACTGTAGGAGGGGATGGGGCAGGTCACGCGGAGGCACGACGAGGCAGGTCACGCATGGGCACGGCGGCTCCGATGCGGCATCTCACCGCTGTTGCTCGTAACGTGTGCGAAACACGGAGCGGGCAGACTGGTAGAAGACCAGGCGTGTCGCACCACGTCGGAGTCGGCGATGAAGGAGAGAGCTTTGGACCGCCAGCAGGAGTTCGTTCTCCGCACCCTTGAGGAGCGCGACATCCGGTTCATCCGGCTGTGGTTCACCGACGTGCTCGGCTTCCTCAAGTCGGTGGCGATCGCCCCCGCGGAGCTCGAAGGGGCCTTCGCCGAGGGCATCGGCTTCGACGGCTCGGCCATCGAGGGCTTCGCCCGCGTCTACGAGTCGGACATGCTGGCCAAGCCCGACCCGTCGACGTTCCAGATCCTGCCCTGGCGCAGCGAGACGCCGGGCGCGGCCCGGATGTTCTGCGACATCCTCATGCCGGACGGCTCGCCCTCGCACGCCGACCCGCGCTGGGTGCTCAAGCGCACCCTGGCCAAGGCCTCCGACATGGGCTTCAGCTTCTACACCCACCCCGAGGTCGAGTTCTTCCTGCTGAAGAACCGGCCCGAGCGCGGCGCGCGCCCCGAGCCGATCGACGACGGCGGTTATTTCGACCACACCCCGCACAGCTCCGGCCACGACTTCCGGCGCAACGCGATCATGATGCTGGAGTCGATGGGCATCTCGGTCGAATACAGCCACCACGAGGGCGGCCCCGGCCAGCAGGAGATCGACCTGCGCTACGCCGACGCGCTCACCACCGCCGACAACATCATGACCTTCCGGCTGGTCATGAAGGAGGTCGCGCTGGAGCAGGGCATCTGGGCGAGCTTCATGCCCAAGCCCTTCACCGAATACCCCGGCTCCGGCATGCACACCCACATGTCGCTGTTCGAGGGCGACCGCAACGCCTTCTACGAGCCCGGCGCCGAATACCAGCTGTCCAAGGTCGGCCGCTCCTTCATCGGCGGCCTGCTCGCGCACGCCGCCGAGATCACCGCGGTCTGCAACCAGTGGGTCAACTCCTACAAGCGCCTGTGGGGCGGCGCCGAGGCGATCGCCGGGGCCGGGGGCGAGGCCCCGAGCTACATCTCCTGGGGCCACAACAACCGCTCGGCCCTGGTCCGGGTGCCGATGTACAAGCCGCACAAGAGCGGCTCGACCCGCATCGAGTTCCGCTCGCTCGACTCGGCCTGCAACCCCTATCTGGCCTTCGCGGTGATCCTGGCCGCGGGCCTGAGGGGCATCGAGCAGGGCTACGAGATGCCCCCCGGCGCCGAGGACGACGTCTGGGCGCTGACCTCGGCCGAACGCCGCGCGCTGGGCATCCAGCCGCTGCCCCAGTCGCTGGACGAGGCCATCGCGGTCATGGAGCGCAGCGAACTGGTCGCCGAGACCCTCGGCGAGCACGTCTTCGACTACTTCCTGCGCAACAAGCGGACCGAGTGGCGCGAATACCGCCGCCAGGTCACCGAGTTCGAGCTCGGCCGCTACCTTCCAGTCCTGTAAGCCCAGGCCGGCGGCGGATTCTCGCAGGATGAGGGCCCGGGGCCAACCGTGACGCATCGTTGACACGTTCCCCGGGCCTTGCGTGCTTCGCGCTACGCGCGGTCCGGACTCGGGCTGTGTTTCTTGGGGCTCCGCCCCAGACCCATCGCTCCGTCTGGAAAGCGGAAGGTCGGTGGTCCGGCCCCCTGACCACATCATCTGAACAGCCCAGACGCCCCGAAGCGTGACCGCTGCGGGGTGCTTTTCGTGGTGTTCGACGGCGCTGGCGATTTCAGGTCCTCGGCGCGCTCCGCGGAACCGTCACACGGGCACTATGGTCACCATGCCTTCGAGCCCCTTGAAGTCGGCGTCGTTGCGCGTGTAGAGCGGCAGACCGCGAGTGGATGCCACTGCCGCGATCATCAGATCCATTCTGCGGGGGCGTGGGTCGCGATCGGCGGCGATCGTGAGGGCCACCAGGGTCCCGTAGCGGGCGGCGGCGTCGCCGTCGAAGGGCAGCGGTTCGAAGTCGGTGACGGCTGCCCCTAGTTTCTCCATGCGTGCGGCTCTGGTCCCAGCGTTTCCGGCCATGGCGACACCTTGGTGGAGTTCGGCAAGAGTGATCGTGGTGATCTCCGGGATGGCCGGCAACCGGGTTGGGGCGATCAGATCCAGATCGATGCAAGTGCAGGTGTCGAGCACCCCGGACTCGTCACGGTCAGGCGTGGCTGCGCTCCCGGGGATCGTTGTCGTCGCCGACGCGATCTTCCGTGCCGAAGAACTCGTCGGCTTCCTGGCGCATGCGCTCGTGGTCCACATGCGGTAGCCGGCGATGGCGGGCGACCAGTTCCTCCGCGGTCAGGCGTCGTCTGCGGGACAGGGGCCGTAATTCGGCGACTTCGATGCCGTTGCGGGTGATGTGGTAGACCTCGCCCGCCTCCACCGCATCCATGACGGCTGCGGAGTTGTTGCGGAACTCGCATTGGGTAATCGTCTTCATGCATCCAATGTGGCCCCCCGTGTCCCGAGGTGCTACGCCATTGTGAATGATCTGTCCGCCGGTAGACCCGATGTCGTCGACGGCAACGCCCACCACCACCACAGCTACGCGTAGGGCACCGCCGGCACCTCCCTACCCCTGGCTCCCAGTGATATGAGCAGGGCGATTGCCACGCCTGAAAAGCGGAAGCCAGGGCTTTCGTCTCAGCCGACGGTAGCTGACGGCATCGTCCCGAGCGTGTGTGCCGACATATGAGGGGATTCAGGAGATCCACATGGCAGCCCGGCGCTGAGGATCACGTGGCGTCGAATGCGGCGCAGCCCGAGCAGTGCTGGTGACAGCCCCATCCTCTAGCATTCGCGGCCATGCGGCTGATCACATCTTTGTTCGTGGCCACTGGCACCGTGCTGATCGCATGGGGGCTGTACAACGGCATATTCGTTGTGCAGATATGGGCTGACAGCGGGGCAGGCGAAGCTCAGATAGCGGTGGCCTTGCATGCGCTCGCTCGCCCTTTCCTGCTCGCCTTGTCGGGCACCGGGTTGATGCTGGGTGGTATCGCGGTGGCCGCTCTGGCGCGTGCTCGGTAGCCTGAGATCGTGGTGCTGCCCTGGTATGGCTGGGTGCCAAGACCCGCCCCGGGGTCGCTGCGAGCCCTCCAGTAAGTCGCAACGCTTTCTCGCGATGCCGGTGGGAGGGCCTGTGACCGCAACACCTGGCCGCTCCCGTCGTCCGGTGGTCGAGGACGTGACCGCCGGCTGAACGCCCCGGCGTGACGGGCGGACCGAGTGGTGCGTATGCCGCCGCAGGTCACCGGGTCCGAGCCCGGCCGCTGCCCGTCGGTGCCGCGGCGGTCCCTCACACGTCGCGGGCGGGCGGAGACGGCGCGCCGCCGGCCCGACTCCGTACGGCCCGCCTGTCCCGTCCGTGGTCCGCGGCGGTGGGCCGTACGAGATATCCGATCAAACGCAGGCAGCGGAGAGTTTCCCGGGAGTATGCTCTGCGCCGTGCGCGCCGGCGCTCCCTCCGGGACAGCCGGCGGCGCGCTCGTGCGGCCGCCGCCCACGGGGCGGGTCCTCCACCGTGAGCGCACGCCGGGCGGCATGCCGCCCGGATCCCGGCTGCCCGGGATCACCGACCCCTGGTTCGCTGTGTACGCAACGACTCCGGTAAAATCGGTCGGCCTGTTTAGAGTGATTTTTGAGGATCAATAGCCATATAAGGCAATAGGAGGTGCGGCATGACGACGGCTGCCGAGCTGCAGACCGTGTTGACCGTTCCGGCGCGTTTCCGCGGGCCTGAGGGCACCGCGAACGGCGGATGGATCGCGGGCACGGTCACCGAGGCGTTGCACGGCGCCCGGCACGACTCGGCCGTCGAGGTCACGCTGCACGCCCCCACGCCGCTGGAGACCGAGCTGGCCGTGCGCCACCTGGCCAACACCGCCACCCTCACCCACGGCGACACCCTCCTCGTCGAGGCCATCCCGGTCGCCGAGCAGCTCGACGCCCCGGCCTTCGTCCCCTTCAACAAGGCGGCCCTCGCCGAGAGCGGTTTCGCCGGGCTCACCGGTCACGCCTTCCCCGGCTGCTTCGCCTGCGGCATGCGCGACCCCGGCGACGGCCTGCGGATCTTCCCCGGCCCGGTGCCCGGCACCGACCTGGTCGCCGCCGGCTGGCGGGTGCCGATGACCGTCACCGACGAGGACGGGGCCGTCCCCGACTCGATCATCTGGGCCGCGCTCGACTGCGTCACCGGCTGGGCCCACTTCGGGCCCGGCGAGTCGGCCCTGCTCGGCCGCCTGACCGCGCAGGTTCACCGCCGGGTCTACCCTGGCGGCACCTACTCCGTGGTGGGCCGCGCCACCGGCCGCGAGGGCCGCAAGCTCTTCGGCGAGAGCGCCGTCTACGAGGTGGACGGCACCCTGGTGGCCGCCGCCAAGGCCGTCTGGATCACCCCCGCCTGACCCGTCTGGATCACCCTGCCTGATCCCGCCCCGGGGCCGGGGCCGCCCGTGACCCGCGGGGGGCCGGGACAACGGGCCGTCCGTGACTCCGGGGGATCAGGTCAACGGGCCGCCCGTGACCCCCGGGGGACCGGGACAGCGGGCCGCCCGTGCCCCCCAGGGGGGCCGGGTGCCGCCGGCCGGCTCCCGGGCCGAACCAGAACGATCTCTCCGGCGTCTGATCCCACATGGAATCACAGTCGTTGGCCCCCGACGACCCGCAGCGGATCGGGGGCTACCTGCTCGCGGGACGTCTCGGCGTGGGCGGCCAGGGAGTGGTGTACGACGCCTACGACGAGGCGGGCGGCCGGGTCGCGATCAAGGCCCTGCACCCCGGCGCCGCGGGCAACGGGCAGGCCAGGGCCCGCCTCGCGAAGGAGGTGACGGCCGCGACCCGGGTGGCCTCCTTCTGCACCGCCCGGATCGTCGGCGCCGATCTGGAGGCCGACCGCCCGTACATCGTCAGCGAGTTCGTCGCCGGCCCCAGCCTGCGCCAGGCCGTGGAGGACTCCGGCCCGCTGGGCCAGGACGCGGTGCACCGGCTCGCCGTCGCGGTGGCCACCGCGCTGGCCGCCGTGCACGCCGTCGGGGTGGTCCACCGTGACCTCAAACCGGACAACGTGCTGCTCGGCCCGGACGGCCCCAGAGTGATCGACTTCGGTATCGCGCGGACCGAGGAGATGACGCTGAGCGCGACCGGCGCCATGATCGGCACGCCGAAGTACATGGCGCCCGAGGCGCTCAACGGAGGCCGGGCGGGCCCGGCCGCCGACGTCTTCGCCTGGGGCGCGGTCGTGCTCTACGCCGCGACCGGGCACGACCCCTTCCACGCGCAGTCGGCCGGCGCCGCCATGTACCGCGTGCTCACCAGCGAGCCCGACGTGTCCGTGCTGCCCGAGCCGCTGCGCGGACTGGTGTTCGCCGCCCTCGCCAAGGAGCCGGAAGGCCGGCCCGCGGCCCGTGACCTGCTGCTCGGGCTGCTCGGGCACGCCACCCTCGACGAGGGCGTGCAGGTCGCCGCCGACCTGCGCCCGGCCGGGCCCGTGGGCGCCCCGACGCTGGGACGGCTCGCCGAGGAGGTGTTCGCCCGGCTGAGCCCGCAGGAGCAGCGGCAGGTCCCCGAGGTCCTGCTCCGCCTGGTCAGCGCCGACGGGCACGGCGTCCGCAGCGCCGACCGCGGCGAGTTCGGCCCCGGGGCCGAGAGGGTGATCACCGTGCTGTCCGAGGCGGGACTGCTCGGCGTGTCCCCGAAGGACGTGCGGATCACCCGGCCGGGGCTGCTGCCGGCCTGGCCCCGGCTGCGGGAGTGGGTCGAGGTCGAACGCCCGGGGCTGGGCGTCCACGCCGAGCTGCGCGAGGCCGCCCGGCGCTGGGACCGGCGCGGCCACCGGGACACCGACCTGTTCCACGGGCCGCCCCTGGAGCAGGCCATGCAGTGGGCCGCCACCGGGCGCCGTCACCTGAAGCTCAACGACACCGAGACGGAGTTCCTGGCCGCGGCCGCCGCCCTGACCCGGCGGCGGGCCCGCACCCGCCGCGCGGTGACCGGCGTCCTCGCGGGGCTGCTCGCCGTGACCCTGGTCGCGGTCGCGCTCGCCGAGAGCCGGCGGATGGAGCTGGCCCGCTCGCTCGAGCAGGCGGAGGCGCGCCGCCTGGCGGCCTACGCCGACGATCTCCGGCAGGGTGACCCGGTCACGGCCATGCGGCTCAGCGTGGCCGCCTGGCGGCTGTCCGACGTCCGCGAGACGCGTGCGGCGCTGTTCAGCTCGCTGGTGCAGCAGGAGGTGGGGGCGCTGGATCCCCCCGAGCCGGGCGCGCGGTACGCCCTGGGCCCCGGCGGCGCGACCCTGGTCGGCGTGGGCAAGGACGCCATCCAGGTGTGGGACGCCGTCACCGGGAGGCGGCTGCGGACGATCGAGGCCCCCGGCCTCGGCGCCCTGGGCGTCTCCGCCTCCGCCCGCCACGCCGCCGTCAACACCCCGAAAGGGGTGACCCTGTGGGACCTGGCCACGGGCGCCCGGCTGCCGGGCGCGTTCGGGGCCGCCGGGGACTCGGCCCGGCTCGGTCCGGCGGGGAAGGTGCTGGTCTCCTCCTCGAAGACGGAACACGTGATCCGCGAGGTGGCGACCGGCCGGGTCGTGCTCAGGGTGCCCGACACCCCCGGCCTGTACCAGGTCGAGATCGGGGGAGACGACCGCTACGCGGCCACCACCGTGCAGGGCGGTGGCCCGGTCCACCTCTGGGACCTGCGCACCGGCAGGGAGATGCCGGTCCCGGCGGCCGGTCACGCCGTCACCGACGTGGCCGTCAGCCGGGACGGGAGGGTCCTGGCGCTCAACGGCGGCGGCAGCACGTCGTTCTGGAACCCGCGGACCGGCCGGCTGATCGCGCGGAGCGTGGACACCACGGTCGACGGGAACGTGGTGCTCAGCCCGGACGGCCGGCTCGCCGCCGTGCTCGGCCCCTACGGGCTGGAGGTCATGCGGGTGGCCGGTGGCCTGTCCGTGCTCCGGCGCGGGCCGGCCGTACCCGACTCCGAGAACCTGCGCTTCACCGCCGACGGGCGGACGGTGCGTTACGCCGACCCCGCCGGCCGGGTGGTCTCCATGGACGTCGCCACCTTCGCCGGCGGGCGCCCGGTGGACGGCGGCCTGCTGCTCGGGGCGGCATTCAGCCCCGGCGGCGATCTCGTCGCCGTGCAGCGCCGGGTCGAGGGGGAGCGGGCCGTCGAGCTGTGGGACGTGGCGGGCCGGCGCCGGCTGCGCCGTGTCGAGGTGCCCGGCCCGGAGCAGGAGGGCTACCAGAAGAACGCCCTGGCCTTCAGCCCCGACGGGCGGACCCTCGCCATCGGGCCCGGCGACGTCCCGGCCGTCACGCTGTGGGACCTCACCACGATGAGACGGGTCAGGGAGCTGAGATGGGAGGCCGGGGGGACCTACACCCTCGCGTTCACCCCGGACGGCCGCCGCCTGGCGGTCGCGGGGACGGAGGGCGGCCGGAACGCGGTGCGGATCTGGGACGTCGCCTCGGGCCGCCCCGGCCGCCCGCTGGGCGTCGACGCCCAGGTCGTCGCCTTCGGGCCGGGCGGTGACCGCCTGGCGTACGGCGGCACGCGCAACGGGCTGCTGAGCCTGGCCGACGGCGCGGCACGGGACGTCCCCGGGATGGAGGGGGCCACCGCGGCCGCCTTCGCTCCCCGCGGCGGGTCCCTGGCCGTGGGCGACGGTCAGGGGCGGGTCCGGCTGTGGGACGCGGCGAGCGGGACGCCGCGGGGACCGGTCGCCGACGCCCACGTGTCCGAGGTCGGCAGGGTGGTGTTCTCTCCCGACGGGAGCCTGCTGGCCACCACGGGTGATTCCGTGCGCCTGTGGGACGCCGGCACCGGGCAGGGCTTCGGCCTGGCCGACCTCGGCGTCTCCGGGGTGCTGGACCTGGCCTTCACCCCGGGCGGCCGGTCGCTGCGCGTCATCGGCTGGGACGGGGCGATCGTGGAGCGGCCGCTGGGGCCCGCCGCGCTGTCGGCGGTCGTCTGCCGGCGCGCGGGCGGCGGTCTCCCCCCGGACGCCTGGCGCAGATACCTCTCCCCGGAGGTGCCCTACCGGGCGACCTGCTGACCCGGGTGACAACTTCCACCGGATAAATCGCCTCCCGGGGTGCAGTTTCCGGCACGGCGGGCGATTAGGTTCGGCGGGCATGGCCTCCCCTTCCGCTGTGCCGCCGGACCTCGCCGCCGCGCCCGTGCCGTGGTCCGAGCGCTTGCTGATCGTCCTGTTCGTCGTCGTGCCCTTCCTCGCCGTGCTGGCCGCCGTCCCGTTCGCCTGGGGATGGGGGCTGGGATGGCGGGACGTGATCATCGCCGTGGCGATGTATCTCGTCACCGGGTTCGGCGTCACCGTCGGCTACCACCGGCACTTCACCCACCGCTCCTTCCAGGCCAGGACGTGGCTGCGGGTGCTCATGGCGGTCGCCGGGGGCATGTCGCTGCAGGGGCCGGTGATCCGCTGGGTGGCCGACCATCGGCGCCACCACAAGTACGCCGACAAGGAGGGCGACCCGCACTCGCCCTGGCGGTTCGGTCCCGGCTTCGCCGGGCTGGCCAGGGGGCTCTCCCACGCCCACGTCGGCTGGCTGTTCAGCCCCGAGCGCACCTCCAGGCGGCGTTTCTGCCCCGACCTGCTCGCCGACCGGCCCATCAGGTTCCTGTCGCACAACCTGACCTACGTGCCGGTCGTGCTGCTCTCGCTCGGCCTGCCCGCGCTGGCGGGCGGCCTGTGGGGCGGTTCCTGGCAGGCCGCGCTCACCGCCTGTTTCTGGGGCGGACTCGTGCGCGTCTTCGTCCTGCACCACGTGACCTGGTCGATCAACTCGATCTGCCACACCTTCGGCAAGGAGGAGTTCGCGGTCAGGGACCGCTCCCGCAACGTGCGGTGGCTGGCGCTGGTCTCGCTGGGGGAGGCGTGGCACAACCTGCACCACGCCGATCCCACCTGCGCCAGGCACGGGGTGCTCCGCGGCCAGATCGATCCGAGCGCCCGGCTGATCTGGCTGTTCGAGCGGCTCGGCTGGGTCTGGGAGGTCCGCTGGCCGGACGCCGGACGGGTCGCCGCCCGGCGCGTGCCCGCCGGGTGAGAGGCCGGCCCGCGGGGGAGACGCCCGCCCCGCGGCCGGCCGGGCCGGCCGCGCCGGCCGCTTCCGCCCAGCCGGCCGTGCCCGCCATGCCGGCCGGGCAGGTCACGCCGCGGCGCCGCCGCTCACCGGACCAGGCGGTCGGCGACCAGCGCGGCGCAGCGGTCCTCCATCAGGATCGTGTAGTGGTTGCAGTCCTCGACCAGCTCGTCCTCCAGAGCGGGCAACCGGCCGGTCCAGACGGCGGCCAGCTCGTCGGGGATCATGCCGACGGGCTGGTCCAGCAGCCCGCGCGGGGCCCGCAGCAGTGACAGCGGCGGCTTCAGCGCGTGCAGCGCGGCGCCGATCGCCTCGCTCTCGGTGAGCAGCCACCGGCCGTCCTGGCGGACCGGCTCCTGCTGCGCCCGTGAGCGCACCGCCCCCTCGGGGCCGGCCGCGTCGTAGCGGACGTACTCCTCCACCAGGTCGTTCCAGTTGCCGGCGAAGGCCGGGTGCGCCCTGAAGAAGTCGACGTAGGCGTCGGTGCTCGGGAAGGTCTGGCTGAGCCGGGCGATGGCCGGGCCGAGCGTGGCCGACAGGACCTCGTCGGGGTCCAGGCCCGCCGGCAGGGGCAGCGGGAGCCCCCCGTCGACCAGCACGACCTTGGCGTAGTCGCGGTCGGCCGCGGCGAGCGCGGCGACGTAGGCGCCCATCGAGTGGCCGGTGAGTACGATGTCGGACTCCGCGCCCACGGAGCGGGCGACCAGGTTGACGTCCTCGGCGTGCCGCCGCAGGCCGTACGGCCCGGGCAGCTCGGCGCTGTGGCCCCGGCCCCGCAGGTCCATCGCGACCAGCGACCACTCGGCGGGCAGCCGCCGGGCGACCCCGCTCCAGGCCATGAGCGAGGCGGTGATGCCGTGCACGGCCACGATCAGGCGTGGCCCGGTGCCGAACCGGGCGACACGCAGCCGTCCGCCGGGGACCTCGACATCGCCGAAGACAGGGCTCAAGGGGTTCTCCTCAGGGGTGGCGGGACGGATCACGCGCCGGACGGCGGCCGCGTCCCGCCGGTCGCGGTCCCGCGCCGCTCATCGAGCGCGGCCGTCCCCACGGCCGGCCGACCGCCTGGCACCGCCTTCATGGTGGCGGGTGCCCTCAGCCGAGGTCAATGTCCCGATAGTCATCCTCTTCCGGTTATGTCCACTAGAGGTAAGCGCTATGGGTAGGTATGGGTCTTCTACTGCCAAAGGCCGATAATCACCGCATGAGGATTACCGTCATCGAGCACGAAGCAGACGCCGGCCTGGGATTCTTCGCCGGATGGCTGGCCGCGGCCGGGGCCGGCTGCGAGGTGGTCCGGCCCTATCTGGGCGAGGCGGTGCCCGAGCGGGCCGCCGACGGGCTGATCGTGCTCGGTGGCGAGGCGGCGGCCTGGGAGGACGGGCGCTTCCCCTGGCTGCCCGCCACCCGCGACCTGATCCGCGCCTCGGTCGAGGGCGGCGTGCCGACCCTGGGGATCTGCCTGGGCGCCCAGCTCATGACGCTCGCCTGCGGCGGCGCCGTCGAACGGGGCGAGCACGGGCTGGAGGTGGGCGCGCGGCAGGTCGTCCCGCTCCCGGAGGCCTGCGCCGACCCGCTGTTCGCCGGTCTCGGCCCCGCCCCTGCCGTTCAGTACCACCGAGACGTGATGACCCGCCTCCCCGAGGGCGCCGTACGGCTGGCCACCGGCGACCCCTACCCCAACCAGGCCTACCGGCTGGGGGAGCGGGCGTGGGCGGTGCAGTTCCACCCCGAGGCGACCCCCGAGATCTTCACCGGCTGGACCGGCGGCTCCGCCGACCACCTGACCGCCCAGGGCTACTCGGTCGAGGAGCTCAACACGCAGGTGAAGGAGGCCGAGGAGCGCCTGACCGGCACCTGGCGGCAGCTCGCCGAGCGGTTCGCCGGGGTAGGGATGTCGGGGTAGGGATCGGGGAAGGGCCGCCCATACTTGCGATCGACGACGACGGAGGGTCGGTGAGCGCCGTGCCCCGCATGCAGACGACCGCCGGGAGGCTGGCCAGGATCGGTTTCGCCGACGGGGCCAGGGCCGAGCGGCTGCTCGACGGGCTGGGGCCCGATGCGGCCGGCGACCTCGGGCTGCTGGAGTCCCTGGTCGCCGTGGCGGATCCCGACCTGGCGCTCACCTCGCTGAGCCGGCTGGCCGAGCAGGACCCGAGCGTCCTCGGAGCGCTCCGCGCCGACGCCGGCCTGCGGGCCCGGCTGCTCGGCGTCTTCGGCGTCAGCTCCGCGCTCGGCGACCACGTGGTCAAGCATCCCGGGCACTGGGGCCTTCTCGGCGGCGTGCCGGCCGTACGGCGCCCCAGCGCGCAGGAGCTCCGCGCCGAGCTGCTGGCCGCGGTCGGCGCCGAGCCCGACGACCCCGAGCCGCGGGCCGCGGACGCGGGCACCGCCACCCTGGTGGCGCTCCGGGTCGCCTACCGGGGACGCCTGCTCCGGCTGGCCGCACGGGACGTCACCGGAGTGGTCTCGCTCGCCGAGGTCACCGCCGAGCTGTCCGACCTGGCCGGGGCCGCGCTGGAGGCGGGGCTCGCCGTCGCCCGCGCCGAGCACGCCGAGCCCGGCTCGGTACGGCTGGCCGTCATCGGCATGGGCAAGTGCGGGGCGCGCGAGCTCAACTACATCAGCGACGTCGACGTCGTCTTCGTGGCCGAGCCGCGCGAGGGCGTCGACGAGACCCAGGCCCTCCGGCTCGCCACCCGCCTGGCCCAGGGCATGATGCGCGCCTGCTCGGCCAGCACCCCCGAGGGGTCGCTGTGGGAGGTGGACGCCGCGCTGCGCCCCGAGGGCAAGGCCGGCCCCCTGGTCCGCACCCTGGCCAGCCACCAGGCCTACTACCGGCGCTGGGCCAAGACGTGGGAGTTCCAGGCGCTGCTGAAGGCCCGCCCGGTGGCGGGCGACTCCGAGCTCGGCGAGCAGTACGTCTCGGCGATGAACGAGATGGTCTGGCAGGCCGCCACCCGTGACAGGTTCGTCGAGGACGTCCAGGCCATGCGCCGCCGGGTCGAGGAGCACGTCCGCGGGGACGGGGCCGAACGCCAGCTCAAGCTCGGGCCGGGCGGCCTGCGCGACATCGAGTTCGCCGTCCAGCTGCTCCAGCTCGTCCACGGCCGGCTGGACCCGCTGCTGCGCCGCCGCGCCACGCTCTCCGCCCTGGCCGCCCTGTCCCGGGGCGGCTACGTCGGCAGAGACGACGCCAAGGCCCTCGCCGAGGCGTACACCTTCCTGCGCCGGGTCGAGCACCTGATCCAGCTGCACCGGCTCCGCCGTACCCACGTGGTGCCCGAGGGCAGCGCCGACCTGCGGCGGATCGGCCGGAGCCTGGGCATGACCAGCGACCCGGTGGGAGAGTTCACCACCCGGTGGAAGCGGCACGCGATGGAGGCCAGGCGCCTGCACGAGAAGCTCTTCTACCGGCCGCTGCTGCAGGCCGTGGCCCGCCTGCCGGAGTCGGAGACCCGGCTGTCGGCCGCCGCCGCGCAGGCCCGCCTGGAGGCGCTCGGCTACACCGACCCGGCCGGGGCGTTGCGCCACATCGGCGCGCTGACCAGTGGCGTCTCGCGCCGCGCGGCGATCCAGCGGACCCTGCTGCCCGTCATGCTCGGCTGGTTCGCCGACGCCCCCGACCCCGACGGCGGCCTGCTCGGCTTCCGCCAGATCTCCGACAAGCTCGGCGCCACCCCGTGGTACCTACGGCTGCTGCGCGACGAGACCGCGGTGGCCTCGCAGCTGGCCCGGCTGCTGGGGACCAGCCGCTACGTCACCGGCCTGCTGCTGCACGCCCCCGACGCGGTGGCGATGCTCGGCTCGGACGCGGAGCTGGTCCCCCGGCCCGCCGAGGCGCTGCTGGCGGAGGCGCGGGCCACGGTCGGCCGCCACCCCGCGGAGGCCGAGAGCGCGGTGGCCGCGGTGCGCGGGCTGCGGCGCAGGGAGCTGTTCCGCACGGCGGTGGCCGACCTCACCGGGCACATCGACATCGAGAAGGTCGGCCAGGCGCTGTCCACGCTCAACGACACGACGGTCCAGGCCGCGCTGGACGCCGCGATCAGCAAGGTCGAGATGGAGCGGCGCGTCCCCCTGGGCACCAGGTTCGCGGTGATCGCGATGGGCCGCCTGGGCGGGTTCGAATGCTCCTACGGCAGCGACGCCGACGTGATGTTCGTGCACGGGCCGCTCCCGGGGGTCCCGGAGAGGGAGGCCACCGACGCCGCCTTCGCGGTGGCCAACGAGCTGCGCCGCCTGCTGGCCCTGCCCGCCCCCGACCCGCCGCTGCTCATCGACCCCGACCTGCGCCCCGAGGGCCGCCAGGGGCCGCTGGTGCGCACGCTCGCCTCCTACGCCGCCTACTACGGGCGCTGGTCGTCGCCGTGGGAGTCCCAGGCGCTGCTGCGCGCCCGCTTCTCCGCCGGCGATCCCGAGCTCGGCGCGGCCCTCCTCGCGCTGGCCGACCCGCTGCGCTACCCGGCCGGCGGCATCCCCGACGCGGCGGTGCTGCAGATCAGGAAGTTGAAGGCGCGGATGGAGGCCGAACGGCTGCCCCGCGGAGCCGACCCGGCCCTGCACACCAAGCTCGGCCCGGGCGGGCTGTCCGACGTGGAGTGGGTGGCCCAGCTCATCCAGCTCCGCCATGCCGGACGCCTGCCGTCGCTGCGGACCACCCGGACCCTGGAGACGCTGCGCGCGGCGGTCGCCGAGGGCCTGCTGACGGCCGCGGACGAGTCCTCGCTCGCCCAGGCGTGGCGGTCCGCCTCGCGCATCCGCGACGCCATCGTCCTGGTCCGGGGCCGCGCCGCCGACTCCATCCCGGGCGACCTGCGCGAGCGCGCGCTGATCTCCCGCGCCCTGGGCTATCCGCCCGACAGCAGCGAGGACCTCGTGGACGACTACCGCCGGGTCACCCGCCGGGCCCGCCGGGTCGTGGAGCGCGTCTTCTACGAGGACTGAGCCTTCCAGGAAGACTGAGCCTTCTACAAGGGCTGAGCTGGATCTTCCGGGAAGACCGGTCCGGCCCGCCGTCACGCCGGCCGATCCGTCCGCGCGGAGGGCATTGCGCTTGGCGGGACAGGCGTGTATCAACGGTGCGGGTGATCCATTTTGATATCTGTTTACGTTGATCTGGCCATCGGCCTGGTGCTGGCCTTCCTGTTCCTGTCGCTTCTGGTGAGCGGGGTCAACGAGGGCTTCGTCAGGCTGTTCGGCATCCGCAGCAAGTTCCTGTGGGCCTATCTCCGCGACACCATGGACGGCGGCCCGCAGGAGGGCCGCTCGTGGATCCCGGCGAAGGTGGCCGACGTCTTCGCCAGGCTGCCCTTCTCCAAGGACGATCCGCGTCCCAGGCACGATCCGGAGCCCCCGCCGCCGGTGGTCGAGCCGGTCCCGGTGGACCCCGAAGTGGTGCTCGCCACCGAGACGCCCGCGCCGCCGGTCGACATGACCGGCCGGCTGTACGGCCGGCTCCAGGAGATCGACCGGCCCCGGGGAGCGCGGACCAGCATCGCCGACATCCCGCCCGAGCGCTTCTCCGGGGCGATGATGGAGCTGGTCTCCGCCGAGGAGGGCGGTGTCGAGGGCCTGCTCACCAAGCTGGAGGCCATCGGCAGCCCGCTGGCCGGGCACCTGAGGGGCGTCTGGGAAGGCGCGCAGCGGGACATGGGGAAGTTCCGCAAGGGCGTGGAGTCCTGGTTCGACGGGGAGATGCAGCGGCTGTCCACGCTCTACCGCCGCTACGTCAAGTGGGTGGTCTTCGCGCTGGGCCTGGTGCTGACGCTGCTGTTCAGCATGGACGCGCTGGAGTACGGCAAGACCCTGCTGCGCGACAACGCCTACCGCGCCGGGGTGGCCGCCATCGCCGGCGGCGGCCAGGACGGCCTGGCCGCGCTCAAGGACAAGTGCGCCGTGGCCGGCGCCGTGGAACCGTACTCCTGCGTGACCGAGTCCTTCAGCTCCCCGGCCCTGGTCAAGATCTTCGACCACGCCATCGTGAGCGTGACGATCCCCCCCGACGGCTCGGAGGATCCCTCCTTCAACTGGAACGGCGGCGTCTGGTGGGACCGCCTGATCACCCCCGGCCACTGGCCCGGCTACCTGATCAGCGTGGTCGCGCTGCTGTTCGGCGCCTCCTTCTGGTGGGACGTCCTGCGCCGGCTGACCGGCATCCGGGGCAACCGCCCGTAGCCCGGCGGCGACGGAGACCGGCCGGCCGTGGTCGGTGCCTCGCCTGCGGATCAGCGGATCAGCGGCTCAGCATCTAAGCGCAGGTCGGCAGTGCCGGGCTGTCATGGGTGCGTACGGCGGGCAGCCAGGCGGAGCCGCCGGGCACGGTGTCGATCCGGACCCGGAACCAGCGCGTCGTCCCGACGCCGGTCTCGTCCTCGACCCGGTCGCCGTCGTAAAGAACGCAGTCGGCGTTCAGGATGTCGTCGTGCCACACACGGTGGCTGACCACGTTGTCGGTGTCGTATTTCAGCCGCGGGTCGCGGGCCAGGCCCATACTGCAGGCCGGGACCCGCTCCTCGCGGCTCTTGCAGTCACCCTCGATGTTGAAGACCCGCACCGGGATGGTTGTGGGAGCGGTGCCCGGCCCGCTCTGCGTGATCGTCGGCTCCCTGTTCTTGCGGTCCGTGTCGAGCATGGTGAGAAAGGCCGCGGCGGCCGCCGCGATGCAGGCCGTCACCGCGGAGACCACCAGCGGCAGCCGGACACGGGGGCGCGTCCGCAACGGAGACATGAGCGTCCGCGGCGTCCGCGCCCCGCCGGTCTCCACCCCGCCGGTCTCCTGATGCCCGGTCTCCTGACGCCCGGCGGGAGCCGCGGACGGCGCGGATGAGGATCGCATGGCGTCGGCCAGAGCCCACAGCCGGTGCAACTCCCGTAACTCCTCAGCGCTCGCGCCGCACGCCGTGGCGAATGCGTGAATCACACCGTAATTGGCCGGGAATTTCGTGCCCGCGCAGTAGCGGTGGAGGCTGGAACGGCTGATCCCGGTCCGTCCGGCCAGTGCCTCGAAACTGCTTCCGGCACGCCCCTTAAGAATCCGGAGCCGCGCAGCGAGCTGTTCGGCTTCTTCTGTCCGTTTCATCTTTCCCTCCCGCCGTCGCGCTGAGCCGCCCACCGCTGAGGAGTCGTCTCACCCATATCCCAGGGGGCAGGCAAAGTTCCAGATCATGATAGGTGGAGACATCCCAGCGTCCCAATCGGACAGCATTTCTTGCCCTGGGTCGATGCCTGCTGAAAACGTCAGTCCTGCCGCCGGCGTGGTTCTGACGACGGGGCCGATGACACGGAATCGCGTGGGCCGAGAGGTTTCGCCATGCGCTCCGTGAAATCGTCCCCGGCGGGCCGGACAGAGGCGGTTGGAGCGGTCGGCGCCGAAATCCGGCCCGGCATTCCAGTCTCCTGACATGCGTTCCCGGCCGGCCCTGAAAGGGACCGGGACCGGCCGGCGGCGCCCTCATTAAGGGGACCCGCGCATTCGAATTCCAGTACAGACGATCCAGCTCGGAGGAAAAGTGAAGTCGTTCCACCGGATTCTGTCCGTCGCCGCCTCGGGAGTCATCGCCGCCGGAGCCATGGCGATCATCCCCGCGAGCTCCGCGCAGGCGACCATCCAGGACTGCACGACCTACAAGTTCGTCAGCATCCCCCACGACAAGTCCGGATCGATCAAGAAGAGCGTGGACCTGGGGGCGGCAGGAGGGCGGAACTGCACGTCGGCAAGGTCAACGGCGCCGATCACGGGTGGGCCAGGATCTCCGGCTCGACCAAGCAGGGTGACCTGGTCTGGATGGACTGGAGCACCACCTCGGGGAACGGCCACGTGCAGTGCGGTCCCTTCTCCGTGCAGCGCGACGGCCTGCCGAACACGAGCGCGGCCAAGGTGGTGAACTACTCGAGCAGCAGTTATGTCTTCCGCGCCTGCGGCAGGATCGTCGGGGGCGAATCGCGGTGCACCACCGGGTGGTGGTGACCCAGGGGCCGGCGTGGTCGTCGGCGCCTGAGTGATCATTGAAGGGATGCCGGGGACAGGGGCGCCGGGATCCCGGAGACAGGGGCGCCGGGATGCCGGGGACAGGGCGCCGGGATGCCGGGCGCGGGCGGCCGCCCCGGGTTCCGGGCCCTTCCCGGCAGGGCACGGAGCGTCCCGGTGGACCGGCGGGTGAACGGGATCACCCCCATCAGAGCCGATCCGTCTGACCTGCGTTCACCGGCCGGCGCGCAGAGCCTCACGCCGCTCGCCGATGACTCCTCACGAAGGATCCGGAAGCGTTTGAGCCGGGCCGCGCCGAGGAATCGAGCGGCTCCGGCGGCCGGTCCGCAGTCTCAAATCGATCACTTGACACCAGCCGCCTAGCGCAGCTCCGCCAGGACCAGGTCGACCTGGGGCAGGGGGTCCGGCCCGAACGGACGGAGCACCACCGTGTCGGCCCCCGCCTCCCACAACGACCTGACCTGGTCGGCGGCGGCCGCGGGGGAGCCCACCGCCATCACGACCTCGTCCGGGTCGACGTGCAGGAACTCCGCCGAACCGGCCGCCAGCCGCGCGCCCACCGAGGCGTCGTCGCCGACGTACAGGTGGGTGAACACCACCAGCTCGTGGCCGTCGCCGCCGGTCAGCTCCCGTGCCGCCGCGATCTGGGCCGGACCGACCCCCTCGGGTAGGATCGTGCCCTGGGCCGCCCGCCCGGACAGCTCCAGTGAGCGGGGCCGTACGACCCCGGCGAGGACCGGCGGGGCGGTCGCGGGCGGATGCACCAGGCTCACCCCGTCGATCCGTACGGCCCGGCCCTGGAGGGTGAGCGTCTCGCCGCGCAGCAGCGTGCGCACGGCCACGATGGTCTCCTCCAGCAGGGCCAGCGGCGAGGGGGCCAGCGCGCCCACCTGTCGCATCCAGTCCTGGACGCCGTGGCCGATCCCGGCCGCCAGGCGGCCGGGATGCATGCGGGCCAGGTTGCCGAGCTCCATGGCCAGCAGGGCCGGATTGCGCAGCGGCGCCGGGGTGATCCCGATGCCCACGCGGAGCCGTTCGGTGACGGCGAGCGCGGTGGCCGCCGACGAGATCGATCCGGTCCAGCCCAGGTCCTCCACCACCCAGACGTCCTCCACCTCGGCCGCGTCCAGATGGCGGCAGAAGGGGATGAGTGACTCCGGGGGCAGATCGCGGTCGAACATCACGCCCAGGCGCATATCTCTCCTACGGCTTTCCACAAGTACGGATGTCTCTACAGGTAACGGAAGTAGCCGGCGAAGCCCTTCACGGCTCTCAGCGAGTCGATCCGTATCTCGGTGCCGGTCTTCAGCGCGTTGATCATTCTGCCCTGGCCGATGTAGATGCCCACGTGGTGGGTCTTCGCCGAGCGCTTGCCGATCTTGCCGTAGAACACCAGGTCACCCGGGCGCGCCTTGGCGGCGGACACCTCCGTCAGCCGCCTGATGTGGTCGTCGGTGTTGCCCGGCCCCAGGACGTCACGGCCGTAGGCCAGCCGGTAGACCCATCTGGCCAGCCCGGAGCAGTCGAGGCCGAGGGTCTTGGTGGCGGGACAGGGACGGATCGCGCCGCTGTAGCCCTGGCAGGTGCCGAAGGAAGGGCCGGGGGCGTCGTCGTGACCACCGCCCCAGGAGTAGGGGATCGCCCCGCCCGGCCAGCCCGGCTGCTCCTGCCCGGCCTGGATCGCGTAGGCGATGGCGGTCACCCGGTTCAGGACGACGGGCAGCAGCGGCACCGAGCCGCTGACGGCCAGAAAGGTCCCCACCAGCACGGTCGCAGCGGCCAGCGGCCGGCGATGCTCGGAGATCCTCGGGTGCCACCGTCCGCCCAGGGACGTCCCAGCCATGTCCACCCACCTCGATTTATCACCGTAAATCAGGATCATTCTGCCTAATGCGCCGCTGTTCCGCGCCGCAGGCGACCGTCGAAGGCGGGACGACGAGGGCAGGACACCGGGGGAGGGGCGAGGAGGACGGCGCCGATGACGCCGGCGATGTGGGGAAACGGTCATCTCCTGACGGAGTGCCCTCATGCCGCACGCGGGTGTCCGGAACGGCCCGCGGAGCACCGCCGGGTCGCCCGAGTATGTGATGGGTCTGGGTAAGTCACGACACGCCGTATTACGCACGGTGACCAATCTCCGCTGCATCCCTGCCATGATGTTACTTTCGGTGACGTAACCAACCCAGTTGGTCATCTATCCGGATGGAACGGGAGCATCGGCGATGTCAAGAAAACGGCTAGGCCGGGTGGCGATGGTGACAGGCATGCTCGTGGCCGGCATCGCCATGTCGATGGGGGAGACGAGTTCGGCGGCCAAGGCCGCGCCGGGGGAGACGGACTCGGACACCGTCACCGCGAACGTCGAGGTGCTCGGCTCGATCACGCTGACGAACCTCACCCCCTCCTTCACCCTCACCGGCCGTCCCACGGAGACCGTCGAGACCGCCACCCCGGTGGGGTTCACCGTGACGACCAACAACTTCGCGGGCTACACCGTGACGGTCTCTCCGGCGTCCGCCGAGCTCCAGGGCACCGGCGGCAACCCCGAGACCATCCCGATCAGCTCGCTGCTGGTGGAACAGGTCACCGGCGGCGCGTTCGTCCCGCTGACCTCCGGGAGCCCGGTCGAGCTGTACCGCAAGACCGGTCCGTCGGCCTCGACCGGAGACGACTTCGAGCACGACTACCGGATCACGATCCCGTTCGTGCGCCCCGACACCTACTCCGCGACCCTCACCTACGTGGCCACCACCCTGTAGGCGGACCCCGCGGCCCTGCAGGCGGACCCCGGCGGCAGGCCCCTCATCCCCCACCCGGACAGCGGCATTGTGGAGAGCCGAAGGTGACTGTATGGCCGAGGCGCGGGCGCGCCGCCGTCCTGGCCGGCGCGTTCCTGCTGTGGGCGGTGGGTCCGGCCGGTCCGCTGGCGGTGGGTCCGGCCGGCGCGGGATCGGCCCCGCCCACACCCGGAACGGACTTCTCGCTGACGGTGAGCCCGACCCGCCTCGCCGTCCAGCCCGGTGACATCGACGAGAAACAGCGGTTCCAGGTCGTCAACCAGGGCGAGCGCCCGGTCGACGTCGAGGTCCGCAAGGCCGACTTCAAGCCCGACCTGGACGGGACGCTGCTCTTCCAGCCCAAGGCCCCCTACTCCGCCAGCAACTGGGTCACCGTCACCCCTGACCGCTTCCGTCTGCCCGCGGGGAGGACCAGGTCGGTGTCCGTCCGGATCAGCGTGCCGTCCGCCCCGGAGCCAGGAGACCACCAGCTCGCCCTGATCTTCATGGTGCCCGCCGGCACCGGTGCCGGCAACATCCGGGTCAACCGGGGGATCGGCGCCCCGGTCTACATCGCCGTCCCCGGACCCGTCGACGACTCGGCGGAGGTCACGGGCCTGCGCGCCCCGGGCTTCGCGCTCGGCGGGCCCCTCACCTTCACCACCACGGTGCGCGACACCGGGACCGTGCACCGCGACTTCCGCGGCGACGACCGCCTGCGGCTGCGGGTGAACGGGGAGAGCGTCGCCTTCCCCGACTTCACCGTGGGCCGGGGCGCCATCCGCGAGATCTCCACCACCTTCGACCCGCCCCTGTGGTGCCTGTGCCGGGCCGCCGTGTCCATCCCCGGCCCCGGCGGGACGCCGACGGCCGCGACGGCGACCGTGGTCGTCCTCCCGCTCCACTGGCTGGCGGCCGTGGTCCTGACGGCCGCGGGCCTGTATCTCCTGGCGAGACACGCGCGCCGGCGCTACCGGGCCCAGGTGCGCGCCGCGGCCCACGCCCTGAGCGGTGCCGACGGCGGAGGCGGCCGGCCGACCGTGTGACCATACGCGCGACGCCGGCCCATGGGGTGGCACGCACGACGCCGGCCCATGGGGTGACACGCGCGACGCCGGGCCACCGTGGGGTGACACGCACGACGCCGGACCATGGCCGGCGCCCATGCGAGCAGGCCCTGAACCCGGCGACGGACGCCCTCACCTACCCGCCCTACCGCTCAGGGGATCCGAGGAGACCGCAACGAGGATCATGGAGCTGCGCTGAAGGCGTTCTACGGCCACTGTCGCCTTCTCGACCACGACCCTGAAAACACCATCACCAAGACCAGCGACAGCCCGTTCTGGGTGAAGATCGTGAACTGACCGGCCATCGAATGCGGGGCTGCCGAGCGCAGCCCCGCATTCCCGTTGGACAGCAGGATGCGAACAATGACGGACACGGAACAGGCTCTTCCCGCGGAGAACCAGTGGGACCTGCTGGTCGAGCACGGCCGCGGACTCCAGCTCGGCTTCCATGCCCTCTGGGCGGAGAGCGACGACCCGGAAGAACTGGCCGGCCGATTCCGCGTGGACCCGGGCTCACGCCTGGAGTGCGACGTGACGACGCTCGCGGGAACGTACAAAGGCCCTCCGGCGAAAGGCATCTGGATCGGCCCGCACGCGCCGGGCTGGACCCATCTCTTCGCCTTCGGGCTGTCCTCGACCCATCCCGCGCTCGACAATCTCGGAGAGCGGCGAGCCTTCCAGATCAAATACTGGGGCGAGGTGGGCGAAGGGCTCGAGCCGCTGTACCTCCACTACGACGGCGAACTGCTCGGCGATGTCAATCCACCGTACGAGGAGGGCGGATACATGTCCCTCCCCGACTACCGGCCCTTCACCGAGGGGCTGGCGCTCGACCCCGACGGTGACCTTGAGCATGACGTCCACACCCTGTGGTGCGTGGTCGGCCGGATCACGGGACGCTTCGCGGATCGGGAGTGGTGGACACCGGCCCGTACCTTCTACAGCATCCCCGCCGGAGCCTGGGAACGCTGAGCAGCGCTGCCCCGACCGGCGATGAAGGGCACGGGAATCCGATCAAAGCATCGGGCCTCTTTTGCGTTCTCAACCCAGCCAGAAAGCCGCCAGTGACCACGTCTGGACGCCGCTGGTGGAGCCGTCGTGCGGCAGGAACTCCGTAGGGGCGATGTACCCCTGGCCAGGCTCCAGCCGGATGCGCAGGCACCGCAGCGGGTGCCCTTCCGCGACGTAACGGCGCAGGTCGTCAGTGTGCGGGCAGTGCCGTTCCTGGTCACGGCCCAGGACACGACAGATCTCCGTGATGTCCCGGTCGCCGACCAGGAGATAGCGGGTGCCGGGCCCCAGATTGAGGCAGAAGCGCCGGCGGCTGTTCTGCCGGACGGGACAGGGCAGCCGGTCGAAGTTGTCGATGTGCAGTCCGATCCGGTGGCCAGTCGTGGAATCCTCGGTGCTGGTGAGCAGCCCGGCCGGGCTGTCCGTGCAGGCGAGGCGCCTGCGCGGCCAGCGGCCTTGCAGCGGGTCGAGGGCGGACGCGGCGTTCACACGGCCTTGTAGATCGTCGGAGGCGAACACCGGCAGAGGCTGGGCAACCAGCTCAATCACCACGCTGGCCGGGGTGGCGTCATCGGGTCGCAGCCGGTCGGCTTCCACGCTGCTGAGGGGTGTCCAGTCCCCCTGGGGGACGACTGCCACGCCGTCGTCATAGCCCGCCGCGTCCCCCGCCTGCCTGACGTTCCCGATCTCGATACGCCCCTGGATGTCGCTGAACTGGTCGAACAGCAGCTGTAAGCCCATGTCTCCGACTCCTTGGTCGTCGAGGCCCTAATCGAAGGTGATCTCCTGCTCGGCCGCGAACGCCTGGGCGAGGCCCTGAAGCTGCGACCGATCGATGATGATCTTCTTGAGCGCACTCACACCGCGAAGGCCGGACAGGTCGTTGCCGCGCAGGTCGCAGTCGCGATATGCGCCGCCGTCGAACTGCGTCAGGTGCAGGTCGCAGCTGTCGAACGCCACGTCGCTCAGGTCAGACCCGCTGAAACGCGCTTCTTGTAACGAGCAGTCGGTGAAGATCGTCGACCCTACGGCGCGGAGCTGTGTAAAGGTCGCGTAGTCCAGCTTGCACCGTTCGAAGACCACGTCGTCGAGCGTGACGTTCTCCCACACGGCACCGAGCAGCTTGCAGTCGGTGAAGGTGACGCGGGAGAGCTTGCCGCCCTCCCAGCGGACGCCGGCCAGGTCACAGCCGGAGAACTCCACCGAGTGCAGGCGCAGGTCCTCCAGACGGGCCCGCTGGGTGATGAGGCCGGTGATATGTCCGTCCATGAGCTGGGTCCCCGACAGGGGAAGCTCACGCAGCTGGGCGTCGGCGTATCGGAAGTCGCGCAGCGTGCCGTGCTCGCCTTCCAGCGAATCGACCTCGTTCAGGTCGGCGTCATCCAGGTCGGGCAGCGTAACGCTCGTCTGGCGTACGGTGCGTGTCTCCATTGCCCTGTCTTCCATATCGGTCCCGTCGTGGGCGCGGGGTCACCGCGCCCACGACGGTCATCTCCTACTTCTTCTTGGACCAGTTGTTCCAGGATGGCCTGTTGTCGAACCCGCCCTTCTTGCCGTTGTCCCAGCTCGGCTTGTTGTCGAACTTGGCGGCCTGCAGCGGATCGGGGGTCTTGAGGGTGCCGGCGCCGATCAGGTCGTCAACCACGTTCGCATCCGTGGTGGCCAGGTACTCCAGCATGGTCATGCCACGATCTCCTTTTGGGGCGAGGTGTACAGAGCGGTGACGAGGGCTTGACGGGTGAGTCGGCAGTAGTCGGTCTCCGTGGTCGCGAAGCTGCCGTTCTCGAAGTAGCGGTTGCATGCCTGGGCGCCGCGGCAGAAGTCGAAGAACTCGCATTCCATCTGGCACCGGGACAGGCCGGTCATGAACTCGGCGACGTAGCGCAGCCGGTGCGCCTGATCCAACATGCCGGCGATGCTCTGAGAGCGGACGTTCCCGGCGAGGAAATCGCCGTAGGCGTCATCCCTGATGCCGGCCAGCTCGGGCGACATCAGTACCACGTCTCCATCCGTCGACACCGTCGGAATCGGATCGAGGCCGTACCTGCACCACTCGCCGCGCTGCCCGCTGCGGGCAAGGCGCAGGTAGTCGGCGAGCCGCTCGAGCTCCCGCAGCGCGGGCCCTCCGCTGTGGGTCCTGCGCCAGTCCATGACTCCCTTCCAGAACCGTTCGGCCTGGTCCTGGGCGATCCCGCACCGCTGGTCGTTGACGCCTTCCATCTCCTCCACGTTGAAGCCGATCGTGTGCGGCCCCAGCTCGGCGAGGAAGTCCAGGAGTGCGACCGGCTGATCAATGCCTTCGGCCCCCACGACGGCGATCAAGCTGAAGCGGATGCCGTAATCGTGGAGGCGGCGGATGCCGCGCACGATCCGGTCGAAGGCAGGCCGGCCGCGCAGATCCACCCGTCGGGCGTTCAAGGCCGCGGGGCCGTCGATGCTGACGCCGACGTGGACCTGGTAACGAGTGAGCAGGTCGCACCACTTGTCGTCGATGAGGGTGGCGTTGGTCTGCACACTGTGGTGGATCCGGCCCGCCTGACGGAGGTCCTCGAACGGCGCGAGCAGGGCGGTGAACTTGCGTCGGCCCAGGGCGAGGGGTTCCCCGCCGTGCCACACGATGTCCACCGGGGTGCCGGGGTCGGTCAGTTCCGCAGCCGAGTCGGCAACGGCCTGAGCGACCTCGGGGGTCATCTCATTGTTGAGGCGCCGGTGCGGCAGGTAGCAGTACACGCAATCGAGATTGCACAGCGTGGTCGGCTGAAGGACCAAGGTCCGGGCCCGGCCGAACCACCGATCGAACTCTAATCGTCCTTCCATCTCGTGCCATTCCTTTCATGGAGTGGAGAAGGAGCCGTGGTGCACGGTGGCGAGGGTTGAGCCCTCGCGGTGCCGTCCGGGCATGCGGGGGTTCTCGATCACGAGACCACCCGTCAGGCGATCTTCTTCTGCCGGGTGACCGCGGCCCCACGCCCATCACAGGCATCGGCCGTCATTCGTCTCTGCACCGAGAAATGACGGCAGAATTCCGGCCAAGTCGGGGCCGAATGACAAGGTGGTGCGTTCGTCGTCCACGCTGCCCAAGTTACGAAGATCAGAGAGCGTTGAGTATGGGGTCAAGGCCTGTACGGTGGTCAAAGTGGTCAAAGATCGTTTATTGGATCCGGTCAGGCTTCTCGTTATTCGTCATGAGAACACCGATGTCGGCGACTATGGTGATCAATGCAATGCGGGAGATATACATACCGCAGGTGCAGGTTGATCAAGGCGGTTGAAGATTCGTTCTGTCATGCGGAGGCGTATTGTGGCGAGCGAACGGAATGAGCGGCTCGCCGTACTCCTCCAAGAGGCGGGCTGGTCACGGGCACAAGCGGCGAATGCGTTCAACCGTGTCGCGCAAGAGAGCAATCTGCTCGATTACACCTGCATAGGCCGCTCCCACGTCAGCATGTGGGGGGCCGGGACGAAGCCGTCAGGCGCAGCTCCCATAATCCTGTGCCAGGCGCTGTCTCGTCGCCTGAAGCGCATCATCACACCAGATGAGCTCGGGTTCACAGTTCCCGACGCGCCAACACAGGAGGCGCTGGAGTGGCGTGTCGATCCACTGATCGCGCTGACTGACCTGGGGAGAACGGACGTGAACTCAGAGCGCAGAAGCCTTCTGAGCGGGGCGGTGTATTCAGTGGCCGCCCTTGCGCTGCCGGGGCGGGGGTGGTGGGAGAAGATGGCCGAGCAGCCGTCCGCGCCGACGAAGCATCAGCGGGTCGGGCGTGGTGATGTGGTGACCGTTCAAGAGCTCACTGCGGCTTTCTCTCGAATCGATCAGCGGCGCGGCGGTGGTCACGGCAGGAAAGCGCTGGTGCAATACCTGCAGTCGGACGTTGCCGCCTTTCTCCATGGGACGTTCCTTGACGAGCAAGTACGGCGTGATATGTTCTCCGCCGTCGCAGAGTTGGCCTACCTGTCGGGCTGGATGGGATTTGACAACGGTAAGCACGCTCTGGCGCAGCGGTACTTCATCTTGGCCGTGAAGCTGGCCGCTCGGGCTGACAACGCGCCGTTGAGCGGCCACATCCTGCGCGCCATGGCGCACCAAGCCATCGACCTCGGGTTCGTTACGCAGGGCCTCGATCTGTCGACAGCCTCCATGCAGGGCCGGCGCTACGCCAGTGCCACGCCTCGGGAGCGGGCGTTGCTCGGTGTCGTCCATGCCCGTGCTCTGGCCGCGAACGGCAGAAAGCAGGATGCGGCCAAGGCCCTGCTGAGGGCTGAGAACGATCTCGCTTCGGCCGGCGCGGACATTGAGGAACCGCAGCGCACGTTCTTTTTCGGGGAAGCCTCATTGGCTCACGAAACCGCGTGCACCCTGCGGGACTGCGGGGACCGACAGGGCGCCATCCGCCAGTTTCGACGCAGCGTCCGGACCCGAGGAGACGCCTTCCGTCGCACACACGTGGTGACGCTTGGATACCTGGGGGCGATACAGGTCGCCACTGGCGGCGTGGAAGAGGCGTGTGCCACCTGGAGCACCGCTCTCGACGCGATGGAAGAGGGCATCTACTCGGGGCGGGCGCGGCAAGCGGTCGTCAACATGCGTGACCTTCTCTCCCCGTACCGGCGCCGAGGGATATCGGCGGTCGCTGAGCTGGACGCGCGAGCCGCTGCGTGCCTGACCCACGTAGATTGATCCCGTTACGAGTCACGGCGAAGGGATGAGGGCAACCATATGGCTCAGTCGCTGGATATCAAGCCCATCGGCACCGTGGTCGGCGGACGCACCGAACCCACCGACGACCACTGGAGCGGCACGGCGATCATCCGCCTGAATCCCGACTTCCCCGTCGAGGTCGTCCAGGGTCTTGAGGAGTTCTCCCACCTGCTGGTCGTCTGGCACTTCCACCAGGCTTCGCCCGAAGATGTCGCTCTGCACGCTCGGAGCCCACGCAACAACCCTAAATGGCCGGCCACGGGAACGTTTGTTCACCGTAACCACCGTAGGCCGAATCAGCTTGCGCAGTCCTTCCCGCGGCTTCTGAAGGTTGATGGCCTGGACTTGCACGTGGCCGACCTGGACGCGATCGACGGCAGCCCCGTCTTCGATCTGGCGCCCTATTTCAAGGAGATGGGCCCGCGCGGCGAAGTGCGCGAGCCCAGTTGGCCGAATGAGATGCTCAAAGACTATTGGGACGATCTGCAGAACTGAGCGCGGGTCAATCGCAGAAACGGCCCGGCACCGATCGCGGTGCCGGGCCGTTCTGTTCCGGTCGACGTTGCTCAGCAATGACAACCAACGACAGGTTTTCTCCAGCTCAGCGCCCATTTCCAGGAAGGTCGCCGAGGCTGGAGAACCCCGCCGTCACACGTCGTAGTAGAGCTCGAACTCGTGCGGGTGGGGGCGGAGCCGGATCGGGTCGATCTCGTGCTCGCGCTTGTAGGAGATCCAGGTCTCGATCAGGTCCGGCGTGAACACGCCGCCCTCCAGCAGGTATTCGTGGTCGGCCTCCAGGGCGGCGAGCACGTCGGTCAGCGAGCCCGGGACCTGCGGGATGTTACGGGCCTCCTCCGGAGGGAGCTCGTAGAGGTCCTTGTCGACCGGCTCGACCGGCTCGATCTTGTTGCGGATGCCGTCGATGCCCGCCATGAGCTGGGCGGCGAAGGCGAAGTAGGGGTTGCAGGACGGGTCCGGAACACGGAACTCGATGCGCTTGGCCTTCGGGTTGGAGCCCGTGATCGGGATGCGGATGCACGCCGAGCGGTTGCGCTGGGAGTAGACCAGGTTGACCGGGGCCTCGTAGCCGGGGACCAGGCGGTGGTAGGAGTTCACCGTCGGGTTGGTGAAGGCCAGCAGCGAGGGGGCGTGCTTGAGCAGGCCGCCGATGTAGTAGCGAGCGGTGTCGGACAGGCCCGCGTAGCCGACCTCGTCGTAGAACAGCGGCTCGCCGTCCTTCCACAGCGACTGGTGGCAGTGCATGCCGGAACCGTTGTCACCGAAGATCGGCTTGGGCATGAAGGTGACCGTGTGGCCGTGGGCCAGGGCCGTGCTCTTGACGATGTACTTGTACAGCATCAGGGTGTCGGCGGCCTTGAGCAGCGTGTTGAAGCGGAAGTCGATCTCCGCCTGGCCGGCCGTGCCGACCTCGTGGTGCTGCATCTCCACGTCGATGCCCGCGTCGATGAGGTTGCGCACCATCTCCGAACGCAGGTCGGTGAAGTGGTCCATCGGCGGGACCGGGAAGTAGCCGCCCTTGTAGCGCGGCTTGTAACCGAGGTTGCCGCCCTCCTGGGCCTTACCGGTGTTCCAGGCGCCCTCGATCGAGTCGATGTGGTAGTAGCTGGCGTGCGCGCTGGTCTCGAACCGCACGTCGTCGAAGATGTAGAACTCGGCCTCGGGGCCGAAGAAGACCGTGTCGGCGATGCCGGTGCCCTTGAGATACTCCTCGGCCTTGCGGGCGACGTTGCGCGGGTCGCGGCTGTAGGCCTCGCCCGTCAGCGGGTCGTGCACGAAGAAGTTGATGTTGAGCGTCTTGTGCTGCCGGAAGGGGTCGAGCACGGCCGTGGTGGGGTCGGGCAGCAGGAGCATGTCCGACTCGTGGATGGCCTGGAAACCCCGGATCGACGAGCCGTCGAACATGAGGCCGTCGGTGAAGACGTTCGCTCCGAAGTTTTCCGTGGGAAAGGTGAAGTGGTGCGTCGTCCCCGGCAGGTCGGTGAACCTGACATCGACGAACTGCACCCCCTCGTCCTTGATGAACTTAAGGACGTCGTCGGCGGAGTTGAACACGCGAACCTCCCAAGGGGCACGGGCCATCAGAGCCGAACGTAGGTCTGTGCCGTTACCGCCCCGTGTCTCGTCTGTTTCACTCGTGTTAAGGGAAAGCCGCCTTCACGGTAGCCCCGCGTCCCGCCGGAGCGGGCGTGAAGGGCCGTCCTTTGCCGGACTTTTCACGTCTGAACCGTCCGTTTCCGGACCTCCGGACCATCCGTTTCCCGGACCTGGGCCGTCCGGTCCCTGGCCCGCGCCCTCCGGCTCCTCAGGTCCGCGACACCCGTACGCAGTCCTCGTGCTCCGGGTCGTCCTCGCGGGAGTAGGGGTCCTGGAGGGGACCGGTGGCCTTCTCCGCCTCCCCGCCGGGACCGGAGTCCGGGTAGAGCGGCCGCACGAAGCCGTCGTCGATGTCGCACCGCGCGGGAGAGACCATGCCGCTGTTCCAGCGGGTGAGCCAGAAGCGGAGCCGACCGCCGTCCTTCCACGCCTCCAGCGTCCCCATGCTGTGTTTGACGAGCCGCATCGTGCTGTCCGGCCGGCCCGGCCGCCGGACGGCGTAGACGAACAGGTGGTTCACCTTGACCCGGATCCCCGGGCGGCCGTCGCGGCGGAAGGCGGACAGCCGGGCGTCGCCGTCCACCTTGACGGTCTCGACGGCGAGCTCCGCCGTTCCGGGTGCCAGGCTGGTCACCCACCACCGGCTGTTGGACCCGTCCTTCCCGGGACGGTCGAGTTCCTTGACGAAGCGCTTGCGCTGTTCGGGGTCGAGCAGGCCGATCAGCTCCGTGGGCCTGCCGCCGGCCAGCACCCCGCGGTCCAGGTTCGAGGCCTTCAGCAACTTCACCGTCCGCTTCAGGGCGGCGGACACCTCCTTGGCGCTCAGCCCGCCCATCGCCCTGGCCGGCGGCATCACCAGTCCTTCGACGCCGTCGGCGTACTTCTCGGCGGGTGAGCCGTAGAAGGGGGAGATCTGCGCCGGCTCCACGGCGGCCGGCGCGGTCTCCTCGGGGGCCGCGCCGGGGTCCCGGGCGCCGGCCACGCCGGGGGCCTGGCCGGTGAGGGCGGTCCGGATCCGGTCGACGACCTCGGGGCGGTAGGCGACGTACACTCCGGCGCCCGCCACCACGGCGACCACGGTGAACGCGGCGATCCGCCTCCGGCGGCGCCGGGAACGCGGCGGGCGCGCCTGCCCCCGCCTGGCCGCCCTGCTCATCCTCCGGCGTTCTTCCTGGCTGATCTGGGCGGTGAGCGCGGCGAAACGCCGGTCTATGTCATCTATGTCAGACACTTGGGGGGTGCTCCGAGGGATGTGCATGAGAGACGGTTGATCCACATGATGTACGGCTTCCGGGTGATCCGGGTAGTCGGCTCGGGCGGATGCGGGGGCGGTCCGCCGGGCGGATACCGTTTAGCCATGAACAGCAGGCAGCAGCCCCGTTGGACCCAGACCTGGCTCGGCGGTGTCAGGTCGGCCGGAGTCGACCTGGGCTACCCGGGGGAACGGCTCGGCCTGCCCCAGGAGGGCAGCGGCGCGGTCGCGGGGTTCGGCCGCCGGATCGGCGCCATCGTGATCGACTGGCTGATCTGCACCTGGGCCATCGCGCAGGGGCTCCTGCGGGTGAACCCGGCCGAACAGGGCTGGGTCCCGCTCGCGATCTTCGCGGTGGAATACATCGTGCTGGTGGGCACCATGGGCATGACCTTCGGCATGCGGCTGTTCGGCATCCGGGTCGCCGCGCTCGGCGGTGGACGTCCGGGTCTCGTGGCGGTGCTGGTCCGGACCCTGCTGCTGTGCCTGGCCGTACCGGCCCTCATCTGGGACCGCGACCAGCGGGGCCTGCACGACCGGGCGGCGAACACCGTGGTCGTGCGCCTGTAGGTCCGCGGGGCGCCAAAAGCGGTCCGGACAGACGGACAGACGGACGACGGACAGGCGGGCGGAGCGGCGGGGCTCAGGCCCGCCGCACGCAGGTGAAGATCGCGGTGCCCGGCAGGTGACGGCCGCGCAGCGGGCTCCAGCCGCCCCACTCGCGGTCATGGCCGTCGGGCCACTCGGGTTCGGTCAGCCCCTCGACGGACAGGCCCGAGGTGACGATGAGCCCGATCCAGTCGGCCATCGTGCGGTGGTGCTCGACATAGGACGGCCGCCCGTCGTCGCCGATCTCCACATACGGCGAGCGGTCGAAGTAGGACCGGTCGGCGGTCAGCCCGCGGGGGCCCGGATCGTCGGGGAAGGCCCAGCGGACCGGGTGGCTGACGGAGAAGACCAGACGGCCGCCGGGGCGCAGCACCCGGCGGGTCTCGGCGAGCACGGCCGCCGCGTCGGCCACGAACGGCAGCGCGCCGAAGGCCGAGCAGACCAGGTCGAACGACCCGTCGGCGAAGGGCAGGGCCTCGGCGTCGGCCTGGACCACCGGGAGCGGCGCGCCGGCGTCGAGGTCGATCCGGCGGGAGTGCTGGAGCTGCCGGAAGGACAGGTCGAAGGCCGCCACCCTGGCCCCCTGCCCGATCAGCCACCGCCCGCACTGTCCCGCGCCGCAGCCGATCTCCAGGACGTCTCTGCCGGCGACGTCGCCCAGCAGGCGGGCGTCGGCCTCGTCGAGGCCCTCCGGGCACCAGACGAAGCCCGAGTCACGGAGGAACTCCCCGTGCTCGGCCTGGTATTCGTCCGCGGCGCCGTCCCACCAGCCGCGGTTGGCCCGGGAGGTGCCGGCGGCGTCCACCTGACGCCGGTCGACTCCTGCGAGGTCCATCAGCGCATCTTCGGGCGGGGCATCCGCGCCCCGCGGGGCAGCGGGCCCTTGGGCATCGGCAGCGTCTGCGGAAGGGCCTTGAGACGGTTGTTGATCTCGTAGACCGCGGGCTTCTTGAGGTTGCGGGGCAGCTTCATCAGGTGGCGCTGCAGCTTGGCCAGGGGGATCTGTCCCTCGCCGTCACCGGACTGGATGTCGTAGACCGGGACGTCGAGCGCGACCCGCTGGACCCGCTTCTTCTCGGCCACCAGCATCTTCTGCACGCGGCTGCCCGGTCCCTCCGAGACCAGGACGATGCCGGGGTAGCCGACCACGCGGTGCACGATGTCCTGGTCGCGGTTGACCGCGACGGCCGGGGTGACCTCCCAGTTGCCGCGCATGCCCTGCAGGATCGCGGCGGCGGCGCCGACCTGGCCGTGCAGCATCGAATACTGCGACTTCTGGGCGATCTGGCCGAACACCACCAGGCCGACCGTGAGGGCCAGCATGATCCCGATGACGAGCAGGTACCAGAACAAGCCCGTGACCAGGCCGATCACTATGAACAGCGCGAGCGTGCCGAGCGCCGACGCGTAGACGATCGGCATCCCCTTGGGGTTGGCCTCCTTGATGATCTGAGCGATCATGCGGAGTTGCTTGATGCGCCCCGGGCGCTCTGGGTCTTCGGGCTTCTTGGCCATGTTCTGAAGGATACAAATCCATGGGTCAAGATATGAAAACGTGACCTGCCGCGTGCCGGTGGGGAGACCGGTGCGCGGCCTCGGAAGGCGGCCCGGCGGGCAACGCGCAGGGCCCCGCGCGGGACGCGCGGGGCCCTGGGCCGAGATGCGGGATCAGGCGTGCTGGCGGGCCTCGATGGCCTGCTTGTAGAGGCGGCCGGCCCGGTAGGAGGAGCGGACCAGCGGACCGGACAGGACTCCGGCGAAACCGATGGCCTCGGCCTCCTTCTGGAGCTCCACGAACTCCTCGGGCTTCACCCAGCGCTCCACCGGGTGGTGGCGCGGGGTGGGACGCAGGTACTGGGTCACGGTCAGCAGGTCGCAGCCGGCCTCGTGGAGGTCGCGCATGGCCTGGACGACCTCCTCGCGGTCCTCGCCCATGCCGAGGATCAGGTTGGACTTGGTCACCAGCCCGGCCTCGCGAGCCTTGGTGATCACTCCCAGGGACCGCTCGTAACGGAACGCGGGGCGGATGCGCTTGAAGATCCGCGGCACGGTCTCGATGTTGTGCGCGAAGACCTCGGGCTTGGCGGAGAAGACCTCCTCGAGCTGGCCCTGGTCGCCGTTGAAGTCGGGCACCAGCAGCTCGACGCCGCAGCCCGGCAGCAGCGTGTGGATCTGCCTGGCGGTCTCGGCGTACAGCCACGCGCCGCCGTCGGGCAGGTCGTCACGGGCGACCCCGGTCACGGTCGCGTAGTTGAGGCCCATCTGCTGGACCGACTCGGCCACCCGCCGTGGCTCGTCGGTGTCGTACTCCTTGGGCTTGCCGGTGTCGATCTGGCAGAAGTCGCATCGCCTGGTGCACTGGTCGCCGCCGATGAGGAAGGTGGCCTCACGGTCCTCCCAGCACTCCGAGATGTTGGGACACCCGGCCTCCTGGCAGACGGTGTGCAGGCCCTCGCGTTTGACCAGTGCTCGCAGCTCGGTGTGGTTGGGACCGGTCCTGAACTTGGTCTTGATCCACTCGGGCTTCTTCTCGATGGGGGTCTCGGCGTTGCGGACCTCCAGACGGAGGAGCTTTCGGCCTTCCGGAGCAACGGTCATGCGACCTCCTTCGTCGGTCGCGGGACCGAGGTGCTGTTTCTATTCGCTCGCTCGCTACGCTCGCTCACCGCCCCAGCTTATGTCCCGCCGGAGAATGGCCATACATGAGGGGGCGGCGCTCCGGACCGGCCCGGTCCCGCGCCTGGTCCGGCCGTCGAGCGCCCCGCCGCCGGGAGCGGACGGCCCCGTCCGGGCCGCCGGGCCGTACGGCGTGCCGCTCGGGGCCGCCGGGCCGCAGGGTGTGTCGCCCTGCCCGGGGCGCCGGGCCGTACGGCGTGCCGCTCGGGGCCGCCGGGCCGCAGGGTGTGTCGCCCTGCCCGGGGCGCCGGGCCGTACGGCGTGCCGCTCGGGGCCGCCGGGCCGCAGGGTGTGTCGCCCTGCCCGGGGCGCCGGGCCGTACGGCGTGCCGCTCCGGACCGCAGGGCGTGCCCCCGGCCGGTCGCCGCGCGGGGCTCAGCGCCGGAAGAGCTCCTCCTCCGGCAGCTCGAAGGCCCGCGCGCCGAGCGCCTCGGCCAGGTGCTTCTCGGCGTAGGGCATGACCTCGTCGACCACGATCCGGCGGCCGGTCTCGGCCGACAGCGAGGAGACCCCGGCGTCGCTGATCCCGCACGGGACGATCCGGTTGTACCAGCTCGGGTCGTTGGAGCAGTTGAGCGAGAATCCGTGCATCGTGACGCCCCCGGCGACCCTGATGCCGATCGCGCCGACCTTCCGGTCGGGCAGGCCGTGCGAGGGGTCACCGGCCACCCAGACGCCGCTGCGCCCCTCCACCCGGCCGGCCTGCACCCCGAAGTCGGCGCAGACATGGATGAGCGTCTCCTCCAGCAGCCGGACATAGGAGATCACGTCCAGCGGCTCGCCGAGCCTGACGATCGGATAGCCCACCAGCTGCCCGGGACCGTGCCAGGTGATCCGGCCACCCCGGTCCACGTCGATGACCGGGGTGCCGTCCGCGGGCCGTTCGCTCGGGGCGGTGCGCTTGCCGGCCGTGTAGACCGGCGCGTGTTCGAGCAGCAGGCAGGTGTCGGGGACCTCACCGGCCACCCGGCGGGCATGGATCCGCCGCTGGAGATCCCATGCCTGCTCGTAGGGGAAGTCAACGCCGAGACGGACGATCGCCAGGTCACTCACGCATCAAGAGTAGTTGACCCGCCCTTGGTCATGACGTGAGAAGCCGAGGCTCGATGCGGAACTCCTTGACCCCGTTGGCCCCGTCGTGCTCCACCCGGTAGGCGTAGCCCTCCGGATCCACGCTGACGGCCTGGATGAACTCGGTGCCCACGTAGTGCAGGGCGACGCCCTCGTCGGCGGCGTAGCCGCCGGGCAGCTCGCCCGAGGCCACCGCCTCGTGCAGCAGCCTGCGGCGCTGCGGGTCGGAGTTGTAGTGGACGCCGCACGAGTGGGGGAGCAGGCCGAGACCGTCGGCCCACGTCCGGAGCGTCGGCCCGAAGGAGTCGGTGTTGCCGCCCACGTGCCAGCACAGCGCCCCCGCGCTCTGCCCGGACAGCACCACGCCCGACCGCCATGCCTCCTCGAACGCCTCGTCCAGGCCGTGCAGCCGCCACAGCGCCGCCAGGTTGGCCACGCTGCCGCCGCTGACGTAGATGACGTCCTGGTTCAGGATCCACTCGCGCGGGTCCTCGACGTTGGGCATCGGGAACACGGTCAGGTGGCTGACCTCGACGTCCCAGTCGCGGAAGGCGCCGTACATCTTCAGCAGCCAGTCGGAGTCGTCGCCCAGGGCGGTGGCGAGCAGGCCCAGCTTGGGCCGGTCCTGGCCGGTCAGGTCAAGGGCGTATCGCAGCAGCGCGCTGGCCTCGATGAATCCGTGGCGCGCGGACGGGCGGAACGAGCCGCCCCCGATGGCGAGGATGTGGGACTGCCCGGACCTGCCCATATGTGATCTCTCCAATGGCTTCAGCGGAAACAGGGACCCTAGATTACGGCGGCGAGTGCCTCGTTGAGACCCGTATGCCGGAACGCATGGCCCGCCTCCAGCAGGCGCCGGGGGATCACCCGCTGTCCCGTCAGCACCCCCTCCCCGGCGAACTCCCCGAGGGCCGCGCGCAGCAGGAAGCCGGGTACGGCCAGCGGCATGGTGGGCCGGTGCACGGCCTCCCCGAGAGCCCTGGTGAACTCCGCGTTGGTGACCGGCTCCGGCGCGGTCAGGTTCACCGGGCCCGAGATCTCCGGATCCTTCAGGACGTGCCGCACGGCACCGACCCAGTCGTCGATCGAGATCCACGACCAGTACTGTCCCCCCGACCCCAGGGGTGCCCCCAGCCCCAGCTTGAAGATCGGCAGGATCCTGGCCAGCATGCCGCCGTCGCCGCTCAGCACCAGTCCGGTGCGGAGCAGCGCCACCCGGACGCCGGCCTCCCGGGCGGGCGCCGTCTCGGCCTCCCACGGGACCACGACCTCCTGGGCGAGGAACCCGCTGCCCGGCGGCGCCGTCTCGTCCACCTCGCGGTCCCCGGTGTCGCCGTAGAAGCCGATCGCCGAGCCGGACAGCAGCGTCGGCGGCCCGGCCGCCAGCCCGCCCAGCGCCGTCACCAGCGTCCTGGTCCCCTCGACCCGGCTGCGGACCACCTCGCGCTTGACGTCGTCGCTCCAGCGCCGGTCGCCGATCCCCGCCCCGGCGAGGTGGACCACGGCCTCCGCGCCCTCCAGGGCCGCCGGGTCTATGAGCCCCTTCGCCGGGTTCCAGAACGACTCGTCGGCGCCCTGCGGCGCCCGCCGCACCAGACGGACCACCCGGACGCCGTCGGCCCGCAGAGCCCTGACCAGAGCCGATCCCAGCAGGCCCGAGGACCCGGTCACGATGATCGTCATATCGTCCAATCTAGTCGACCTCCCCTGGGATCTTCGGGAGCCAGGCGGCCGGCGGACTCACCGGGTACGGACCCGGCGGGCGAAGACCGGACCGGGCAAGTCGTGGCCTGGACAAGTCACGGCCGGACAAGCCGTGGCCGGAGAGGTCGTGGCCGGGAGAGGGCACGGCCGGAAAAGGACCGGGCCGGCCCGCGGATGCGGACCGGCCCGGTGGGACGAGAACGGGGACTAGGCGTTGAGACCCAGCTGGTTCTCGAAGCGGCCCTCCTCGAGACGGCGCTTGATCGTCGTCAGGAAGCGGGCGGCGTCGGCGCCGTCGACCAGGCGGTGGTCGTAGCTGAGCGCGAGGTAGACCATCGAGCGGACGGCGATGACCTCGCCCTCGGCGGTGTCCAGGACGACCGGGCGCTTGACGACCGCGCCGGTGCCCAGCATGCCGACCTGCGGCTGGTTGAGGATCGGCGTGTCGAACAGCGCGCCACGGCTGCCGGTGTTGGTCAGCGTGAACGTGCCGCCGCCGAGCTCGTCCGGGCTCACCTTGTTGGTGCGGGTGCGCTCGGCCAGGTCGGCGATCTTACGGGCGAGGCCGGCGATGTTGAGGTCGCCCGCGTCCTTGATCACCGGGACGATCAGGCCGCGCTCGGTGTCGGTCGCGAAGGCCAGGTGCTCGGCGTCGAAGTAGGTGACCTCGTTGGTCTCGCTGTTGATCGTGGCGTTCAGCTTGGGGTGCTGCTTGAGCGCCTCGATCGTGGCCAGGGCGAAGAACGGCATGAACGAGAGCTTGACGCCCTCGCGCCGCTGGAACTCGGCCTTCGCGCGGTCACGGAGCTTCGCGATCTTGGTGACGTCGACCTCGACCACGGTGGTGAGCTGGGCCGAGACCTGCAGCGACTCGACCATGCGCTTGGCGATGGTCTGACGCAGGCGCGACATCTTCTCGGTACGGCCACGCAGCGTGGTGTCCACCGCGACCGGCTCGGGGGCCGGGGCGGCGGCCTGCGGGGCGGCGGCCGGGGCGGCGGCCTGCGGGGCCGGAGCCTGGGCGGCGGCCTGCTCGCGCTGGTTGCGGGCGGCCTCGAGCACGTCCTGCTTGCGGATGCGGCCGCCGACGCCGGTGCCGTTCAGCGTGTCGAGGTCGACGTTGTGCTCGCCGGCGAGCTTGCGGACCAACGGGGTGACGTACGGGCTGTCACCGGAGGCGGGAGCGGCCTGCGGGGCCGGAGCGGCCGCCTGGGGAGCCGGTGCCGGGGCCGGGGCGGGAGCGGCGGCCTGCGGGGCCGGGGCCTGCGGGGCCGGGGCCGGGGCGGGGGCCGGGGCCTGCGGAGCCGGAGCGGCCGCCTGCGGGGCGGGCTGCGGGATCGAGGAGATCGGCTGGGCCGGGGCGGGCTCGGGCTCCGGAGCGGCGGCCGGAGCGGGGGCGGCCTCCTGGGCCGGGGCGGCGCCCGCGGAGCCGTTCTCGTCGATGACGGCCAGCTCGGCGCCGACCTCGACGGTCTCGTCCTCGGCCACGACGATCTTGGTGAGGATGCCCGCCGTCGGCGACGGGATCTCGGTGTCGACCTTGTCGGTGGAGACTTCGAGGAGCGGCTCGTCGGCCTCGACGCGCTCGCCCTCCTTCTTCAGCCAACGGGTGACGGTGCCCTCGGTGACGCTCTCGCCGAGCTGGGGCATCTGTACGGACTTCGGCATTGGGTGTCTTCTCTCGTGTTCCGAGTGAGGGCTCGTGGTTAGTTGTGGACGTGCAGCGGCTTGCCGGCCAGGGCCAGCATGGCCTCGCCGACGGCCTCGGACTGGGTCGGGTGCGCGTGGATGAGCTGAGCGACCTCGGAGGGCAGCGCCTCCCAGTTGTAGATCAGCTGGCTCTCGGTCACGAGCTCGCCGATACGGCGGCCGACCATGTGCACACCGAGCACGGGGCCGTCCTTCTCGGCGACGACCTTGACCGCGCCCTGCGTCTGCAGGATCTGGCTCTTGGGGTTGCCGGCGAGGTCGTAGGTGAACTCGACGACCTCGTGGCCACGCTCGCGGGCCTGGGCCGAGGTGATGCCGACCGAGGCGACCTCGGGGTCGGAGTAGGTGATCCGCGGCACGCCGTCGTAGTCGATCGGCACCGGGTTGAGCCCGGCGATGTGCTCGGCCACCAGGATGCCCTCGGCGAAGCCCGCGTGGGCGAGCTGCAGGGTCGGGATCAGGTCACCGACCGCGTACACGCCCGGCACGCTGGTCTGGCAGAACTCGTTGACGGTGACGGTGCCGCGCTCGACCGCGATGCCCGCCTCCTCGAAGCCCATGCCCGAGGAGACGGCGCCGCGGCCGACGGCGACGAGCAGCAGCTCGGCGTCGAGGGTCTTGCCGTTGGCGAGCGTGACGACCACGCCCGTGTCGGTGGTCTTGACGCCCTCGAAGAAGACGCCCAGCTCCTGCTTGATGCCGCGGCGGCGGAAGGCGCGCTCCAGCAGCTTGGAGCTGGACTCCTCCTCCAGCGGGAGCAGGTGCGGCAGGGCCTCGACGATCGTCACCTCGGCGCCGAAGGAACGCCACACGCTGGCGAACTCCACGCCGATGACGCCGCCGCCCAGGACGATCACCGAGGTGGGCACCCGGTCGAGCTTGAGCGCGTGCTCGCTGGTGATGACCCGCTCGCCGTCGATGTCCAGGCCGGGCAGCGACCGGGGGGCCGAGCCCGTCGCCAGCACGATGTTGCGGCCCTCGTAGACCTCGGAGCCGACGGCGACCCGGTTCGGGCCGGCGAGGCGGCCCTCACCCTCGATGATCGTGATGCCCTTGCTCTTGAGCAGGCCCTGGACGCCCTTCCAGGCGCGGGTGACGATCTTGTCCTTGAACGCGTGGACGCCGTCCATGTCGATGCCCTCGAAGCGGGCCTTGACGCCGAACGCCGCGCTCTCCCGGGTCTCGTCGGCCACTTCCGCCGAGTGCAGAAGGGTCTTGGTGGGGATGCATCCCCGGTGCAGGCATGTGCCGCCGATCTTGTCCTTCTCGATCAGCGCGACCGTCTTGCCCAGCTCGGCCGCCCGCAGGGCACAGGCATACCCACCGCTACCGCCACCCAGGACGACGATGTCGTAGGGGCCGCTGCCATCAGCCACAGGAAAGCTCCTTGTTCGGATTCGATTACCGTCTTCACGGTCGCGCCCGCTCCGTGCCCTGGCTGGTTCGGCGGAAACTGATCCGCGTCCACGCCTCCCCCTCGGGCACGGCTCGCCGCATCGCCGGGGCCTCGCTCTTGGCCTGGCCCCGACAACCGCATCTTTTCATTTGTCTACGTCGGCTGTGACCCGCTTGCGCGGCGCCGCTAGCCCGCGTAGCGCTCGGCGAGGCCGACGAGGGTCCGGGTGATCGCCCCGGTGCCGCCCTTCGGCGTGTAGCCGTGGGGCTCGCCCTTGTTGAAGGCCGGGCCCGCCATGTCGATGTGTGCCCAACGGACTCCGTCCGGCACGAATTCCCGCAGGAAGATGGCCGCCGTCAGCATCCCGCCGAAGCGCTCGGGGTGCAGGTTGGCGATGTCGGCGACGGGGGAGTCGAGCCCCTTCCGGAGCTCCTCCGGCAGGGGCATGCCCCATGCGGCCTCGCCCTGCTCGGCGGCGGTCCGGACGATCTCCTCGCGGAGCTCGTCGTCGTTGGACATGACGCCGGCCGTACGCCAGCCGAGCGCGATGATCTGCGCCCCGGTGAGCGTGGCGACGTCCACGATCAGGTCGGGGCTGTCCTGCCCGGCGCGGGCGATGCCGTCGATCAGGACCAGGCGGCCCTCGGCGTCGGTGTCGAGGACCTCCACGGTCTTGCCCGCGTAGCTGGTGAAGACGTCGGAGGGGCGCTGGGCGCTGCCGCTCGGCATGTTCTCGGCCAGGCACAGGTAGCCGACGGCGTTGACCTTCAGCCCCAGCTTGGCGATCGCGACGAGCGCGCCGAAGACCGCGCCCGCGCCGCTCATGTCGGACTTCATCCAGTCCATCGAGGCCGAGGGCTTGAGCGACAGGCCGCCCGAGTCGAACGTGATGCCCTTGCCGACGAACGCGACCGTCTTGGCGGCCTCCGGGTGGCTGTAGGCGAGGCGGACCAGGCGGGGCGGGTTGACCGAGCCCTGGCCGACGGCGACGATGCCGCCGTAGCCCTCCTCCTTGAGGGCCTTGTCGTCCAGGATCTCCACCGAGAGTCCGGCCTCCGAGCCGGTCTGCTCGGCGATCTCGGCGAAGCGGGCCGGCCACAGGTCCGAGGGCGGGGTGTTGACCAGGTCGCGGACCAGGGAGACCGATCCGGCCACGGTGGCGGCGCGCTCGACCGCGGCCTGGGCGCCGCCGGCGCCGCTCAGCACGGTCAGCTCGGCCACCGGGGCGGTCTGCTCGCCGGTGGTCCGGTAGGTGGTGAAGGAGTAGGTGCCGAGCAGGCCGCCCAGGGCGACGGCCCCGGCCCGCTCCGCGTCGGCGGCCGGCAGCGCGAGCGCGACGCGGGAGGTCCCCGCGAGGGCACGGGTGGCGGCGCCGGCGGCGCGGCGCAGGGCCTCGGCGTCGTAGTCGCCCTCGGGAGCGTCACCGAGGCCGACGACGGTCAGGAGCGGGGCGGCCAGCGCGCCGAAGGTCGGAAGCTTGGCGATCTCGCCCGGCCTGCCCTTGACGCCCATCGAGACGAGTGTCGCGGCGAGCCTGCCGCCGAGCGCCTCGTCCACCTTCTCGGCCCCCGGAGCGGGCCGCGGGCCGTCCGGACCGGTATGGACGCCGACGACCAGGGCATCGGTATCAAACGAGACAGCGTTGTCAGTTGAGTTCAGCCGCACAGTGGTCACGTCGCCCGATGCTAGTCGGGCTTGCGCAGTACGCATAAACGAGGGTTCGTCCTACGAATCACCGGGCCGGATGGTGCCATTGCGATTAGCATCATCCGGACTGATGGTGCTAATGTCGCTATCACTATGCTGCTCACCTTGGATCTGAACGACCCCCGGCCCCTGCACGGACAGGTGGCCGAGGCGATCCGGCGTGCCGTCGCGGAGGGCTCCTACGCGCCCGGAGACCGGCTCCCGCCGGCCCGTGACCTGGCCGAGGCGCTGGGCATCAACGCCAACACCGTGCTGCGCGCCCTGCGCGACCTGCGTGACGAGGGGCTGCTGGAGTTCCGCCGCGGGCGCGGCGTGAGCGTGCTCAGCCGCCCCGATCCCCGCAGCGTGCTGGAGGGCAAGCTCCGGTCGCTGCTCGCCGAGGCGGGCCAGTACGGCTACCGGAGCGACGACGTCATCGATCTGATCAGGGAGATCTCGTGACCGGGCCGGGCGCCCGGCCGCTGGAAGAAGGAGACGACGGCATGGGTCTGCGAAGCAGGTTCGTCTGGACGGCCGCCGGCTGGGTGGTGCTGGTGGCCGCCGCGCTGGCCGCGGTGGCCCTGGCGCTGCGCGGCCGGCTCCCCGACCCGATGGCCGTCCACTGGGGCCCCTCGGGCGCCCCCGACGGGTCGGCGCCGCTCACCGCCGCGCTGGCCGCCGTGGTGGTGACGTGGCTGCTGGTCGGGTGTGGCGTATGCGTCGCCGCCGCTCTCAAGCCCCGGGCGCTGCGCCGCCGCGCGGGCCGGATGGGGTTCGGGGCGGTGCTGGGCGGAGGCGGCCTGGCCTGCCTGGCGCTCCAGCTCGCCACCGTGTCGGCCAACCTCGACGCGCCCGACTGGCGGCGGGCGGGCGGCCTGTCCCTCGCCGCGCTGCTGGTCCTCGCGGGACTGGCTCTGGGCGGCTGGCTGGGCGCGCTCGCCGCCCGCCCGGGTCCCGACGAGGTCTCCCTCCGCGGCTGCACCGACGCCGACCTGCTGGAGCTGCGCCCCGGCCAGCGCGCGGTCTGGGTCTCCTCCGCCCGCAACGGCTGGCTGCTGGCCATCGGGGCCTCCCTCACCGCCGCCGGGGCGGGCCTGCTGGTGGCCGCGGCCTTCGGCGGGGAGACCGGCCCGTGGCCCCTCCTCGTGGTCATGGTCGTCGCGGGTCTCCTCGCCGTGGCGCTCAGCTCGGTGCGGGTGCGGGTCGCCGAGGACGGTCTCCAGGTCTCCTACGGCCCGCTGCGCCTGCCCCGCAGGCACGTCCCGCTCGCCAGGCTCGACCGGGCCTGGGCGGAGGAGCGCTTCCCCCGTGAGGTGGGCGGCTGGGGCGTCCGGGGCCTGCCCGGCGCCGCGACGGTCATGCTCCGGGGCGGAGACTGCCTCGTCGTGCGCTACGCCTCCGGCGGCCAGCTCGCCGTCTCGGTCGACGACGCCGAGCGCGGTGCCGCCCTCCTCAACACCCTCGTCCTGCAGGCCGCCCGCTGACCCGGGCCCTGCCCACGTCCGATCCGCGCCCGTCCGCGGAGATCTCCCCCGAAGGTGGTGTCATGCCCCGCCGTCCGACCGGCCTCTGGCTGTTCCTGCTCACCGCGTACGGCCTGTCCTGGCTGTCGGCCCTCCCCATCTGGCTGACCGGCGCGTCCCTCGCCTCTCCCCTGGTCATGGTGGTGGGCGTCGCGATGATGTTCACACCGGCGCTCGGCGTCCTGGCCGTCTGGCTGTACGGCCGGCGGCGCGCGGAGCCCGGGACCACCTGGCGCGAATGGGCCGGGCGGACGGGGCTGACGCTGGGCGAGCGCCGGGGCCGCACGCTCGCGCTCACCGCGCTGGCCTGGCTCGGCACCCCGCTGCTGGTCGTCGCGGCGATCGCGCTCAGCGCCGCCGCCGGGCTGCTCGCCGTGGACCTCGACGGGTTCAGCCTGTTCCGCCAGGGCATGGCCGAGGCCGGCGGGGGCCGCGCACCCCGGGTGGCCCCCGAGACGCTGGCCGTCGTGCAGATCGCGTCGGCGTTCCTGGTCGCCCCGCTGATCAACTCGGTCGCCGCGTTCGGCGAGGAGTGGGGGTGGCGCGGCTGGCTGCTGCCGCGGCTGATGCCGCTGGGCACCTGGCGCGCGCTGCTGGCCTCCGGGGTGATCTGGGGCGCCTGGCACGCCCCGCTCACCCTGCGCGGCTACAACTATCCCGAGCTCGGCGCGTGGGCGGCGCCCATGTTCGTCATCTTCTGCGTGGTCTACGGAGCCGTGCTCGGCTGGCTCCGCCTCCGCTCCGGGAGCATCTGGCCCGCAGTCGTCGGCCACGGCGCGCTCAACGCGTCGGCGAGCCTCATCCTGCTCGTCGGCGACGCGGCCGACCCGCCCGACCTCGCCGTCGCCGGGATCACCGGGCTGGTCGGATCGGCGCTGCTGGCCGTGATCGCCGCCGTGCTGTTCACCCGCTGGCCGGTCGGGCGGCCCGCCCCGGCCGCCGTCTGAGGCCGGTCGGGCGCCCGCCCAGGTCGTGGGCCGGGGCCGGGTCAGCCCACGACCACCGCGCACACGACGAGAGCGGTGGCGACGGCGGTCTCGACGAGCGCGCCGAGCACGTCCCCGGTGATCCCGCCCAGCCGCCGCACGGCCCTGCGCCGCAGGGCCCAGGCGGCCACCAGCCCGGCGAGGACGGCCAGAGCGGGTCCCCAGGAAGGCGACAAGACCGGAGGACAGGGGCCGGCGGCCGTCCAGCCGGAGAGCCCGGACGGCGCCATGATTCCTCCGGTGGTCTCGTAGGCGCTGCATGTCCCGCTCTCGTAGGAGAGCGCGCCGTCGGGCACCGGGGCCGGGAGAGGCGGTCCGAAGGCGCCGGCGGACGGCAGGAACGTCAGGGCCGCCAGCGCGGCGAGCATGAGCGCCGTCACGGCCAGCGCGGGGCCCCGCCGTACGGTGCCCGCGACCATCGCGCCGAGCCCGCCCGGCCGGGCGGAGGGCACACCCGCCCGGCAGGCCCAGGTGAGCGCCAGCCTCCCCGCCACGCAGGCCGTGACCAGCGCGACCGGGCCCGCCCCCGTGGCGGCGACCTCCGACAGCGCCGCCACCTGGACCAGCATGGTGAGCACCAGCGTCACGACGCCGAACGGGCCGATGTCGGACCGCTTCATGATGTCCAGCGCCTGCTCGGCCGGCCTGCCGCTGCCCAGCCCGTCGGCCAGGTCGGCCAGCCCGTCCAGGTGCAGCCCCCGGGTGAGCAGCGCCACGGCCGCCACGGCCAGCACCGACGCCGGCAGCGGGGTGATCCCCAGCCACAGCGCCGCGACGAGCACGGCCCCGCCGGCGGCACCGAGCAGCACCCCCACGAGCGGGGCGAGCGTCATCGCGATCCCCCCGGCCCTGCGGTCGACCACCCCCGGCCGGACCGGGAACACGCTCAACGTGCCGATCGCGAGGCGGACCCCGTCGGCGAACGTGGACGGCCTCTCCGGAGGCGGAGTTCCAGACACGGTCGACGATCGTAGCCCGGGGGATCCCCCGGGCCGCGGCCCATCCGGCCGGAACCTCCGGACCGGTCGGTCTGGCGGGGGATCGGTCAGAGGTGCGGTCAGACGGGCAGGGGGAGGAGGCGGCCGGCCACCACCAGGGCGACGTCCTCGGATTCGAGGGCCAGCCGCTGGTTCAGGCGGCCGAGCGCGTCGCGGAACATCCGGCCGCTGGAGGTGGCGGGCACCACGCCGAGCCCGACTTCGTCGGAGACCGCCACGACCTGGACGCGGGCCTGCCGCCAGGCGTCGACCAGCTCGTCGCATCGGGCAGTGACCGCGTCCCGGCCGTCCCCGCCCGACCAGGCGCCGCACTCGTCGAAGACCGCGGCGACCCAGGTGCCGAGCCCGTCGATCAGCATCGGGACCTCGGCGGTCCGCAGCAGCCCGGCCAGGTCGGTGGTCTCGGCCGTGCTCCAGTGGGCCGGCCGGCGGTCCCGGTGCGCCCGGACCCGGCGGGCCCATTCGGCGTCGTCTCCGCCGGACGGCCCGGTCGCGACGTAGAGGACCTCGGGCTCGCCGGCCAGCCGGAGCTCGGCCTCGGCCGACTTCCCCGAGCGCGTCCCGCCCAGGAGCAGGGTCCGTCGCGGCCGGGGCGGCCGGTGGGGGACGGGTCCGCCGAGGTCGAGGACCGTCCCGTCGGGGACGGCCCGCACCCCCCACAGCTCGGCCCGCCGGGCCAGCTCCGCCTCCGTCGGCACCCGGTGGTCGACGTCCACGGCCACGACCTGGGTCCGCCCGCCGATCACGCCCCGGCGGCGCAGGTCCCCCAGCCGTTCCGGCCGCTCCAGCACGTCGATCAGCACCAGATCGCAGGCGGGCTCGCCGTCCGCGCGCGCCGGGCGCCGCGGCTCGCCGTGCTCGCTGTGTTCGCTGTGCTCGCCGTGTTCGTCCGGCGTCCCGGACCGGTCCGGGGGAGGGCCGGGGAGCGGGGCGGCGTAGAGGATCCGGTGCCCGCCGGGGGTGGTCAGGGTGAGGCCGTCCGGGCCGGTGGAGACCCGGTGGCCGGGCGGGAGCGGGCCGGTGGGCGGGAGCAGTACGGGACCGGCGAGGGCGACTTCGGTGGGACGGCGATGACCGGGGGTCAGGCGCGCGCAGGAGGCGCACCCGCAGCCCGGGACGGGCCAGCCACCGGCCGCCGCCGTGCCGGAGATCAGGACCTTCACCGCCTCAGCGTACGGGCGCGGGATCCGTCCCCCGACGGCTCCGGGCCCCTCGACCGGCCACGGCTTCCCCGGCGGGTGCGGGATCCGTCCCTTCCGGGGGTACGGGGTCCCCGGCGGGCGGGCCCCACGACCGGCCACGGGTTTCCCGGTGGCCGGGGGAGTGACGCGGGTCGGTTCCCTGGCGGGCGGGGCCGTCTTCCGAGGGGCCGGGCGCCGTCCGGAGGCCGGGCGCGACGGTCCGCGCGCCACGGCCGCGGGGGTGGCCGATGTAGGGTTCGCTGAGCTGGCGGCGGCACCGGGAAAAGCCCGCGAAGAGGAGCGTGTGACATGGCTTGGCACTGGCGTTACGAAAACGCGGACGGCGGCGTGGTGACCGAGGGGGTCGCACCGTCCGAAACGTTCCCGAGTCAGGCGGATGCGGAGTCATGGCTTGGTGAGAGCTGGCGTGAGCTGCTGGAATCCGGGGTCGAAAAGGTCACTCTGTTTGAGGACGACCGGATTGAATACGAGAAAATGTCGTTGCGCGCCGAGTGAATGAGAAACCCCCCGGCGCTCCATTCCGCAATGGAGCGCCGGGGGGTTTCCGTCTGTCGCGGTGACTACAGGCAAGCGCCGCCACGGTGACGACGAGCGCCGTCGCGGTGACGACGAGCGCCGTCACGGTGACGACGAGCGTCGTCGCGGTGACTACGGGCGCTTCTGGGGGCTGACGGTCTTGGCCGGGTCGCGCTCGACGACCGGGCCGAGGACATCGTCGATCTTCTTCAGCACCTCGTCGTCCAGCTTCACACCGGACGCCTTGACGTTGTCGCGGACCTGCTCCGGCTTGGTCGCCCCGATGATGGCCGAGGCCACGTTCGGGTTCTGCAGCACCCACGCCACGGCGAGCTGGGCCATGCTGAGCCCCAGGTCCGCGGCGATCGGCTTCAGGTCCTGGACGCGGGTGAGGACGTCGTCGCCCATGAGCCCGGAGATGAAGCCGCCGCCGGACGGGTCGGTGGCCCGGGAGCCGGCGGGCGGCGGCTGGCCCGGCAGGTATTTGCCGGTGAGCACGCCCTGGGCGATCGGGGACCAGACGATCTGGCTGAGGCCCTCCTTCTCCGACAGCGGCACGACCTCGGCCTCGATGACCCGCCACAGCATCGAGTACTGGGGCTGGTTGGAGACCAGGCGGTCGAAGCCCATCTCGTCGGCGATCTTCAGGGCCCGGGAGATCTGGTCGGCGGTCCACTCGCTGACGCCGACGTAGAGGACCTTGCCCTGCCGTACGAGGTCGTCGAAGGTCTTGAGGGTCTCCTCGAGCGGGGTCTCGTTGTCGAAGCGGTGGGCCTGGTAGAGGTCGACGTAGTCGGTCTGCAGGCGGCGCAGCGAGCCGTGGATGGACTCGGTGACGTGCTTGCGGGAGAGACCACGGTCGTTGGGGCCCTTGCCGGTGGGCCAGTAGACCTTGGTGAAGATCTCCAGGGACTCGCGGCGCACCCCCTTCAGCGCGCGGCCGAGCACCTCCTCCGCCTTGGTGCCCGCGTACACGTCGGCGGTGTCGAAAGTGGTGATCCCCTCGTCGAGCGCCGCCCGCACGCATTCCCTGGCGGCGTCCTCCTCGACCTGGGAACCATGAGTGATCCAGTTGCCGTAGCTGATCTCACTGACCATGAGGCCGCTACGGCCAAGGTGGCGGAATTCCATGGCTCCGACCCTAGTAGGTGTCATACGGACGACCGATTCGGGATACTCTGCCCGGCGTGTTGCGGTTGATCACTTCTAGATGGGTACGGCTGGCACTCGTGGCCGCCGTGGCCGCGGCGATCGTCGTGGCGGTCCTGCGCCTGCGCCGCCGCCCGGCCGCCTCCGGCGCCGCCCTCCGCGCCGAGCCCGCGGCCGTCCCCCGGCCCGAGCCCGGCCCGGCCCCCGCAGCGCAGTGGCCCCCGGCCCCGATCCTGGGCACCCCCACCGCCCGCGACCTGGACCGTTACGCCACCAGGGCCTACATACCCCGCTTCCTCGCCGCGGCGCCTCCGGCGCGCGAACCTCTGGACCACGCCACCCGCCGCCGCCTGGTCCGCTGGGGCGCCGCCGCGGCCGCGCTCTGCCTGCTGGTCTTCGCCTCCCAGGCACTGGAGAACGCGACCTTCTCCAAGGGGACGACGGCCACGGAGGCCACCGGGGAGGTCCGGTTCGAGGACCCCTCCGATCCCGTGGCCGGCTCCTGCTACCCGGGCTGGGCGCCGCCCACCACGGCGCCGGGCACCCGCGCCGTCGAGCTCTGCCCGGAGGACGGCGACGGGGGCGTGTCCGAGGACTGGTCGCAGGTGGACGCGTCCTCCCCGGACGCCACCCCGGCCCCGGACGTCGGCTCCCCGGCGGAGCCGTACCGGGTGGTCCCCGACGCGGACTGCCGGCCGGCGGTCCGGCAGGCGCGGGTGCGGCCGCTCAGCCCACGGGTCACCCGGGCGGTGAACAGACAGTGGGCGCGGATCGAGAGATGGCTGAAGGCCAACGCCCCCGTGACCCACCGCACGCTCGCGCCGCCGGCCAGGGCCCGGACGATCGCGGTCGCGGAGGCCCAGATGGGCCTGCGCTTCCCCAACGACCTGCGAGCCTCCCTGCTGAGGCACAACGGGGCCGGCGCCGCGGGCGGGTTCGGACTCCTGGCCAACGGGCTCCTCGGCGTCCGCGAGATCCGCGACACCTGGCGGGAGCTGTGCGAGCTCGACGGCCAGGACAGGGGCCCCGACCCGCGCGTGGAGTGGTGGGACGGGCGGATGATCCCCATCGGCGCCGACGGGAACGGCGGGTACCTCGTGATCGACTCGATGAGGCGCGACGTGGGGGAGACCGACAGCGAGGATCAGCTGGACTTCGCCCCGGGCGGGATCGCGGTCCGCTCGCACTACGCCCTGCTGAAGGCGGCCGCCGAGGCGCTGGAGACCGGCGGCTCCGTCGGCTACTGGAGGCCCCGGGCGGTCGACGGGGCGCTCGACTGGGAGGTCGTGGACTGACGGCGCCCCGCCCCCAGGGGAGGGGACGGGGCGCGGGGCGCGGCGCTCCGGCGGGAGCGGGGGCCTACTTCTTCGGCGGGACGGGCTTGCCGCCGGGCAGGAAGGCGGGCGGCGGGAAGCGCAGCTTGCGGATCTGCAGCGCGCGCATGGCGGCGTAGAAGCCGACCCCCTTGACGTTCTCGCCGGGGAACTTCTCGGCCACCAGCTTCTTGACCTTCCAGGACACCCAGACCGAGGTGAACAGCACGCCGACCATCATGATCGGCCAGCCGATCGTGATGACGGCGGCGTAGATGTACTGGCGGCTGGCGGGGGGGAAGGGGACCCAGGTGAGCAGCAGGATCAGCAGCGAGAACGGCAGGAAGTACTGGCTGACGATCCGGCGGGAGTCCACCCAGTCGCGGGCGAACTTCCGGGCCGGGCCCCGGTCGCGGGCCGGGAAGTAGCGCTCGTCGCCGCGCATCATGCCCTCGCGCGCCTTGACGCGCTCGTTGGCCTGGCGCTCGCGGAGCTGCTTGTAGGCCTCTTTGCGGTTCTGGGGGGCGTTCACCGGCTGGCGGCGACGGCCTTCGGCGTCCCGGCGCTTGGGTGTGGGACGCCCCTTGCCCGCAGGCTTAGGATCGTTAGCGGAGACGGGGGAGTCGTCCGCGGTGGTCTGGGTACGTCGGAACACATCGTCAGCCTACCGGGACTGCAACTTAGTGACGCCCTCGTGCGTTATGCGTAGGGTGAACCCTAAGTGACTCCGGCGCTTTTCACGGGGGGCCGGAATCACTGGGGAGACCCGAAGCGCATTTGAAGAAGGGGACGGGCCGACGCGCATGAGCGTGATGAAGAGACTTTCCATGATCTTCCGGTCCAAGGCGAACAATGCCTTGGACAAGATGGAGGATCCACGCGAAACCCTGGACTACTCCTACCAGCGTCAGTTGGAGTTGTTGCAGAAGGTGCGCCGGGGAGTGGCCGACGTCGCCACCTCGCGCAAGCGGGTGGAGCTGCAGATCAACCAGATCGAGGCCCAGTCGCGCAAGCTTGAGGAGCAGGGCCGCAAGGCGCTCGGGGTCGGCCGCGAGGACCTCGCCCGCGAGGCGCTGACCCGCCGCTCGAGCCTGCAGACCCAGATCGCCGACCTCCGCGTGCAGCACGACAACCTGCAGGCCGAGGAGGAGAAGCTCACCACCGCCTCGCACCGGTTGCAGGCCAAGGTCGACTCCTTCCGCACCCGCAAGGAGACGATCAAGGCGACCTACACCGCGGCCGAGGCGCAGACGCGGATCAACGAGGCGTTCTCCGGCATCTCCGAGGAGATGGGCGACGTCGGCCTGGCGATCCAGCGGGCCGAGGACAAGACCGCCTCGATGCAGGCCCGCGCGGGCGCCATCGACGAGCTGCTGGCCAGCGGCGCCCTCGACGACTTCAGCGGGCAGCGCGGCGACGACATCCAGGCCGAGCTGGACCGCATGGGCGGCGGCCACGACGTGGAGCTGGAGATCGCCCGGATGAAGGCCGAGCTCGGGCAGGGCCCCGCGCCCAAGAGCGCGATCGAGTCCGGACCGCCCCAGCAGCACCAGCAGCCGCAGCAGCACCAGCAGCCGCAGCAGTCCCCCCAGACCCAGCAGTACCGCCAGCCGGGGGAGGGGCTGTGATCGTTCGCATCATGGGCGAGGGCCAGACCGAGATCGACCCCAGTGACCTCGACGTCCTCAACGCCCTGGACGGTGAGCTGGAGGCGGCGATCGAGGCCGGTGACGAGGAGGCCTTCCGGGCCTGCCTGCACGACCTGCTGGACAAGGTCCGCCACGTCGGCAGGGCGCTCCCGGACGACAGCCTGGAGTCCTCGGAGCTGATTTTGCCTCCGGCCGACGCTTCCATGGAAGAAGTGCGGGAGATGCTCGGCGATGAGGGGCTGATTCCCGGATAGTTTGGGCATATGGCACACACCCGGTTCGCCCCGGACCGGGGCCTGACCAGTCGCATGGTCCTGACCATGTTCCTGCTCGGACTGCTGTATGTCCTGTTCGTGAGCGTGCTGATCGCGCTGGGCGTCCAGACGGTGGTGGTGCTGCTCATCGCGGGCGGCACTCTGCTGGTCCAATACTTCATGTCCGACCGCATCGCGCTGTTCGCGATGCACGGACGTGAGGTCACCCCGGAGCAGGCACCGGAGCTGCACGGCCTGGTCGACCGGCTCTGCGCCATGGCCGACATGCCCAAGCCTCGGGTGGCGATCGCCGATTCGGATGTCCCGAACGCGTTCGCCACCGGCCGCAACCAGAAGCACTCCGTGGTGTGCGTGACCACCGGACTGCTGCGCCGCCTCGACCGGGCCGAGGTCGAGGGCGTCCTCGCCCACGAGATGTCCCACGTCGCCCACCGCGACGTCGCCGTGATGACCATCGCCTCCTTCCTCGGCATCGTCGCCGGGCTCATGACCAGGTTCGCCCTCTACAGCGGCCTGGGGCGCAGCCGCGACGACCGGGGCGGCCTGCCGATCGGCCTGATCGTCATGCTGGTCTCGGTCCTGGTGTACGCGGTCAGCTTCCTGCTCACCCGCGCCCTGTCGCGCTACCGCGAGCTGGCCGCCGACCGCGCCGGCGCGCTGCTCACCCAGCGTCCCTCGGTCCTGGCCGGCGCGCTGGTCAAGATCAGCGGGGAGATGTCCCGCATCCCGACCAGGGACCTGCGCGAGGCCGAGCCGTTCAACGCCTTCTTCTTCGCCCCCGCGCTGGCGGGCCGGTCCGGACCGGCCACGCTGCTGGCGACCCACCCGCCGCTGGAACGGCGCCTGGAACAGCTCGCCAGGATCTCCGCCCAGCTCGGACAGGGAGTGTGAGCGGTGAAGTGGTGGGATGCGCTGCTGGGCCGTACCGAACCCGCCGAGCCGGACCTGGACGCGCTGTTCGCGCTGCCGTCGGCGGCGGTGACCCTGCAGGCCGCGACCGGACTGACACCGACCGGGACCGGGTCGGTCTGCTTCCGCCCGGCCGAGGGCGGGGCCTTCAGCGAGCTGGAGCGCGACGTCACCCGGCTGCTCGCCACCGGGGGCGCCCCGCCGGTGGAGCAGTCCAAGGACACCTACGGCTACGACTGGCTGCTGGTGCGCCGCTCACCCGAGCAGCTCGGCGAGCTGGTCACCGACCTGCACGGGGTCAACTCCTCCCTTGAGGGGGCGGGCTTCGGCCCCTCCCTGCTCTGCTCCCTGGTCGTCTTCGCCGACGAGGACGCGCGCAAGCTCGCCCTGGTCTACCTCTACAAGAGGGGCTCCTTCTACCCGTTCGCGCCGCTGTCCGGGCACAGGGACAACGCGCTGGAGCTCCAGACGCGCGCCGCGCTGGAGGGGGAGCTCCCGATCGAGCCCGACCTCGGCCGCTGGTTCCCCCTCTGGGGCGCTCCCGGACTGTAGAGCGATGCGCGCCCGGTGGAGGCTGACCCGGATCGCGGCCTGCGCGTTCGCCGTCGCGGGCCTGTGTTACAGCGCCTGGGTGCCGGCGCAGTTCCTCAACACCGCGATCGGCGGGACGGGCGCGTACGTCAGCGAGCTGGCGGCGGTCGACCAGCCGTGGTCGTGGCTGGTCCGGGCGGCCGACGTGGCCGCCGGGATCGCGTGCCTGACCGCGGTGGCCCTGGTCCCCGACGAGCGCCCCGGCCGGCTGGGGGCGATCGGCTGGCTCGCCCTCGCGCTGCTGGGCGCGATGACGGTCCTGGACGGCGGCCTGTTCCCGCTGGACTGCGCCGCGCTGAGCGACCCCTTGTGCGCGGCGGCCGAGGCGGCCGGACGGGTCTCGGCGGCCCACCGGATCCACACGGTGACCAGTGCGCTGGCCTCGGCCGGAGCGGTGCTCAGCCTCATGGCGCTGCCGGTGAGCGCGCTGCGGCGGCGCAGGTGGCCGCTTGTCGGGTACGGCGGGGCGGCGCTGGCCGTGCTCATGGCCGTGGCCACGGTGTGGACCCTGGCGGCCATCGCCTCCGGCGCCCCGGTGGGGGTCGCGCAGCGTCTCCAGGTCGCGGTCACCGGGCTCTGGCTGCTGCTGCTGGGGGCCGCGCTGTGGCGGGACCGGACGGCGCCGGCCCCGCCGAAGTCGCATGTCCTGCTGGAGGGGGCCGGGACGCCGCCGGTGCTGATCTGCGCGGGAATGGCGGGGGCGTGGTTCCACTGGGACGGGGTCGCCGCCGACCTGAGCCGCGACCACATGGTGATCCGGTTCGACCGGCCGGGCCTGGGGCTCAGCTCCGGCCACCGCGGCCCGCCCACGCTCCGCGAGGAGGCGGAGCGGATCGGCGCGCTCGCCGAGTGCCCGGTGGTGGTCGGGCACTCGGCGGCGGGCCCGCACGCGGAGGCGTTCGCCCGGCTCCATCCCGGGCGGGTGGCGGGGCTGGTGCTGGTCGACCCCAGCTGCGAGCCCGCGCCCAGGCCCCGGGGCGGGGCGCGCGCGGCCGCCGTGCGCGCCGTGCAGCGCGCGCTGCCCGCCCTCGGCGGCACGTTCGGCGCGACCGCCGCCGCCTGCCTGGTGCTGCCCGCCGCACACCGCCTCGTCATGGGGGCGGACAGGCGCGCCCGGGCGGTGTACGGCCGGGGCCGGGTCCTGGCCGCCGTGGCGGCCGAGTGGCTGGCCTACCCGGACATGGCCGCCGAGCTCGGCGAACTGCGCCGGAGCCATCCCTTCCCGGAGGTCCCCGTCGTCATCCTCAGCGCCGGCCCGGAGGACCGCTGCCACCAGGAGCTGGCCGGCCTCCTCGACGCCAAGCTGATCCTGCTGCCCGGGACCGGGCACGAGGTGCAGCTCGAACGCCCCGAGGCGATCGCCGAAGCAGTCCGGATGCTCGGCAGATTTCACGATACGTAGCCGGGTATACGATTTGAGTAGCGATCATCTCGGGGGTGATGATGGCATCTCGGCTGGAGGACCGGCGCTGGACGGCGGCGGTGCCCGGGGCGCTGGGCGTGTTCTTCGCGGTGCTGGCGGCCTACTCGGCGCTCATCGCACTCATCGGGCCGCTGCGGAGGCTGCTGCGGCCGGCCACCGAAGTGATCAGCACCAGCATCTTCTCGGTCGAGGCGAACCTCGGCTACGCGGTGTTCCTGGCGATCCTCGCCGGGGCCGTCGCCCGGCACAAGCGCGCGGCGTACTGGCTGCTGGTGGTGCTGCTGTCGTCGAACATCGCGCTCGACGTGCTCCTGCTGCCACTGGTCCACCTCTTCGGGGACGGCGCCGTCCGGGGGTTCAGGTCCGCCTGGCTGCTGATCACGGGCACGGTCAACCTGGTCTTCGTCACCGGCCTGCTGGCCGTGCTGGTCCTCGCGCGCCACGAGTTCTACGCCAAGGTGCAGCGCGGCGCCTTCCGCAAGGCGCTGCTCACCCTCGCCGTCCTGTTCGCCGTCTCCTTCGGCGTCGCCTACCTGCTGGTCACCCTCTTCCCTGGCACGCTGGCGGCGCCGGGCCGGTTCGCCTGGGCGCTGGAGAAGGCGCTGGGCGGCGCGGTCACCCTCGACCTCGACCGGGTCGGGCACCCGCCCGCCTGGGTCGGCTTCGTCGTGGGCCTGCTGACCGCCGTCGCGATCCTGTCGGCGTTCCTGGTGCTGTTCCGCTCCCAGAAGGCCAGCGCCGAGCTGCCCCCGGCCGAGGAGGCCGCGGTGCGCGCCCTGCTGGCCGCCAGGGGAGAGCGGGACTCGCTGGGATACTTCGCCACCCGCCGGGACCGGACCGCCATCTTCTCGCCGAGCGGCAAGGCGGCCGTCTCCTACCGTGTGGTCGCCGGGGTCAGCCTGGCCGGAGGCGATCCGATCGGGGACGTGGAGGCGTGGGAGCCGGCCATCAGGACGTGGATGGAGCAGGCCGGGGAGTACGGCTGGACCCCCGCGGCCATCGGCGCCAGCGAGGAGGGCGCCAGGGCCTACAACCGGGCCGGGCTGCGGGTGCTCCAGCTCGGCGACGAGGCCGTGATCGAGGTGGCCGGCTTCACCCTGGACGGCCGGGAGATGCGCGGGGTGCGGCAGGCGGTCAACCGGGTCGAGCGGGCCGGATACACGCTGCGCGTCCGCCGGCACGAGGAGCTGAGCCCCGAGGAGATGCGCCGGATCATCGACCGGGCCGAGGCGTGGCGGGACACCGAGGCGGAACGCGGCTTCTCCATGGCGCTGGGCCGCCTGGGGGACCCGGCGGACGGCAGGTGCGTGCTGGTGGAGGCCCTCGGGCCGGACGGCGGCCACGCCGCGCTGCTGTCCTTCGTGCCCTGGGGCGAGCACGGTCTGTCCCTGGACCTCATGCGCCGCGACCGCGAGGCCGACAACGGCCTGATGGAGTTCATGGTCTCCGGCCTGGTCAGGCAGGCGCCCGAGATCGGGGTGGAGCACATCTCGCTGAACTTCGCGGTCTTCCGCGCCGCCTTCGAGGAGGGGGCGCGGATCGGCGCCGGTCCGGTGCTGCGGGCCTGGCGGGGGATGCTGCTGTTCTTCTCCCGGTGGTGGCAGCTGGAGTCGCTGTACCGGTCGAACGTGAAGTACCGCCCCGACTGGGTGCCGCGCTACCTCGCCTACGAGGACGGCCGCGACCTGCCCAAGGTGGGTCTGGCCTCGGCGATCGCCGAAGGCTTCCTGGGGCACGGGCCCAGCCTGCCCACGCTGCTGCGGCGCGGGGAGCATCCCGCCCGCCCGGCGGCGGAGGAGCCGGCGGCGCCCCCCGCGGCCCGCGCGCCGGGGACGGGCGGCGGCCGCCGGCGGGGCCCCGCCGTACCGGAGCAGGTCAGGGTCCGCCTGGCCAAGCTGGAGCGGCTCCGGGCCGAGGGCGGCGAGCCGTACCCGGTGGGCCACCCGCGCACCCACACCGCCGCCGAGCTGCGCCGGGCCCACCCCGGCCTGGCGGCCGACACGCGGACCGGGGAGCGGGCCGCGGTGGCCGGACGGGTGACGCTGGTCCGCGACCACGGCGGGCTGCTGTTCGCCACGGTCGCCGACTGGAGCGGCACCCTCCAACTCATGATCACCCGAGCCGCCGGCCTGGACCGCTGGCGCCGCGCCGTGGACCTGGGCGACCACGTCGCCTGCACCGGCGAGGTCGTCACGAGCAGGACCGGGGAGCTGTCGGTGCTCGCCGACGGGTGGACGATGACCGCCAAGTGCCTGCGCCCGCCGCCTGGCCGGCACCGCGGCCAGGCCGGCCCCGAGGCGCGGGCCCGGCAGCGCCACCTCGACCTGGTGGCCGACCCCGAGGCGCGCGAGACGCTGCGGATCCGGGGCGCCGTCCTGAACGGTCTGCGCGCCGCCCTGATCCGGCGCGGCTTCCTGGAGGTCGAGACGCCGATCCTGCAGCCGGTCCACGGCGGTGCCTGCGCCCGGCCCTTCACCACCCACATGAACGCCTACGACATGCGCCTCTACCTGCGGATCGCGCCGGAGCTGCACCTGAAGCGGCTGTGCGCGGGAGGGGCGGAGCGGGTCTTCGAACTCGGCCGGGCCTTCCGCAACGAGGGCGTCTCCTACAAGCACAACCCGGAGTTCACGCTGCTGGAGGCGTACCAGGCGTACGCCGACTACCGGACGATGCTGGAGCTCACCCGCGAGCTCGTCCAGGAGGCGGCCACCGCGGCGTTCGGCGTGCCGGTGATCCGCAGGCACGGGCAGGAGATCGACATCTCCGGGCCGTGGCGGACGGCCTGCGTGAACGAGGCCCTCTCGGAGGCGGCGGGGGAACAGGTGGGCCCGGACACCTCCGTCCAGGAGCTCCGCAAGCTGGCCGACCGGCTGGCGGTGCCGTACGACCCGGAGTGGGGGTGGGGCGCGATGATCCTGGAGCTGTACGAGCGGCTGGTGGAGGAGCGGACCGTCGAACCGGTCTTCTACACCGACTTCCCGTCGGAGGTCTCCCCGCTGGCCCGGCCGCACCGCCGGGACGCCCGGCTGGCCGAGCGGTGGGACCTGGTCGCCTTCGGCGTCGAGGTCGGCACCGCCTACTCCGAGCTGACCGACCCGCTGGAGCAGCGCCGCCGCCTGACCGGGCAGTCGCTGCGGGCCGCCGCCGGAGACCCGGAGGCGATGGAGCTGGACGAGGACTTCCTGCGCGCGCTGGAGTACGGCATGCCGCCCACCGGCGGCCTCGGCATCGGCGTGGACCGGCTCCTCATGCTGCTGACCGGCGGGTCGATGAGGCAGGTGCTGCCCTTCCCGCTGACCCGGCCCCGGAGTTGATGCACTGATCGTGACCATTTACCCCCACAATGGACCGTAAAAAGTCCTTAAAGGGAGGGTGTGGTCATGCCGGACCTCGCGTCCTTGCGGCCTGGGGATCCCGAGCAGGTGCGGGAGTACCGGCTCACCGCGCGGCTCGGTGAAGGGGGCCAGGGGACGGTGTACCTCGGCGTGGCGCCCACCGGCGCCCGCGTCGCGGTCAAGCTGCTCCGGGCCGACCTCGCCCAGGACGAGGAGGCTCTGGAACGTTTCATCCGCGAGGTCAGCACGGCTCAGCGGGTCGCGCCGTTCTGCACCGCCGCGGTCATCGACACCGGTGTCGACCAGCACCGGCCCTACATCGTCAGCGAGTACATCGACGGCCTGACGCTGGACGCCGTCGTGGCCCAGGAGGGACCGCGCGAGGGCTCGGCCCTGCACCGCCTGGCGATCGGCACCGTGACCGCGCTCGTCGCGATCCACCAGGCCGGGATCGTGCACCGCGACTTCAAGCCGTCCAACGTGCTGCTCGCCCCCGACGGCCCCCGGGTGATCGACTTCGGCATCGCCAAGGCGCTCGACCGGACCTCCACGCTGACCGCGATGGCGATCGGCACCCCCTCCTACATGACCCCCGAGCAGCTCGCGGGGGAGGCCGCCGGCTCGCCCGCCGACATGTTCGCCTGGGGCTGCACGATGGTCTTCGCGGCCACCGGCGCGCCGCCGTTCGGCACCGACAGCCTGCCCGCGATCTTCAACCGGATCATGAACGTGGAGCCCGACCTGCGGGCGATCGCCGATCCGGCGCTGCGTGATCTGGTGGGGCAGTGCCTGTCCAAGGACGCCGCCCTGCGGCCCACGGCGGGGGAGGCGCTGCTGCGGCTGCTCGGCCACGCCGGCGGCGCGCCGGGCGTGCCGGGGCCCACCGCCCCCCGCGGGATCCTCGCCGAGGGGTCGGCCGCCGCCGCGCAGCAGACCGGCCCCGGCCCCAACGGCTACCAGCAGCCTCAGCAGACCGGCCCTGGCGGCCACCAGCAGACCGGGCCCGGCGGCTACCAGCAGACCCGCCCGGCCGGCCCCGGCGGCCATCCGCAGGCCCACCCGGCCGGACCGGGCCACCCGCAGCAGGGCGGGCCGGACCATCAGTGGCAGCGGGGGCCCGGCTACCCGCAGCAGGCGCCCCCGCCGCCCTACGGCGGCCCCGGCCGGGGGCCCGCGGCCTACCCGGTCCCGGGCGCCCCGCCGTACCCGGGGGCGGGCCCCGCGGCCAGGCGCGGGCGCGGCGTCTGGGTCGCGGTCGGCGCGGGGCTCGCGGTCACGCTCGTCGCCGCCGTGGGGATCACCCTGACGCTGCGCGGCGGCACCACGCCCGATCCGGGGCCCTCCCCCCTGGCGGACGGCACCCGGCCGACGGCCGTCTCCGGGTCCGGGGACCCCGTCGCCACCGTCACCCCCGCCGCCACCCCGGCGGTCTCCGCCCTGCCCCAGGCCACCAGGACGGTCAAGCTCCCGGGCAGCTCGATCACGCTCCACGAGAGCGACGACGACCCGATCAAGCTGAGCTCCTACAGCCTGGACTGGGACAAGAAACTCTACGTCCGCACCTCCGGCACCGACGGCTTCACCAAGAACGACAAGTACTTCCAGTACACGGTGAACGCCTCCGGCACCCACGCGCTGGCCACCGACAAGGTCTACGACAAGAACAACTACGCCGTCGTCTCCGTCGTCGACCGGCGGTCGGGCTCGGTGAGCAAGGTCAAGATCACCAAGGCGCCGGTCTACCCGACCCTGCCGCAGTGGTCCCCGGACGGCAGGCAGGGCCTGGTGACGCTGTACGAGGCGGCCGGCGACACCAGCAAGGAGTACGGCTACGCGGTCATCGACATCGCCAGGAAGAAGGCCAGGATCGTCCACGTGAAGGAGAAGGACGCGGGCACCTGGAGCTACTTCTGGCGAGGGGACGGCCGGGCGGTCGGCACCTGGGCGCTGACCGGCAAGACCCAGCGCATCCGCTTCTACGACCTGCAGGGCACCGTGCTGCAGACCCTGCTGGACGTCGGCACCCCGATCACCGTGGAGGGCGACGACATCTCCCCCTCGGGCACGCTCCTCATGACGTACTGCAAGGAGACCAAGAAGGAGATCTGCGTCTGGTCCACCGCCGCCGACGCCGAGGCCCAGGTCAGGATCCCGTTCGCGACCAAGCGGCTCATCGGCTGGTACGACGACCGGCACATCGCCGGCTGGCGGCGCAAGGGCACCGGCTACGAGGCGGTAGTGATCGACTTTCAGGGGAAGGTGAAGCGGGTGCTGGCCACCAGCACCAACGCCAAGGAGTATGACAAGCAGTTCATGCGCTTCACGCGGGAGGACTGAGTTGAGGGACTGGACCCACGCCGAGCACGCCGAGGCCACCGGCCGGGAGATCACCCGGATGGCGGAGGTCTTGCGGGACCGTGACATGTCCACCCCGGTGCCCACCTGCCCGGGCTGGGACCTGGCCGCGCTCACCGCCCACACCGGCGGCGTGCACCGGTGGGCCGCCGCGATGGTGCGCGACCTGGCCGAGCGGCGCTACGACCGCGACAGGATGGAGCTGGGCCTGCCCGCCGACCCCGGCGGCTACGCCGCCTGGCTGGGGGAGGGGGCCGGCTCCCTGCCCGAGGCGCTGCTGTCCCGGGAGCCGCAGGCGCCGATGTGGGCCTGGGGCGGCGACCGGCACGTGCGGTTCTGGTCGCGGCGCCAGCTCCACGAGACCGTGGTGCACCGGGTGGACGCCGAGCTCGCGCTGGGCCTGCCGGTCTCGGTCGACGAGGACGTGGCCGCCGACGGGGTCGAGGAGTTCTTCGACATCCTGCCGTACGCGCGCTGGAGCCCCGGCGTGGCCGAGCTGAGGGGGGCGGGCGAGACGATCTCCCTGCAGGCCGACACCGGCGCCGGATGGGTGGTCACCGTCGATCCCGACCGCTTCCACCACGCGCGCTCCCTCCGGCCGGGGACCGTGACCGTCCGCGCCGCCACCGCGGCGGACCTGCTGCAGGTCGTGTGGGGGCGGCGCAGCCCCCAGGACTACGGCGTCGAGGGCGACGCCGGGCTGCTCGGCTGGTGGCTGGAGCGCGCCGTGATCTGAGGCGCACGGCGATCGGAGGTTCAAGACATGACAGGGCACCCCGGTGGCTCCCCGCAGCCGCCCCCGCCCCGTGGTGCCATGAGCCTATGATCAAGATGTCTCACGCCGCGGCCGCCGCCGCGCTCGTCACCATGGGCATGCTCGGCGGGACCGCGTCCGCCGATTCCGGTCCCGCCTCCGGACACGACTCCGGCTCCGATCTCGCGAGGGTGACAGTGGACGACAGACAGTCTCGGATCACGGTCGGCGGGGAGGGCAGCCTGGCCTCCGCCCCCGACGTCATGCGCCTGAACGCCGGCGTCGAGGTGCGCCGCGCCACCGCGGGTGAGGCGTTCGCCGCCGCGCGCGAGGCCGCCGCCAGGCTGACGAATGCCCTGCTCAAGGCGGGGATCGAGGCCAAGGACCTGCGGACCGACGAGCTGTCGCTCGGCCCGGAGTACGACGACTATCCCAAGGTCTCCGGCTACCGGGCGGCGCAGGGCGTCGAGGCCGTGGTGCGCGACATCGAGGCCGCCGACAAGGTGATCGACGCGGCTGCCGGGGTCGGCGAGGACGCCCGCCTGAATGGCGTCTCCTTCGAGGTGTCCAACACCCGCAAGATCCTCAAGGCCGCCCGCGAGGCCGCGTTCAAGGACGCCGCCGCCCGTGCCGAGCAGTACGCCAGGCTGGCCGGCCGCGAGCTGGGCCGGATCCTGTCGATCGACGAGGAAACTGTCACCCCGCCCCCGCCGGTCACGTTCGGGGGCGCCATGCTCGCCGACAAGGCCGCCTCCGTCAGCCCCGGGCAGCAGAGCGTCTCGGTCCGCGTCCGGGTGGTCTACGAGCTGCGGTGACCCGGGGCGCCCGGGGCGGGCCCCGGCGCTCGCAGCGCGCCGGGGCCCACCCCGGGACCGGCCCCAGGCCGCCGGGGCCGGCTCAGGGGAGGGCCAGCATCCGGTCCAGGGCCACCTTGGCCCAGTGGGTGGTGTCCTCGTCCACGGTGATCTGGTTGACGACCTGGCCGGCCGCCAGCGACTCCAGCGCCCACACCAGGTGCGGCAGGTCGATCCGGTTCATCGTCGAGCAGTAGCAGACGGTCCGGTCCAGGAACGTCACGTTCTTGTCGGGGAACATCTGCCCGAGCCGCTTGACCAGGTTCAGCTCGGTGCCCACCGCCCACGACGACCCCGCCGGAGCCTCTTCGAGCTTCTTGATGATGTATTCGGTCGAGCCGACGTGGTCGGCCTTGGTGACCACCTCGTGCCGGCACTCGGGGTGCACCAGCACGTTGACGCCGGGGATCCGCTCGCGGACGTCGTCCACGCACTCGGCGGTGAAGCGGCCGTGCACCGAGCAGTGACCCTTCCACAGGATCATCTTGGCGTCGGCGAGCTGCTGGGCGGTCAGCCCACCGTTGGGCCGGTGCGGGTTGTAGACGACGCAGTCGTCCAGGGACAGGCCCATCTCCAGCACCGCGGTGTTGCGCCCCAGGTGCTGGTCGGGCAGGAAGAGCACCTTCTCGCCGCGGGAGAAGGCCCAGTCGAGGGCGCGCCTGGCGTTGGAGGAGGTGCACACGGCGCCGCCGTTGCGGCCGCAGAACGCCTTGATGTCGGCGCTGGAGTTCATGTAGGTGACCGGGACGGTGACACCGGCGATCCCGGCGTCCTCCAGCGCCTCCCAGCACTCCTCGACCTGGTCGAAGGTGGCCATGTCGGCCATCGAGCACCCGGCCGCGAGGTCGGGCAGCACGACTTTCTGCGAGTCGCCGGTGAGGATGTCGGCCGACTCGGCCATGAAGTGCACGCCGCAGAAGACGATGTACTCGGCGTCCGGCCGGGCCGCCGCCTCCCGGGCGAGCTTGAAGGAGTCGCCGGTCACGTCGGCGAACTGGATGACCTCGTCACGCTGGTAGTGGTGGCCCAGCACGAAGACCCGGTCGCCGAGGGCGGCCTTGGCCCGCCTGGCGCGCTCCACGAGCGCTGGATCGGAGGCCGACGGCAACTCGCCGGGACAGTCGACACCGCGTTCACTGTGCGGATCGGTCCCCCGGCCGAGGACGAAGAGCGGAAGCCCGGTCTCGGTGGTCGTCACGGCCACACCCCCTTATCGTCGAACTGACGACTAATGATGACACACGGCGGAGGGGGCTTTATTCCGGGGTGAGGGGGTAGTTCCGGACGGAGGAATGTGTAGCTGCCAGTGGGTGTTGGTAGCGTCTAAGAAGGACGTCAGAAACAGACAGCCGTTCCGACCGGACGGTTGACGCAGACGCGGGAGTCACCACATGTCGGTTGAGAGCAGTGAGACCACGGCGCAGGGCCTGATCCTTAGTGACGCGGCCGCCGCCAAGGTCAAGAGCCTGCTGGAGCAGCAGGGCGAGGAAGGTCTCCAGCTGCGCGTGGCCGTGCAGCCCGGCGGCTGTTCGGGCCTCCGCTACCAGCTCTTCTTCGACGATCGTTCGATGGACGGCGACATCGTCACGGACTTCAACGGTGTCAGCGTGGTCACCGACCGGATGAGCGCCCCCTATCTGGTGGGTGCCACGGTCGACTTCGTCGACACGATCGAGAAGCAGGGCTTCACGATCGACAACCCGAACGCCACGGGCTCCTGCGCCTGCGGCGACTCGTTCAACTAGGCGGAAGAACCGCGCGGTGGCCCCGCTGAGGTGAGACATCCATCACCTTGCGGGGCTTTCGCGCGTCTACGGGGTCTCGTAGGGGCCGTCGCGCGTGTGCGGGGTCGCGTATTCTTGCGGGGTTTCAATGCTCACCCCTTCCCTTAGATGCTGACAACGAGGAGAAAGATCCCGTGCGCATCGCCGTCACCGGCTCAATCGCGACCGACCACCTGATGACCTTCCCGGGTCGCTTCGGCGACCAGCTCGTCGCCGACCAGCTCGACCGGGTGTCCCTGTCGTTCCTCGTCGACGACCTGCAGATCCGCCGCGGCGGCTGCGCGGCCAACATCGCCTTCGGCATGGGCTGCCTGGGGCTGGACCCCGTCCTGGTCGGTGCCGTCGGCGCTGACTTCGCCGACTACCGTTCCTGGCTGGAGCGGCACGGCGTCGACTGCGAGTCGGTATACGTCTCCGAGCTCCACCACACCGCCCGCTTCCTGTGCACCACCGACGATGATCACAACCAGATCGCGTCGTTCTACACCGGTGCGATGGCCGAGGCCCGGCTGATCGAGCTCGGCCCGATCGCCCAGCGGCTCGGCGGCCTGGACCTGGTGCTGGTCAGCCCCAACGACCCCGACGCGATGCTCCGGCACACCGACGAGGCCCGCCAGCGGGGCATCCCGTTCGCGGCCGACCCCTCGCAGCAGCTGGCCCGCATGCCCAGCGACCAGATCCGCCAGCTGGTCGACGGCGCCGCCTACCTGTTCGGCAACGACTACGAGAAGGGTCTGATCGAGCAGAAGACCGGCTGGTCCGACGAGGAGATCCTCGACCGGGTCGGCGTCCGCGTCACCACGCTGGGTCCCAAGGGCGTGGTGATCGGCCGCAAGGGCGAGCCGTCCCTGCACGTCCCCCCGGCTCCCGAGCTCGGCAAGGCCGACCCCACCGGTGTGGGCGACGCCTTCCGCTCCGGCTTCCTGGCCGCCCTGGCCTGGGGGCTGTCCCTGGAGCGCTGCGGCCAGGTGGGCAACCTCACCGCCACCCACGTCCTGGAGCGCGTCGGCGGCCAGGAGTACGAACTGGGGCAGCAGGTCTTCCTGGAGCGCTTCGCCGCCGCCTACGGCGCCGAGGCCGCCGCCGAGGTGGCCCGGTCCGTGAAGTGCCACTACGCCTGAGCGGCCCGGCCACGGCGGAGCCGGCGGGCGGCCACCGGCCGCTCACCGGCTCCACCACGGGCCGTGTTCCAGTCTCCTGGCGGCGCCGCCCGTCATGAGGTCCGTGCCGCCGGGGGATGTGTTCCCGCCCCTGGTGGCGCTGCCCGTCGTGAGGCCCGTGCCACCCGCGGGCCGTGTTCCCGCCCCTGGGTGGCCTCGTCCGTCATGAGGTCCGTGCCGCCGGGGCCGGAGCGCCCGGGGCCAGGCGGGCCCCGGGCGGTGCGGGGGTCAGGCCCCCGTGTAGATGTGATGGACGAAGTCGGCGAGCTGGTCGTCCGGAAGATGTCTGGCCAGATCAGCCTCGCTGATCATCCCGACGATACGGTTGTTCTCGATCACCGGGAGCCGCCTGATCTGGTGCTCCTCCATCTTGGACAGGACTTCCCCGACGGTGGCGTGCGCGGGTACCCAGACCAGGCCGGCGGCCATCTCCCCGGCGGTCACCCTCGACGGGTCCTTGCCCGCGGCCACGCACTTGACCACGATGTCACGGTCGGTGATGATCCCCTTGAGCCGGTCGTCGCTGCCGCAGACCGGCAGCGCGCCGACGTTCATCTCCCGCATCATCTGCGCGGCGCGGTCGAGCGTCTCGTGCGCCTCCACGCAGCGGGCCCCCGGGCTCATGAGGTCCTTGGCGGTCTCTCCGCTCATTGTTCCCCCCGAAACGTGTGCTGGGCTTTCAGGGGGTCCTACCCGTTTCCCGGCGGGTCAGTAGTTGCGCCGCACATGGATGGCCCAGCCGCCGCCGGGCAGCTCGTAGCTGGCCACGTGGTGGTGGGACTTCAGCCGGCACCAGGCCGGGATGTCGGTGAAGGCCGCGGGGTCGTCGGCGAGGACCGAGACGATCCCGTTGCGCGGGACGTGGTTGATCTGCTCGGCGAGCATGATGATGGGGATCGGGCACTTCTTGCCCAGCGCGTCGATGGTCAGCGCCGGAGGCTGGGTGGATCCCTCCGTGGCGGTCTGCCTGGACGTCATGAAACCTTCACTCCCCGAATGTCGATCACAGCCTTACGCCCGCCTCCTCGCGGATCCTCTTCACCATGTCCGGCAGGACGGCGAGGAAGCGGTCGACGTCCGCCGCGGATGCGCCCTGAGGCAGCGATACCCGGACGTTCCCGTGGGTAAGCACGCCCATGGCCTCCAAAACGTGTGATGGACGAAGCGTACTCGCCGTGCAGGAACTACCGGACGATATGGCGAATCCCGCCTTATCTAGTTCTGTCAACAATGCCTCACCTTCTACGTAAAGACACGAAAAGGTGACAATATGCGGGGCCCGTGCGACGGGATCGCCGATGACCTCGACGTCGGGGACGAGCCGGGGCACCTCGGTCCTGATCCGGTCCACGAGCGCCGAGAGCCGGGCCGACTCCTGCGCCGACTCGGCCGCCGTCGCGCGCAGCGCGGCGGCCGCCGCGACGATCGCCGGCACGTTCTCGAAGCCGGGGACCCGGCGGCGCTCCCGCTCGTCCTCGGGGAGCGGGCTGCGCCACCGGGTGCCCTTGCGGACCACCAGCACGCCGACCCCCGCGGGGCCGCCCCACTTGTGCGCGCTGGCCGTCAGCACCGACCAGCCCCGCGGCGGCGGCATCCGGCCCACGGACTGCGCCGCGTCCACCAGCAGCGGCACGCCGGCCTCGGCGCACAGGGCCGCCGCCTCGGCGACCGGCTGGACCGTGCCGACCTCGTGGTTGGCGCTCTGCAGGCAGGCCAGGGCCGTGCCGTCGGCCCGCACCGCCTCGCCGAAGGCCGTCAGGTCCACCGCGCCGGTGCGGCCGACGCCGACCGTCTCGACCGAGCCGCCGTCGCGTTCGTGGACACCGGCGGCGTGCAGCACACTGGAGTGCTCCACCGCCGAGGTCACCAGGCGGCGCCCGGCGCGGCGCCGTCCGTGCAGGGTGCCGAGCACGCCCAGGTGCACCGCCTGGGTGCCGGAGGTGGTGAAGGAGACCTCGTCGGGCCGGGCGCCGAGCGCTTCGGCGACCTCGGTGCGCGCCTGTTCCAGTAACATGCTTGCCCGGCGGGCGGGACCGTACAGTCTCGCCGGATCGGCCCAGCCGACGTCGAGCGCCGCGATCAGGGCCTCGCGTGCCTGAGGGTGCAGCGGCTCGGTGGAGGCCGCGTCGAAGTACGCCACGCCTCAATCGTCGCATCACGCGCGGCGCAATCGGGGGCTGCGCGGGGGGGCGGGGGTGGTCCGCGCTAATGTGTCCCCCAGCGTAAAGCTGTGAACTACAAGTTGTGAACATGAATAAACGACCGCCCAGGAGTGACTCCTGGGCTTCATCTGTGGGGTAGGCGATCCGTGAGTCCGACCCGCCGTTCTGCACGGCGTCCGTTGGCCCGCCGCCGGGTGCCACGCGCTGCCGCTCTGGCGCTGGTGTTGGTGTCCGCGACGGCGTGTAGTGCCGAAGAATGGTCCCGTGGCGGCTTGCCGGGTGCCGTCACCAAGCAGGCCGAGACCGTCCAGAATCTGTGGAACGGATCCTGGATCGCCGCTCTCGCCACCGGTGTGGTCGTGTGGGGCCTGATCCTGTGGTCCGTCGCCTTCCACCGTAAGAAGAAGCACTCGAAGGAAGAGCTGCCGCCGCAGGTGCGCTACAACCTCCCCATCGAGATCCTCTACACGGTGGTGCCGATCATCATGGTCGGCGTGTTCTTCTTCTTCACCGCGCGCGACCAGAACTACATCAACATCGTGTCCGGCCAGGCGCCGGTGAAGGTCAAGGTCGAGGGCTTCCAGTGGAGCTGGCGCTTCACGACCGAATACAACGGCAAGAAGGTCGAAGTCGTCGGCAAGCCCGTGGGCGACTACACCCAGGGGCCGCAGCTGATGCTCCCGGTCAACCAGAAGGTGGAGTTCGACCTCGTCTCGCCGGACGTCATCCACTCCTTCTGGGTGCCGGCCTTCCACTTCAAGCGGGACGTGATCCCCGGGGTGGAGAACAAGTTCGAGGTCGACACGCTGGACAAGCCGGCCGTCTACGCCGGCCGGTGCGCCGAGCTCTGCGGCGTCGACCACAGCCGGATGCTCTTCAACGTGAAGCTCGTCCCGCAGGCCGAGTTCGACCAGTACATCGCTAGCCAGGCGGGTGCCCAGTGACCGCACTTAACGAGCCCATCGCCCTCGCGCCGGTGACGACCCGCAAGGGATCGATCATCACCAAGTGGGCGTCGTCCACCGATCACAAGATCATCGGGCACCTCTATCTGATCACTTCGTTCGTGTTCTTCCTGATCGGCGGCGTCATGGCGCTGATCATGCGAGCGGAGCTGGCGCAGCCGGGCCTGCAGATCACCAGCAACGAGCAGTTCAACCAGCTGTTCACCATGCACGGCACGGTCATGCTGCTGATGTTCGCGACGCCGCTGTTCGCCGGCTTCGCCAACGAGCTCATGCCGCTGCAGATCGGCGCCCCCGACGTGGCGTTCCCGCGCCTGAACATGGTCAGCTACTGGCTGTTCACCTTCGGCAGCACCATCGCCCTGTCGGGGTTCCTGACCCCGGGCGGCGCGGCCAGCTTCGGCTGGTTCGCCTACACCCCGCTGTCGAACGCGATCAGCTCGCCGGGCATCGGCGGTGACCTGTGGATCGTCGGCCTGACCATCAGCGGTCTGGGCACGATCCTCGGCTCGGTCAACTTCATCACCACGATCGTCTGCATGCGCGCCCCCGGCATGACCATGTTCCGGATGCCGATGTTCACCTGGAACGTGCTGCTCACCTCGATCCTGGTGCTGATGGCCTTCCCCGTGCTGGCCGCCGCGCTGCTGGCCCTGGAGGCCGACCGCAAGCTCGGCACCCACATCTTCGACTCGGCCACCGGCGGCGCGCTGCTCTGGCAGCACCTGTTCTGGTTCTTCGGCCACCCCGAGGTCTACATCATCGCGCTGCCGTTCTTCGGCATCGTGACCGAGATCCTGCCGGTCTTCAGCCGCAAGCCGCTGTTCGGCTACATCAGCCTCGTCGGCGCGACCATCGCCATCGCGGGTCTGTCGATCACGGTCTGGGCGCACCACATGTTCCCGACCGGACAGGTGCTGCTGCCGTTCTTCTCGTTCATGACCTTCCTCATCGCGGTCCCGACCGGAGTGAAGTTCTTCAACTGGATCGGCACGATGTGGCGGGGACACCTGTCCTTCGAGTCGCCGATGCTGTTCTCGATCGGCTTCCTGGTCACCTTCCTGTTCGGTGGCCTGACCGGCGTCATCCTCGCCTCGCCGCCGCTGGACTTCCAGGTCGCCGACTCCTATTTCGTCGTGGCCCACTTCCACTACGTCGTCTTCGGCACCGTGGTGTTCGCGATGTTCGCCGGCTTCTACTTCTGGTGGCCCAAGTTCACCGGCAAGATGCTCAACGACACCCTGGGCAAGGTGCACTTCTGGACGCTGTTCATCGGCTTCCACACCACCTTCCTGGTCCAGCACTGGCTCGGCGCGCAGGGCTTCCCGCGCCGCTACGCCGACTACAGCCCGATCGACGGCTTCACCGACCTGAACATGGTCTCCTCGGTCGGCGCCTTCCTGCTGGGCGCCTCCACGCTGCCGTTCCTCTACAACGTGTGGAAGACCCACAAGACCGCGCCGAAGGTCACCGTGAACGACCCCTGGGGCTTCGGCAACTCCCTGGAGTGGGCGACCTCCTGCCCGCCGCCGCGGCACAACTTCACCTCGCTGCCGCGCATCCGCTCCGAGCGCCCGGCGTTCGACCTCAGATACCCCTACGCCTCGGCCCCGCGCGAGCTGCAGGAGGAGACCCGATGAGAGTCCAGGGTTGGTTGTTCATCCTCTGCGGAATCTTCTTCGCCGCAGTGGACGTCGTCTACTGGTTCTGGTCGAGGGAGCCGGTCGGCACGACGGCGATGGCCATCTCGGTGGGCTTCGCCTTCATGATCGGCTACTACCTGATGTACACGGCCCGCCGCATCGGCGACCAGCCGGAGGACAACAAGCAGGCCGAGATCAGCGACGGCGCCGGGGAGCTCGGCTTCTTCAGCCCGCACAGCTGGTGGCCGCTGTTCGTCTGCCTGGCCGTCTCGCTCGCCGCGGTCGGGCTGGTCATCGGCTGGTGGCTGTTCATCATCGGCGTCTTCGCGATCATCATGAGCATGATCGGGTTCGTCTTCGAGTACTACCGGGGTCACTTCTCGCACTGATCCCGGCCGATCTCCGCTGAGAGGCGGGCCACGGAATCTTCCGTGGCCCGCTTTTTTGCGTTTGTTGGCTGTTCATGAGGCATGCCGTACGTGGTGCTCCGCTTACTCCGGGTAATAACAGAATCAGTCGATCAGTCCGGGACGGGGGAATTCACGTGAGGCAGGCGATCCGCGGTTCGAGCCAGGGGGCCGGGCTGCTGGCCTTGGTGCTGGTGACCTCATGCTCGGCCGGCACCGGCACCGACGTACGGGGCGGACCGACCCCCGCGAGCCACGCCGACGCCACCGTCACCGTGCTGCCCATCGACAGGACCGGCAGGGTGCCGACCGACACCACCGTCCTGGTGGCCGCCCACGGGGGGACCCTGAAGAAGGTCACCGTGAAGGGCCGCGGCGGTCTCCTGCCGGGCACGCTGAGCGCCGACGGCACCCAGTGGCGCAGCCGGGGCACCGCGGCCCCCGGCACCTCCTACCAGGTCAGCGCCACCGCGGTGAACCCGGCCGGCAAGGTCACCCAGACCACCACCTCCTTCTCCACCGTCAAGGCCGACAAGACCTTCGCCATCGAGACCTTCGTCCCCAACAAGGACATGACAGGTCTCACCGTCGGCGTCGGCATGCCGGTGATGATCACTTTCGACCAGCCCATCACCGACCGCGTCTCGGTGGAGCGCAACCTGCTGGTCCACACCTCCAAACCGGTCTTCGGGGCGTGGCACTGGTTCGACGACAAGACGGTGCACTTCCGCCCCAAGGAGTTCTGGCCGGCCCACACCAAGGTCCGGGTCGAGGCCCGCCTGGCCGGCGTGCGCGGCGGCGAGGGCCTGTACGGCGCGCGGAACCAGCGCATCGAATTCAAGATCGGCCGTTCCCAGATCACCCGGGGGAGCACCGACTCCCACCACCTGACCGTCAGGCGCGACGGCAGGAGGGTCCGCGAGATGCCGATGAGCGCGGGCCAGGGCGGGACCTGGAAGTACTACACGACCAGCGGCATCCACCTGGCCATGTCCCGCGAGCCCGTCACCGTCATGACCTCGCCCGGGATCGGGCCCGGCCAGGCGGGCTACTACCAGATGACGGTCTACAACACCGTCCGCATCTCCAACAGCGGCGAATACGTCCACAGCGCCCCGTGGTCGGTGGGCTCGCAGGGCAACTCCAACGTCAGCCACGGCTGCGTCAACGTCAGCCCGGCGAACGCCAAGTGGTTCATCGACAACACCCTGATCGGCGACCCGATCATCATCACCGGCTCGCCCCGGGTACTGGAGCCCACCAACGGGTGGGGGCACTGGCAGGAGAACTGGAAGCAGTGGCTCAAGTGGAGCAGCGTCAAGCACTTCACCACCGAGGCCCGCTGACCGCGCCTGCGCGGGCCCCTGGGGGCGCCGTACGGCCCGCCCGCTCCCTGGACCGGGCGAGGGGCGGCACAGGCGTGAGGAGCCGTGAGAAGTCCCCAGGGCGGTCCTGGGAGGGCCCCGGGCCGTGCCGGTGGGACCCGGAGGAGCACGGCTCGGCCGGGTGACCGGGGCGGGCGGCGGGCGCGGCGGGGCGTGGAAGCCGCTGAGGAGGCCGTACGGCCCGCCCGGCGGGACGTGGGCCCCTGGGGAGGGGGTGGGGCGTAGGAGCGCCTCAGGGGCCGTCTCGGGGACGCCGGGGATCGGTCCGGGAGGCGACGTGGGTCGTCGGGAGCCGCCCCCGGAGCGCCGGGGGACCGTTCCGGGCGGCGTGGGCGACCCGTCCCGGGAAAGCGACAGGGCCCGGACACCGAGGTGTCCGGGCCCTGTCCGTAGCGGATCAGTGGCGGGTGAGGGACTTGTCTTCCTCGCCCGCGCCGATGGCCGCGTGCTCGTCGTGACCGTGGTCACCGTCGAGCGGGATCTTCTCGCCGCCGTAGGCATTGCTCATCTTGGCGCGGAGCTTGCCGAGCGGGCCGCGCATCCCCTTGGGCGGGATGCCGTCGCTGTCGACGTCGGTACCGGTGATCACCGGGATCGCCGTCTTGCCCCGGACGTGGGCCTCGATGGCCTCGTTCGGCGGGACGTGGACCTCGATGTATTCACCCGAGGGCAGGCGCTTGATGACGCCGGACTCCACGCCGTGCCCGATGACCGCGGCGTCGCTGCGCTGCAGGCCCAGGCAGACCCGGTAGGTGATCATGTAGGCCACCGCCGGGCCGACGAAGATCAGCACCCGGCCGACGTAGGTCGTCCAGTTCAGCGAGACGTGGAAGAACGAGGCGATCTCGTCGTTGGCGCCCAGCAGCCACAGGATGCCGTAGAAGGTGACCGCCGACATGCCGATCGAGGTGCGGTGCGGGTTGTTGCGGGGACGCTCGGCGACGTGGTGCTCGCTGCGGTCCCCGGTCACCCACTGCTCGATGAACGGGTAGAGGGCCAGGCCCGTCATGACGATGCCCATCGGGACCAGCGCCGGGATCAGCACGCTCATCGGCAGCGTGAAGCCCAGGACGTTGATCTCCCAGGCCGGCATCAGCCGGAGCGAGCCCTCCAGGAATCCCATGTAGAAGTCGGGCTGGGATCCCGCCGAGATGTCGGCCGGCGTGTAGGGGCCGAACAGCCAGATCGGGTTGATCTGCGCGAAGGTGCCCAGCAGCGCGATGGTGCCGAAGGTGAACATGAAGTAGGCGCCGGCCTTGGCCATGAAGGCCGGGTAGAACGGGGCGCCCACCACGTTGTCGTTCGTGCGGCCCTTGCCCGGCATCTGCGTGTGCTTCTGCACCCACATCAGGATCATGTGGGCGGTGATGAGCGCCAGCAGGATGCCCGGGATGAGCAGGATGTGGAGGGAGTAGAACCGGGAGATCACGTCCTCGCCGGGGTATTCGCCGCCGAAGAGGAAGAAGGTGATCCAGGTGCCGACCAGCGGCAGCGAGATCGCCACACCCTCGGTGATCCGCAGACCCGCGCCGGAGAGCAGGTCGTCGGGGAGGGAGTAGCCGGTCAGACCCTCGGCCAGGGCCAGCGTCAGCAGCAGGACGCCGATCAGCCAGTTGAGCTCGCGCGGCTTGCGGTACGCACCGGTGAAGAACACTCGGAGCGCGTGGACCATCATGCCGGCGACGAACAGCAGGGCCGCCCAGTGGTGCATCTGCCGCATCAGCAGACCACCGCGCACGTCGAAGCTGATGTGCAGCGACGAGGCGTACGCCTCGGACATCATGACGCCCTTGAGCGGCTCGTAGGAGCCCTCGTAGACGACGTGGCCCATGGTGGGCTTGAAGAAGAACGTCAGGAACGTGCCGGTCAGCAGCAGGACGATGAACGAGTAGAGCGCGATCTCGCCCAGCAGGAACGACCAGTGATCGGGGAAGACCTTCCGCAGGTTGCGCTTGAGGAAGTTTCCGGCGCCGATGCGCTCATCGATGAAATTGCTCGTGCTCGCTATGGGCTTCGGAACGGTTCCGGTGCTCATGCGTGGCCTCCGTTCTCACGGACCTCGGCCTCGGCGTCGCCGCGCTCCCAGAAGCTGGGGCCCGGGGGGACGGCGAAGTCAGCCGTGGCCACGAGGTATCCCTCATCGTCCACGGCGATGGGCAGCTGGGGCAGAGGCCGGGCGGCCGGACCGAAGATGACCTTGGCGCCGTCGGCGGCATCGAAGGTGGACTGGTGGCACGGGCACAGGATGTGGTGCGTGGTCTGCTCGTAGAGGGCGGCGGGGCAGCCCACGTGCGTGCAGATCTTCGAGTACGCGACGATGCCGTCGTGCGTCCAGTTCAGGTTCGTTCCGGACTTGATCTCTTCCGGGCGGAATTTGATCAAGATCAGCGTGGCCTTGGCCAGCGCGTTCAGGTCGTGCTCGTAACCCTCGGGCACCACCGACAGGATGCCGCCCGGGGAGTTGAAGTCCGCCGCGCGGATCGGCGCGCCGGTGCCCTCCACGACGAGCTTGCGAGGCTTGCCGTCCTTGGTCTTCTCTCCCCAGACGGTGTGCCGCAGCTTGCTCGGGAAGTCGGCGTAGGACGGGCCGAGGTCGCGCAGTAGGACCAGCGGGGCCAGGCCCAGCGGGGCGGCGGCCATCAGCAGCGTGCGGCGCAGCAGCGGCCGCTTGGTGATGCCGCTCTCGGCCACGCCCTGGGTGAAGGTCTCGGCGACGTATTCCCGGGTCTGGCCGTCGGAGGCCATCGGGTGGCGCTCCTGGACCAGGTTGTACTTCGGCATGATCATGCGGACCCAGACCACGATGCCCGCGGCCAGCGCCATCAGCGCCAGGGTGAGCGCGCCGCCCAGGGCCAGGGTGGAGAGCTGCGTCTTCTCGACGTCGCCGACCTGGAAGACCACGTAGGCCACGATGAAGCCGATGCCCGCGAGCAGGGCGACGGTGAAGCACAGGGCGGCGAACTTCTCGCCCTTCTTCGCCGTCGCCTCGTTCTGGAGGGTCACGCCGGGGACGTCGACGCCCCCGGCGTGCTGCTCCTCGGCGCCGAGCAGGGAGGTGCCTGTGGCGGGCGAGGGGGTGCCGATGACGCGCTTGGGCACGCGGTCTTCGGGCTGCTCGATGTCGTGATTGTTGTCAGTCATTGGGCCTGTCGCTTCTTCGCGGTGATCCAGATGGCGGCCAGGGCGAGCAGGCTGATGCCCGCGATCCAGGCCACCAGGCCCTCGGTTACCGGGCCGATGCGGCCGAGACCTGCGCCGCCGGGGTTGGGCTCCTCACGCACGCCCACGATGTAGGCGATCATGTCCCGCTTCTGCTCGGGAGTGATGATGCTGTCGTTGAACACCGGCATCGCCTGCGGGCCAGTGATCATGGCCTCGTAGATCTGCGTCGGGGTGGCGTCGTGCAGCGGCGGAGCGTACTTGCCCTGGGTCAGGGCGCCGCCGGAGCCGACGAAGTTGTGGCACTGGATGCAGTTCGCGCGGAACAGCTCGCCACCCTTCGCCTTGTTGCCCTTCGCGGGGTCGACCTGCTCCTGCGTGGGGACGGTCGGGCCGCCGCCGAGGGACTGGATGTAGGCCGAGAGCTGCCTGATGGTCTCGTCGTTGACCCACGGGGCCACGGGCTTGCGCGGCGCCTGGGCGCCGGGGTTGGCCAGGGGCATACGGCCACTGCTGACCTGGAAGTCCACGGCCGCCGCGCCGACGCCGACGAGCGTCGGGCCGTTCGCCGTGCCCTCGGCGTTGAGGCCGTGGCAGCTGGCGCAGCTCTGCTCGAAGAGTTTCTTGCCCTGCGCCACGTCGTCGGCCCTGCCGGCGGCGATGGCCGCGTCGGCCCGCTCGCTCGGCGGGGCCACGAGGGTGTAGAACCCCCCGACCAGCCCGAGGGCCAGAAGCAGGACGGCGTATCTCGCGAGGGGATGCCGCCGCCTAGCGGTGATCCTGTTCACTGAGATCCCCGATTCCTTAATGAATGCCGTAGATGGTCACGAAAAGGCCAATCCAGACCACGTCGACGAAGTGCCAGTAGTAGGACACGACGATCGCGCTGGTCGCCTGCTCACGGGTGAAGCGCTTCGCGGCGTACGTGCGTCCCAGCATGAACAGGAACGCGATCAGTCCACCGGTCACGTGGAGGCCGTGAAAGCCCGTGGTCAGGTAGAACACCGAGTCGTACGCGGAGTGCGACAGGGTGTGCCCCTCCTCGACCAGCTGGCTGTACTCGTACAGCTGGCCGCCGACGAACACGGCGCCCATCAGGAAGCTGACGATGTACCAGAAGCGCAGCTTGGCGACCTGGCCCTTCTCAGCGGCCCACACGCCAAGCTGGCAGGTCACACTCGACAGGACCAGGATGATCGTGTTGACCAGTGAGAACTGGACGTTCAGATGAGCCTCGGGCCAGGGCAGGCCCTCGCCCAGGCTCACTGACCGGATGGTGAAGTACATCGCGAACAGCGCCGCGAAGAACATGAGCTCGGAGGACAGCCAGACGATCGTCCCGACGCTGACCAGATCGGGTCGGCGGGACGAATGTGCTGTCGTCGTCGTTGATATTGCGGATGCTGTCGCCACGGGCAGCATTATTGCGGCTCTCCAGCTCGGGTCGCCGCACGACCCCCCAATAGGGGCCTCAAATGTCCATCCAAACTGGATGTACGGGGCATTTTGCCCGTCAATGCCTCCGGCCTGGGTCTGCGGGCGGGGTGACCGGTAGCATCCCAGGTGACCATACATCGACAAGGGATAGTGAGCGCGACCGTGAGCACCGACGACAAGCTGAGGGTCCTCGTCTACAGCGACGACGCGAGCACCCGCGAGAAGGTGCGCCAGGCGATCGGCCGGCGTCCCGCCGCCGACGTGCCCCTGGTGGAGATCGTGGAGTGCGCCACCCACGCCAAGGTCGTCCAGCACTTCGACTCCGGGGAGATCGACGTCGCCGTGCTCGACGCCGAGGCGCAGCCGGCCGGCGGCATGGGCGTGGCCCGCCAGGCCAAGGACGAGGTCTACGACTGCCCGCCGATCTGCCTGCTGATCGCCCGCCGCGACGACCGCTGGCTGGCCGAGTGGTCCCGCGCCGAGGCCGTGGTGGCGCAGCCGATCGACCCGGTGGTCCTGGCCGACACCGTCGCCGACCTGATGCGCCGCCGCCTCTCCACCCGCCTGACCGCCCGGTAGACCACTCCTGGAGACCCCCATGGACGCGCGCACCACCTGGCCCGCGCTGCTGACGGCCCTGCTCGCCGGCGAGCACCTGACGGCCGACGAGACCGCCTGGGCGATGAACGAGATCATGTCCGGCTCGGCGACGTCCGCGCAGATCGCGGGCTTCGCCGTGGCCCTGCGGGCCAAGGGCGAGACCGTCGCGGAGGTGACCGGGCTGGCGCGCACGATGCTGGAGCGGGCCACCCCGCTGTCGGTGGCCGGCCCCGTCGTCGACGTCGTCGGCACCGGCGGCGACCGCGCGCACACGGTCAACGTCTCGACGATGGCGGCGATCGTGGCGGCCGCCGCGGGCGCTCGGGTGGTCAAGCACGGCAACCGCGCCGCGTCCTCCTCCTGCGGCGCCGCCGACGTGCTGGAGCACCTGGGGGTCGTGCTCGACCTGTCACCCGCCGCCACCGCCGAGGTCGCGGTGGAGGCGGGCATCGCCTTCTGCTTCGCGCCGCTCTACCACCCCGCGCTGCGCTTCGCCGGCCCGCCGCGCAAGGAGCTCGGCATCCCGACCGTCTTCAACTTCCTGGGCCCCCTGACCAACCCGGCCAGGCCCGAGGCGCAGGCGATCGGCATCTTCGACCCGGGCATGCTCCCCGTGGTCGCGGGCGTGTTCGCCGAGCGCGGGGTGTCGGCCCTGGTCTTCCGGGGCGACGACGGGCTCGACGAGCTGACCACCGCGACGACCTCCACGGTCTGGGTGGTGCGCGAGGGCGCCGCCACGCAGACCGTCTTCGACCCGGCCGCGCTCGGCATCCCCCGGGCCGCGCCCGACGCGCTGCGCGGCGGGGACGTGGTCTTCAACGCCCAGGCCGTGCGCGACCTGCTCCAGGGCAGGACCGGTCCGGTCCGTGACGCGGTGCTGCTCAACGCCGCCGCCGCGCTGGTCGCCCTCGACAGCAAGGGCGACGACCTCGAAGCCGCCATGTCCGCCGCCCACGCGAGAGCCGTCCAGGCCGTCGACTCCGGCGCCGCCGCGGCCGTCCTCGACCGCTGGGTCGAGGCCAGCCAGGCGCGCAGGCCGCGCTGACCTCGGCCATCCCCTCACGGGCGGACGGGAGATCCACCCGTGAGGGGATGCCTCCCTCCGCGGGGCCGTCTTAGATTGCGCCCATGTGGCGTGTCGATCCCCTGACCGAGCAGATACTGCCTGCCCTGGCGCTGTCCGTTCTGCTCGGCCTGTCCCTGGCCGTCGCGGGACTCGCCCGCGAGCGCAGGCTCCTGCTCCTGAGGCTCCGCCGTGAGCAGGCCAAGCTCGCCGACCAGCAGGTCGCGCTGGCCCATGCCGCCGTCACCGAGGAACGCGCCCGCATCGCCCACGAGCTGCACGATGTCGTCGCCCACGGGGTCAGCATGATGACGCTCGGTGTCGGCGCCGGCCGTATGATCATGGAGAAGGACCCGGCGCGGGCCCGCGAGACCCTGCGGCTGGCCGAGGAGTCCGGCCGCCAGGCGCTCCTGGAGCTGCAGCGCATGCTCTGCCTGCTGAAGGCCGAGGGGGCCCCGGGGGCCAGGACGCCCCAGCCCAAGCTGTCGGACCTGTCCGACCTGCTGACCCAGGTCCGTACGGCGGGCCTGCGAGTGGACGTGGTCGAGGACGGCAGGCCCGTCGAGATCGGTCTCGCCCTCGAACTGTCGGCCTACCGGATCGTCCAGGAGGCGCTCAGCAACACCCTCAGGCGCGCCCGGGCGCAGTCGGCCCACGTCACCCTGCGCTGGCGTCCGGGCTTCCTGGACGTGCTGGTCCGCGACGACGGCCAGGCCACCACCACGGCGACCACCGGCCACGGCCTGCTCGGCATGCGCGAGCGCGCCACGCTCTTCGGCGGCACGCTCGAAGCCGAGGCCCTCCCCGAGGGGGGCTTCGAGGTGCGCGCCCGGCTGCCCACGGTGGGCGAGGCACGGCCGGCCCTCACCCGCCCCGGAGAGGCCCAGCCGGTCCCGGGCACCCGCCCGCGTGGATGAGCGCCGGCCTCGGTTCTTTTCGGCGGGCGCGGCTCGGTCGGCTCCGGATCTCGTCCGTCTGGATGAGGCCAGGCCGGCCCTGGGCACCCGCCCGCGTGGGTGAGCGCCGGCCTCGGTCCTTTTCGGCGGGCGCGGCTCGGCCGGCCTCCGGCGTCCGCCCGCCTGGTGAGGGGGCACAGCCGGTCCTCGGCCCCGCCCCCTGGTGGGCGTCAGTCGGACTCGCCGAGACCGATCGAGAAGGCGGCCTCGAGGTCGTGCCGGGAGTAGGTGCGGAAGGCGATGTGCGTCTCGGTGCGCAGCACCCCGGCGACCTTGTTGATCCGGCCCGGGATGACCTCGGCGATCTCCTCGTAGGCGGTGACGCGGACCATGGCCATCAGGTCGTACTCACCGGTGATGGAGTAGACCTCGCTCACCCCGTCGATCTCGGCGATCGTCTGGGCGACCTCGGGGATCCGGTCCACCTCGGCGTTGATGTGCACGATCGCGGTGATCACGAGCTTCCTCCTCGTTGAGTGCGGCTTGCAGCTCCGAAGTTATCAGCGCGCCGGGCGGCCCTCACGCCGCTGGTGCGGCTCAGCGGGACGGTAGGCGTGGTCGAGGCGGGCCCTGAGCCGTCCGGCGCCGCCGACGGGCAGGCTCCAGGTGCCCTCCACCTGCACCAGCCGCACGCCGGGGCTCTCCAGCCAGCGCAGGATGCACTCGGTCTCCTCGGCGCTGGCGGCGGGCACGGGACCCGGCCCCGGCACGACGGTCTCGGCGGTGGCCACCAGCGCGTCCACGAACGGGGTGGGGTGCGCGCCCCGGGGCATCACCCCGGCCGAGGCCAGCCTGCCGTACCGGACGACGTGGATCTGCCAGCCGCCGGCCGCCGCGGGGGAGGCCGCGACCAACTGGGGGATCGAGGTGAGGGAGCGCAGTCGCTGCATGCGCGCGGAGGTGCGGACGTAGGCGGCGAGCCGGTCGCGGTCGGCCGCGGCCTCCTCGTAGCGTTCCTCGGAGGACAGCCGCTCCATGCGCGCCTGGACCGCGGAGAAGACCGTCGTGGCCTCCAGCTCCATCGCCCGGCGCGCGGCCGCGGCGTGCAGGCCGTACTCCTCGGCGCCCTGGCGGCCCTCGCAGGGCGCCCCGCACCTGCCCAGCTCGGCGAGGGCGCAGGCGGGACGCCTGGTGCGCGGGGTGATCCGCTCGGTGCACTGCCGCAGCGGGACCGCCTCGTGCAGCGCGGCGCGGGCGTCCTCGGCCGCGCGGGTGCTGGTGAACGGGCCCAGGTAGCCGGCGTCGTCGTCTCTGACCTCGCGGACGATCGACAGGCGGGGGAACGGCTCGTCGGTGAGCTTGAGCCAGAGCATCTTCTCGGGGAAGCGCGACCTGCGGTTGTATCGCGGCTTGGCGGAGCCGATCAGCCGCAGCTCCCTGACCTCGGCCTCCAGCGCGGTGGCGCAGGAGATCGGCCGGACCCGCTCGACGATGCCGATCATCTCGCGGATCCGCGGCCGGGTCTCCCCGGCGGTGAAGTAACTGCGCACGCGGTTGCGGAGGTTGGTGCTCTTGCCGACGTAGAGAGGGTCGCCGCGCTCGTCCTCGAAGACGTAGACGCCGGGGCCGGTCGGCACCGCGTCGGCCAGGTGCCGCTTGCGCCGCTGCTCCGGGGTGGGCGCGCGGACGAAGCCCTTGAGCTCCTCCAGCGTGTGCACCCCGAACGAGCCCGCCCGCTCCAGCAGCGCGTGGAGCACGTCCACGGTGGCCTGGGCGTCGGCGAGGGCGCGGTGGCAGGGCTCGGTCCGGCTGAAGATCCGGGCCAGCGTGGACAGCTTGCAGTTCGGCGCCTCGTCGCGGGTCAGCAGCTTGCGCGCCAGCACGACGGTGTCGACCACCTGGTGGGTGGGCGGGGGGTAGCCGTGGGCGGCGCAGGCGGCCTTGACGAAGCCCAGGTCGAAGCCCGCGTTGTGCGCCACGAGCGTGGTGCCCTCGGCGAACTCCAGGAACGACGGCAGCACCGACTCGATCTTCGGGGCCGCCATGACCATGGTGTCGGTGATGCCGGTGAGCACGGAGATGAACGGCGGGATCGGCGACCCGGGATCGACCAGAGTGGCGAACTCTCCCAGCACCTCACCGCCCCGGACCTTGACCGCGCCGATCTCCGTGATCGCGTGCTCGCCCGCCGAAACCCCGGTGGTCTCCAGGTCGAACACGACGAACGTGATCTGATCGAGTGGCGTGCCCAGCTCGTCCAGCGTTCCCTGCACGACGTAATCCACGGTTCAAGACCATAGGAGCCCCGACCGACATTTAGCGCGCCGGGGCCCGCCGGAGGCGTGGACCGGACCTGTGAGGGATCCGGTGGCGGGCCCTGTGAGGGATCCGGTGGCGGGCTCTGTGGCGGGCATTGTGGGGGACCCTGTGAGGGGCTCTGTGACGGGCTCTGTGACGGGCCCGCCCGGCCGCGGGTCAGTCCCTGTCCACGGCCGAGCCCGCCGCCCACAGCGCCAGCCCCAGCACGCCCAGCACGATGCAGGCGAAGATCTCGTATCCGCGCAGGAATCCCAGATGGTTGACCAGGAGCAGATCGTCGGCCCACCGCCACCATCCCAGGAGGGAGTTCGCGGCTCCGCCGACACCCTGGACGAGACAGACGGCTCCGGCCAGCTCAAGAGATCCCTTCATGCCGTCGATACTGGTGAGCGGTCCGGCTGCGCCGCCTCGGCCGAAGGTCGGCGGTGGCATCGACTTTGGTCGCTACCGGGCCGGGTGCGCTCCGCCGTACCGTCGGGGAACGTGACGGAATATCGGTGGCTGCTCCCCGCGGTCCTGCACGGGGATCCGGGGGAGGGGCAGCCCGGGGTGCGGCGTTCGACCCGCGACTGGGCCGTGGACATGTTCGTCTTCCTCGGGGCCGCGGGGACGGGGCTGCTCATGGCCCTCGCCCTGCGTTCCGACACCTCCACACCGCAGCCGATCCTCCTCGCCGACCAGGTGGTGGGGGCGCTCGCGTGCGCCGCGGTCTGGCTGCGCCGCCGCTGGCCCGTGGGGCTGGCGCTGGCGCTGCTGCCGGTCTCGCTGCTGTCCAGCGTCGCCACCGGTCCCGTCTGCGTGGCGCTGTTCACCGTGGCCGTGCACCGGCCGCTGAAGTTCGCGGCCCTGACGGGCGGGCTGCACCTGCTCACGCTGGCGCCCTACCTCTGCTGGCGGCCCGATCCCGAGCTCCCCTTCTGGGTGGAGTTCACGGTCGCCGCGCTGCTCTACGTCCTGCTGGTCATCTGGGGCATGTTCGTGCGGGCCCGGCGCCAGCTCGTGCTCACGCTGCGCGAGCGGGCCGAGCGGGCGGAGGTGGAGGCGGAGCTGCGGGTGGAGCGGGCCAGGCACCTGGAGCGCGAACGCATCGCCAGGGAGATGCACGACGTGCTCGCCCACCGGCTGTCGCTGCTGAGCGTGCACGCGGGCGCGCTGGAATACCGGCCGGACATGGAGCCGCACGACGTGGCCAGGACGGCGGGGGTGATCCGGGCGGGGGCCCATCAGGCGCTCCAGGACCTGCGCGAGGTCATCGGCGTGCTCCGGATCGCCCCCGAGGGCACCACCCCCGACCGGCCCCAGCCGACCCTGGCGGATCTGACCGGCCTGGTCGAGGAGTCCCGGCTCGCGGGCATGGAGGTGACGCTCGACATGCGGGTGAGCGATCCCGCCGAGGCCCCCGCCCGCCTCGGCAGAAACGCCTACCGGATCACCCAGGAGGGGCTGACCAACGCGCGCAAGCACGCCGCCGACGCCCCGGTGGGCGTCACCGTGGCCGGCGGACCCGGCGACGGGCTCACCGTCGAGATCCGCAACCCGGTGACCGTCGGGCAGGCCATCCCCGGCAGCGGGAGCGGCCTGATCGGGCTCACCGAGCGCGCCGAGCTGATGGGCGGCCGTCTCGACTACGGCAGGGGCCCCGACGGCCGGTTCCGGCTCAGGGCGTGGCTGCCGTGGGCCGCGTGACGTCCCGTGGGCGGCCCGGCCAGGGCGGGGAGGCACGCCGGACGCCCCCGGCGGGCGCGTGGACCGTAGGGTGTGACCGGACGGCGTCATGGGAGGACGAGAGGTGGCTGAGGTGGCCGGCGTGAGCACGCCCCTTCCCGGTCCGGAGATCCGTGTGCTGATCGTCGACGACGACGTGCTCATCCGCGCCGGGCTGTCGTTGATCCTCGGCGGTGCCGGCGACCTCGTGGTGGTGGGCGAGGCCGCCGACGGGAGCGAGGTGCCCGGACTGGTGGCCGAGCACCGGCCGGACGTGGTGCTGATGGACATCCGCATGCCCGGGGTCGACGGGCTGACCGCGACCGAGCGCCTGCGCTCGGCCGCCGCGGCCCCGGAAGTGATCATCCTGACCACCTTCCACGCCGACGCCCAGGTGCTGCGGGCGCTCCGCGCCGGGGCGGCGGGATTCCTGCTGAAGGACACCCCGCCCGGCGAGCTGGTCGCCGCGGTCCGCCGGGTGGGGGCGGGCGAGCCGATCCTGTCGCCCGTGGTGACCCGGCAGCTCATCGCGCACGTCGCCGACGGCGGCGTGGTGACGCGCCGCGAGCGGGCCATGACGATGCTGTCCGGGCTCAGCGACCGCGAGCGCGAGGTCGCGGTGGCCGTCGGCCAGGGGAAGTCGAACGCGGAGATCGCCGCCGGCCTCTACATGAGTGTGGCGACGGTCAAGGCCCACGTCTCGCGGGTGCTGACCAAGCTGGAGCTCAACAACCGTGTCCAGATCGCGCTGATCGTCCACGACGCCGGGCATCTCGCCTGAGGCCGGCGCGGCGGACCATCTGAGGCCGCATGTCTGAGGTCGGGGCGGCGGACCGTCCGAGGCGGGCCGCCTGAGGTCGGGGTGGTGGCGGGCGGGTCAGTCCCAGTAGCTCCCGTCCAGCATCCGCTCGATCGTGGCCCGGTGCATGACCAGGTCGTCGGGGTCCTCCGGCATGGCCTGCTCGCCGAAGTGGATCCGCCGCTGCCAGACGCGGGCCATGATGACGCCGTGCCGGAGCGCGGCGTACATCTCGTAGAACTCCATGTCCCGGGGCGTGTAGCCGGTGATCTCCTCGTATGTCCGGCAGACGTCCTCGCGCCGCATGAAATCCGGCAGTCCGGGCAGTCCGAAGACCTGGGCGACGTCCTGGAAGAACCGATGCAGGAAGATCATCCAGGCGATGTCCAGCTCGCGGGGGGCGACGGTGGCCATCTCCCAGTCCAGCACCCCCACCGGGGTGAAGTCCTGATACACCACGTTCCCGATGCGGGCGTCACCCCAGTTCAGTACGGAGGGCCCGGGGGCGGCCGGCCAGTGCTCCGCCAGCCAGGCGAACGCCCGCTCCAGCACCGGGATCGGCATCCGGCCGTGCGCCCACTCGTAGTAGGCCCGCTGGCCGTCGACGTGCCCGCGCAGCGCCGGCCGGCCGGCCTGTCGAGGTTCCACCCGCCGGAGCTCCTCGGCGGTGAACGGGGCGTCGTGCAGCCTGGCCAGGATCTCGACGCTCTGCCGCTGGAGCCGGTCCCGGTCGGCCTGGGAGGCGTCGAGCAGCCAGCCCTCGAAGGTGTAGGGCATCACGTCCGGCGGCACGTCCCCGGCGAGCCGCTCCATCACGAAGAACGGCGTGCCCACCGGCCCCGGGTCCGGCTCGAACCAGAGGGCGCGCGGGGCGGGCACCCCGGCGCGCTCCCTGACCATCCGCATGACCTCGAACTGCCTGCCGAGGTCGTAGCTCGGGAAGACCGGAACGGCCTCGCTCGCCGGGGCCATCCGGGCGACGCACTCGACCTCCCGCCTGCCTTCGGCGCAGTCCCAGGAGACGTCGAAGAGCAGGGTCTCGCTGGACATGCCGTTGCCCGAGGGCTGCGACAGCCGGGACACCGTGACGGGGTGGCCCAGGCGGTCGGCGAGCCAGGAACGCACCCGTCCGCGCAGCTCGCCGAGGTCGCGGGTGGAGGTGCGCATCCGCCCGTCCTGGCCAGGCCGTCCGTCCATCGCGCTCTCCCCGGTGGCGTGCGTCACAAGTCGCTGGGCACAGTCGTATACCTGTGAGCAAGCGCTTGTCCACCCGCCGTTCACCTGTCCGGTGAACACAAACCGGATTTCTGGTCATGTCCGGGTCAGGGTGCGGTAGCCGTACCCTTGACGTGAAGACCAATCCGAGTAGGGGCCGTGATGAGTTCAGCCGGAGAGGGCCTGTCTCGTCCGTTACCCGAGCAGGTTCGCTTACATGTGGTGGAGCTGGCATCCCAGATCCTGGGGTCGATGCCCTCGTCCGCCGTGCCCCTGCCGCTCAGGGGAATCGCCAGGTTCGATCCTCGCAAACGCGCCAAATTGGGCAGCGCGCCGATCGCCGCCCAGCTGGAGAGCGACAAGGAGTTCCGGGAGCTGGTCGCCGAGGCGCTGGGCACCGGCTGGCCCGAGCTGGTCGCGAGCCTCGCCGAGGGCGTCGTGCCGCCGGCCGCCGAGCCCGTCCTGGTCGCCGCCGCCGCCTACCTCACCCGGCCTCCCGGGTGGGTGGAGATGGTGGAGGTCGCCCGCGCGGACCTGGAGCAGTCGGCCGCCGCGGCCGAGGGCTCGGCCCAGGAGCAGACCCTCAACCGGCTGCGCGAGCAGCTCGCCGCGCAGAAGAGCTCGGCCAAGGAGGAGTCCGACCGGCTGCGCGAGCAGCTCAAGGCGGCCCGCTCGGAGATCTCCGACCTGCGCCGCAAGCTGCACGACGCCCGAGAGAGGGCCAGGGCGGCCGACGCGCGGGCCGCCGAGGTGGAGGAGGCCGCGCAGGAGATCAAGGCCGCCGCCGCGTCGGCGGGCAGCGCGGGGGAGAGCGAGCTGCGCCGTCTCCGCGAGCGTCTGGCCGACGCCGAACGGCAGCTGGAGGCCACCCGCCGGGCCGCCCGCGAGGGCCGGAGCGTGGAGGACACCAAGGTCCGCATGCTGCTCGACGCGCTCCAGGACGCCGCCGCCGGGCTGCGCAGGGAGCTCGCCCTGCCCTCCAGCATCAGCAGGCCCGCCGACTCGGTGGTCTCGGTCGCGCCTGGCCGGCAGGGGGTCCAGGCGGTGCCCGCCAGGGCGCTCGCCGACGACGACCCGGTCCTGCTCGACCAACTGCTCGCCCTGCCGCAGATCCACCTGATCGTGGACGGCTACAACGTGACCAAGACCGGCTACGGCACGCTCACCCTCGCCGACCAGCGCAACCGCCTGCTCACCGGTCTCGGGGCGCTTTATGCGCAGACGCGCACCGAGCTGACCTGCGTCTTCGACGGCGCCGAGCTGAACGGCCCGGTCCCGGTGTCGGCCCCCCGGGGGGTCCGGGTGATGTTCAGCGCGCCCGGCCAGATCGCCGACGACCTGATCCGCCAGCTGGTCCGCGCCGAGCCCGCCGGCCGGGCCGTCGCGGTGGTCTCCTCCGACCGCGAGGTGGCCGAGTCGGTCCGCCGGATGGGCGCGCGGCCGGTCCCGTCGGGCCTGCTCCTGCGCCGTCTGGGGCGCGGCTGAACCTTTAGGCCGTATGGTGCGTCGGATCACACTGGAGGTTGATCCGATGAAGATGACCATCGCGCTGGTATGCGCCGCTCTCGTGGCGGGCACGGCCGCCGCCGCCCCCGGCATCCCCCGGGGCTTCCTGCTCTACGAGAAGGCCGCGGCCATGAAGGACAACGACCCCGAGACCAACTGGAAGGTCAGCGACTCACCGAAGGCGCGGCTCGCGCTGGACCCCTGCGGCAAGGACGCCCCGGGCAAGGCGGGACGGGTCGCCGCCCGGACGGTGACGTTCACCGGTGTCCCGGATTTCATGAAGGTCGAGCAGGTGGTCCTGTACGGCTCCAGGGCGGCCGCGGAGCAGGCCATGGCCCAGGTGCGCGCGGCCCTGTCCGCGTGCCGGGCCCGGACCGACAGCGGCTCCAGCTACCGATACGTCTCCACGGCCGTGGCCGGGCTCGGCGACGACGCCCTGAAGGTCTCCGGGCAGGTCTACTACGGCGGGAAGGTCGGCGTCGGCGGGGACCGGAGCGTGGTCGTCCGCAAGGGCAGCGCCGTCCTGGTCTACCTCTGGGCCGGGGAGTACGCCAAGCCGGTCAAGCGCGACTGGGCCGACCAGCTGCGGGACGCCACCAAGATGACCGCGAAGATCTGCGGGATCGCGGCCTGCGCTTGACCGTCACCTGCGGTTAAACGAGCAAATCAGCCAAAAAGGTGAGCTGACCCTTACTAGTTCTGTACTATTCCGCCCAGGTCTTTGCACTTGGGGAGGCGGCACTGTGGCCGTGGCAGGTATGCCGGTTGGATTCAGGCGGATGCCGATGGCCGCAGGGCTGGCCCTCGCGCTGCTCCTGCTGCCGGTCGGCGGGGCTCTCGCCGAGCCGAAACCGACGGTCGCTCAGGCCAAGAAGAAGCTGGACAAGCTCAACGAGCAGGCCGACAAGGTCGTCGAGAAGTACAACCAGGCCGGCGAGAAGCTGAAGAAGGCCCGGAAGAAGTACGAGACGCTCAACACCGATCTCACGCGTCAGAACGCCAAGGTCGCCGGGCTCCGCCAGGAGCTGGTCACGATGGCCGTCAGCAGCTACCAGCTCGCCGGTGTGACCGGCTGGCAGGGTCTGATGAGCCAGCCCGACCCCGGGCTGCTGCTGGGCGGCCTGGCCAGGGCCGAGCAGATGTCCGCCGCCCGCGCCCGCTCCCTGGAGGCCTTCGACGAGGCCAACAAGGCGCTGCGCGACAACCGCGACAAGGCCAAGGTCGCCCTGGGCGAGGCCGACGCGACACGCGACGAGCTGGCCGCGGAGAAGGCCAAGGTCGAGAAGATGGTCAGGGCCCAGACCAAGCTGCTGCGCGAGCTCGGCACCTTCAAGACCGGCAACCCCAACAGCACCGGGATCCAGTACAAGGGCCCGGCCTCGGGCAACGCCCGGGCCGCCCTGGACTTCGCCTTCGCCCAGATCGGCAAGCCGTACCAGTACGGAGGCACGGGTCCGGGCGGCTGGGACTGCTCCGGCCTCGTCCAGGCGTCCTGGCGCAGCGGCGGCGTCAGCCTCCCCCGCACGACCTGGGAGCAGTGGAGCTGGGGCGCGAGCCGCAAGGTCTCACTGAGCGAGCTCCAGGCCGGAGACCTCATCTTCAGCGAGGGCCTGGGCCACGTGAGCATCTACGCCGGCAACGGCCGGATCGTCCACGCCCCGCAGACCGGAGACGTCGTCAAGGTCGTCCCCCTGTCGGCCTACGGCCGCCGCCTGGTCGGGGCCGTCCGCCCCTGACGGCCGGTCTCCCGGAGCAGCCGCCCGCTGTTCTTGCCCGCCGGGCGCCTGCGCTTGTTCTTGACCGCCGGGCGCCTGCGATGGCTGTCCGTCCCTGATGGCCTCTCCTGGAGCGTCCGTCCGCCCCGACCGCCGGTCTCCCGGAGTGTCCGGCCGCCCCTGACAGCCAGGCGCTTGGAGCAGCCGGCCGCTCCGGGCCAGGCGTACGGCCCTGCCTCAGGTCCGCCGGACGCCCCTCGCCGCGGCTCTCGTGAGAGGCGTCCGCGTTCAGCGGAGGCGTCGATGCCTCGCGCGGCCGCCCGGGACCCGGGAGGTCTGGCGGCCACCACCGCCACGGCCTACGACACGGCGGGCCGGACCGCCGGGACTACCCGGCCCGGGGGCGTGGGGCGGGCCCCGCCCCCGGCCGTGCTCTCCCACGACCCGGGCACCGGCAGGGTGCTGGAGGAGCGGCGAGTCGACGGCGCGGGCACGTTCACCGCCCGCTACGGCGAGGAGGGGGTCTTCGACGCCGACGCCGACGCCGACCGGAGCCGCCTGGCGGCGATCACCGCGGAGGCGGACAACGCCTGCGAGTCCTGGCCTGGCGACCCGCTCCGCCGACGGGGATCGAAGATCGCAATAAGTGTGACTGATGTTACAGAAAAGACGATCTTCACATGATGCTCAGGAGAATGTGACGAGAGTCATAACGGGATAAGAGAACCGCCTATCACGCAGGGATTACGGAACTTCGGAAGTTCTTATCGATCTCCATTTCCTTTGCATTGCTTTGCTGAAATTTGGGGATCGGAGTACCTTCTGGCGTCGCGGTGGCACGCCATGTCACCGCGATGGATGCCTGCCCGGAAGCCGGCATTCCGCTAAAGAATCCAACTGGCCGCCGCTCCCCTGAGGGGTCGGACCCCACCCGCGGCGGCCTGCCGAATCCGTGCAGCCAGGAGGCATGGAACCGGGGACCCAAGGGCCCTCAAGGTATGGCCAGGGGTGAATCGGCATATGTCATGCCGTAGGGCGACTTCCCCGCCCGAATCCGTCAGCTAACCCGGTAGGCATCAGTGGAAGTCCCAAGGAGAAATCCTGTCTACCACCCTGCGTAACCCTCGTCTGTCGCGCCTTGCCCGCCTTTCCCTCGGCGGTGTCGCACTCACCCTGACCGCCTCCTCCGGAGCGGTCGCGCTGGGCTCCGCGGCGGCACAGGCGGAGACGGACAACGTGCATGTCATCCAGGTCAAAAGCACCGCGAAGGCCGCCAAGGCCGGGACGGGCAGGACCAGGAAGGCCGGCACGAGCAAGGTCGCACGACAGAAGGCGAAGGCGGCCAAGGCCGTCTCGGCGGCCACGAAGCAGATCGGCGATCCGTACCGGTGGGGAGCCTCCGGTCCCGGCGCGTTCGACTGCTCCGGGCTCGTCCAGTACGCGTGGCGCAAGGCCGGCGTCTCCCTCCCCCGGATCACGCACAGCCAGTACCGCGCCGTCAGGAAGAAGGTCTCGTGGCGCAGCCTGCGCCCCGGTGACCTGCTGTTCTTCTACGGCAAGGGCCACGTGGGCATGTATGTCGGCAAGGGCAAGATGGTCCACTCGCCGAGCAGCGGCAAGACGGTCCGGACCGTGCGGCTGAAGGGGTACTACAAGTCCTCCTTCGCCGGAGCGGTCCGCCCCGGCGGCTGACGGAGGGAATCGGCCCCGCCCATCCCCGGTGGATGGACGGGGCCGCTCCATGTCCGTCGAGTGGATGGACGGGCCGCTCCGTGTCCGTCGAGTAGCATCGACTCATATGTCCGCCCCGAGAGGGCGCCGCGCCGTGCTCACCGGGATGCTGGCGCTGATGGGCGCCGGCCTGACCGCCGGAGCGGGACCGCTCCCGCAGCGGACGCGCGACCCCTGGCCCGGCTCCGCCACCATGGTCCGCGGCGAGCACTCCGTCGTGATCGGCCACCACGTCCCCCGGGCCGACCTCCGCGACCTGGCGTCGCGGGCCGACCGCGCCGGCCGCGCCGTCGGGCGGATCTGGGGGCCGGTCCGGCCGGTGATCCTCTTTCCCGCCACCGACGCCGAGGCGGCGGCGCTCGCGGGCGCCGGGAGCACCGGCGGCCTGGCCGCGATGGCCACCGCCGACCGGGTGATCGTCCTGCCGTCGGGCTACGCGGAGCTCAGCGAGGTCGGCCGGGACGTGGTGATCGCCCACGAGCTCACGCACGTGGCCACCGGCGCGACCAGGGGCGGCCGGGTGCCGGCGTGGCTGTCGGAGGGGTTCGCCGACTACGTGGGATACCGCGACGCCGGGATCGGGGTCCGCGAGGCCGCCGCGGAGCTGGCCGAGGAGGTGCGCGCGGGCACCCTGCCCGCCCGGCTGCCGGAGGCCGCCGACTTCGCCCCCGGCGCGCCGCGGCTGGCGCAGTCCTACGAGGAGGCCTGGCTCGCCTGCCGCTACATCGCGGAGCGCTTCGGCGAGAAGGCGCTGGTGAGGCTCTACGGTAGCGATGTCGGCAGCGCACTGGGCCTGTCGCGGGCGGAGCTCACCGCCGCCTGGCGTGACCACCTCCGGAGGGAACTGGCATGACGACGGTCGTGACGGAGGCGCGCCCGGGGGTCCGGGCGGCCGGGTGGGCGCTGGCCGCCCTCGGCGTGGCCACGCTGGCGATCGTGGCGCTGACCACGCCCTGGCGGGCCCTGCCCGCCGCGGCCCCGCCCGTCGCCCCGGACCCGGCCCGGGACTTCACCCCCGACCAGATCGCCCGCTCCGAGGCCTTCGACGCCGTGCTCAGCGCGCCCGCCTACCTGTCGCTGGGCCTGACCCTGGTGGTGGCCGGGCTTCTGGTGGCCACCCCGCTGGGCGCGCGGCTGCTGGGCCGGCTGCGGGGGCCGTGGTGGCTGCGGGTGCTGCTCGGCGTCCTCGCGCTGTCGGCGGCGACGCAGATCCTGCGCTGGCCACTGGGCATGTGGTCGGAGACCTACCTGCGCGAGTTCGGCCTGTCCACCCAGCACTGGCCGGACTGGACGGCCGACCGGCTCAAGAACATCGGCATCCAGGCCGGGCTGAGCGCGATCATGGTGCTCGCGGTGGTGGCGCTGGCGCGCCGCTACCGGCGCTGGTGGATCCCCGCGGCCGTCGGCGCGTTCGTGCTGACCGTGGCCGCCTCCTTCACCTACCCGGTGCTGATCGAGCCGGTCTTCAACGACTTCACGCCGATGCCCGCCGGACAGCTCCGCGACGACCTGCTCGCCATGGCCGACCGCGACGGCGTGCCCGTCGAGGACGTCCTCGTCGCCGACGCCTCCCGGCGGACCACCGCGCTCAACGCCTACGTCTCCGGGTTCGGCGCGACCCGCAGGATCGTGGTCTACGACACGCTGCTGCGGGCCCCCGCGGACGAGGTCGAGCTGGTGGTCGCGCACGAGCTGGGCCACGCCAAGGCCGGTGACGTGCTGTACGGCACGCTCGTCGGCGGCCTGGGCGCGGCCTGCGGGGCGTGCCTGCTCTATCTGGTGACGTCCTGGGGGCCGGTACGGCGGCGCACCGGGATCGCCTCGGTGGCCGACCCGAGGGCGGCCGGCCTGCTCGTGGGGCTGCTGAGCCTGGCCACGGTCCTGTCCGGGCCGGCGCAGAACCTGGTCAGCAGGCACATCGAGGCCCGCGCCGACGCGCACGCGCTGGACCTGACCAGGGACCCGGCGGTGTTCGTGTCCATGCAGAAACGGCTGTCGGTCACCAACATCTCGGACCTGTCGCCGGACGGCGTCGAATACGTGCTCTACGTCTCACATCCCACCGCGCCGCAGCGCATCGCCATGGCGCGTTCCTGGGCCCTGCTGAACGGCATGCAGGAGCCGTGAACCGTGCGCTGATCGTCACCAACGACTTCCCGCCCAGAGCCGGCGGCATCCAGTCGTTCGTGCACGGTCTGGCCGCCTGCCTCCCGCCGGACTCGGTGACCGTCTACGCCCCGCGCTGGCCCGGCTGCGAGGCGTTCGACGCGCGGCAGCCGTATCCGGTCGTGCGGCACCCCACCTCGCTGATGCTGCCCACGCGCGGGGTCGCCCGCCGGGCCGCGGAGCTGGTCGCCGAGTTCAAGTGCGACACCGTGGTGTTCGGGGCGGCGGCCCCGCTGGGCCTGCTGGCGCCCAGGATGCGCGCCGCCGGGGCGGACCGCGTCGTCATGGTCACCCACGGCCACGAGGCCTCCTGGGCCCAGGTCCCGCTCGCCCGCCGCCTGCTGGCCAGGATCGGCGGCCACGCCGACGTGGTCACCTACCTGGGCGACTACACCCGGCAGCGGCTGGCCCGGGTGATCCCCGCCGGCAAGCTGGTACGGCTCGCGCCCGGCGTCGACACCGGGGTGTTCCGGCCGGACGCCGGTGGGGGACAGGTGCGCGCGGCACTGGGGCTGGGGGAGCGGCCGGTCGTGGTCTGCCTGTCGCGGCTGGTGCCGCGCAAGGGACAGGACGTCCTGCTGCGGGCCTGGCCCCAGGTGCTGCGGGCCGTGCCGGACGGCGTGCTGCTGCTCGTCGGCGGCGGGCCGTACCGCAGGACCCTGGAGCGGCTGGCCCGGCCGATGGGCGGCTCGGTCAGGATCACCGGGCCGGTGTCGGCGGCGTCGCTGCCCGCCCACCTCGCCGCCGGCGACGTGTTCGCCATGCCGTGCCGCACCCGGCTGGGCGGCATCGACGTGGAGGGACTCGGCATCGTCTACCTGGAGGCCTCCGCCAGCGGGCTGCCGGTGGTGGCCGGCTCGTCGGGCGGGGCCCCCGACGCGGTGCTGCGGGGGGAGACCGGCCTGGTCGTGGACGGGACCTCCCCGGCCGAGGTGGCCGAGGCCCTGATCGGCCTGCTCAAGGATCCGGCGCGGGCCCGGGCGATGGGAGAGCGCGGACGCGAGTGGGTCACGCGCGAGTGGGACTGGGACCTCGTCGCCGCCCGCTTCGCCCGGCTGCTCGGATCGCCGCCCCCTTAAGGCATGTCCCGTGGATCTCTCGCACCGGCCCGGCCGGCCCGCCGCGCACGCCGGAGCGGACCGGGGGCGCGGCGCGGGCCGTACAGGGGGGCGTCAGTTGTACAGGGAGTCGATGTGCTTGGCGAAGTCGCGCATCACGATGTTGCGCTTGACCTTGAGGGTCGGGGTGAGGTGGCCGCTCTCCTCGCTGATGTCGCTGTCGAGCACCACGAACCTCTTGATCTGCTCGGCCTTGGAGACCGATCGGTTGGCCCGGTCGACCGCCGTCTGCACCTCGGCGAGGATCGCCGGGTCGGCGCTGAGGTCGGCGAGGCCGGCCCCGGCCCTGCCGTTGGCCGCCTTCCACTGCTCCAGGGCCTCGGGGTCGAGGGTGATGAGCGCCGCGACGTACGGGCGGTCGTCGCCGACCACCATCGCCTGGCTGATCAACGGGTGGGCCCGGATGAGGTCCTCCATCGGCGCGGGGGCGACGTTCTTGCCCGCGGCGGTGACGAGGATCTCCTTCTTGCGGCCCGTGATGCGCAGGTAGCCGTCCTTGTCGAGCTCGCCGACGTCGCCGGTGTGGAACCAGCCGTCGGCGTCGATCACCTCGGCGGTGGCCTTCTCGTCCTCCCAGTAGCCGCCGAAGACGTGACGGCCCTTGACCAGCACCTCGCCGTCGTCGCCGATGCCGATCGTGACGCCGGGGAACGGCTTGCCGACGGTGCCGATCTTGTTGGCGCCCGGCATGTTGACCGCCGAGGGGGCGGAGGTCTCGGTCAGGCCCCAGCCCTCGAAGACCTCGATGCCCACGCCGCGGAAGAAGTGGGCCAGCCGCTCGCCCAGGGCCGAGCCGCCGGACACCGCGGCCGACAGCCTGCCTCCGGTGGCCGCGCGGAGCTTGCCGTACACCAGCTTGTCGAACAGGGCGTGCTTGACCTTGAGGCCGAGGCCGGGCCCGCCCGCCGACTGCGCCCGGCTCCAGGCGATGGCGGTGGCGGCGGCGGCGTGGAAGATCTTGCCCTTGCCGTCGCCCGCGGCCTTCTGCTCGGCGCCGTTGTAGACCTTCTCGAACATCCGGGGCACGCCCAGCAGGAACGTCGGCCGGAAGCCCTGCAGGTCGGGGGCGACGTTCTTCATGTTGGGGGTGTGCGCGAGCACCGTGCCCGTCTCGACCAGCACGACCTGGATCATGCGGGCGAAGACGTGCGCGAGCGGCAGGAACAGCAGCGCCGCCCGGCCGTCCACGGTGAACAGCTGGTCCAGCGGGCCCGCCGCCACGTTCCTGGCGGTGAACAGCAGGTTGTCGTGGGACAGGGCGCAGCCCTTGGGCCGGCCGGTGGTGCCCGAGGTGTAGACGATGGTGGCCAGGTCGGCGATGCCGCGGCCGGTCCTGCGCCCGGTCAGCGTCTCGTCGGGGACCTCGGCGCCGTCGGCGCTCAGCCCGTCGAGCGCGCCGTCGTCGATGCGCCACAGGTGCTTGAAGCCGGGCAGCTCGGCCAGCGCCTCGCGGAGGGTCTCCTCGTGTGACTCCAGTTCCACGAAGGCGGCCTCCGCGCCGCTGTTGGCGACGATCCACTTGACCTGGTCGGCGGAGGAGGTCTCGTAGATCGGCACGCTGACCGCGCCGGCGGCCCAGATCGCGTAGTCGATCACGGTCCACTCGTAGCGGGTGCGTGACATCAGGGCGATCCGGTCACCGGGCTCGATCCCGGCCGCGATCAGTCCCTTCGCGACCGCGGCGACCTGGTCGCGGAACTCCCCGGCGGTGACGGCGACCCAGTCGTCGCCGACCTTGCGGCGCAGGCAGACGGTGCCCGGCTCCCGTTCGGCGCGCTGGAACACCGTGTCGGTCAGGTTGGCGGAGGCGGGGACATCCACCAGCACGGGGACGCTGTACTCGCGCACGGGTCACTCCTGAAGACGCACGGATCGATGGGCTGCCTGGAAGTTATCGCGATAAGTTACGCACGGGTAGATCCGTTACCCAGGCGTTGCCGGGGGCGATTTCACGGTATCAGCCTCATCTCGCGGGCTCCTCGGGCTGACCTTCCGCCATTGATGTCGCATCCGAGTTGTTACTTATGTCCGTATTTAACGGTTGGTTAGGATGTCCGGCATGCGGGTTCATGTCGTCAGCGATGTGCACGGGAAGGCCGACGCCCTGGCGCGTGCGGGGGAGGGCGCCGACGCGCTCGTCTGCCTGGGCGACCTGATCCTGTTCATCGACTACGACGACCACTCCCAGGGCATCTTCCCCGAGCTGTTCGGGCGGGAGAAGGCCACCCGGTTCATCGCGCTGCGCACGGCCAAGCGGTTCGACGAGGCGCGGGCGATGTCGGCGGAGCTGTGGGCGTCGCTGGACGGCGACCCCCGCGACCACATCGAGCGCTCCGTCCGCCGGCAGTACCGCGAGATCTTCGCCGCCATGCCGACCCCGGCCTATCTCACCCACGGCAACGTGGACCTGCCGCGCTACTGGCCCGAATACCTCAGGGAGGGCCACCACGTGCTCGACGGGCAGACCGTGGAGATCGGCGGCCTCCGCTTCGGCTTCGTCGGGGGCGGGCTGCGCACGCCGTACCGGACGCCGAACGAGATCGACGACGAGGAGTTCGCGCGCAAGGTCGAGGCCGTGGGAGAGGTGGACGTGCTGTGCTGCCACATCCCTCCGGCCGTCCCCGAGCTGCTCTACGACGTGGTCGCCCGGCGCTTCGAGCGGGGCAGCGAGGCCACCCTGGAGGCGATCAAGCGGACCCAGCCGCGCTACGCCCTGTTCGGCCACGTGCACCAGCCCCTGACCGCCCGCACGCGCATCGGCAGGACCGAGTGCCTCAACGTCGGCCACTTCCGCGGCAGGGGAGTCCCTTTCGTGCTGGAGTGGTGAGCCAGACGTTCGCCTGGGAACGATGAACGAGTACGGTAACCCCATGGCTGATCGCACCACTTCGAGCATCATGATCGGCGCCGGCCGATCGCCCATCATGACGGTGATCGCCGACTTCGCCTCATACCCGGAGTGGGCGGGTCAGGTGAAGTCCGCGCGGGTCCTGTCCACCGACGAGGACGGACGCCCGGCGACGGTCCGGTTCGTCCTGGACGCCGGCGTGATCAGCGACGAATACACCCTGGCCTACACCTGGCACGGCGAGGACTCCGTCGGCTGGAACATCGCCGAGGCGGGGAAGATGGTCTCCGGGCTCACCGGGAGTTACCGCCTGACCGACGGGGGCAGTGGCACCGAGGTGACATACGAACTCGCCGTGGACCTCAAGGTCCCGATGATCGGCATGATCAAGCGGAAGGCGGAGAAGGTCATCATCGACACCGCCCTGAAGGGGCTGAAGAAGCGCGTCGAGGCCTCATGAGGGAGCCGGGCGGACGCTCCCGCCGGGCCGGGGCCACGCCGGCCGGCGGGGAGGGCGCGTGAGCAGGGTCCTGCTGTTCACCGGCAAGGGCGGCGTCGGCAAGACGACCGCCGCGGCCGCCACCGCCACGCTCGCGGCCCGGTCGGGGCACAAGACGCTGGTGGTCTCCACCGACACCGCCCACTCGCTCGCCGACGCGCTCGACGCGAGCGCCGGCGACGGGCCCACCGAGGTCTCGCCCGGCCTCTACCTGCACCAGGTCGACACCCAGCAGGCGCTGGAGCGCCAGTGGGGCGACCTGCGCGACTACACCCGGGGCCTGTTCGCCGAGCTGGGCCTGGACGAGGTCACCGCCGAGGAGATCACGGTCCTGCCGGGCGCCGACGAGGTCATCGCCCTGCTGGAGCTGCGCGAGCAGGCCCGCAGCGGCCGCTGGGACGTCATCGTCGTCGACTGCGCGCCCACCGCCGAGACGCTCCGGCTGCTCGCCCTGCCCGAGGCCCTCGACTGGCACGTCAACCGGCTGCTGCCGGTCGGCAGGCGGCTGCTGCGCACCCTCTCCCCGCTGATCCGCCGGGTGGCGCAGGTCAGCGTGCCCGAGGATCACGTGGTCGGCGCGGGGGAGCGCCTCCACCGGGGCCTGCTGGAGGTCCGCGAGCTGCTCACCGGTCCCGACGCCAGCGTCCGGCTGGTGCTCACCCCCGAGGCCGTCGTGCTGGCCGAGGCCCGCCGCACGCTCACCTCCCTCAGCCTGTACGGCTACCGCGTCGACGCGGTGATCGCCAACCGGGTCTTCCCGGCCGAGGGCGCCGACCCGTGGCGGCGGCGGTGGGTGGAGGCCCAGGCCAGGCACCTGGCCGACGTCGAGCAGTCCTTCGCCCCGCTGCCCATCCACACCGTGCCCTACCTGGACGCCGAGCCCGTCGGCGCCGCCGCCCTCGCCCAGGTCGCCGAGGCCATGTACGGCCAGGGTGACCCCTTCGCCCCGCCCACCGTGGACCCGCCGCTGCGGATCACCCCCGAGGGCGAGCTGATCCTGGCCCTGCCGCTCGCCGAGAAGGGCGAGGTGGACCTGGCCCGCAAGGGCGACGAGCTGATCGTCGACGCGGGCCCCTACCGCCGGGTCCTGGCCCTGCCCGCCGCCCTGGCCCGCAGGCCCGTGCGAGAGGCCGTGCTCCGTGACGGCCTTCTCCGGGTACGGTTCCAGACGGGAGGGCCTGATGACTGAGAAGACCGAGAAGACCGAGAAGCCCGGCAGTGACAGAGACCCGTTGGGCAGCGCGGCCGAAGAGGCGTTCAAGCTCTTCGACACGCTCCAGCAGAGAGCGGCCAGGGAGCTGCGCAAAAACCTGATCAAGGGCACGATGACCGGGTTCGGCAGCGCTTTCTCCAGCGGCACGGGCCGTGGCGGCGGCCGGGACGTGTGGGAGGAGGCGGTCTCCGAGCATGACGAATACATCTGCCGGGCCTGCCCCGTCTGCCGGGCCATGGCCGCCCAGCGCGAGTCCGGCGGGGCGGTCGCCGATCACCTGATGCAGGCCGGCAGCGAGCTGTTCGCCGCGTTCAAGTCGGCCGTCGACGGACTCAACAAGCCCACGCCCGGGCAGCGGGCGCGGGAGCGCGGCAGGGAAGAGACCCCCGTGGAGCACATCGACCTGGGGTGAGCCCAGGGGGAGACCTGGGACGGACCCAGGGGAAAAGGGTGGACAATGGCGCTGACCATCGGCGTTGACATCGGCGGGACCAAGGTCGCGGCGGGCGTCGTGGACGAGGACGGCCGGATCGTCGAGCATCTCCTGCGGCCCACCCCGGCCACCAACCCCGAGCAGGTCGCCGAGACGATCGCCGAGGCCGTCCGGGAGCTGTCCAAGGGCAGGGAGATCGAGGCCGTGGGTCTCGGCGCCGCCGGGTTCGTCGACGAGACCCGGTCCATCGTGCACTTCGCGCCCAACCTGGCCTGGCGCGAGGAGCCGCTGCAGAAGAAGGTCTCCGACCTCGTCGGCCTGCCCGTCGTGGTGGAGAACGACGCCAACGCGATGGCCTGGGGCGAGGCCAAGTTCGGCGCCGGGCGCGGTGAGAGCCACCTGGTCTGCGTGACCATCGGCACGGGCATCGGCGGCGGGATGATCTTCGACGGCTCGCTCTACCGGGGCCGCTGGGGCATGGGCGCCGAGCTCGGCCACATGCAGGTGGTCCCCGAGGGGCGCCTGTGCGGGTGCGGCAACCTCGGCTGCTGGGAGCAGTACGCCAGCGGCAACGCCCTGGTCGCCGAGGCCAGGGCGATCGCCGAGGCCGACCCGGCGCGCGCCGCCGGACTGCTGGAGATCGCCGGCGGCACCCCGGAGCAGATCGAGGGTCATGAGGTCACCGAGGCGGCCAGGCAGGGAGACCCGGCCGCGCTGGCCGCCTTCTCCACGATGGCCGACTGGCTGGCCCAGGGTCTGGACGATCTCGCCGCCGTCCTCGACCCCGGGTGCTTCGTCCTGGGCGGCGGCGTCTCGCGCGCCGCCGACCTCTGGATCGACCAGGTCCGTGAGGCCTACGCCCGCAACCTGACCGGCCGGGGGCACCGTCCCGTGGCCGACATCCGCCTGGCCGAGCTGGGCGCGTCGGCGGGCCTGGTCGGCGCGGCGGACCTCGCCCGGAGCCGCTGAGGCGCTGCTCCCGGCATCGGAGGCCGTCGGGGCGGGGTCATGCGCGCACCGGAGCACCGGAGGCGTGGCGGATCCCGCCGGCAGCGGTGAGGCGCTGTTTCCTTGCGCGGTGAGGCGGTGAGGCGGTGAGGCGCTGCCCCTTGCGCCGGAGGCGGTGAGGCGGTGCTCCTGCGCGTCGAGGCGGTGAGGCGCTGCCCCCTGCGCTGAAGGTGTCCTGTGCGCCGGAGGTGTTGAGGCGATGCTTCCAAGCGGTTGAGGCGGTGCTCTCGCGCGCCGGAGGCTGGAGTCGTGGCGGGGGCCCTGGTACGCCGGGGTCCGCGCGGTTACGCTCGCGGCAGGTTTCATCACGTTTCATGGCGTTTTGTCGGGTGAGGCAGCCGTGGTGCTCAGAGTCGCCAGCTACAACGTGCGCTCCATGAAAGACGACGTCGTCGCGCTGGGGCGGGTGATCACCGCGCTCCACGCCGACGTGCTCTGCGTGCAGGAGGCCCCCCGGTTCCTGTGCTGGCGCCGCCGGCGCAGGCGGCTGGCCGCCTCCGGCGGGCTCACCGTTGCGGCGGGCCGCCGTCCGGGCGGGGTGGCCGTGCTGGTCGGCCCGGGCGTACGGCTGCTGCACGGTGAGGGGCACCTGCTGAAGTTCTTCTTCGGCCTGGAGCGGCGGGCGATCGCGATCGCCGTGGTGGAGGCCGGAGGGCAGCGGGTGGCCGTCGGCTCCGTCCACCTCGACCTCCACGAGGGCGCCCGGCTGCACCACGCGGGGGAGGCGCTGGCCCTGCTGCGGGCCGCCGCCGACCGGTTCGGCGCGCTGCCGGTGCTCGCCGGGGACATCAACGAGCACTCCGAGGGGCCGGCCTGGCGCCATCTGGCCGGGCACCTGACCGACTGCTACCCGGTCTCGCCGCGCGGTGACGGCTTCACCTTCCCCGCCCGGGGGCCCAGGCACCGCATCGACGCGATCTTCGCGGTGGCCGGGCTCCCGGTCCTCTCCTGCGGCGGGGCCGAGGCCGATCCGGCCGATCTGGCGGCGGCCACCGACCATCTACCGGTGGTCGCCGAACTGGGCGGCCCGCTCCCCCGGGACGGCGAGCGCCCGGAGCGCGTCCAGAGCCGGAGCGGCGCGCTCGAGGAGGCGGAGCGCCCGGAGCCTCCCGGCGGCCGGTAGGCGGGGCGGCGTGGGGGGCGAGTGCTCTGGCGGCGGCCGCCTGGGAAGGAGCGGGGCGCCCGGGGTCTCCCGGTGGCCGGTGGGCACGAGGGCGCGGGGTGCCTGGAGTGTCCTGGTGGGGCGGGGTCTGCGACCGTGCCGGCGTCCGGCCGGGCGCTCCGCCGGGACGGCAACCTGGGGGAGCGGCATACGCCGGCCGAGCGTGGCCCTTACCATTTGAACATGACCCGTCGCCTTCCGCGGCGTGCGCTGGCGCTGTGCGTGGGAGGCCTGCTCCTGCTGTCCTCGCGCCTGCCCGCCGCCCATGCCGAGCCTGTCAGTCCGCCCGCGGTGGAGGCATGGCAGGCGCCGACCAGCGCGCGGCTGAGCAGCGACGGGTCGCTGTCGGACGTGGCCGGGGCCTCGGCCACCAGCGTCTGGGCGGTGGGCCAGCAGAGCGTCTGGGACATCTGGCAGAGCCGCGGCGCGATCACCCACTGGGACGGCGCGAGCTGGACCGAGGTCGGCATCCGCAACGACCCCACCGGGGCGGCGCTGCTGCGCTCGGTCGCGGCCGCCTCCCCGACCGAGCTGTGGGCCGTCGGCGAGGGCCACGACAGCCTCCCCTACCTGGCCAGGGGCGACGGGACGGGCTTCGACCGGGTCACCGTCGACAGCATGCGCGTGGGCGACTGGCTGGGCGGGGGTGGCGGCCACCCCGGACCGGATGGTCGCGGTCGGCCGCCGCGACAGGCAGCCGCTCGTCGTCAGCGGCGGCGGCAGCGGCAAATGGAAGATCAGCCAGCTCAAGGGGAAGGGCACGCTGTACGGCGTGGCCCTGGCCGGCAAGAGCGAGGGGTGGGCGGTAGGCGACACCGGCGGCAGGCCGCTGGTCACGAGGCTGTCCGGCGGGCGCTGGAAGCCCTACCAGATCCCGGACATCCCCGGCGGCTACCTGCGCGACATCTACCTCGACGGGTCGAAGCGGGCGCTGGCCGTCGGCGGCGTCTACGACGACTCCGGCAGGGCCCGTCCGCTGATCCTGTCCTGGAACGGCAAGAAGTGGTCCCAGGTGACCCCGCCCGACGGCGACGTGCGCCTGTACGGCGTGACGGGCGACGGCAAGGGCCACTTCTGGATCTCCGGAGTGGACCTGGAGCAGCCCGGCGAGGCGTTCCTGCTCCGCTACGACGGCCACACGGTCAGGGCGCTGCGCGGCGCCGCCACCGTCGCCCAGCGGACGGTCAGGCTCCAGTCGGTGACCTACCTGCCGGGCACCGGCACGGTGCTGACCGTGGGCCACGTGGTCGACGCCAACGGCCGCTACACCGACGTGATCGAGCGGCTCGGCACGTCGGGGCGGGCCAAGCCGTAGCGGTCAGATGACCGCGCCGTCGTCCCAGCCGGAGTCGTTGGGCGGGCCGTCGCCCATCCGCACCACCAGCGCCACGAAGCCGCCGATGAACGCCGCGACCGCGGTGAACAGCATCCAGCCCTGCAAGTTCCAGTTCAGGGCGGCGCTGAGCAGCAGGTAGGCCGGGCCACCGAAGAGGGCCAGCCAGGCGATCTTGGTGGTGGTGTCCGTCTTGGGCAGCGGGGGCGGCGGCGGGGGCACGTAGTGACCCTCGTCGTCGGGGTCCGCCTGCTCGGGACCGGCGTCGGAGAAGTTCTCCTCGGCCGGTGGGGGCCTGTCCTCGTCCGACTGCTTGACCACCCGTCGGGGGGGCTCGGAGGGCAGGTTCTCGCTGTCCGGCCACGGCTGGTCGGCCGAGTCGCGTACAGCGGTGTCGTTGAAGGACGCGACGATCTGACGCCAGACCTCGTCCTCATCGCTTTGAGGTGTCACTTAGCTGGGCTCGTTACTCATCGGCCGGCCACTTCCTCCTGGAAACCGCGCATCCCCCACCCGTGATCAGTCTCTCTGCAAGGGTACCGAGGTGTTCGCGTGGACGAACTCCAGGCTCCCGGTAAAGATCTGATCCGCGTCGTTGTCGAGCGTCGCGACGTGGTAGCTGTCGTTGAGCTCCACCACATTAAGATTCCCCCCGCTCAGCCTCTCACGCAGAATACGCACACTGGTCGGTTTCACCACATGGTCCTGCGGGCTGTGGAAGACCAGCACCGGCTGGGTGACCTTGCCCAGCTCCGCCTGGGTCAGCGCCCACAGCCGGGGAAGGGTGGCCGCGGCCCTGACCGGTGTGCGTGTGTAGCCTAGCTCGGTCGCCCCCTCCTTCTTGATGTCGCCCGCCACGCCCGGCACCGACGGGACCACCAGCCGCAGCAGCGGCGCCAGTCTGAGCAGCGGCACGTCGTTGGCGACCGACGGGTTGACGATCACCAGCCCCCTGATCCCCGCCCCGTGGACCTGGGCCAGCCGCAGCGCCATGCACCCGCCCAGCGACAGGCCCATCACGAAGACCTCGGAGCAGCGGCCCCGCAGGTCCGCCAGGGTCTTGTCCAGCTCGGCGTACCAGTCCTCCCAGCGGGTGCGGCTCATCTCCTGCCAGGTGGTGCCGTGGCCGGGCAGCCGGGGCAGCGCCACGGTCAGGCCCGCCGCGGCCAGGTGTTCGCCCCACGGGCGCAGCGACTGGGGCGATCCGGTGAATCCATGGCAGAGCAGGACGCCGATCTGACCACCTTTATGGTGGTACGGCTCCGCGCCGGGCATGACTGGCATCGCAGCTCCTTGTAAGGTTCGCCCGATCGTCGCACGAGTGGGGCGTATTTTGCGAGAGGTCGATTTGAGTGGTTTCGCGGTGTAGTTGGTCGGCGCCGGAGGTGCGAAGATAACTCAAGGTCCCGCCTGTCAACCGAAGGAGCCTCACGTGTTCTACTGGGTGGTGAAGGCCATCCTCTGGCCCTTCCTCCATCTCGTCTTCCGTCCGTGGGCGGAGGGCGTGAAGAACGTGCCCAAGGAGGGTCCGGTAATCCTGGCGGGCAACCACCTGTCATTCGCCGACCATTTCTTCGGGGCACTCTTCCTGCCGCGCAAGGTGATCTCTCTCGGCAAGTCCGACTACTTCACCGGCCGCGGCCTCAAGGGCGTCCTCAGCCGGGCCTTCTTCAGCGGCGTGGGCACCGTCCCGATCGACCGCTCGGGCGGCAAGGCCAGCGAGGCGGCGCTCCGCACCGGCAAGCGCATCCTCAGCGAGGGCCAGGTGCTCGCCATCTATCCCGAGGGCACCCGCTCCCACGACGGCCGCCTCTACAAGGGCAAGACCGGGGTGGCCCGGCTGGCGCTGGAGGCGCGGGTGCCGGTCGTCCCGTGGGCGATGGTCAACACCTTCGAGATGATGCCCCCCGGCCGTCCCGTGCCCAAGCTGGGCATCCGCCCGGGGGTGAGGTTCGGCAAGCCGCTCGACTTCTCCCGCTACTACGGGATGGAGGAGGACCGCCTCGTCCTGCGCGCCGTCACCGACGAGATCATGTACGCGCTGATGGAGCTGTCCGGCCAGGAATACGTCGACAAATACGCCGCGAGCGCCAAGGTCGAGGCCGCCCGCGCCGCCAAGGAAGCCGGCAGGCGCCGCTGACGGTCTCCGGCCCCGTCCGGCTGACGGCTCCAGGCCCGTCCGGTATTCAATCCGGTAGGCACCGTCGCACCTCGCTCAGGGCTGCTTCCGATCCGTCGGTCATTGATCGGCAGCACTCATGGCGAATCCCCGTATTCGATGATTTCGGCGCTAATAAAATAGTTAAAGCGGATATGGGGAATAAATGGGCATTAGCAGGATTCAGGGCACTTCTGCCTGGTGGTCCGCAGACCGGCCCCGGGAATGACCGGCCGGGACGGCTCCACCCGGCCGGTAACCGCCGAACGAGGAGAATTCGGGAAGGCCGCCGTGACATCGACGGCTCCGGCGGCGACCGCCCCGCATCCGCGGCGCCGGGACGGACCCGGGCGGAGGGCGCCGGTGAGGGGTCAGGACCGCCGCGGGATCAGCGGGTCGACTCGCGGACGACCAGCTCCGGCTGGAACATGATCTGCTGGTGCGCGTGGGACTCCGGGTTGTCGCACTCGTCGAGCAGTAGCTCGGTGGCGGCCCGGCCCAGCCGGTGGGTCGGCTGCCGGATCGAGCTGAGCGAGACCGCCGAGGCCGAGGCGAAGTCGATGTCGTCGTAGCCGATGAGCGCGACGTCCTCGGGCACCCGGACGCCCGCCTGGAGCAGCCCGCGCAGCATGCCGAGGGCCAGCAGGTCGTTGGCGCAGAACACGGCGTCCGGCAGCCGCCTCTCGGAGATCATCTTCTCGGCCACCGCCTGACCCGCCCTGGCGTTCATCGCGTCCGTCTCGATCTCCACCAGCGCCTCTCCCGGGTCGCGGCCCGCCGCCGCCAGCGCCCGCTCGGCCCCGGTCCGCCGGTCGAGGCACTGGCGGATCGTGAGCGGCCCGGTGACGTAGGTGATCCGCCCGGCCCCGCCGCCCAACAGGTGGGAGACCGCCAGGGCGCCGCCGGTGACGTCGTTGACCGCGACGGAGCACTGGTCGGCCCGCTCGGCGGGGTGGTCCACCAGCACCACGCTGATGCCGTGCTCCCTGAGCCGGTCGAGCCCGGCGAGGTTGGCCCCCGCCGGGGTGATGAGCACCCCCCGGACCCGCTGCTCGGCGAAGACCAGCAGGTTGCGCTCCTCCTTGAGCCGGTCGCCCGAGGAGTTGCCCAGGATCACCGCGTATCCGCGCTCGCTGGCCCCCTCCTCCACGCCCGCCGCCACGTCGGTGAAGAACGGGTTGCCGATGTCGATGACCGACAGGCCGATGGTGCGGCTGTGCCCGGCCCGCAGGCTGGAGGCCGAACCGTGGCGGACGAACGCGAGCTCGCGGATGGCCCCCTCCACCCGCACGCGCGTGGATTCGGCGACCTTCTCGGGCCGGTTGAGCACGTTGGACACCGTGCCGGGGGAGACGCCGGCACGTGCCGCGACATCCTTGATGCTCACCGAACTCATGGGCATTGATTAAAACGTAACAAACCTCGGTGCGCCAATCATGGCGTCAGCGCTCCGGAGGGCTCGGCCGCGGTTTCCGTCCGGGGGGCCGCGCCGGTGACGGGCGACAGGCCGGCCAGCAGGTCGCGCGCGGCCTTGAGGTGCTCGGCCACCTGGGCGGATTCGCCGCCCTCGTGGGCGTTGAAGTGCCACACGCGGATGTCCTTGGGACCCGCGTGGTGGTTGTAGGCGGCGAAGACGGTGGAGGCGGGGGTGACGCCGTCGCGCAGGCCCACCGAGAAGAGGGCGGGGGTGGTGTTGCGGGCGGCGAAGTTCATGCCGTCGAAGTGGTCGAGAGTGGCGAAGACCTGGTCGAGGCGGTGCCGGTGGTTCTTGAGGAAGCGGCCGATCTCGGCGTAGGGCTCCTCGTCGGTGATCTCGGCGGCGCGGCGGATGTGGGACATGAACGGCACGTCGATGAAGGCGAACAGCAGGTCCGGGACCAGGGCGCTGACGGCCATCGCCAGGGCGCCGCCCTGGCTGCTGCCCGAGACCACGACGCGGGAGGGGTCCACCAGCGGGTGGGCGCGGGCAGCCTCGACGGCGCGGACGCCGTCGGCGTACAGGCGGCGGTAGTAGTAGTCGTCGGGGTCGAGCACGCCCTGGGTGAGCTTGCCGTGGACCTGGCCCCAGGTGCCGCCGACCGGGTCGGCGGTCTCGCCCGCGCGCCAGCCGCCGCCCTGCCCCCGGGAGTCCATCACGAGGACCGCCCACCCGGCCACCGGCCAGGTCAGCCAGTCGTGCGGCATGCCCCGGCCGCCGTTGTAGCCGATGTACTGCACCACGCACGGCAGCGGCCCCTCGGCCGCGGCGGGGACCAGCAGCCAGCCCCGGATCTCGTGTCCGCCGAAGCCCGCGTAGCGGACGTCGAAGCAGCGCACCAGCGCCAGGTCCGTCTCCACCTCGGTGAAGACGGGGGCCAGGTCATGCAGCCGCGTCTCGGCCAGGGTCCGCTCCCAGAAGGCGTCGAACCCGGCGGGTTCCCGGAGCTCGGGGCGGTAGTTCCTGAGCTGCTCGAGGGGCATGTCGACGAACAAGAAATCTCCCGACTGTGAGTCGTTCCTCGGTGGGGGCCGAGATGGGTTCGACGGCGTCCGGCGGCCCCGGCGGGCGGTGCGCGACACCATTGGTAATTGTGTCCACTTCTGGGGTGATAAGCCAGGGTCGTCCGACGGTGCCCCGCCGTGGCCGATGGTGCCCCACCGTGGCCGGCGGGGCACCATCGCGGAGTTTCGGGCGGCCGCACCCGGGTGTTGACAGCGGCGCGTCCCGCGTAGCTTCGCCGGCGGTTTTATTAAAACGTTTTTACCGGGCCGGACTTTCAGGCGGCGGATGGCTCCGCCGGGGCCGGGCTCTCAGGCGGTGGGCGGCTCCGCCAGATGGGCGCGGATCTGGCGGATGTGCTCGGGGGTGGTGCGGCAGCAGCCGCCGACGAAGGCGGAGCCCGCGGCGTGCCACCCGGCCGCCGCCGCGCCGAACTCCACCGGATCGGCCAGCCCCAGCCAGCGGCGGTCCACGGCGTCCCACGTCTCGCCGGAGTTGGGGTAGACCATCACCGGCTTGCCCTCGATCCGGCCGATGAGGCTGGGGATGTGGCGCGGGGCCGTGCAGTTGACACCGACGGCGATCACCTGCCGGTCGCCGGCGAACAGCGCGGCGGCTTCCTTGAGCGGGGTGCCGTCGCTGATGTGCTCGCCGTCGCGGCAGGAGAAGCTCACCCAGGCCCGGGTCCCGGGCGTCTCGGCCAGCAGCCGGGCCAGCGCTCTGGCCTCGGCGTAGGACGGGATGGTCTCGCAGGCCAGCAGGTCGGCCCCGCTGCCGGCCAGGATGTGCCAGCGGTCGCGGTGCCAGTCGGCGAGGCCGTCCTCGTCGAGGTCGTAGTCGCCGGTGTATTCGGCGCCGTTGGCCAGATAGGCCCCGTAGGGTCCGACGCTGGCGGCCACCGTGCCGGTGCCGTGGGAGTCCCTGGCCTCGGCGGCCAGCCGTACCGACAGCAGGATCAGCTCCTCGGCCTCGGCCGCGCTCAGCCCTCGGCGCATGAACGCCGGGATGCTCGCCTGATAACTCGCGGTGGTCGCCACCTCGGCTCCGGCGGCGAAGTAGTCGAGATGCGCCTGCCTGATCACCGAGGGGTTCTCCATCAGGAGCTTGGCCGACCAGAGCTCGTCCCGCAGGTCGGCGCCGAGCGCCTCCAGATGTGTGGCCAGTCCGCCGTCCAGAATTACCATTTCGCTACTTTATGTCACTTCTGTCGGCGTGCCGGCTCGCCGGCGATCTCCACGGGGTCCCGCGGCGCGGGCCCCGCGCCCCCGCGCCACCGTGGCCCCGGCCGCGCAGGCCGCAGCGACGGCCCTCGCGGCCGGGGTGGGGCGCCGGCCCCGGCCGGGGACCGGCCGATCCGCGGCGTCCGGGAGCCCGGCGCCGTGTCCGGACACCCGGCCCGCCGCCCCGGCCGCCGCCCAGGCCGGGGGACCGGCCGGGGACCGGCCGGGGACCGGCCGGGGCGGGCACCGGGCCGGGCCAGGCCGGGCGGGGACTCAGCCGATCCGGCGCAGCGCCTCGGCCAGGCCGGACAGACCCACCGGGCCGAGCTCCAGAGCCGAGGTGTGCCAGCGGCGCAGGTCGAAGTCCGCGCCCAGGCGCTGCCTGGCCTCCTCGCGGGCGGCCAGCCAGGCGCGCTCGCCCAGCTTGTAGGAGGGCGCCTGGCCCGGCCAGCCGAAGTAGCGGACCACCTCGGCGTGGACCCGGTGCGGCTCGCACCGGCCCTGGTCGCGCAGCACCTCGCAGGCCCGCTCGAAGGTCCACTTCGAGCCGTCGGGGAGCGGCAGGTCCAGGTGGACGCCTATGTCGATGACCACGCGGGCGGCCCGCAGCGCCGACGCGCCGAGCATGCCCAGCCGGGTGCCCGGCTCGGTGAACCAGCCCAGCTCGTCGGCCAGCCGCTCGGCGTAGAGCGCCCAGCCCTCGCCGTGCCCGCTCACCCAGGAGTTCCTGCCGAAGCGCGACAGGCTGTCCCCGGCCACGCGGGTGGCCCCGAGCTGGAGGTGGTGGCCGGGCACGCCCTCGTGGAAGACCGTGGTCAGCTCGCTCCAGGTCTCGAACCGGCCCCGGTCACCGCCCACCGGCCACCAGGTGCGGCCCGGCCGCGACAGGTCCTCGCTGGGCGAGGTGTAGTAGGCCGCGCCCGAGGTCGAGCCCAGGGCCAGGGTGACGTCCACCCGGCGCAGCGGTTCGGCGATGTCGAAGTGGGTGCCGTGCAACTGCTCGACCGCCTGGTCGTGCCGCTCCTGCAGCCAGCCCCGGTAGGCGTCCAGGCCGTCGACGTACTGCGTCTCGTTGAGGATCGTGGTCGCCTCCTCCACCGAGGCGCCCGGCCGCACCCGCTGCGCCTCGGCCGACAGCTCGGCCTCGATGCGCGACAGCTCGGCCCAGCCCCACTCGTAGGCCTCCACCAGGTCGATGTCGGCGCCCAGGTTGAGCCGGGCGCCCACCGCGTAGCGCTCGGCGCCCACCGGGTCGTCCTCCGCCGCGCGGGGGGCGTATTCCTCCCGCAGGTAGCGGGTGGCCTCGGCGTAGGCGGCGTGCGCGGCCGCCGCGCCCCGCTCCAGCTCCTCCCGGACCGGGCCGTCGCCGTAGCTCGTCACGAACGCCTGGTGCGTGCCGTCGCTCGCGAAGAGCTCGGTCTGCACGGCCAGCTCCAGCGCCTGGCGGCGGGCCGCCGACATGCCCTGGGCGAGGCCGGCCGCCAGGCTCGCCCGCCAGCCGTCCAGCATCTCGGGGACGGCCGCGAGCCGGGCCGCCACGTTACGCCACTCGTCGTCGCTGCCGTGCGGCAGCAGGTCCACGCTGTCGCGCAGGTCGGTGATCAATCCGAACGGGGCCTGCACCGCGCGGAACGGCTCGCCGATCTCGTACCAGGCGAGCTCGGCCTCAAGGCGCTCCCGCAGGTGCGCCGCGGCCCGCACATCCGCCTCGCCCTGCGGGCGCAGGGGAGTGAGCCTGCCCAGCGTCTCGCTGATCAGGGCGGCCCGGGCGGCGATGCCGTCCGGGCCGTAGTCGGTGGCCGGGGCGAATTCGACGTCGATGCCGCTCGCCCCGGCGCCGACCGGGTCGAGCGCCGCCGAACGGGTGACATATTCATCGCAAAGGGCGAAGATCGGGCTGGTCATCCCGGCACTTTAGCCGACCTGACCTGGGGAGTCACTGGATGATCGACACGATTTGACGACTTCGGTCACGGTTCATCTCTTCCAGAACGGGCGGCGCCCCCCGGAGCGGCTCAGCGCCTCCAGCCCGTCGACGGCCCGCTGCCACAGCGCGTCCACGTCCGTGCCGGACTGCAGGTCCCTGGCCAGGGCTTCGAGCTCCGCGTGACCGCCCAGGTGGACGGCCAGCGCCGCCAGCCGGCTGCCCAGGTCCTGGAGGTAGCGCAGCTGGTCGGCGGCGCCGAGGGACTCGGCGGCGCGCAGCCGCCGCAGCTCCTCGCCGAGCTCGGCCCGGGGCAGCTCCCTCGCCGCGGCGGGTGCCGCCACCGGCGCGGGACGGGGCGGGGCCATCCTGGCGCGCGGGGCGGAACCGCCGGCCGCCACGCCCCGCGGCGCGCCGCCCATCCCGCCGGCCGCGAACTTCGGCGCCGCGCCGGGGGCTCCGGGCGGTCCGGCGGGCGCGCCGGGCTGGGGTGGGGCCATCGCGGTCATCATCATCGGCGCCGCCGCCACGGCCGGGCTCTGCCAGCCGCTGGGCAGCTCCACCGGCTGGATGACGCGGTGCCCCGGCCCGCCCTCGGCGACCACCTTGCTGTCGACCGCGACGAACGCGGTGAAGCGGCAGAGCACGCCGTATTCGAGGGAGATCTCGACGATCTCCCCTTCCAGCGAGTGGTCGCCGGCGGCGTAACGGTCCTCCAGTGCGCGCAGCCGGGCCCGCGCCCAGATCGCGCGGGTCGCGGGGCTGTCCGTGCGGACCCCGGCGACCCGCCGCTCCCACGGCTGGACGGCTCCGTCCACGCCGTGCACGGTCAGCGCCCCGTCGCGCGGGTGCCGGTAGCGGCCCAGGACGGTGAGCGGCACGCCCGGGTAGATCGAGCCGAGGTGGCTGACCGTGCCGGGGACCAGGTCGAGCCCGTCGGCCTTGAGGGACAGATCGGTGACCAGCGGGGCGCCGATCCTGCGGTGGATGTGCTCCATCGCCTCGTCCAGGCGGTCCTCCGACTCCACCAGCTCGCACCGGCCCGAGCCCAGCCCGGCCAGCCTGCCGAGGAATCCGGCGTTGACCGCCCGGTCGATGCCGACCGTGTGCACCCGCACCCCGGCCAGCCGGGCGCCGACCCGCTCCAGGATCTGGTCCTCGTTGCCGACCTGCCCGTCGGTGACGAGCACCAGGACCCGGTCCCCGTCGGAGCCGGCGAGCAGTGCGACGGCCTGCTCCAGCGGGGCCAGCATCTCGGTGCCGCCGCGCGCCTCCAGCCGGGCCAGGTGCTCCACCGCCCGGTAGCGGTTGCGGTCGGAGGCCTCCGACAGTCCCTCGCCGAGCCCCTCGGGCCGCTCCACCACGGTGTCGAAGGAGAGCACCGCGAACCGGTCGCCGCGGGTGAGCGTGTCGACGATCCGCGCGGCGGCGCGCCGGGCGGCGACCATCTTCCAGCCGGTCATGCTGCCCGAGCGGTCCAGCACCAGCACGACGTCCTTGGCGGCGGCCGTGGCGGGTGCCGGATCGGGGACGACGGTCAGCGAGAACGTGCCGTCGCCGTCGGCGTCGCCCTCGCCGTCGTCGGGGACCAGCGCCAGCGAGGTGGAGGCGTCGAAGGACAGGCGCAGGATGAAGTCACGGTCCAGCCGCTCGCCCGGCTGGAGGCGGACGGTGCTCCCCTCCTCCTGGACCACGTGCAGGCTGGAGCGGAGCTCGCGCAGCTCCAGCCCGGCCGGGTCGACGGAGACCGCGAGCGAGAGCCGTACCGGGTTGGGGAAGCCGGGCAGCAGCACCGGAGGCGTGATCCGGGAGGCGTCCGGGACCGCGTCGGTGTCGGGGGCCCAGCCGTCGCCGGCCTGGCCGCCGTCGAGCGGGGTGCCGGGGATGTAGCGGGGCGCGACGACCAGCGGGAAGCGGAAGGTGGCCGCGCCGTCCTCGTAGGGGAGCGGCTGGTTGAGGGTGAGGTGTACGGTGACCCGCTCGCCCGGCACGATGTTGCCGACCCTGATGGTGAAGACGTCGGGCCGGTCCTCCTCGGCGATCGCGGCCCGCCTGCCCTCGGCGACCGCCTGGTCGTAGTCGGCCCTGGCCTGGCCGCGCTCCTTGAGGGTCCCCTCGATGACCCGCCCGTCGGCCTCCATCCTGAAGGCGGTCACGGCGGCCCGGTCGGGCAGCGGGAAGACGTAGGTCGCCTCCAGCGCCACGTCGTGCGGGTTGCGGAAGCCCTGGACCACCTCCACCCCGGCGATCAGGCCGGACACGGCGGCGGTGACGTCCACACTCTCCAGCGGCAGGTTGCCGCGCTCGGTGACGAGCGTTCCGAGCCCGGCGTCCGGGACCGGCTCGCACTCCTCCGGCGGCAGCGTCGCGATCGAGGTAATCATGGCAGCTTCTTCCCTTCGGGAGGGGCGAGGTCGTGTTCACGCAGGATCGAGAGGAGCGCCTCGGATGCGGCGCCGATCTCGGCGAGGTCGTTGGGTGAGGGGGCGCGGCCGCCGCCGTCGAGCAGCAGCGTCACTCCGGCCGCCAGCCGTACGCCGTGGACGACCGCGGCGGTCGGAGCGGTAGGGACGGTCGGGGTGAACGGGGCGGCGGTCGGGGTGGGTGGGGTGGATGGAGCGGACGCTGCGGGCGGCCGGGCGCCGGCGGCCGCCGCGCGGGCCGGTGGCGCGGCCGGTCGGGGGGGTGGCGAGGACGGGGCCGCGGCGGCCGGGGGTGGCGCGGCCGCGGCGGCCGGGGGTGGCGCGGCCGGGGTGGGTGGCTCGGCCCAGAAGCGCGGCCGAGCGGTCCTGGGGACGGCCGGCTCGGCCGGGGGCTCGGGGAGGCGGGCGATCGACTCCAGGACCTGGTCGGTGGCCCCGGTGAGCTCGGCCTGGATCTCGGCGATGGTCCGGCCCTCGGCCTGGCGCCGCTTGACGGCGATGAGCTGGAGCAGGTGGCGCCGGCCGTACATGGCGACGCGGCCGCGGCGGGCCGACGGCGGGTCGAGCAGGCCGATCGTGGAATACCACCGGATGAGGCGCTCGTTGGGCACGTCTCTGACCCGCCCGTTGAGCTGGGCGGTGGGGGTCAGCGCCGCGGAGGCCCGCTCAGCCAGTTCACCGATGGTCCATTCCATGTCTCGATAGTGACACTGTCACCATGACAGTGTCAACATAAGGGGCGCGGGGCGGGGTAGGGACGTTTCGTGCCAAAAGGGAAACTGATATCGAAACAGGGGGAGGACATCCCATGTCCGCGATCACCAGCCCGCTCAATCCCGAAGACAAGAAGGTCGTCGCCGCCGCGCTCCAGGGCGCGCTCGTCGACCTGCTCGACCTGTCGCTCCTGACCAAGCAGGCTCACTGGAACGTGATCGGCCACAACTTCCGCTCGCTGCACCTGCAGCTCGACGAGATCGTCGCGGCGGCCAGGGAGCACGCGGACACCGTCGCCGAGCGCGCGGTGGCCCTCGGATGCAACCCCGACGGCCGCTCCTCCACGATCGCCAACACGACCGAGGTGCAGCAGCTGGAGCCGGGCTACATCAACGACGGCAAGGTCGTCGCCGCGATGACGGACATCCTCGGATCCATCGTCCGCCGGATGCGCGAGCGCGTCGAGGCCACCGACGAGCCCGACCCGGTGACCCAGGACATCCTCATCGAGATCACCCAGGACCTGGAGAAGCACCACTGGATGATCGAGGCCCAGCGCTAGCCGGCCCGTCACGCCGGTGACCGGTCCCGGCGGGGGCCGGTCGCCCGGCGGTGACGCCCGGCCGGCGTCCCGCTGGCCGGTGTGATCATCAGTGGGCTACATTGCGGCATGCTTGGAAACCCCCCGGAACGGCCGCTGGACTCGCCGATGACACGGCCGCCGGAACAGCCGGGCCTGCCGCCGCTCATCCGGGCGCTGATCGGTCCCCCCGGCCGCCTGCTGCTGCCCGCCACCGCGCTCGCCGGCTCCCTCCTGATGTACGGGGTGAGCGTCCCGGGGGACTACTTCCTGACGGTGATGCTCGCCGGCTTCCTGTGCCTGGTCCTCGCGATCGTCTGGATCCCCCGTTTCGTCGTGGCGCTGCTGCGCGCCGACGGCCGTCCCGGTCTGCGCCGGCACTGGCTGCGCTGGGCGGCGGCGCCGGTGATGGGGGCGGCCGTGACCGGGCTGCTGTACTTCGACGTCCCCGCCACCGCCCGCTTCGCGCTCTCCGAGGCGAGCCTGGAGCGCTTCGCGCGGGCCGTGGCGGCCGGGGAGGAACTGGAGGTCGGCGGCCGCTGGGTGGGGCTGTACACCCTGGACTGGGCCGAACGGACCGACGGCGTCGTCCGTTTCCTGGTGGCGGGCACCGGTTTCATCGACCGTTACGGCTTCGCCTGGAGTCCCGGCGGGGAGCCCCCGGACGACTACGGCGGCGCCTACCACCACCTGCGCGGACCCTGGTACGAGTGGAGGGAGGACTTTTGAGAGTCCCGGGCGTTCCCGTCATGTGGATCATCTTCGCCACAGGTTCGTTCTTCGCGCCGCTGTTCCTGCCGCGCGTCGGCTGGCTGCTGTTCCTGCTCGCCGCGCCGGTCAGCATGTTCGCCGCCGTGATCACGGCCTACCAGGAGGCCGCCCGGTTCCGGGCCGCCGCCCCGCCGCCGGCGGGCGAGGGGCCGGAGGTCTGAGGCCGCTCCCTCAGAGGAGGTGGCGGGCCAGGTCGGCGATGGGGTGGGGGCAGGAGAGCAGGCCGCGCAGGGTGTCCAGGTGGGTGGGGCCCGGGGCGTCCGGGCCGGTCAGTCCCGCCTCGCGGACGGCCCGCTCCCAGCTCCGGTCGTCGTCCGCGGCGCGTTCGAGCCTCCGCAGCACGCTCACCCCGTCGATCTCCCGCACCAGCGGTGACAGCAGGTGCGGCCAGTGGATGGTCAGCGCCGCGAGCTTGGCCACCTCACCGTCGGAGGCGGGCGCCGCGCCGGCCAGCGTGCGCCGGTAGACGAGGAAGGAGTAGAAGCGGAAGACGTTCACATAGCGCTTGATCTCGCGCGGGTTGAAGAACGTCACGACCGGCAGCACGGACTCGATCGCCCGGTAGGCGTTCTCGTCGCTGTAGAGGTCGTCGAAGACCCGGTCGGCCGCCTCGCGCGTCGCCGAGGCCAGGCCGCCGATGGCGTCCAGCGCCTCCACGCCCAGGATCTCCTGCGCCCGCCGCGCCGCCTCGTCCAGATCCGCGGCCGTCGGCCGCAGCCCCCAGATCGCATCCTCCAGCCGGCTCACCAGCGCCGGGTCCGCCGGCTCCACCGGACGTGTCCTGGGCAGGGCGAGCGGCAGGTCGAGCGGCTTGCGCGACTCCGGCACCCTCCCGCGGAGCCCCGCCTCGGGCGCGGTTCCGGGCACCTGTGCCTCCGGTGCCTCGCCGTGAGCGTCCGTGCCGCCGCCTGTCCCGCCGGCACCGCCGCGGGCATCCGTCCCGGAGCCCCCGCCGGTGCCGGAGATCTCGGGCATGCCCAGCAGCGCCCGCACGAAGCCGGGCAGCCGGTCGGCGTCGTCCAGCAGCGGCACGCTCAGCGGCAGCTGCACGATCTTCTCCAGGAACCGCCAGCCCAGCCCGGAGCGCCCGTCGTCCGGCATCGTCTCCACCAGCTCCGGATAGGCGGCCTCCACGTGCGCGGCCACCACCTCCGGCTCCATGGCCAGCACGAACACGCAGTTCGGGAACTCGCCGGCGAGGAACAGGTTGATCGCCTCGATGACCTGCGCCACCGTCCCCGGCGAGCACCGGTCCAGGTCGTCGACGAACACCACCAGCGGCCGCTCCTCGGTGGCGATCAGATCGAGCACCTGCCGCATGTCGGTCTGGACCAGGTGGAGGAAACCCGTCCTGGAGCGGTAGCCGGGGTTGATCACGGCCTCGGCGACGGCTCCCTCCGCCGTGCCGGGGGAGAGCAGGTCGGGCTGGCGGACCAGCCCCTGGAAGGCGGTGTCGGCCGACTCCCGCAGGAACCTCGCCAGCCGTACGGCGCCGGCCCCCACCACGGCCAGCGGGCCGGCCGTGCCGACGGCGGCGGCGGCGTCCCGCAGCAGGGCGGCGGAGGCGGGCAGCAGGGCGGCGCCCGCCAGGAAGGCGCCGGTGAGGACCAGGGTGGCGGCCAGGGCGAGGGCCGGCAGGATCAGCCGGGTCGCCGCCAGGTGGTAGGCGCGCCGGCGGACCGCCTCCCGGTCGATCCTGGCCAGGTTGAGCTCCAGCCAGAACCGCTCCCGCTCCGCGCGCGGCAGCCGCCGGGTGACCTGGCTGATGATCTCGTGGGCGAGCCCGGCCCATACCTGCTCGCCGTTCTGGTACATCCACGGGTTGAACCAGACCGTCGGCCGCCAGTCCGCCTGACGCACCGGCAGGGTGCCAGGCTCGGCCAGCTCGGCGCTCTCCCCGGGCCGCCGCCGGGCCCGGGCCAGCACCTCGGAGTTGGTCAGGGCCCGCTCCCCGCGGGAGCCGGGCAGGTGGATCTCGGCGGGGCGGTCTCCGGCGGCCCCGGGGTCCAGCAGGTCCTGGATCATCCGCATCAGGGAGGTCTTCCCGGTGCCCCACGGCCCCTTGACGCCGATCGTGAGCGGGGGCCGCGTCTCGGGGTGGCGGACGAACGCGGCGATGGCCTCGGCGTAGACCCGGTGCCCGAGCTGGTCCTGGGTGGTCCACCGGTCGGCGGTGAGCCTGGCCCGCGGCTGCACGGGGCGCCGCCCGGCCCGCAGCCGGCGCAGCACCGCGCAGGTCCGGGCGCGCTCGGCCGCCGACAGCCGCGAGTAGGCGAAGTCCCGCACGGCCGGATGGACGAACATGGTCGTCTCGCCGAGCAGCCCCCAGTTCCTGAGCTCGGTGGCGTCGCCGAGGAGATCGTCGATCGACTCGCCCTCTTCCAGGAGGGATGCCTTGCGCAGCAGCTCCCTGGCCGGCTCGCTCAACTGGAGCTCGTAGACCCGCCGGACGATCTCGGCGCCCGAGGCCGGGGGCGAGGGATCGCCGAGCCGGGCCAGCACGCGCGCGAAGGCGGCGGGCGGGCGGGCGGACAGGTCCCGGGCCTGGGTCACCGCGACGTCCGTGACGTCGCCGTAGGCGATCAGGATGGGGGTGCGGGCGGCGGAGACGCTCTCGTAGCGGCGCAGCGCGTAGGCGTGCAGGTCACCGATGGTGATCACCCCGTCGCCGTCCAGGTCGGCGGCCCGGGTGGTCAGGCCGTCGGCGAGGACGCCGGTCAGGCTCTGCGCGGGCCCGTGGACCCTCTCGTCGAGCCTCAGGGTCAGGGTGAGCGCCGCCGCGGCCACCCGGGGCTCGCCCGCCACGGCGAGCTGCCGGACCGGTGCGGCGGAACCCTCCAGGGCGCTCCAGCCGAAGTCCACGATCAGCAGTACGGCGGCCGCCGACGACTCGCCGACCTGCCGGCCGAACGCGCCGATCATCGACCCGAGCTGCCCGGAGGTCCAGCCGTTGTCGCCGGGGAGGCGGACGACCAGCAGGTCGCGCTCCTGCGCCGAGCGCAGGAACTCCCACACCCGCTCGCCGTCGGCGTGCGCCCCGCGGCCGCGCTCGGAGTCGACGGCGAAGCCCTCGGCGCGCAGCGCGCCGGCCAGGCGCACGTCCGGCGGGGCGGTGCGGGCCGGGCCGGGCGGGGAGCCGGGCGGGGCGTCCGGAGAGGGGTCGAGGAAGACCAGGGCCCTGCGGGCACCCACCCGGGGCGCGGTCTCGAAGGTCGGATGCGCGGAGGCCAGTCCCTCGCTCAACGGTGCTCCCGTCCTGACGGCGATGTGTGCCCCACTCTGGACGGCCGGGCGCCGCCGCATGCGGATCTTGGCGATAGGGCGACCGGTTTTGGGGAACGCTTGCCCCCGGGTTTCCGGAAAGTTTGGGCCGGGGCGGTCACCCCGTTCATGTGAATTCGATCGACTGGGCGCGTACCGTGAGGCAACGAGGAGGCGCCATGCTCCGCCGTACGCTGGTCCGCGCCGGAGGTCTGGCCGCCGGGTCGGCCCTGGCCGGATCGCTCTGGCAGGGGGCCGCGCGCGCCACCCCGGTGCGCTCCCGCGGCCCCTACGGCCCGCCCGGCCCGCCCGACGCCAACGGGGTCGCGCTGCCGGCCGGGTTCACCAGCAGGGTCGTGGCCCGCACCGGCCACCGGGTCGGCGGGGTGCTCTGGCACCCGGCGCCCGACGGCGGCGCGTGCTTCCCCGACGACGACGGCTGGATCTACGTGTCCAACTCCGAGATCCCGCTGCTCGGCGGCGCCACGGCGATCAGGTTCGGGCCCGGCGGGGCCGTCCGCGGCGCCTACCGGATCCTGTCGGGCACCAATCTCAACTGCGCCGGCGGCCGCACCCCGTGGAACACCTGGCTGTCGTGCGAGGAGGTCCCGCGCGGGCGGGTCTTCGAGTGCGACCCGTACGGCTCGCGCGCCGCGATGCCGCGCCTGGCCATGGGCAGGTTCAAGCACGAGGCGACCGCCTGCGACCCGGACCGGCGGGTCGTCTACCTGACCGAGGACGAGCCGGACGGCTGCTTCTACCGGTTCCGGCCGGCCCACTGGGGCGACCTGACGTCGGGCCTGCTGGAGGTGCTGTGCGCCCCCTCCGGCACCGGGCCGGTGACCTGGCGGCGGGTGCCCAACCCGGCCGCGTTGCTGGAGGCGACCCGCCACCAGGTCGACGCGGCCAGGCACTTCGCCGGGGGAGAGGGCTGCCACTACGCCGACGGCGTCTGCTTCTTCACCACCAAGGGCGACAACCGGGTGTGGGGCTACGACGCGGAGAACGAGCGCCTGGAGATCGTCTACGACGCCGACACCCCGCTGAACGGCGTGGACAACATCACCGGCACTCCCGGCGGTGACCTCTACGTCGCCGAGGACGGCGGCGACATGCAGATCAACCTGATCACCCCCGGCCGGGTGGTCGCCCCGTTCCTCCGGGTCGACGGCCACCCCAGGTCGGAGATCACCGGCCCCGCCTTCTCCCCGGACGGCAGCCGCCTCTACTTCTCCTCCCAGCGCGGGGCCCGCGGTGACGCCGCCGGGACCGGCGGCGTCACCTACGAGGTCAGCGGTCCGTTCCGCCGTCGGACGAGCGACTCCTGACGATCACGATGTGGTGGCACTGCGGCGCTCCGGAGCCCTCCGGCTGACCCGTCCGGACCTGACATCGGAAACGCCCGTCGGCCGGGCGCGACTCTCCGCCCAGGTCACGGGCGTGAATCCACGGGGCGGCCTGCGAGGTCCCGCGACAGCGGGCTCCTGTGGTGCGGCGGGTCAGAGGTCTCTGGCCCAGATCTCCTCGACGAACCCGTCGCCCGCCTCCTCGCCGACCGGCTCGAAGCCCGCCGCCCGGTAGATCCGGCGGGCGCCGGTCAGCACGTCCCTGGTCCACAGCATGATCCGCCGGTAGCCCGCCGCCCTGGCGAAGCGCAGGCACTCCTCGACGAGCCGCCCGCCGATCCCCATCCCCCTGGCGGACGGCTCGACCAGGAGCATCCGGAGCTGGGCCGTCTCGTCGTCCTTGTGCACGCAGAAGACGCATCCGGCCCGCTCGCCGTCCACCTCGGCGATCCACCCCGCGTCGCGCCCGGGGTCGTGGGCGTCGACGTAGTCGGCCACGATCCTGGCCACCAGCGCCTCGAAGTCCTCGCCCCAGCCGTACTCCTGGCTGTAGAGCACGCCGTGGCGGTGCACCACCCAGCCGAGGTCTCCCGGGCGCGGCGGGCGGATGACGTAGGGGCGGGCCTTCGGGGCCCGGGTGAGGATCTCCTGGATCGCCGCCATGCTCGCCACCAGCCGCTGCCGGTCCTCCTCTCCCACCTCCTCCAGCAGGCCACGCACCTGCGTCGCCGAGCGCTCGTCGAGGGTGGCGAAGGTGGCCCTGCCCGCCTCGGTCAGCCCGGCGACCTGCCGCCGGCCGTCGGCGGCCGACCGCTCGCGCACGATCAGCCCGTCGGTCTCGAACCGGCCGAGCATCCTGCTGAGGTATCCGGCGTCGAGCCCGAGCAGCCGCCGCAGTTCGCCGGTCTCCATGTGGTCGCGCTGGGCGAGCTCGAACAGCACCCTCACCTCGGTGAGGGAGTAGGGAGTGTCCAGGACGCCCTGGTGGAGCACGCCGATGACCCCGGTGTAGAAGCGGTTGAAGGCGCGGACCTCCGCGACATGGTTCTGCATGTCTGACAGGATCAATCATTCCATTGACTCAGTCAATGGAATATCGTTCCGGGTCTGTCCCGGCGGTCTGCGGCCGGCGCGGGCGCCGGGCGGTCGTGCGGGGGGGTGAACCCGAGGGTGAACCCGGGCATGAAGGGATGATTGACCTGCGAGCGGCACAAGTCGCCCTTTACGACGGGAGCATGATGGCTGAGGTTGCGTATGTCGGTGGATACACCCCGGACACCGGAGGGTCGGGGGTGGGGATCACGCTGATGGAGCTGGGGAGTCTCGTACGGCTCGGCACCACTGTGGCCTCGGGCCCGTCCTTCCTCGCCGTCCACCCCCGCCTCCCCGTCCTGTACGCGGTGGGGGAGAGCGACAGGGGCACGGTCAGCGTCTTCGGCAGGGCCGGCGACGGCGCCCTGACCCCGCTGGCCCAGCGGCCGAGCGAGGGGTCGGCGCCCTGCCATCTGGCCGTCGACCCGTCGGGCGCGCTGCTCGCGGTGGCCAACTACGGCGACGGCACGGTGAGCGTGCACGGGATCGACGGGTCCGGCCTCCTCACCGAGGTGTCGATCTTCCCTTACCGGGACGGCGCCCATGCCCACCAGGCCGTCTTCGGCCCCGACGGCGTGCTGTACGTGACCGACCTGGGCGCCGACGAGGTCCGCCGCTACGTGGTCGACGGCCAGGTGAGACCGCACCCCGACGGCCCGGTACGGCTCGCGCCCGGGATGGGCCCCCGGCACATGGCCCGCTCCGGGGAGCACTGGTACGTCGCCGGGGAGCTGGACGGCACGGTCCGCGTCTACGACGACGGCTGGCACGAGAACCGGGCCGTCCCCGCCAGCACCGCCGGGGGCCCCAACCACCCCTCACACCTGGAGGTGTCCGGCGGGTACGTCTACGTCGGCAACCGGGGGCCCGACACGATCTCGGTGCTCTCCACGCCCGGCCTGGAACCGGTCGGGGAGGTCGCCTGCGGCGGCGTCTGGCCACGACACTTCGCCATCGCCGACGGCCGGATGTATGTGGCCAACCAGCGCTCCGACGGCATCGCCGTACTGACGCTGGAGGAGGGGATCCCGCGGTTCGGCGGAGAGGTGTTCGCGGTGGGCACCCCCTCGTGCGTGCTGCCGCTGACCTGACGGCGACGGCCGCGGACCCCGGACCCGGGCGGGCCGGTGGCGGAGCGGGGCGTGAGGTGCTTCTCACGCGCGGACGCGTGACGTGCTCCTCACGCGCGGACGCGTGAGGAGCATGGAGAAGACTGGGATGACAGCCGGCGCTCCACACCACCGGCCGTTCCAACACCGATGGCGAGAAGCGACATGTGAGGACTCCTCCAATTTGGTCTAGACCATTGGCCACATCAGCAGGCAGAATGCGTTGCGTCGGCGCCGGAAATCCCGCACCGGCCGCGTCACCCCATTTAGTCTGGCCGTCTTGCCTCGGAACCACCACCGGAGGATGCCATGCGTATTGGAGTGCTAACCGGGGGCGGCGACTGCCCCGGCCTGAACGCCGTTATCCGCGCAGTCGTACGCAAAGGGACCAGCGTCTACGGGCATGAATTCATCGGATTCCGCGATGGCTGGCGCGGTCCGCTCGAAGGCGACACCATGCCGCTGGACATTCAGGCCGTCCGGGGCATTCTGCCGCGTGGCGGCACGATTCTCGGCTCGTCGCGGACCAACCCTATCAAGATCGATGGCGGCGTCGAGAAGATCAAGGACAACCTGGCGGAGACCGGCGTCGACGCGCTGATCGCGATCGGTGGCGAAGACACCCTCGGCGTCGCCAAGCAGCTCTTCGACAGGGGGGTCAAGGTCGTCGGCGTGCCGAAGACGATCGACAACGACCTCAGCGCCACCGACTACACCTTCGGCTTCGACACCGCCGTCAACATCGCCACCGAGGCGATCGACCGGCTCCACACCACCGCCGAGTCCCACCACCGCGCGCTGATCTGTGAGGTCATGGGGCGCCACGCGGGCTGGATCGCCCTGCACGCCGGCATGGCCGGGGGCGCCAACGTCATCCTCATCCCGGAGAAGCCCTTCGACATCGACCGGGTCTGCGCCTACGTCGAGTCCCGTTTCAAGACCCGTTACGCGCCGATCGTCGTGGTGGCCGAGGGCGCGCACCCGATCGAGGGCCAGATGGCGCTCCAGGCGGGTGAGCTCGACTCGTTCGGCCACGTCCGGCTGGGCGGCATCGGAGAGGTGCTCGCCAAGGAGATCGAGAAGCGGACCGGCAAGGAGGCCCGCACCACCGTGCTCGGCCACATCCAGCGCGGCGGCACGCCGACGGCCTTCGACCGGGTGCTGGCCACCCGGTTCGGCCTGCAGGCCATCGACGCCGTGCACGACGGCCACTTCGGCATCATGGTCGCGCTGCAGGGCACCGACATCGTCAGGGTCGCCCTCGCCGAGGCCACCAAGGAGCTGAAGACCGTGCCGGTCGGCCGCTACGAGGAGGCCGAGGTCTTCTTCGGCTGACAGGTCCGCGACGGGACGTGAGAGAAGGGGCCGCCCCGGTGGGGCGGCCCCTTCCGCTCTCCGCGGGCCCTTCCGGTCTCCGCGGGCCCTTCCGCTTCCTGTGGGCCCTTCCGCGACCCCTCCGCTCTCCGCCGGTACGGCCGCCGGTACGGCCGGCATCGGGTCTTCCATGTCCTTCTGGGTGAGAACTGTGTTCTCGTGGCCGGAAATTGGTGAACGACCGCTGTTGAGAACTGCTCCGCGGGGCAGCCGGAGACATCGCGTGCGGAGCCGGGGCGGACCGTGGCGGTGGCCCCGGCCCGTCAGCCGGATATTCACGTGATCGGCTCGGGGTGTCGCTTACGCGCCCGTGACCCTGACCGGCCCGCCCGCCGTCCCGTCTCCCATTGCCTCCACCCCGGCAATAATGACTCCAGGTAATTGTTCGATCGCTCTGGGTGGCCATTCGAGGCCGGGAAGTAATCACACCGAAACCGAGCCTTTTGCCTCACTGGGATGACCCTCCCAGTTCTCCTCAACTAGCGTCGAATTCAGGTTCCGCGCCGTGTCGGCGTCTTCCGTGATACCGGTCCGGCGTTTTCATCGCCCGGGTATCGCCCGGACGCGTCCAACGCGACATGGAGTGATCTCTATGACCAAGGCCAGAAACGCTCTCGCCGCTGGTGTGATGGTGGCCTCTGCCCTCATCGCTCCCGCGACGCTGCCGGCTCAGTCTGCCGGCGCCAGCACCTCGGGCGTGACCGCGGCCACGACCGTCACCACTTCCCTGCTGACCCCGGCGGCACGTCCGCCGCGGAAGCGCAACAATAACAACAACAACAATAACAACAACAACGGAGGCGGGAACAACAACAACAACAATAACAACAACAACGGCCGAGGTAACAACAACAATAACAATAACAACAATAACAACGGCCGGGGCAACAACAATAACAACAACAACAATAATAACAACGGCAGGGGGAACAACAACAACAATAACAACAACAATAACGGAGGCGGGAACAACAACAATAACAACAACAACAACAACGGCAGAGGCAACAACAATAACAACAACAACAACAATAATGGAGGCGGGAACAACAACAATAACAACAACAATAACAACGGAGGCGGGAACAACAACAACAATAACAACAACAACAACCTGCGGGGCGGGAACAACAACAACAATAACAACAACAACTAGGTCCGCCCGGACAGGTGAAGGACTCTCCCGCCGGCCTTGCGGAACGGCCCGGACGGGAGAGAGATCGAAAAGACCGAGAACGTCCGCGGTGAGGCCGTCAGGGCGTGCTCGGCACAGAAGGCGGAATCCGCCTCGGAAGGCGAGGGCTGCCTGCGTGGTCGCTCCGCCGCATTCCAGAGCAACCGCTGCGGCGGGGGCCGTACAGAGAAAAGCCGTACAGAGAAAAGAAGAGCCGCCCGTCATGACCTTTGACGGAGAGAGGACCGGCCCGTGGGGGCATCGGAATCGGAGCCGGGTGGCATGGCGTGATCGCCGAGGTCGGCGGCGCCGCGCGTCGGCGCCATCCCGCGGACCCGGCTGGCCGTCAGGTGGGCGCGGAGCCGTTGCGCACACCGGATCCCGTGGACACCTGACCTTCCTCCCCCGTTGACGGACGATCGTCCGTCAACGGGGGTTCATCATGCGCCGAGCGTACGGCCCGTCCGCCGGGGCCCCGTTCCGCGTCACGCCGAGCGTTCACCGGATCCGTGCCGGGTCGGGCCGCCGTGCCGGGATGAGTCCCCGTGCCGGGTCGGGCCGCCGCGCCGGTGCGAGTCCCCGTGCCGCGTCGAGCCCCGGTGCCGCTCCGGACGGTCGTGAGGCGGACTAAAGTGACTAGGTCGAGGCGTTGTCTTGAGGCGGTTACGCGCCACACTGGGCGGTAGGCCCGTATTTCCCCCGAACTTCACTGTTCCACCGGAGGTTGCAGCATGACCATGTCCGCCTTGGGAGAGCCCTGCGTTCTGCTCAAACTGGGCGAGGTCGTCCTCAAAGGAAACAACCGCGAGCTCTTCGAGCAGCGGCTGCAGGCCAACATCAAGGCGGCCCTGAAGGACTTCGACTTCAAGGTGGACGTGCGCCAGCGCCACGGCGTCATCGCGCTCTTCCTGCCGGACGGCACCGCGCCCGCGGTCGCCGACGCGGTCGCCGAGCGGGTCTCCTACGTCCCCGGCCTGGTCTGGATCCACCGCGCCTGGCGGGTGGAGAAGGACCCGGGCGCGGTCACCAAGGCGGCGATCGAGCTGCTGGCCGACCGGGAGGACGTCAGGCGCGGCGTCTCCTTCGCGGTCCGCTCCCGCCGCCGCGACAAGCGCTTCCCGATGACCTCGATGGAGATGGACCGCTCGATCGGCGGCGAGCTCAACGACATCTACGGCCTGCCGGTCGATCTGAAGAACCCCGAGCTGGTCGTCTCCATCGAGGTCGACCGGGACGAGGTCTTCGTCTTCACCGGCGGCACCCCCGGTCAGGGCGGCCTGCCGGTCGGCACCAGTGGCCGCGGCCTGGTCCTGATGTCCGGCGGCATCGACTCGCCGGTGGCCGCCTACCGGATGATGCGCCGCGGCCTGCGCGTGGACTTCCTGCACTTCTCCGGCATCCCGTTCACGACGTCGGAGTCCATCTACAAGGCGTATGCCCTGGTGCGCGCCCTGGACAAGTTCCAGGGCAGGTCCCGGCTCTGGGTCGTCCCGTTCGGCAAGGCCCAGCAGTCCATCAAGTCCTCCGGTCAGGACCGGCTCGCGGTCATCTCCCAGCGCCGCCTGATGCTCAAGACCGCCGAGGAGGTCGCCCGCCGCCTCCGGGCCGGAGCGCTGATCACCGGTGACTCCCTGGGCCAGGTCTCCTCCCAGACCCTGCAGAACATCACCGCCCAGGACGACGCGGTCGACCTGCCGATCCTGCGGCCGCTCATCGGCCTGGACAAGACCGAGATCATGGCCGAGGCCCGCCGTATCGGCACCCTGGAGATCTCCGAGCTGCCCGACGAGGACTGCTGCACGCTCCTGGCGCCCCGCCGAGCCGAGACCGCCGCCAAGATCGCGGACCTGCGGCAGATCGAGAAGCGTCTCGACGCCGAGGAGCTGGCCGTCCAGCTCGCCGGATCCCTCCAGGAGTACAAGCTGGAGGGCTGAGCCCGTCCCGCCGGCGCGGATCCCCGCCGGAGGTGGGTCCGGTCATCCGTGGGCGCGGCCGGCGGCTTGTGGCGCCGGCCGCGCCGGGAGAAACGGGCGCTCGTGGCGTGGCTGAAACGCGGGGTCGGACATGGGCGACGGTCAGGCGGACGCCAGGGCGTCGCCGGCCGCGGTCCTGCCCACCAGCGGCGGGAACTCGCGGATCACCCGGGCGAGCTCGTCCAGGTCACCGTCGACCAGGGCCTGGGGGCCGTCGCAGAGGGCCTGCTCGGGGTGGGGGTGGACGTCGATGATCACGCCGTCGGCGCCGACCGCGATGGCGGCGCGGGTGAGCGGCAGGACCAGGTCGCGCCGGCCGCCGGAGTGGGACGGGTCGACGATGACCGGCAGGTGCGACAGGCGCTGGGCGACCGGGACGGCGGAGACGTCCAGCGTGTTGCGGGTGGCGGTCTCGAAGGTGCGGATGCCGCGCTCGCACAGCACGATGTCGAGATTGCCGCGCTGGGCGATGTATTCGGCGGCCATCAGCCACTCCTCGATGGTGGCGTTCATGCCGCGCTTGAGCATGACCGGCTTGCCGACGCCGCCGACCGCCTGCAGCAGCGCGAAGTTCTGCGCGTTGCGGGTGCCGATCTGCAGCATGTCGGCGTAGGAGGCGACCAGCTCGACGTCGTGGGCGTCCACGACCTCGGTCACGATGGGCAGGCCGGTCTGCTCGCGCACGTCGGCGAGGATGCGCAGACCCGCCTCGCCCAGCCCCTGGAAGGCGTAGGGGGAGGTGCGGGGCTTGTAGGCGCCGCCGCGCAGCAGGGTGGCCCCGGCGGCCTTGGCCATCTCGGCCGCCTCCAGGGTCTGCTGGGGGGTCTCCACCGCGCAGGGGCCGGCGATCAGGGTGACGGTGCCGGGGCCGATCGGCACGCCGCCGACCCGGATCGTGGACCGCTCGGGGTGGTTGTCACGGCTGACCAGCTTGTAGGGGGCGGTCACCCGCATCACGTCGGCCACCCCGCGCATGCCGCGCAGGTCGAGCGCGCTGAACTGGGCGACGTCGCCCACCAGCCCGATGATCGTACGGCTCACGCCGCGGCTGACGAACGCCTCGCCGCCCGCCGCGCCGATGGTCTCCACGATCGCCTCGATGTCCGCGGGGGCGGCATCCGGGCCCATGACGATGACCATGTCTCTCCTTCGATGAAAAGGTCCGTGAACGCAGAAGGCCCCGGGTCCGTAACGGACCCGGGGCCTTCGTTCGCCTGGCTGTCAGCGCAGCATCTGGCGGCGAACGGTCCGACCCACGGGTCCGTCGCCATACCAAAACCAGAACGCAGTACGCATCGCCGGCAATAGTAGCGCACCGCCGGGACACGCCGGCCCGCCGGCCGGGAGCGGCCGCCGGCGTCCGGACCGCGGCGGGCGCCCCGCGCCGACACGGCGGAGGGCGTTATCCGGTGGCCGCTGCGGTGGCGGCGGACCGGCGATGGCAGGATTGCCCCCGTGCCGCCGGGGAACAGGACCACCCCGTGCCGGTGGGGACAACGGCGAGGGGAGTGATGGTGGAGCAGTCCGAAACTCCACGGGAGGAGACTCGCCTGCCTCCAGGCCAGTACGTCCCCCGGGGACGTCCGGTGATCCATTACGGCCGGGTGCCCACGTTCCGCCCGGCGACGTGGGAGCTGCGGGTCATGGGGGCGACCGCCTCGGGCGAGCAGCACCGCTTCACCTGGCCGCAGTTCTCCGAACTGCCGCGCACCACGGTCCTGGCCGACTTCCACTGCGTCACCAAGTTCTCGATCATGGGGAACGAGTGGCGAGGGGTGTCCGCGGCGACGCTGATGGAGATGGCCCCGCCCGCCCCCGAGGTGAGGCACGTGATGATCTGGGCCGAGTACGGCTACAGCGCCAACATGCGGATGAGCGACTTCACCCGCGGCCACACGCTGTTCGCCCTGGAGCTCGACGACAAGCCCATCTCCCCGGAACGGGGGTTCCCGGTCCGGGTGGTCGTCCCGCACCTGTACGCGTGGAAGAGCGTCAAATGGGTGCGCGCGGTGGAATACCTGCTGGAGGACAGGCGCGGTTTCTGGGAGGAGCGCGGCTACCACAACGTCGCCGACCCCTGGCGCGAGCAGCGCTACTCCTATCAGGAGGAACCGGGCGAAGGCCCGCCGTGATCGGCGTTCACCCCTGATTGACCGGAGCGGTTGACTACGGTTTCCCGCATGTGGTCGACCAGTGCCTGGGTGCTGCTCTGCGCCGCCAGCACTTTTCTCGGGTTCGTCCTGTCCCGCCGGCGGCCGGCCGCCCCCCGCAATCCGGCGGGCCTGCCGGACGAGGCCACCTTCGCCACCCTGCACATCGCCGCCCTGGCGGCCCCGTCGCTGCGGGCCGGCCTGACGCGCGACTCCGCGCGCAAGGCGATCCGCCACCTGCGCGCGCTGCTGGGCACCAGCGCCATCGCGGTGACGGACATCGACGGCGTGCTCGCCTGGGACGGCGCGATGGACTGCCACCGCGACCACGCGCCCGAGCACGCCCGCACCGTGTTCTCGTCGGGACGCCCGTACGTGGTGGCGGGGGGCGTGCTCGCCTGCGACACGCCGGGCTGCGTGATCCGGGGCGCGGCGGTGGTGCCGCTCACCGTGGAGGGCCGGGTGATCGGCGCGCTGGCCGCCTACGACGCCGAGGTGAGCGCGGCGCTGGTCCGGACCGTCACGGAGGTCGCCCGCTGGGTCTCCGGCCAGCTGGAGCTGGCCGAGCTCGACTCCTCCCGCAGGCGCGCGATGGAGGCGGAGACGCGGGCGCTGCGCGCGCAGATCTCCCCGCACTTCGTCTACAACTCCCTGACCACGATCGCCTCCTTCGTCCGCACCGACCCCGAGCGGGCCCGCGAGCTGCTGATGGACTTCGCCGACTTCACCAGGCACGCGCTGCGCCGGGGCGGGGACTTCACCACCCTGGCCGACGAGCTGCGCTGCGTGGACCGCTACCTGCTGCTGGAGCGGGCCAGGTTCGGCGAGCGGCTCCGCTTCACCGTCCAGGTGGCGCCGGAGGCGCTGCCGGTGCCGGTGCCGTTCCTGTGCCTGCAGCCGCTGGTCGAGAACGCCATCAAACACGGCATAGCCGCCACCGGCGGCGCCGGTGAGGTCCAGGTGGTCGTCAGGGACGCCGGCCCCGAGGTCCACATCGCCGTCGAGGACGACGGGCTCGGCATGGACCCGGCGCGGGCCCGGCGGCTGCTGGCCGACGACCGGGGCCAGGGGCCGGACGAGGGCGGCATCGGCATGGCCAACGTGGATGTGCGGCTGCGCCGGATCTACGGGGAGGGCTACGGGCTCGTCGTGGAGACCGAGCTGGGCGCCGGTACCAGAATACGGCTGCGCGTGCCCAAGGTCCCCCCTGAGTTATAGCTATTAGTAGTCATAGTTTTACTTAAAGTTGACATTTCTATTGCGGTGGGCGCGGTTCCGGGGCAGCGTGGATCCATGTTGCGAGTCCTGGCCGTTGACGACGAGGTCCCCGCGCTGGAGGAGCTTGCCCACCTCCTCCGCCACGATCCCCGCATCGAGCACGTCTCCACCGCCCCCGGAGGGATAACCGCGCTTCAGGACATGGTCCAGATGATCGGCGCCGGCGAACGGCTCGACGGGGTGTTCCTCGACATCCGGATGCCGGGCCTGGGCGGCCTCGACCTGGCCCGGCTCATCGGGGCCTTCCCCAACCCGCCCCGGCTGGTGTTCGTCACCGCCCACGAGGACTGCGCGATCCAGGCGTTCGACCTGGAGGCGGTCGACTACCTGCTCAAGCCGGTCCGGGCCGACCGGCTGGCGGAGGCCGTACGGCGCCTGGAGTCCATGACGCCGGCGGCGGGCGAGCCGGTCCCGGAGGACGTCATCCCGGTCGAGCTGAGCGGGCGCACCCGCTTCGTGGCCCAGCAGGCGGTCCGCTTCGCCGAGGCGCGGGGAGACTACGTGCGGCTGCACACCGTCGACGGCAACTATCTGGTGCGCATGTCGCTGGCCGCGCTGGAGCGGCGCTGGGCCGGATCGGGGTTCATCCGCGTGCACCGCAGCACGCTGGTCTCGGTGCGGCACGTGAGCGAGATGCGCTTCGACGGCGGCCGCGTGACCCTGCAGGTCGGCTCGGAGACGCTGCCGGTCAGCCGCCGCCACACCCGCCAGGTCCGCGAGCAGCTCGTCCGCGACCGCCAGCTCCAGGACCGCTCGCTGGCCTCCGGCGCGCTCAGATGAGCCGCCGGGCGCCGCCCGCGGGCCCGTCGGACCCGCGTCCCGGAGCGCGTGCCGCCGCGGGAATCGACCGCTCGTCGCTCCGGTCCCGCCGCTCGTCGCGCCGACACTCTCCGCACATCGACGACTACACACCGTTAGACGCGCTGGCCGGAAAGGAGCGGTCGCCCGCCGGGGCGCCCCTCTAGTGTTCCCTTCATCGGAGAGCCGGACCCGCCGCACCAGGGGGGGACAGAGCCGGGAGGCTCGGACAGGTCCTGGTGCGCGGAGTCCCGGGCGGTCGCGGAAACGGCCGGCCGTCCGGTCGCCGGGCCCCGGATCGGGGGGAGGGCCCGGCGCTCTCCGGTGTGACGGGACGTCCGCGCCAGCCCGTGGGCCGGCCCGTGATCTGGCCCGCGGGGGCGGCCGGATCACGAGACCGGGCGTCCCGTCTCATCCCGCCGGCGGGCAAGGGGGCTCGCCGGCGGGCGGCGTCAGCGGTGACCGCGCAGTGCTCGATCCGGTGGCGGGCGTCGGGACACGGGTGGCGGGCCCGCGCTGTCACCGCCACGGGTCGCCGGCCTCGCCCAGGTCCCCACGCCGTAAGGTCGGCGGCGGTGGCCGCGCGGGCTCAGGCGTCGCGGAGCTTCTTCAGCAGCGCGATGTCCTCGCGGTGCTTGTCGACGGGGCCCGGGGTCTCGATGCAGAGCGGCACCCCGGCGGCCACCGGGTGACGCATCAGCTCGCCGAAGGGCTCGATGCCGATGTGGCCCGCGCCGATGTTCTCGTGGCGGTCCTTCTTGGAGTCGCACACGTCCTTGGAGTCGTTGGCGTGGATCAGCTTCAGCCGCCCCGGGGCGATCGCGTGCAGGGCGTCGAGGGTCTCCCCGACGCCCTCCAGGGTCGACAGGTCGTGGCCGGCGGCGAAGGCGTGGCAGGTGTCCAGGCAGATGCCCGCCTTCGGGTGCCAGTCGAGGGCGGCCAGATAGGGCTCCAGGTCCTGGACGGTCGCGCAGAGCATCGCGCCCTGCCCGGCCATCGGCTCCAGCAGCAGGTCGGGGCCGTCGTCGGGGATCTCCTCCAGCAGCGGGAGCAGGTGCTCGTGGAGCTGGCGCAGCGCCGCCTCCCGGGACTGGCTCACCGCCGACCCCGTGTGGACCACCATGCCCGCGGCGCCGATCGCGTAGGAGCGCTGCAGGCCGTGCCGTACGGTCGCCACCGACTTCTCCAGCGTGTCGGCGCTAGGGGAGCCCATGTTGATGAGATAGGGGGCGTGCACGAAGGACAGCACGCCCGACTCGCGCAGCCGGGTGTCCTGGACCGGGTTGCCCGCGGCGAGCGCCCAGCCGCGGGGGTTGCTGACGAACACCTGGATCATCTCGGCGCCGATGTCCGAGGCGTACTGCAGGCCGCCCTTGGCCAGGCCGCCGGTGACGGAGACCTGGCCGCCGATGAGGGAGAGAGAAGTCATGATGGGCTCAGTTTAGGCGCTGGGGCCGACGGTTTCCGGCCGTCGCGGGCTCCCGGCCGGGGCGGGCCGCCCCGGTTTGGAGCATGACACGAAAACCCGGGGCAAACCCTTGGCCCCCTTCGGACCTCCCGCTGCTGGACCGCGCCGGGGACCGGTGTGTGTACTGCTGTCATGCCGAACGTGAACCCCACGCCGCCGGCGGGGACGGCCGGCTTCAACGCGCTGAGCGTCGCCGAGGCCGAGGCCGGACTGCTGACGTGCTGCGCCTCCCGGGCCTTCGCCCGTCAGGTGGCCGCGCGGCGCCCCTACCGCGACCTCGCCGAGCTGGCCGAGACGGCTGTCGCCGCGGTGCGCGCCCTGGCCTGGCCGGACGTCCAGGAGGCACTGGAGGCGCACCCGCGCATCGGGGGAGCGCGCCGGCGGGGCCGGCCGGGAGGCGTCCTGGTCCCGGCGGGAGCAGTCCGGCGTGGCGGCGGCCGGCCAGGCGGTGCTCGACGGGCTGGCCGAGGGCAACCGGGCCTACGAGGAGCGGTTCGGCCACGTCTACCTGGTCTGCGCCACCGGCCTGACGGCCGAGGAGATGCTGAGCCGGCTGCGCGGGCGGCTGCGTAACGACGACGACGCGGAGCACGGGGTCGTCCGCGCCGAACTCGCCGAGATCACCCGCCTGCGCGTGGCGAAGCTGCTGGAAGAGACCGCATGACGAGAGACCGCATGACGGAGGAGGAGGTCGCATGAGAGAGGAGGAGCGAGCATGAGCCTGTCCACACATGTGCTGGACGCCGCGCTGGGCAGGCCCGCGGCCGGCGTCGCCGTACGGCTGGAGCGGGCGGGGGCGGTGCTGGCCGAGGGCGTCACCGACGCCGACGGCCGGATAGGCGGCTGGACGTCCGGGGCGGGCGCCCACCGGCTGGTCTTCGACACCGGCGGCTACTTCGCCGCCCGGCGGGTGGAGACCTTCTACCCGCAGGTCTCGATCGACTTCACGGTCCGGGACCCGGACGAGCACCATCACGTGCCCCTGCTGCTGAGCCCGTTCGCCTACTCGACGTATCGAGGGAGCTAGACATGGCCGTCATCCTCGGGCCCAATCGCTACGGCAAGGCCGAGACCCGCCTGGTCCGCGTCGTCAGGGACGGCGGCGTCCACCACATCAAGGACATCAACGTCAGCTCCGCGCTCTCGGGCGACATGCGGGAGACGCACCTGCGGGGCGACAACGCCGCGGTGCTGCCGACGGACACGCAGAAGAACACCACCTACGCCTTCGCCAGGAAGCACGGCGTGGATCAGATCGAGGACTTCGCGCTGCTGCTGGCCCGCCACTACGTGAGCTCCCAGCCGGCCGTCCACCACGCCCGCGTGGAGATCGAGGAATACTTCTGGGACCGCATCCCCACCCAGGGGCCCGCCGACGAGCGGCACTCCTTCGTCCGCTCGGGCAGGGAGGTGCGCACCTGTGTCGTCCACCACGACCGCGACGGGACCTCGACCGTGGTCTCCGGGCTCAAGAACCTGATGGTGCTGAACTCCACCGGCTCGGAGTTCCACGGCTTCGCCGTCGACGACTACACCACCCTCCAGCCCGCCTTCGACCGCGTCCTGGCCACCGAGGTCTCGGCCGCGTGGCGGCATGTCTCCGACGGGTCCCCGTTCGGCAAGTCGTACAGTGAGGTGCGGCGATGCCTGCTGGAGGCGTTCGCCGACACCCACAGCCTGTCGCTGCAGCAGACGCTCTACGCGATGGGCGAGCGGGTGCTGCAGGCCCGTGGCGAGATCTGCGAGGTGCGCCTGGCGATGCCGAACAAGCACCACTTCCCGGTGGATCTGACACCGTTCGGGCTCGACAACCCGGACGAGGTGTTCTACGCCGCCGACCGCCCCTACGGGCTGATCGAGGGCGCCGTGCTCCACGACGACGCCCCCGCCGCCCACTGCGCCTGGGACTGACCATGGATTTCCTGCGACCGCAGACATGGGCCGAGGCACTGGCGGCCAAGGCCGAGACGCCCGAGGCCGCGCCCATCCAGGGCGGCACCGACATGATGGTGGAGCTCAACTTCGACCTCCGCCGGCCCGCCGCGCTGCTCGACCTGAACCGGGTCGCCGAGCTGACCTCGTGGAGCGCCGAGGAGGACGGGCGGCTGCGGGTCGGCGCGGGCGTGCCGTACGCGCGGCTGATCACCGAGCTCGGCGACCGCCTGCCGGGCCTGGCGCAGGCGGCGCGGACGGTCGGTTCGCCGCAGATCCGCAACCGCGGCACCGTGGGAGGCAACCTCGGCGCGGCCTCGCCCGCCGGGGACAGCCACCCGCCGCTGCTGGCCGGGGACGCGGTCATCGAGGTCGAGTCCGCCGCCCGCGGCGTGCGGATGATCCCCGCCGCCGGGTTCTACCTCGGGGTCAAGCGGAGCGCCCTGGCGGCCGACGAGCTGATCCGGGCGTTCTGGATGAGCCCCGCGAGCGGCCCCCAATACTTCTCCAAGGTCGGCACCCGCAACGCCATGGTGATCGCGGTCTGCTCGTTCGCGGTCGCGCTCCACCCCGGCGAGCGGCGGGTGGGCACCGGCATCGGCTCGGCCGCCCCGACCCCCCGCCGGGCGGCGGCGGCCGAGGAGTTCCTCGCCGCCGAACTCGACTGGGACGCCCCGCTCGACCCCGCGGTGCTGCGGCGCTTCGGCGAGCTGGCCGCGGAGGCGGCCTCGCCGATCGACGACGTGCGCGGCACCGCCGGCTACCGCAGGCACGCCATCGGCGTGATGGCGCGCCGCACCCTGACCTGGGCATGGAACGACTTCCGCGCCGGACAGCTTGGAAGGAGGGCGGGCTGATGCGCGTCAGCTTCACCGTCAACGGCCGCGAGGAGACGGCCGACGACGTCTGGGAGGGCGAGAGCCTGCTGTACGTCCTGCGCGAGCGGGTGGGCCTGCCGGGCGCCAAGAACGCCTGCGAGCAGGGCGAGTGCGGCTCGTGCACCGTCTACCTCGACGGCGCCCCCGTCTGCGCCTGCCTGGTGGCGGCGGGCCAGGCCGAGGGGCGGCGGATCCGCACGGTCGAGGGACTGGCCGAGGGCGACCGGCTCGACCCGCTGCAGGAGGCCTTCGTCGAGTGCGGCGCCGTCCAGTGCGGCTTCTGCACCCCCGGCCTCATCGTCCAGGCCCACGACCTGATCGAGCGGGTCCCGCGCCCCTCCGACGCCGAGATCCGCGAGGCGCTGGCGGGCAACCTGTGCCGGTGCACCGGCTACGAGAAGATCATTGAGGCCGTACGGCTCGCCGCCGCCCGGAAGTCGGCCGCGGAGTGAGCGGGCGGGACGGCGGCCGGGCGGGTACGCGGGCCGGGCGGCCGGAGGAGGCCACATGGGCGCGACCCTGATCGAGAACGTGCACATCGCCCCGGTCGTGGGCCCGGAGATCCCCTCCGGCCACATCCACGTCGAGGGCGACCGGATCGCGGCGCTCGGCCCCGGCCCCGCCCCGGCGGTCCCGGGCGCCGCCAGGGTCGACGGCGCCGGCTGCCTGGCCACCCCCGGTCTGGTCAACACCCACCACCACCTCTACCAGTGGGCCTCCCAGGGCCTGGCCCAGGAGGCCACGCTCTTCGAATGGCTGGTGGCCCTCTACCCGGTGTGGGCCGCGATGGACGCCGAGATCGTCAGGGGCGCGGCGGGCGCGGGCCTGGGCCATCTGGCGCTGTCGGGCTGCACCACCTCCAGCGACCACCACTACATCTTCCCCAAGGGCCGCGGCGACCTGTTCGCCGCGGAGATCGAGGCGGCCCGGGAGGTGGGCATCCGCTTCCACCCCGCCCGGGGGTCGATGGACCGGGGCGCCTCCCGGGGCGGCCTACCGCCGGACGTGGTGGTGGAGGAGCTCGACGAGATCCTCACCGCGACGGCCGAGGCCGTCGACGCCTACCACGACCCGTCCTTCTCCTCGAAGCTGCGCGTCGCCGTCGCCCCGTGCTCGCCGTTCTCGGTCACCGCCGACCTGATGACCGAGGCGGCCTCGCTGGCCAGGGCCAAGGGGGTGCGCCTGCACACCCACCTGGCCGAGACCCTCGACGAGGAGGAGCACTGCCTGGCCCAGTTCGGCATGCGCCCGGTCGACTACATGGACAAGCTCGGCTGGCTCGGCCCGGACGTGTGGTTCGCCCACACGGTCCACCTGAGCGACTCCGACATCGGCAGGTTCGCCCGGACCGGCACCGGCTCGGCGCACTGCCCGAGCTCCAACGGCCGTCTCGGCGCCGGGATCGCCCGGGTGTCGCAGATGCTCCAGCGCGGCGCGAACGTCGGTCTCGGGGTGGACGGCAGCGCCTCCTCCGAGCTGACCTCGCTGTCGGGGGAGATGCGCCAGACGCTGCTGTTGCAGCGGGCCAGATACGGACCGGCCGCGCTCACCGCCCGGCAGGCCCTGGAGATCGCCACCCTCGGCGGCGCGCGGAACCTGGGCCGCCAGGAGGAGATCGGCTCCCTGGAGGCCGGCAAACTCGCCGACATCGCCCTGTGGCGGACCGGTGAGGGCTTCGCCTCGGCCGTCGCCGACCCGCTCTGCGCCCTGGTCTTCGGCAGCCGGCAACCACCGCTGGCCCGCCTCCTGGTGGGCGGTGAGACGGTCGTGGAGGACGACGAGCTGCGCACGGTCGCCCAGGACGAGCTCGGCCGCGCCGGCGGCGCGGCCCGCCGCCGCCTGATGCGCCTGGCCGGCGAGCGGGGCGTGGCCGTGGGCGGGGAGGCCGGCCGGTGAGCGGACCCGGCGGGCGCGCCGAGCCGGCCGGTTCCGGGCGCGGCCTACGCGCGCCGGGCCGCCGGGCCGTGGGCGGGTGCGGGCCCGCCGCCGGGCGGGTGTGATGATGGTCGTCCATCTCACCGGGTTCCGGAACGCGCTCGCCCCGGCCGCGCCGGCCGCGCGCGTGTCCGCCCATCCTCCACCAGGGAGCAGGGTTGTCTGAGTCGTCAGGGCATGTCGTCATCGCCCCGGACAAGTTCAAGGGGTCGCTGACCGGGGCCGAGGTCGCCGCCCGGGTGGCGGCGGGCCTGGGCCCGGACGTCGCCACGGTCGCGCTGCCGGTGGCCGACGGCGGCGACGGCACCGTGGACGCGGTCGTGGCCTGCGGGTTCAGCCGTGTCGAGGTCGAGGTCACCGGCCCCGCCGGGCAGCCGGTCCGGGCCGCCTACGCCTGGCGCGAGCCCGCCGGGGACGCCGGCCCGGACCCCTCGCCCACCCCGGCGCGCGCCGGGGTGGCGACGGCCGTGATCGAGCTTGCCGAGGCGTCCGGCCTGCGCCGCCTGACCGGCGGCCTCCAGGCGCTGACCGCCACCAGCTACGGCACCGGCGAGCTGATCGCCCATGCCGTGCGGCGCGGCGCCGGGCGGATCGTGCTCGGGCTCGGCGGCAGCGCCTCCACCGACGGGGGCGCCGGCATGATGCAGGCGCTGGGCGTCCGCTTCCTGGACGCCGACGGGCGGGAGCTGCCGTACGGCGGCGCCGCCCTGCGTGACCTGGAGAAAATCGATAAATCCGGACTTATCGCGATTGATGATGTCGAGTTCGTCGTCGCCAGCGACGTGGACAACCCGCTGCTGGGCCCGTACGGCGCCGCCGCCGTGTACGGCCCGCAGAAGGGCGCGGACCCCGAGGAGGTGAAGGTGCTCGAAAGGGCCCTCGCCAGACTCGCCGCCGTCGCCGCGCACACCCACGGCCTGGCCGGCGCCATCGAGCACGACGGGATCGTCCGCCCGATGGGCGTGGCCGCCCAGCCGGGCGCGGGCGCCGCCGGAGGGGTCGGCTTCGCCGCCCTGGCCTTTCTGTCGGCCGACGTCCGTCCCGGCATCGAATACCTGCTCGACCTGCTCGGCTTCCACGCCCTGCTCGACGGCGCCCGCCTCGTCGTCACCGGAGAGGGCTCGCTGGACGGGCAGACCCTGCGCGGCAAGGCTCCCGCCGGGGTCGCGGCCGCCGCGGTCAAGGCGGGGGTCCCCGTCGTCGCGGTCTGCGGGCGCCGCGACCTCGGCGACGAGGAGCTGGAGGCGGCGGGCATCACGGCCGCCTACGCGCTCACCGACATCGAGCCCGACCCGGCCGTGTGCATGTCCGAGGCGGGTCCGCTGCTGGAGCGGGTCGCGCGCGAGATCGCGCGGAGACATCTTTGACGGGCCGCCGCCCGGCCGGACCGCCCGCGCCGCACCGGGCGCCGGCGGCCCGGCCGGGCACCGGGGCGTCCGGCCGCCGGACAGGGAGGTCGAAAGGCGATGAACGCGCGGACTGAACATGTGACGGATCTGGTCATCCGGTCCCGCCGGGCCGTACTGCCCGGGGGCGAGGGCCCGGCGGCGGTGGCCGTACGGCAGGGCAGGATCGCCGGCCTGCACCCCTACGACGCCGTCCTGGACGCCGCCGCCCAGGTCGACCTCGGCGAGGTCGCGCTGCTGCCCGGGCTCGTGGACACCCACGTGCACGTCAACGAGCCCGGGCGGACGCACTGGGAGGGGTTCGCCTCGGCCACCCGGGCCGCCTCGGCGGGGGGCGTCACCACCATCGTGGACATGCCGCTCAACTCGCTGCCGCCGACCGTGAACGTGGCCGCGCTGGCCGCCAAGAAGCGGGCCGCGGCCGGCAAGTGCCTGGTCGACGTGGGCTTCTGGGGCGGCGCGATCCCGGGCAACCTCGGGGACCTCAGGGCCCTGCACGAGGCCGGGGCGCACGGTTTCAAATGCTTCCTGTCGCCGTCCGGGGTGGAGGAGTTCCCGCCGCTGGCGGCCGGGGAGCTGCGGGCGGCCATGGTGGAGATCGCCTCCTTCGACGGCCTGCTGATCGTCCACGCCGAGGACCCGGCGCTGCTCGGCGGCCCGGCGGGCCCCGGCTACCGGGAGTTCCTCGCCTCCCGGCCGGGGGAGTCCGAGCGCCGTGCCGTCGAGCGGGTCGTCGCGCTGGCCGCCGAGACCGGCGTGCGGGCGCACATCCTGCACGTGTCGTCCGCGCTGTGCCTGCAGCCCCTGGCCCGGGCACGGCGGGAGGGCGTCAGGATCACCGCCGAGACCTGCCCGCACTACCTGACGCTGACGGCCGAGGAGGTGCCGCGGGGGGCGACCGAGTTCAAGTGCTGCCCGCCGATCCGGTCGGAGGCCAACCGGGAGGAGCTCTGGCGGGGGCTCGCCGACGGGGTGCTGAGCTGCGTCGTCTCCGACCACTCGCCGTCCACCCCGGATCTGAAGGTGCCCGACTTCGCTGCGGCCTGGGGCGGGATCTCCTCCCTCCAGCTCGGCCTGTCGGCCGTCTGGACCGAGGCGTCACGGCGCGGGTACGGCCTGGGCCAGGTGGTCCGGTGGATGGCGGCCAACCCCGCGGAGCTGGCCGGGCTGGCCGGCAAGGGCGCCATCGCCGTGGGCGGGGACGCCGACCTGGTCGCCTTCGACGCCGACGCCGCCCACACCGTGGACGCGGCCGCCCTGCACCACCGCAACCCGGTCACGCCCTACCACGGCAGGACGCTGCGCGGCGTGGTCCGCGCCACCTGGCTGCGCGGGCAGGCCGTGGGCGACGTCCCCCGAGGAGTCTTCCTGCGGCCCACCCCGGCACCGGAGCGCCACCGGGGGCGGGCGGCGGCTGTGGAGCGCCTTGCGGGGCCGGGGCGGGCGGCGGCCGTGGAGCGGCTCACGGAACCGGGGCGGACGGCCGGAGCACCCCTCCCGGAGCAGGAGCGCGCCGCCGGGGAGCAGAGCGCGCCATGACCATGAGGAGCGCGCCATAACCACAAGTGGAAGGTTCTTGCCGTGAGTGATTTCACCGCACTGCCCGATCTGGCCCTGCGCACCCTCGGCGGCGCGGTCGTCGCGGCCAGCGACGAGTCCTTCGCCGAACGGGAGAGCCTGATCCGCCCCGGCCGCCCCGGCTTCCAGCACCACACCTTCGGCCCCAAAGGCCAGCTCTACGACGGCTGGGAGACCCGCCGCCGGCGCGAGCCCGGCCATGACTGGGCCATCATCCGGCTCGGCCTGCCCGGTCTCGTCCACGGCATCGTGATCGACACCGCCTGGTTCACCGGCAACTACCCGCCGCACGCCTCCGTCGAGGCCACCGCGGTCGAGGGCCACCCCACGGTCGCCGAGCTGCAGACCGCCCCCTGGACGCAGCTCGTCCCCAGAAGCGCCCTGCGCGGCGACGCCGAACACCCCTTCCCCGTGACCGACCGGCACCGCCACACCCACCTGCGGCTGAACATCTTCCCCGACGGCGGCGTCGCCCGGCTGCGCGCCCACGGTGAGGCCCGCCCCGACCTGACCCTGTACGAGGGCCTCGGCCTGGACCTGGCCGCGCTGGCCAACGGCGCCCTGGTCACCGACTGCTCCAACGGCTTCTACTCCGCCCCCAACAACGTCATCGCCCCCGGCCTGGCCCGCCACCAGGCCGAGGGCTGGGAGACCGCCCGCCGCCGCGACGGCGGCAACGACTGGCTGCTGATCCGCCTGGCCGGCCCCGGCGTCATCAAGCTCGCCGAGATCGACACGACCAACCTGCTGTTCAACGCCCCCGCCGAGGTCTCCCTGCGCGGCACCGCCGACGGCACCACCTGGACCGAACTGCTGCCCCGCACCCGCCTGCAGCCCGACACCCCGCACCGCTTCCGCATTCACGACGCCCCCGCCCTCACCCATGTCCGGGTGGACATCTACCCCGACGGCGGCCTCGCCCGCGTCCGCCTGCACGGCACCCTCGCCGGAGGCGGGGAAGGCTGATCCGCCGGCCCGGGCCGGCCACCACGGAGCGGGAGGGCCGGCCCTGGGCGGAAGGGCTGGTCACCATGAGTGAGCTGGTCACCATGAGTGGGAGGGCCGGCCGTGGATGCGGAAGGGCCCGGTCTCCGCCGGAGACCGGGCCCTTCCGCGCCTGGCTACGCCTGGTTCAGTGCCAGAGGGTCACCTCAGTGCCAGGCGGTGCCTGCTGTCCTCCCGGTGGGATCTGGGCCAGGACCACGCCCCGGCCCGGTCCTTTTTTTATTTTCACGCCCATCCCGGCGACGCGCAGCTCCTCCCGAGCCGCCTTGACGTCCTTGAACAGCACGTTGGGGATGATGATGACCTTGTCGTCGGTGGTGTTCTGGTCGTTGTTCTCCCACGGCCAGTGCCATTCGCCGTTGTTGCACTGCGACAGGGTCAGCTTGACGACGGCGCCCTTGTCGATCTCCGCCTTGGGCTGGGGGTCCTGGGCGATGACCGTGCAGGGCTGGGCGGCGTCGGTCTGCTCGACGAACTGGGGGTTGAAGCCCGCGCCGCGCAGGAAGGAGTCGGCCTGGTCGCGGGGCATGCCCTTGACGTCGGGCATGAGCAGTCCCGCGCTCAGTATCAGGTCGACCTTGCTGCTCTCCTTGACCAGGTTGCCCACGGCGGGGCTGGTCCGCATCACCTGGCCGCGCGGCACGGTCTCGCTGGCCTGCTTCCTGACCTTGTTGACGACCAGCCCGGCCTCGGCCAGCTTCGCCCGGGCCTCGGGCTCGCTGATGCCCACGACGTTGGGCACGGCGACCCGCTTGGGCCCCGCCGACTCGATGAGGACCAGCTTGGCCTTCTCCTCGGTCTCGGTGCCCGCCACCGGATCGGTCCGCAGCACGCTGCCCTTGGGCACCTTCTCGTCGTTCTCGGCCTTGCCGATCTCGACGACGAAGCCGAGCCGCCGGGCCTCGCTCTCGGCGATCTTGATGTTCTTGCCGGCCAGCGTGGGCACCGTGAGGGTGGTGGTCTGGGAGAACAGCCAGCCGGTCACCCCGACCGCGATCACCATCACCACGGCCAGCGCGAGCAGGAACCAGTTGGGCCGCGCGCCCTTGCGCGCCCGGGGGGCGGGCGCGGCGGGCTCGGCGACGGGGCTGGTGAACAGCTCCACCCGCGGCTGGATCAGGGTCTGGTTGGCCGGCGCGGGCGCCGCGTCCGAGCCCGGCGCCGGCGGGGGAGCGGCGGGGGCCGACGGCGCCGGGCCGCTCTCCCTGGGCAGCATCCGGTGCGCGTCCACCGCGGCGACCAGCAGGGCGGTGGCGTCCGCCGGGCGGGTCGCCGGGTCGCGGGCCGTCGCCTGGGCCACCAGCGTGTCCAGCAGCGGCGGGGTGCCGGGCAGGAGCGCCGAGGGCACCGGCACGGTGTCGTGCACGTGCCGGTAGGCCACCGACATCGGGGTGTCGCCCTCGTACGGCTGGTGGCCGATGAGGAGCTCGAACAGCATGATCCCGGCCGAGTAGACGTCGCTGCGGGCGTCGGCGGCACCGGAGGTCACCTGCTCGGGCGACATGTAGCCGATGGTGCCGATCATGACGCCCGTCCGCGTCTGGTTGGTCGCCTCGATGGCGCGGGCCAGGCCGAAGTCCACCACCTTGACCCGGCCGTCATCACTGAGCAGTACGTTCTCCGGTTTGACGTCCCGGTGGACCAGCCCGGCCTGGTGCGCGGCGCCCAGCGCGGCGAGCACCGGGATCATGACCTCGAGGGCCTCGCGGGCGGGCAGCCTGCCCCGGGCGCGGAGCACGTCGCGCAGGGTCCGCCCCGGCACGTACTCCATCGACAGGTAGACGTTGTCCCCGTCGGTGCCCTGGTCGAAGACATGCACCACGTTGGGGTGCGAAAGGCTGGCCACCGACTTGGCCTCGCCGATGAACCGCCGCACGAACGCGGGGTCCTCGGCGAGGGAGCGGTGCATCACCTTCACGGCGACCGTGCGGTCGAGCCGGATGTCCAGAGCCAGATAGACGGTCGCCATGCCGCCCCGGGCGATCCGGGACTCAACGCGGTAACGCCCGTCGAGGAGTTTCCCGACCAGGGGGTCCGTAAGCGTCGTGTCCACCCGGCTGAGTTTACGGGCGATTTGGCGCCGACAGGGTCCCGGTGTTCCAAACCGATGCCGAGAAGTTGACTGTTTCCTACGGATTCATAGGGGAGGACGCCTCGGCGTAGCGCCGCCGGGGGATCCGCCCCGCCAGCCGGGCCTGACGGCCCGCGACGACCGCCGAGCGCATGGCCTGCGCCATCAGGTCGGGCCGCTGCGCCCGGGTCACCGCCGTGGCCAGCAGCACCGCGTCGCAGCCCAACTCCATCGCCAGGGTCGCGTCACTGGCCGTGCCGATACCGGCGTCCAGGATCACCGGCACCTTCGCCGACTCCACGATGAGCTCGATGTTGTGCGGGTTGCGCACACCCAGCCCCGAGCCGATCGGCGCGCCCAGCGGCATCACCGCCGCGCAGCCGGCCTGCTCCAGCCTGCGGGCCAGGGCGGGGTCGTCGCCGATGTAGGGCAGCACCACGAACCCGTCGGCCACCAGCCGCTCGGCCGCGTCGAAGGTCTCGATCGGATCCGGCAGCAGGGTGCGCTCGTCGGAGATGACCTCCAGCTTGACCCAGTCGGTCCCCAGGGCCTCCCGGGCCAGCCTGGCGGTCAGCACGGCCTCCCCGGCGGTGAAGCAGCCCGCGGTGTTCGGCAGGACCTTGATGCCGCGCCTGCGCAGCACGTCGAGGACCGAGCCCCGCGCCGACGGGTCCAGCCGCCGCATCGCGACCGTGGTCAGCTCGGTGCCCGAGAGGGCCAGCGCCTGGTCCAGGACCTCCAGTGAGGGCGCGCCCCCGGTGCCCATGATGAGGCGGGAGGAGAACTTCTCCCCGCCGATGATCAGATCGTCGTCCATGCCCGTCAACCTCCCTGTACCGCGGTGAGCACCTCGACCCGGTCGGCCTCGGCGAGCGTGGTGGAGTCCCACGAGCCCCGCGAGACGACCTCGTCGTTCACCGCCACGGCCACGCCGCCGCTGAGCTCGGTCAGCGTCCGTACGGCCTGCGTCACGGTCGCCCCGGCGGGCAGTTCGCGCGCGGTGCCGTTGATGGTCACGTTCATGGGTGCTCCTGGAAGCGCAGTGGCGAGCAGATCGTCGACAGTTCCCCGTCCGCCTCGTCGTCGCAGAGCTCGGCGGTGAGCGGGGCGAGCAGCACCCCACCCCGGTGGTGCCCGGTCGCCATGGACAGGCCGGGCAGGAGGGTGGGGCCGACCAGCGGCAGGTTGTCGGGGGTGCCGGGGCGCAGCCCGGCGACCACGTCGGCGAGCTCCAGCTCCGTCACGCCGGGGACCAGCTCCCGGGCGTCGCGCAGCAGCTCCCACAGTCCCCCGGCGGTCACCCGGGTGTCGAAGCCCATCTCCTCCTGGGTGGCCCCGACGACGAGCTCCCCGTCGCCGCGCGGCACCAGGTAGACGTGCGCGCCGTGCACGACGCCCCGCACGCACCGCTGGAGGATCGGCGCGGGGGAGCGCAGCCGCATGATCTGGCCCTTGATCGGCCGCACCGGCGGCAGGACCTCGGGCGGCAGGCCCTCCAGCGCCCCCGACCAGGCCCCGGCCGCCAGGATCACCCGTGCCGCCCCGACGGTCTCGCCGGTCGCCAGCCGTACGCCCGTGACCGCGCCGGCGGCCGTCCGCAGCCCCGTCATCCGGCCGCGCACCAGCGCGCCGCCCCGCCGCTCCAGGGCGGTCAGCAGCGCCCCGGTGACCCTCCTGGGGTCCACCCACGCGTCCGCGCCGGCCAGCAGGCCGCCGCGGACGGACGGCGCGAGCATCGGCTCCAGGCGGCGGCACTCGCGGCCGGTGAGCCGCTCGGCGGGCAGGCCCAGCTTGTCGACGAACACGGCGAGGTCGTCGAGCACCGCCAGGTCGTCGGCGCCGAAGGCGACCTCCAGCGTGCCGTCGGCGCGGTAGTCGAGGTCGTGGCCGCTGTCGGCGGTGAGCTCGGCCGCGAACGCGGGCCATCGCGCCAGGGAGGCCAGGCCCAGCCGGAGGAGGGGCTCCTCGGTGTAGGTGGCCTCGCTGACCGGGGCCAGCATGCCCGCCGCGGCGTGTGAGGCCCCCGAGGCCGGGGCGGGGTCGACCACCGCCACCGTCCGGCCCTGTTTGGCCGCCCGCCAGGCCACCGACAGCCCGACCACGCCCCCGCCGATGACGAGGACGTCGAAACCGTGCGCCATACGTGCTCCGCTCCCTTCGCCGGCATGATCCGGATCAGGTCCGTGGCGGTCGAGGGCCCGCTCGCGGTCGCGTCGGAACGTCGGCGGCCCCGTGCCGTGCCCACCCGCGCCTGCTGCGCGAGCTTTCCGCACCTCACCTGGCCCACCGCGGTCCTCGTCGCCCGCAGCCCTCCTCTCAGCCCGGTGCGTCCCGGGCTCCCGCGCGTCTTGTCACTCCCACCCTAAGGGCTTCGACAACTCCCTCACCGCGCCGAATGTGCGGTAAATACCGTTTTCGTTATCAAACCGCGTTGGTAGCGGGTCGGCCCGGCCGCTTAGGCTCGTGAGTTGTGAATCATGTCGTGGTGGTTGGCGCCGGCCTGGCCGGCGTTCGGAGTGTCGAGGCGTTACGGGCCCGTGGGTTCGGCGGCACGATCACGTTGCTCGGTGAGGAGGCGCACCGGCCCTACGACCGCCCGCCGCTGTCGAAGAGCGTCCTGCTGGGCGAGACCGACTCCACGATCGTCGACTCCGATCTGGACGCCCTGGAGGTCGACTTCCGCGCGGGCGTGGCCGCCAAGGGGCTGCGCGAGGGCGTGGTGGAGACCACCGAAGGGGAGCTGGCCTACGACGGGCTGGTCATCGCCACCGGGGCGCGCCCGGTCCGGCTGCGCGGCGATGGCGCCCAGCACGTGCTGCGCACCATCGACGACGCGCTCGAACTGCGCGCCCTGCTCACCGCCGGCACGAAGGTCGCCGTCATCGGCGCGGGCTGGATCGGCGCCGAGGTAGCCACCGCCGCCCGCAGGGCCGGCTGCGAGGTGACCGTCGTCGAGGCCGCCGCCGTCCCGCTGAGCGCCGCCCTGGGCGCCGTGGGCGCGCACACCGCCTCCTGGTACGGCCAGGCGGGTGTGGACCTGCGGCTGGGCACCGCGGTCGCCTCCGTGGACCAGGGCGGCCTGACCCTGGCCGACGGCTCCACGGTCGAGGCCGGCGTGGTCGTCACCGGCGTCGGGGTGCGGCCCGCGGTCGAGTGGCTGGCCGGCTCCGGCGTCGAGCTCGGCAACGGGGTCGTCACCGACGAGCACCTGCGCACCTCGCTGCCCGGCGTCGTCGCCGTGGGCGACTGCGCGGCCTGGTGGTCGCGCCGCTACGGCCGCCGCATGCGGGTCGAGCACTGGGACACCGCGCTGGGCGCCCCCGACGTGGCCGTGGCCGCACTCCTGGGCGAGGAGGCGGTCTACGACCCGGTGCCCTATTTCTGGTCCGAGCAGTTCGGCCACATGGTGCAGTACGCCGGCCACCACGACGGCGAGCGGCTGGTCCTGCGCGGAGACCCGGCCACCGACGCCAGGTGGGGGGTCTGCTGGGTGTCGGAGGACGACAGGCTCACCGCGGTGCTCGCGGTCAACCGCCCCCGGGACCTGGTCCAGGGCCGCCGCCTCATCGAGCGCGGGCAGCGCCTCGACGTCGGCCGTCTGGCCGACCCTGCGGTAGCGTTGCGCGACTGTACTGCGGCGTAACCTCGCCGCCGGTGTTTGGCGAAAGGCCCGATGTGGTAGTGGTGGATTCGTGACGCTTTCTGTTGCGCAGATCGACCGGGAGACCGACGAGCTGGTGGGCGAGTGGCTCACCCTGACCGAGGTGGCCAGGCGGCTCAACCTCAGTGCCGGTCGTGCCAAGCAACTTCTCAAGGACCGCAAGCTCATCGGAGTGAGACGGGGAGGTGGCGAGCCCCAGGTCCCCGCCGCCTTCCTCGGCGCCGACGACGTCGTCAAGGGCCTGCCGGGCACGCTCACCGTGCTGCTCGACGCCGGATACAACGACGTCGAGTCGCTCCGCTGGCTGTTCACCCCGGACGAGACCCTGCCGGGTTCACCGGTGGACGCGATCGTCGCGGGCCGCCATACCGAGGTCAAGCGGCGTGCCCAGGCCCTCGGTTTCTGAGGCCCGCCTCTACCTGTGCACCGACGGGCGCCGCGATCGGGGGGATCTCGCCGATTTCCTCGACGCGGCCCTCGCGGGCGGGGTCGACATCGTGCAGCTCCGCGAGAAGGGCCTGGAGGCGCGCGAGGAGCTGGAGCTCCTTGAGGTCTTCCGCGCGGCCTGCGACCGCCACGGCAAGCTGCTGGCGGTCAACGACCGGGCGGACATCGCCTACGCGGCCCGTCCCGATGTGCTCCACCTCGGCCAGGACGACCTGCCGGTGCCGGTCGTGCGCGACATGCTCGGCGACGACATCCTCATCGGGCGTTCCACTCACGCCGACGAGGAGGCGTCCGCCGCGGCGGTCGAGCCCGGCGTCGACTACTTCTGCTGCGGCCCGATCTGGCCCACGCCCACCAAACCCGGGCGGCCGGCCCCGGGGCCCGGCCTGCTGCGGCACGCCGCGTCCCTGGACACCGACCGGCCCTGGTTCGGCATCGGCGGCATCGACCTCACCAACCTGGAGGAGGTCATGTCGTACGGCGTGCGCCGGGTCGTGGTCGTGCGGGCGATCACCGAGGCCGACGACCCGAAGGCGGCCGCCGCGGAGTTCCAGCGGCGGCTGACCGCCTCGGGCTGACCGCCTCGGGCGGCCGGGGTCAGGTGCGGCGCGCCGTCGCGGCCACGGCCAGATCGGCCAGGGCCGCGCGGGCCTCCGCGGTGATCGGGGCGTCGTCCAGCGAGCCCAGGGCGTCTTCGAGATAGCCCTTGATCATGTCCTCGCAGGCGACGAGCGCCCCGGTCTCCTCGATGATCTGGCGTAGCCGGTCGACCCCGGCCGAGTCCAGCGCCGGGTCGCCGAGGGTGGCGCGCACCGTCTCGGCCTGCGCCGCGGAGGCCGCGGCGAGCGTGCGGGCGATGAGCATCGTCCGCTTGCCCTCCCGCAGGTCGTCGCCGGCGGGCTTGCCGGTCTCGGCCGGGTCGCCGAAGACACCGAGGATGTCGTCGCGGAGCTGGAAGGCGATGCCCACGCACCGGCCGTACTCCTCGCAGAGGCGGTCGATCCACGGGGCGCGCTCACGCGCGGCCAGCACCAGGCCGAGCCGGAGCGGCTGCTCCACCGAGTATTTGCCGCTCTTGAAGAGGGCGACCCGCAGCGCGCTGTCGAAGGTGTTCTCGCCGTGGGCCTGCTCCAGCAGGTCCAGATACTGGCCGCACATCAGCTCGGTGCGCATGTGGTCGTGGACCTGCTGGGCCGCCGCCAGCGAGGCGGGCGGCAGGCCGCTGCCGCGCCACATCTCGCCGGACCAGATGAGCATCAGATTGCCCAGCAGGATGGCCGCGCCCTCGCCGAACTGCTCCGCCGAACCGTGCCAGCCGGCCTTCTCGTGCAGCGCCTGGAACCTGCGGTGCGCCGACGGCATGCCCCGGCGCAGGTCGCTGGCGTCCATCACGTCGTCGTGCACGAGGGCGCTGGCCTGCAGGAGCTCGAGCGACGCGGCGGCGGTGAAGAGCGCCGGGTCGTCGCCGCCGCCCGCGCCGCGCCAGCCCCAGTAGCAGAACGCCGGACGCAGCCGCTTGCCGCCCGCCAGGAACTCCTCGGCGGCGGAGATGAGAGGAGCCAGCTCGGGGGCGCTGACCTGAGGTCGCTGCCGCTCGACGAACTCTTTGAGAGAACGATCCACTTCAAAGCGGATGATGTCGAGCGCGGCGGCGGAAGTGGTCATGCACTGACATTATCTGGCCCGACCGACGGCTCCTATCTGTAGAGGTGGGTGTTTCGTCCCATGAGCATGATTGCGGGGGGTCAGCCGGCCGGGTGCCCAGTACCCTAGGGACATGGCTCTGGGTCGCCCGTCAATCCTTCCCGACCGCGTGCCCACCGTCCGCGAGCTCCTCGCCGCCGGTGGCCGGTCGTTCTCCTTCGAGTTCTTCCCGCCGAAGACCGACGAGGGCGAGCGGCAGCTCTGGCGCGCCATCCGGGAGCTGGAGGCGCTGCGCCCCACGTTCGTGTCGGTCACCTACGGCGCCGGCGGCGGCACCCGCGACCGCACGGTCGAGATCGTCGAGCGGCTCGCCCACGAGACCACGCTGACCCCGGTCGCCCACTTCACCGCCGTCAACCACTCCATCCGCGAGCTGCGCCACCTGGTGGGCCGCTTCGCCGGGGCGGGCGTGCGCAACATCCTCGCCGTGCGGGGCGACCCGCCCGGCGACCCGACGGGGGAGTGGGTGCGCCACCCCGAGGGCGTGCTCTACGCCGAGGAGCTGGTCCGGCTGATCCGCCAGGCCGGCGACTTCTGCGTCGGCGTGGCCGCCTTCCCCTACAAGCACCCCAGGTCGGGATCGGTGGAGACCGACACCGAGCACTTCGTGCGCAAGTGCCGGGCGGGCGCCGACTACGCGATCACCCAGATGTTCTTCCGGGCCGACGACTACCTGCGGCTGCGCGACCGGGTGGCGGCCCAGGGCTGCGACACCCCGATCATCCCCGGCATCATGCCCGTCACGCAGATGAGCACGATCGTCCGCTCCGAGCAGCTGTCCGGCGCGCCGTTCCCGGCCGAGGTGGCGGCACGGTTCGAGGCCGTCGCCGACGACCCGGCCGCGGTGCGCCGGCTGGGCGTCGAGCACGCCGCCGAGCTCTGCCAGACGCTGCTCGACGAGGGCGTGCCCGGGATCCACTTCATCACCTTCAACCGCTCCAGCGCGACCCGCGAGGTCTTCCAGGCCCTCGACCTGGCGCCGGAGCGGAGCAGGCTGGCCGTCTAGCGCCGTGACCGGGGCGGCGGGCGCCCCGGCGCGCCTACGACGCGCGGCCGCCGCCGTCAGGAGTCCCCGGCGGTCTGTTCCCTGAGCGGGAGCACGGCCCCGAGGATCGCGTAGCGCTCGTAGCCGCCGGGGAAGACGAACTGGGTGAGCAGGTCCACGAAACCGGCGCTGCGGTAGAGGTGCCGGGCCGCGGTGGGCTGGTCGCGGGTGGACAGCACGGCGGTGCGCTCCGGCCGGCCGGCGCACATGCCGACGACGAGCGCCCGGCCGATGCCCTTGCCGTGATAGTCGGGGTGGACGTGGATCTCGGCGAGCTCCAGGGCGTCGCCGAGCCAGCCACGTGCGCTCCCCTCGCCGTTGCGCTCCGCCATGGCCCGGTGGACGACGTCGTGCCACCACTGCCCGGGGACCCCGTGGAAGCCGTAGGCCAGACCCACCGGAGTCCCGTCGGAGCGCTCGGCGAACAGGCAGGCGAATCCCGGATGGAGGGCGTGGTTCCCCATGATCGTCCTGCGGCCGGGGAGCTGGTCGACCGGCGGGTTCATCGCCGCGGTGTAGATCTCCAGGACCGCGTCCAGCCGGGTGGTGAACTCATCGGGGCCGACCCGTCGCAGTCCGATCACGCCACGCACCCTAGCAGGGCAGACGTCGCCGGGGATGTCGAAAGGGGTGTAAGCGGTGTTTAGTATTTTTCATAAAATTACTAGAGCGCTTTTTGCCGGAGGACCGGCCGCGGGACCCCGGGCGGCGGTCATCGTTCCACCTCCACCGGGGTGCCGCCGGTGATGCGGACCAGCTCGGCGAAGGTGATGGGGAAGACCGTGTGCGGGTGACCGGCGGCGGCCCAGACGGTCTCGTGCCGGTCGAGCCAGACGTCGACCAGCGTCCTGAGCGGTGCGGGGTGGCCGATCGGGGCGACGCCGCCGATGACCTGGCCGGTGGCGGCGCGCACGAAGTCCGGGGCGGCCCGCCGCACCTTCGCCGCGCCGACCGTCTCGGCGATCAAGTCGGTGTCCACCCGGTGGGCGCCGCTGGTGAGCACCAGCAGCGGGTCTCCGTCGGCGTCGAAGACCAGGCTGTTGGCGATGGCGCCGACCTCGCAGCCGAGCTGCGCGGCGGCGGTCACGGCGGTCGGGGTGGCCTCGGCGAACACGACGATCTCGCCGGTGACGCCGTGCTCCTCCAGGACCGCGGCGACCTTCTCGATGTTGGGATGCAACTTTTCTGGCACGCGGCCACTCTAAACAGATTGACCATTGATTGCCGCTTCATCACCTCTGGCTGAGACAGGCGGTTCATACGTTATGGTCCCTTGGTTCAGGCACCGGTGAGATGAGGGGATGATTTCAGGTGGGGGTTGAACGGCAGCTCGGAGTGGCTGCGCTTATGACGGCGGGGGCCGTGCTCGTCGCCTCGCTCGGCTCGGTCGGCGTCGCGAACGCCCAGCCCGTGACCCCGGCGGCCCCGGCCGTCGTGGCGCAGGCCGGCGCGCAGGCCGCGGCGCCCGAGTTCGTCGCGCCCGGCAAGACGCTCAAGATCGGCGCCAAGGGCAACGAGGTCAAGGTGCTCCAGGGCCGGTTGAAGGAGCTCGGCTACGCGCCCGGCAAGATCGACGGCCGGTACGGCGGGGCCACCCAGGCCGCGGTCTGGGCCTTCCAGAAGGTCAACGGCATCTCGCCGACCAGCACCGTGGCGAGCAGGACCTGGAACGCCCTGGAGGCGCCCAAGGCGCCGAAGGTGCTGGTGCCCGGCGGCAAGCCGACCCGGGTCGAGATGAACCTCGCCAAGCAGGTCATGGTCCTCTACGTCAACGGGCAGGTGAAGCTGATCAGCCACACCTCCTCCGGCAGCGGGATCCCCTACTGCGAGACGGCGAACTGGAACGGCAAGGTCCAGCGCTTCTGCGGCGACGCCCGCACGCCGACGGGTGACTACAAGACGACCTGGCGCAGGAGCGGCTGGCACAAGTCCTACCTCGGCCAGCTCTACAACCCGATCTTCTTCAACGGCGGCATCGCCTTCCACGGCGCGCTGTCGGTGCCGCTGGCCCCGGCCTCGCACGGCTGCGTCCGGCTCCCGATGAACGTGGCGGGGATGCTCCCCAGCCTGCTGGGCAAGAACGTGCCGGTGCACGTGCGCGGCAAGTTCGTCCGATAGCCGCAGGTCGAAGCCCCGGGAGATCCTGATCTCCCGGGGCTTTGCCGTCCCCGCAGGGATCGAACCTTTGTTCGTCGCTTTACTTGACACTATGAGTGATCGAATTTATGTTCGATGCAATGACGTGAAACTCGCGGATCACGTCCAGGGTGGTCGACCATGCCCACGCCGTCGTCGCGGACGGCCGGGCCCGGTCGGGACGGACGGGGAGAGGGGAAGCTCCTCGTCCGGCCGCCCGGGGAATTTGTCGGTGGGGTCTGCGAGTGTTGACACCACCGGTGAAGACGCCGGGAGCCGCTTGCGACCTAGGAGGCTGAAGCACATGACCCCTCGGCCCAGCGATCCCGGCGGGCCCCGGCTGTCGACCACAGCGCGGGCGCACCTGGCCGATGCCCGTGACTGCCTGGAAGAGGCGGCCGCCGCACGGACCCCCGCCACCCGTTACGTCGCCGCCCACCTGGCGGCCCTCAGGGCGGCCGCCGCCGTCCTCGCCGCCCGGCCACGCCCCATGGACGGCCGCAGGCGCCGGCTGCGCAGCGCCTGGGAGCTGCTGCCCGAGGCCGAGCCCCGGCTCGCCGACTGGGCGCCCTACTTCGAGATCAGCGCGGCCAAGCGGGCCGCCGCCGAGGCCGGGATGACCCGCATGGTCTCGGCGCGGGACGCCGAGGAGCTGATCTCCGAGGCGGAGCGGTTCGTCGCCGCGGTGGAGAGCCTGCTCGGCGTGCCCACCCAGCCCGCACTCCCCGGCCGCGTCCCCCTCGCCGGTTAGCGCCCCGGCCCGCCGTCCGGCCGGCGTTCCCGCCTGCCGGCGTTCCCGCCTGTCGGCGTTCCCGCGGGAGGCGCACCGGCTGCGCTCCCGCCTGCTGGCGTACCCGCCTCCGGCCTGCCGTCCGGCGGCCCTCCTCGCCGTCCGGCGCAGGCCGATCGGGCCGATCAGGCCGCCGAGGAGGCCGAGGAGGTCGCCTGGCGGGCCGCGCGGTGGCGCAGCAGGAGCATGGCGGCGTCGTCGCCCAGTGGGCGGCCCACATGGCGCAGCAGGTCGGCGCGGAGGGCGTCCAGGGCGAGCTGCGGGTCGGCGCCGTTCAACAGGTGCGCCCTGGCCGGGAGCGGATAGAACTGGCCCGCTCCGTTGCGCGCCTCGATGACCCCGTCGGTGTAGAAGAGGACCTGGTCCCCCGGCTCGAACGGGATCTGGTGCGGCACCGGCTCGCCGGCCTTCAGCGGGCCCATGCCCAGGGGGAGCGCCTCGTCCGGGGGATCGGCGAACCAGTGCCCGCCGCCGGAGCCGAGCACCATGGGCGGCGGATGGCCGCAGTTGATCACAGTGATCGAGGCGCCGCCGGTGATCTCGGCGAGTATGGCGGTGACGAACTGCTCGCCGGACAGCTCCCGGGTCAGGGCGTTCTCCAGCCGGGCCACCAGGCCCTGGAGCTTCGCCTCGTCGTGGGCGGCCTCCCGGAAGGCGCCCAGCACCACCGCGGCGGTCTCCACGGCCTCCAGGCCCTTGCCCTGGACGTCTCCCACGATGATCCGCACCCCGTGCGGGGTGGTCACCACCTCGTACAGGTCACCGCCGATCCTGGCCTCGGCGGTGGCCGAGGTGTAGGAGACGGCCACGCCGATCTCCGGCCCGGCCCGGCGCGGCACCGGCCGCAGCAGCACCCGCTGGGCCGCCTCGGCCACCGAGCGGACGTCGGCGAGCTGTCGCTCGTGGCGGAGCCGTCCGGCGCTGGCCAGCACGCTGGCCATGGTGACGCCGAGGATGGCGCCCATGGTGATGTTGGTGCGGGAGGTCCAGAGGATGTCGTTGTAGAGGCCGAGCGCGACGCACAGCGCCAGGGCGATCACGCCGACCACCGTGGTCCGGGCCAGCCCGCAGGCCACGCTGGCGAAGGCCGGCCCCAGGGCCAGCAGGGGCAGGAGACCGGCCGTCGGGCCGGAGCCGAAGTCGATCAGGGCCACCACGGCCATGACGATGAAGGGGAGCAGCTTCAGGGTGTCCTGGGTCCTGCTGCCTCCGACGGAGGTCAGCAGCCTCAGGAACGCGCGGGTCTTGGTCGACCCCAGTGACGCCATGAGGGCGTCGCGGCGGCTTCTCGGGCGACGCTGAGAGTGATCATGCCGACCATCTCCCCCTGCCATGTCCACCACATCTCGTTAAATGCCATGTTTGCCTTTTCCTACCACAGGGATGGTCATCCGTGGCGCGATGCGGGCGATGTTCTAACGAGAGGGCGAGATTTCCCGGTGGGTGGGTGCGCCGGCCCCGGCGCACCCACAGCCGGACGGATCGTCAGAAGGACTCGACGGCGCGGCGCGCCTCGGGGTCCAGGACGCCCCAGTTGATGAGCTCCTCGGTCAGCTCGGTGGGGGACTTGTCATAGATCACGGCAAGGGAGCGCAGGTCCTCCTGGCGGATGGACAGCACCTTGCCGTTGTAGTCGCCACGCTGGCTCTGGATCGTGGCCGCGTAGCGGGCGAGCGCGCCGGCCTTCTCCTTGGGGAGCTGGGCAAGACGCTCAAGGTCGATCACAAGCTTCGGCGTCGGGCCGAGCGGGCTGGGCGCGGCGCCACCCGGCAGCAACTCCGAGACCGGAACCCCGTAGAAGTCGGCCAGCTCGGCAAGCTTCTGCACCGTCACGGCGCGGTCCCCGCGCTCGTAGGAACCGACGACGACCGCCTTCCAGCGTCCACGGGACTTCTCTTCGACTCCGTGCAGGGACAGGCCCTGCTGGGTGCGGATGGCGCGGAGTCGTGCACCCAGCGACTTGGCGTACTCAGACGGCATCGTATTGGCCCCCCGGCTCTGTTATGTACTGCTTTCACTTGATTGTGCTCCCTCGCAACATATGCCCCAACCACCGGATTGATGCCTGGGGTAGGCACCTTCGGTGACCGGAGCGCCGGGGTTTACCCGATAACGCCGCGAGGTGTGGTTACGGACAGTGACGGTAAAGCTGTGGACGCCTAAGGTCAAGCTGATTGGAAAAAAGATGCCGAATCCGATCCGGTGTGCTCCTCCTCAAACGCCGCACTTGTCCACTCCGGACAGTGAATCATCAGGGTTTCCCCTGCTTGCTACCGGATCCGGGCTTCTGGGGCGGGTTCCGGGGCAACATCATCACCGGGCACGGCGCTGCGCGTATGATCTTCGACGAGACGTCGCCGAGGAAGACCCGGCGCAACGGCCCCGTTTCGCTGGAGGCGCAGATCAGCATCGCCCCCTCGCAGTCGGTGCCGCCGAGCGCCGCGGCCACGTTCCGGCCCTCCAGCACCTCCACCTCCACCTGCACGCGCCGGTGCCCGCGCGCGGCCTCCTGGAGGTCGGCCGCGACTTTCTCCCGGAGCCGGTGGAGCATCTCCTCGGCCATCTTCGCCTGCCGTCCGCCGCTGACGACCAGAGTGATCAGGCGCAGCGGCAGGCCCATCTGCGTGGCGATCGTGACGGCCTGCCGCACCGCCTCGTCGGAGGCGGGGTCGCGCCGGTAGGCCACGGTCAGCCGTCCGAGCTTGGGCGGGGGCTGCTCGCCGTACCCCTTGGGCGCCAGGGCCACGGGCACGGGGGAGGCGTGCAGGAGCTGGTCGGCGGTGCTGCCCAGGCGGATGCGGCCCCGGACGCCTCCGGGGGCCGAGCCGATGACCACCACGTCGGCCCTGATCCTGCCGGCGAGCTGCACCAGGCCGCGCCCGCTGCCCCGGTTGCCGTGCAGGACGTAGTCGATCGGCACGTCGCGCACCTCCGACAGCAGCCGCCGTGCTTGGGCGATGGTCAGCTCGGCCTCCTCCAGCACGTACGCCCGCCACTCGGCGTCGATCTTGCCGGGGCCCGGGGTGGTCCAGGCGGGGGCGTGCACGTAGGCCACCGTCAGTCGGGCCCCGGTCTGCCTGGCCAGCGCCAGGGCCAGCATCAGCCCGTCCTTGCCGCGCGACTCGGGGACGAACCCGGAGAGGACATGCTCGATCTTCATCGGAGGCTCCGGTTGAGACGGGAGTGGCGGTAGCCGTACAGGAAGTAGGCCAGGAGGCCGACCAGCAGCCAGAGCGCGAAGGCCAGCCAGGTGATCCCCGCCAGCCCGAGCATCACGATGACGCAGAAGATCACGCCGAGGATCGGGGTGATCGGGAAGAGCGGCGTCTTGAAGCTGCGGGGCAGGTCGGGGCGGGTACGGCGGAGCACGAGCACGCCGACGTTGACGATGGCGAAGGCGAACAGGGTGCCGATGCTGGTGGCCTCGGCGAGCTGGCCCAGCGGGATGAACCCGGCGAGCACGGAGACGAACAGGGCCACGATGAGCGTGTTGGCCACCGGGACCTGGCGGCGCGGGTCCACCTTCTCGAAGATCCTCGGGATCAGGCCGTCGCGTGCCATCGCGAACAGGATGCGGGTCTGGCCGTACAGCACGGTGAGGACCACGCTGGCGATGGCGATGACCGCGCCGAAGGAGATGATGAGGCCCGGCCAGGTGGCGCCGGTGGCCCGGTCGGCGATCAGCGCCAGGCTGGCCTCGGTGCTCTCGGGGTTGAACTGCTGCCACGGCATGGCGCCGACGGCGGCCAGGGCCACCGCCACGTAGACGAGCGTGACGATGCCGAGCGAGAGGATGATCGCCAGGGGGAGGTCGCGCTTGGGGTTCTTCGCCTCCTCGCCGGCGGTCGAGGCCGCGTCGAAGCCGATGTACGAGAAGAAGACCTGCGAGGCGGCGGCGGTGATGCCGGCGATGCCCAGCGGGGCGAAGGGCGTCAGGTTGCCCGTGCTGAAGGCGGTGAAGGCCACGACGCAGAAGAACACGAGCACCGCGATCTTGATCAGCACGAAGACCGCGTTGGCGGTGGCGCTCTCGGAGGCGCCGCGCAGCAGCAGCCAGGTGGCGAGCAGGACGATCACGATGGCGGTGAGGTTGAACACGCCGCCCTGCTGGCCGGGGGAGTGGGTGATGGAGTCCGGCAGCTGCCAGCCGAACAGGTCCCGGAAGAAGTGGTTGAGGTATTCGCCCCAGCCGACCGCCACCGCCGCCACCGAGACGGCGTACTCCAGCATCAGGCACCAGCCGCACACCCACGCCACCAGCTCGCCCAGGGTGGCGTAGGCGTAGGAGTAGGACGAGCCCGAGACGGGGATCGTGCCGGCCAGCTCGGCGTAGGACAGGGCGGAGAACAGGGCGGTGATCGCCGCCAGTACGAAGGAGGCCACCACCGCGGGGCCCGCCTTGGGCACGGCCTGGCCGAGGATGACGAAGATGCCGGTGCCGAGCGTGGCGCCGACGCTGAAGAGGGTGAGCTGCCACAGGGTCATGGTCCGGCGCAGCTCGCCGCCCTCGCCGTGGCCGCCCTCGGCGACGATCTCGTCGGCGGGTTTGGTGCGGAACAGCCGATGCGCCACGGAAGCCATGTCTCGTTCCCTCTCGACTGGGCCTGTGCGGTGATGATCCGTCGTTGTGGGGGGACCGACCAGTCTCCGGCCGCCCTGACGCGGGCCGGGCGCCTGATCAGAGTGTGCTGGCCAGCGGCCAGGTGGCGTTGGGGGTGACGATCGTGCCCGCCTCCCCTTCCAGGATCTGCCCGGCCTCGTCCAGTCTGCCGATCGCGGCCATGTCGCCGGTGGTCTCCACGAAGCGGCAGGCGGCCTCCACCTTGGGCCCCATCGAGCCGGCCGGGAACTCCTCGGCGCGTAGCTGGTAGGGGGTGGTGTGGGCGATCTCCTCCTGCCGCGGGGTGCCGAAGTGCCTGGCCACCCGTGGCACGTCGGTCAGCATCATGAAGACGTCCGCCTCCAGCGCCTCGGCGAGCACCGATCCGGTGAGGTCCTTGTCGATGACCGCCTCGACGCCCTGGAGCTGGCCCTTGTCGTTGCGGATGACCGGGACGCCGCCACCGCCCGCGCAGATCGTCAGGATGTCGTCGCGGATCAGGCGGCGGATCAGCCGGGTCTCCACGACCCGCTGCGGGGCGGGGGAGGGGACGACCCTGCGCCAGTGGCGCCCGTCCTGCTTGACCGTCCAGCCGTACTCGCGGGCCAGCTTCTCGGCCTCGTCCTGGTCGTAGACCTCGCCGACGAACTTGGTCGGGTCCTCGAAGGCGGGGTCCACCGCGGAGACGAGCGTCTGGGTGACCAGCGCCGCGACCTGCCGGCCGGGCAGCGCGTTCTGCAGCGCCTGGAGCATCCAGTAGCCGATCATGCCCTGGGTCTCGGCGACGATCGTGTCGAGGGGGTAGGGCCTGGTCAGGTTGGGGTCCTGGGTGCTCTCCAGCGCCAGCACGCCCACCTGCGGGCCGTTCCCGTGCGTGATGATCAGCTCGTGCCGCTCGGCCAGCTTGGCCAGCGACGTGACCGACAGGCGCAGGTTCTCCTGCTGGGTGTCGGCGTCGGGTCTCTCACCGCGCCGCAGCAGCGCGTTGCCTCCGAGGGCCACCAGGACGCGCATCGGTCAATCCCCCAGGGTGGCCACCATGATGGCCTTGATGGTGTGGAGCCGGTTCTCGGCCTGGTCGAAGACGATCGAGCGCGGTGACTCGAAGACCTCCTCGGTGACCTCCAGCGCCTCGTGGCCGGTCTTCTCGAACAGGTCCTCGCCGACCCTGGTCTCCCGGTTGTGGAAGGCCGGCAGGCAGTGCATGAACCTCACCCCCGGGTTCCCGGTGGCCTTCACCGTCTCCGCGTTGACCTGGTACGGCATGAGCAGTTCGATGCGCTCGTCCCACACTTCCTTGGGCTCGCCCATGGACACCCACACGTCGGTGTAGAGGAAGTCCACGTCCTTGACGCCCTTGGCCACGTCGTCGGTGACGGTGACCGTGGCGCCGGTCCGCGCGGCGAGGTCCCTGGCCGGTCTGACGACGCTCTCCTCGTCCGGCCAGAGCTCCCTGGGCGCCACCGTCCGCACGTCCATGCCGAGCATCGCGCCGGTGACCAGCAGCGAGTGGCCCATGTTGTTGCGGGCGTCGCCGAGGTAGGCGTAGGAGACGTCGTGCAGGGGCTTGTCGCTGTGCTCCTGCATGGTGAGCATGTCGGCGAGCATCTGCGTGGGGTGCCATTCGTCGGTGAGGCCGTTCCAGACGGGCACGCCCGAGTAGGCCGCGAGCTCCTCGACGTACGCCTGCCTGCTCCCGCGGTACTCGATGCCGTCGAACATCCGGCCCAGGACCCGCGCGGTGTCCTTCACCGACTCCTTGTGGCCCATCTGGGAGCCGCTCGGGTCGAGGTAGGTGACGTGGGCGCCCTGGTCGTGGGCGCCGACCTCGAAGGCGCACCGGGTGCGGGTGGAGGTCTTCTCGAAGATCAGCGCGATGTTCTTGCCGGTGAGCCTCGGGATCTCGGTCCCGGCGTACTTGGCGGCCTTGAGGTCGGCCGACAGCCTGATCAGGAACCTGAACTCGTCGGGTGTGAAGTCGAGCTCCTTCAGGAAGCTGCGGTCGCGCAGGTTGAATGCCATCGGTGTCCCCCCTCGTGCCCCCCGTGACGATGAAGCGGGTCAGATGCCGTCGCGTTCGAGCGGGCAGCTCATGCAGCGCGGGCCGCCCCGGCCCCGGCCGAGCTCGCTGCCCGCGGTGGTGATCACTTCGATGCCGTTGTCGCGCAGGTAGTTGTTGGTGGTGGTGTTGCGCTCGTAGGCGACGACGACGCCGGGTTCGACGGCCAGGACGTTGCAGCCGTCGTCCCACTGCTCCCGCTCGGCGGCGTAGACGTCCTGGGTGGGGGTGAGGACCTTGATGTCGTCCAGGTCGAGGGCGCGGGCGATGGCCTTGTGCATGTCCTCGGCGGGGTGATCGGTGATCTTGAGTTCCTTCTCGGTGTCGCCGGGCTCGACGGTGTAGGAGGGCAGCATCCCCAGGCCGGCGTATTTGGTGAACACGCCGACGTCCACGTTTGTCATCACGGTGTCCAGGTGCATGAACGCCCGGGCCTTCGGCATGTTCAGCGCGACGATCTTCTTGGCCGACCCCCGGGCGAACAGGCTCCGCGCGAGCATCTCCACCGCCTGGGGCTGGGTGCGCTCGCTCATCCCGACGAGCACCGCGTCGCGGCCGATGACGAGCACGTCGCCGCCCTCGATGGTGGCCGGCGCCGCCGCCAGGCCGGGCATCCAGACGTTGTAGCCGTCCGGCCCGGGCCTGTCGTAGCCGGCGGCGAACATCGGGTGGTAGCGGTAGACGGCCTCGTAGTTCACGGTCTCGTGCTGGCGGGCCTTCTTCTTCATGGCGTTGATGGAGACGCCGTCGTAGATCCAGCACGAGGTGTCGCGGGTGAACATGTGGTTGGGCAGCGGCGGCAGGATGAAGTCGTCGTACTCCAGGGTGTGGAAGGCCAGGCTCTTGGGGTCGGTGCCCCGCTCCAGCAGTTCGCGTTTGGTGATGCCCCCGGTGAGGTACAGCTGGAGCGTCGCAGCGTCCATCGCGTCGAAGGCGTTGCGGAGGGCGTCGACGGCCATCGGCCCGAAGTAGCGCTCGTCGACGACGCTGTCCAGGATGTGCTTGCGGGCGTCGGGGATGTCGATCGTCTCGCGCAGCAGGTCGTCCAGCATGTGGACGGTGACGCCGCGCCCGCGCAGCACCTGCTGGAACTGCTCGTGCTCCTCCACCGCGCGTTGCACCCACAGCACGTCGTCGAAGAGGAAGTCGTCCTTGTTGGTGGGGGTGAGGCGCTTGAGCGCCAGTTCGGGCTTGTGCAGCAGGACCTGGCGGAGCCTGCCCACCTCGGAGCCGACATGAAAGGTCATCTCTCGTCTCCTTCGCCGTCCGTCGTTGTCAGCGGGGCTGTCCGGACGGCGCCGTCCGGGTCCCGCTCCTGGGGCCGTATTCGCCGCGTTTCGCCTTGGTCCAGATGTAGATCGGGATGCCCACGAGCAGCATCAGGAAGCCGGTGAAGACCGCTTCCATGCCGGCGCCGTACGTCATCCAGAAGGCGAACAGGATCGCCACGGTGGTGATGGTCAGGTCGCGGCCCAGGCGCGCTCCGCTGGTCTTCCTGGCCCCGGTGACCAGCCAGAACAGCTGGGCGCACGCGGAGAAGAAGTAGGGGATGACCGTGGTGAAGGTCGCGATCAGCAGGATCTTGTTGAAGCCCTCGGTGGTGCCGAAGTAGTTGTAGACCGCCACCAGCGAGGTCAGCGCGGTGCCCAGGACGATGCCCACCCACGGGGCGCCGCGGCGGTTCTCCCAGGCGAACGCCCGCGGGAACAGGCCGTCCCTGGCCGCGGCCATCGGCATCTCGGCCACGAGCATGGTCCAGCCGTTGATCGCGCCGATGCCGGAGATCACCGCGCAGGCCGCCATGACGCCGCCCCCGACGCTGCCGCCGAACATGTTGTTGATCGCGTCGGCGAACGGGGCGGGGGAGTCGACCAGCGCGTCGTGCGGGACGGTGCCGAAGATGGCGACGGTGCTGAGCATGTACATCGCGGCGCAGATCAGCACGCCGTAGACGCTGGCCCTGCCGATGTTGCGGGCCGGGTCCTTGATCTTCTCGGCCACGATGGTGACGCTCTCGACGCCGGAGTAGATGAACAGCGCGAGCGCGCCCGCGGTGGACAGGGCGCCGACCCAGTTGCCGGTGGTGGCGTTGAGCGGGCCGAAGTTGGCGCCCCGGACGAAGAACAGGCCGACCACGGAGACGAAGATCAGGGGGATGAATTTCAGCACCGTGGTGATCAGGGTGAACGCGCCGATGTTCCGCACGCCGCTCAGGTTGATCAGCGCCGGGATCCACAGGGCGACCAGCGCCAGCGCGATCTGGGCGGCGGGGGAGTCCCAGTGCAGGAAGTAGTTGGCGTAGTTGACCCAGACGACGGCGATCGCGGCGTTGCCGATCCAGGCGGTCAGCCAGAACGACCAGGCGGTCCAGAAGCCCGGGAACTCGCCGAAGGCGTCCTTGGCGTAGGCGTACGGCCCGCCTCCCGCGGGCACCCGCGCGCCGAGCCTGCCGAACACGACGGCGAGCGCGACGGCGCCGATCGACACCAGGGCCATCGACAGGATGCTGACGGTGCCGTAGGCGGCGAGGGAGGCGGGCAGCAGGAACACCCCCGTGCCCACGATGTTGCCGACGACGAGTGAGGTCGCCGCGGGGAGACCGAGTTTGCCGTGTTCGGCCGCTATCGCCTCGGCCGCCTCGTCACGGAGCACTCCCTCCTCGGCGGCGGTCCGTCCTCGCGGACGCTCGCCAGAAGATTCCCCCATTTCGCGCCCCCCGGCACATATCCTCCGTATCGTCACATTTAGTGGCAATACCCAATGAGGTCCCCAGGGGTGGAGGGGATGAAACGCGTGCCGTCAGGGCGGACGGCGCCCCGCCCCGGCGGGCCCGGACACGTTCCGTGAGGGGATCCGCTCCGGGGGGCTCCCGAGGCGCGCGCCCTCCTCAGCCGCGGGTCGGCCTCAGCCGCGGGTCAGCGCGGTGGAGGTGGGACCCGGGTCGGCGCCGGTGCCCGAGATCGGGGGGAGCACCACGGCCATGATCGCCATGAGCGCGGCCAGCAGGACGACGGGGAGCAGGACGCCGGAGAACGGGCGGCGGCGGGCCGGCAGGGCCTCCGCGGTGATCAGTCCGGTGGCGAAGGACGACAGGGACTCCGCCAGGTCCGGATCCTCCGCGTAGAGCCGGTCGGCGATTCCGTCGAGGGTGCGCTTCTCGCGAGTGGACAGGCCCATGTTCTCGATCCCCCGGTGGCTGACGATGACGCGAAGGATTTTAATGGCATTTTGTCCGGTTTTGCCAAGCTGGTGAGGTAGATCTTCACCCCCGTGCCCTGGCCCTGGCCCTCCGGCCGGGCCCCGGGCTACTCCGCGCCGTCCGGCCGCGACAGCGCCTCCGCGCCGCTCACGATCTCGGTGAGCTCAGTGGTGATCTCGGCCTGGCGCGCGGAGTTGGCCCGGCGGGTGAGCGCGCCGATCAGCTCGTGGGCGTTCTCGGTGGCCGACATCATCGCCTGCCGGCGGGCGGCGTGCTCGGCGGCGCTGGACTCCAGCAGCATGCTCCAGATCCGGCCCCGGACGTACTGCCTCAGCAGCGGGTCGAGCACGGACCCCGCGGCCGGCTCGAACTCGTACGGCGGCAGGGGCCCGGGGGCCGAGCCCTCGGCGCCGCCGCCGATCTCCATCTCCTCCAGCTCCAGGGGCAGGATCCGGCGCACCCGGGTCTGCTGGGTCAGCATGGAGACGAACTCGGTGAACACGACGTGCACCTCGCCCACCCCGCCCTCCCGGGTGGGCCTGTCGAAGGCCTCCACCAGCGTCTGGCCGATCTCGGCGGCGACCTCGTAGGAGGGGTGGTCCGACAGCCCGACCCAGTCCCGCTCGCTGCGCCGGTGCCGGAAGCGGTAGAAGTCCACCGCCTTGCGGCCCGCGAGGTAGAACACCGGCTCCTTGCCCTGCCCGCTCAGGAGCGCCGCCAGCGCGTCCCCCTGGCGCAGCACGTTGTTGTTGAAGCCGCCGCAGAAGCCCCGGTCGCTGCTCATCAGCAGCACCGCCACGCGCGAGGTGTCGGGCCTGCGGTTGAGCAGCGCGTGGTCCAGATGGATGTCGTGGCTGACGAGGATGGAGGCCGCCCTGGTGATCTCCATGGCGTACGGCCTGGCGGAGTCGAGGCGCTGGCGTGCCTTGGGGATCCGGGAGGAGGCGATGAGCTCCTGGGCCCGAGTGATCTTGGCCGTCGACGTGATGGAGCGGATGCGCGCGCGGATCGCGCGGAGCTCGGCGCCCATGCTGCCTCCCCGGGATCTGTCGCCGGCCGGGATGCCGTCACGATGGGCCCTGCCCCCGGCGGTCCGCGGCACGGCCAGGGGGGTGAGAGTTTGCCAATTAATGATCCGTGTGTGCCCCTGGAAGTCTTATGTAGGCTTATGTCAGCGTTTGCCCCCGTTAGGGGATCAAGGGGGCGCGATTCCGAGTCATCGCCGCACGGCTGCTAACGTGAGGTCGCTGACTTCCTTTAAGACCCGTCCCGTGAGGCGGGAAAGGTGGTGTTTCTTTTGGCTGACGCCATTTCGCATGCCCATGGCAGCGCACGCGCGGTCCTCGAAGGACCCGACATCAACCGCGCGCTGATCCGCATCTCCCACGAGATCCTCGAGCGCACCAAGGGTGCCGAGGACATCGTCCTGCTCGGGATCCCCACGCGGGGCGTCCACCTGGCCCGGCGCCTGGCCGCCTGCATCAAGCAGTTCGAGGGCCGCTCGGTGCCCGTCGGGTCCCTCGACGTGACGATGTACCGCGACGACCTCCGCCTGCGCCCGGCCCGCGCGCTGGGCCGCACCGAGCTGCCGGCCGACGGCATAGACGGCAGGATCGTCGTCCTCGTCGACGACGTCCTCTACTCCGGCCGCACCGTCCGCTCCGCGCTCGACGCGCTCAACGACCTGGGCCGCCCGCAGGCCGTCCAGCTCGCCGCCCTGGTGGACCGGGGCCACCGCGAGCTGCCCATCCGCGCCGACTACGTGGGCAAGAACCTCCCGACCTCCAAGTCCGAGATCGTCAAGGTCTACCTGGAGGAGAACGACGGCCGCGACGCGGTCCTGCTGCTGAAGGAGGACGACAAGTGAAGCGGCACCTGATCTCGGCGGCCGACCTGAGCCGTGACGACGCCCTGCTCATCCTCGACACCGCCGACGAGCTGGCGAAGATCTCCGAACGGTCCATCAAGAAGCTGCCGACCCTGCGCGGCCGTACCGTGGTCAACCTCTTCTTCGAGGACTCCACCCGGACCAGGATCTCCTTCGAGGCCGCGGCCAAGCGCCTGTCGGCCGACGTCATCAACTTCTCCGCCAAGGGCTCCAGCGTCTCCAAGGGCGAGTCGCTCAAGGACACCGCGCTCACCCTGGAGGCGATGGGCGCCGACGCCGTCGTCATCCGGCACGGCGCCTCCGGCGCGCCGCACCGCCTGGCCGGCTGGGTGCGCGGCAGCGTCGTCAACGCCGGTGACGGCACCCACGAGCACCCCACCCAGGCCCTGCTCGACGCCTTCACCATGCGCCGCCGCCTGGGCCCGCTGGAGGGCAGGAAGGTCACCATCGTCGGCGACGTGCTGCACAGCCGGGTGGCCCGCTCCAACGTGCTGCTGCTGAACACGCTCGGCGCCGAGGTGACCCTGGTCGCCCCGCCCACCCTGCTCCCGGTGACCGTGGACTCCTGGCCGTGCGAGGTCTCCTACGACCTCGACGCCGTGCTGCCCAAGTCGGACGTGGTGATGATGCTGCGCGTGCAGCGCGAGCGGATGAACGCCGCCTTCTTCCCCACCGAGCGCGAATACAGCCGCCGCTACGGCCTCGACCGCGACCGCGTCGCCAAGATGCACGACGACGCCATCGTGATGCACCCCGGCCCGATGAACCGGGGAATGGAGATCGCGGCCGAGGTGGCCGACTCTCCGCGCTCGACGATCGTCGAGCAGGTCGCCAACGGCGTGACCACTCGCATGGCCGTCCTTTACCTGCTGCTTGGCGGCGCCGACCTCGGGGGAGAGATCCAGTGACCACCATCGTCATCAAGGGCGCGAAGATCCTCGGCGGCGAGCCGGCCGACATCCTGATCCGCGACGGCGTCGTGGCGGAGGTCGGCCAGGGGCTGAGCGGCGACGAGACGGTCGACGCCCGGGGCCTCATCGCCCTGCCCGGCCTGGTCGACCTCCACACCCACCTGCGCGAGCCCGGCCGCGAGGACGCCGAGACCGTCGAGACCGGCACCCGGGCCGCCGCCCTGGGCGGCTACACCGCGGTGCACGCCATGGCCAACACCGACCCGGTCGCCGACACCGCCGGCGTCGTCGAGCAGGTCTGGCGCCTGGGCCAGGAGGCCGGCCACTGCGACGTGCGGCCGGTCGGCGCCGTCACCGTCGGCCTGCAGGGCGAGCGGCTGGCCGAGCTCGGCGCGATGGCCGACTCCGCCGCGCGGGTCCGCGTCTTCTCCGACGACGGCAAGTGCGTCTCCGACGCGGTGCTCATGCGCCGCGCGCTGGAGTACGTCAAGGCCTTCGACGGCGTGGTCGCCCAGCACGCCCAGGAGCCGCGCCTGACCAAGGACGCGCAGATGAACGAGGGCGCGGTCTCCGGCAGGCTCGGCCTGACCGGCTGGCCCGCGGTCGCCGAGGAGGCGATCATCGCCCGCGACTGCCTCCTCGCCGCGCACGTCGGCTCCCGCCTGCACGTCTGCCACCTGTCCACCGCGGGCTCCGTGGAGATCGTCCGCTGGGCCAAGTCGAAGGGCTGGAACGTCACCGCCGAGGTGACCCCGCACCACCTGCTCCTGACCGACGACCTCGTCGAGGACTCCCCGGTGGGCTCCTACAACCCGATCTACAAGGTCAACCCGCCGCTGCGCACCCGCGCGGACGTGCAGGCGCTGCGCGAGGCCCTGGCCGACGGCACGATCGACTGCGTCGCCACCGACCACGCCCCGCACCCGGTCGAGGACAAGGAGACCGAGTGGGCCGCCGCGGCCATGGGCATGATCGGCCTGGAGACGGCGCTGTCGGTGGTCCAGGAGGCGATGGTGGAGACCGGGCTGCTCGACTGGGCCGGCGTCGCCGAGCGCATGTCCCACGCCCCGGCCAGGATCGGCCGGCTCCAGGGCCACGGGCAGCCGATCGAGGCCGGCGCCCCGGCCAACATCACCCTCTACGACCCGGCCGTCCGCGCCGAGGTCGACCCGGCCGGCTACGCCTCCAAGAGCCGCAACACGCCGTACGAGGGCAGGGCCCTCCCCGGCCGCGTCGTGGCCACCTTCCTGCGCGGCAGGCCCACCGTCCTGGACGGGAAGCTCGCGTGAGGACCCCCGCCCGCCGGGCATGCCCGGCGGGCGTCCCACATCGTGGAGGCGCCCTCCTCAAAGCGCCGGACATTTCATACTTTCTTTTGCGGAGCAATGACCGAGATGATCGGGGTGTTTGAGTGACCGCAGTGCTAGTTCTGGAAGACGGCCGTGTCTTCCACGGGGTCCCCTACGGCGCCGAGGGCGAGACCTTCGGCGAGATGGTCTTCAACACCGGGATGACCGGCTACCAGGAGACGCTCACCGACCCCTCCTACCACCGCCAGATCGTCGCGATGACCGCGCCGCACATCGGCAACACCGGGGTCAACGACGAGGACCCCGAGTCCTCGCGGGTCTGGGTCTCCGGCTACGTGGTCCGCGAACCCGCGCGCGTGTCCTCCAACTGGCGCGCCAACCGCTCCCTCGACGACTACCTCAAGGAGCAGGGCGTCGTCGGCATCGCCATCGCCGGCACCCGCGCCCTCACCCGCCATCTGCGTGAGCGTGGCGCGATGCGCGCCGGGGTCTTCTCCGGCGCGGCCCTCGCCCCGGTGGAGGAGCTGCTGGAGCGCGTCCGGCGCAGCCCCGAGATGGAGGGCGCCGACCTGGCCGGCGAGGTCTCCACCGCGCAGCCGTACATCGTGCCGGCGGTCGGCGCCAAGCGCTTCACCGTGGCGGCCGTCGACCTCGGCATCAAGGCCATGACCCCGCACCGGATGGCCGAGCGCGGCTGCGAGGTGCACGTCCTGCCGGCCGACAGCACCGCCGCCGACATCCTCGCCCTCGACCCGGACGGGGTCTTCTTCTCCAACGGCCCCGGCGACCCCGCCACCGCCGACGGGCCGGTCGAGGCGCTGCGCGGCGTCCTGGAGGCCGGCACGCCGTTCTTCGGCATCTGCTTCGGCAACCAGCTCTTCGGCCGGGCCCTGGGCCTGGGCACCTACAAGCTGCGCTACGGCCACCGCGGGGTCAACCAGCCGGTCCAGGACCGGCGCACCGGCAAGGTGGAGATCTCCGCGCACAACCACGGCTTCGCCGTGCAGGCCCCCCTGGAGGGGCGCTTCGAGACGCCGTACGGCCCGGCGGAGGTCAGCCACGTCAACCTCAACGACGACTGCGTCGAGGGACTGCGGCTGCTCGACCGCCCCGCCTTCAGCGTCCAGTACCACCCCGAGGCCGCGGCCGGCCCGCACGACTCCGCCGGCCTGTTCGACCAGTTCTGCGCGCTGATGGAAGCGGCGAGGGGACGGGCGGGCACGGTGGCCGGAGCGGGCGACGGGCCGGGCGTGACCACGGCGGGAGCCGCCACAGGACAGGCCGCGGACCGGGAGCCGGGCGCCGAAACGGAGGGGAACAAGGATGCCTAAGCGCACGGACATCCAGTCGGTCATGGTGATCGGCTCCGGGCCGATCGTGATCGGGCAGGCCTGCGAGTTCGACTACTCGGGGACCCAGGCCTGCCGCGTGCTGCGCGCCGAGGGCTTCCGCGTGATCCTCGTCAACAGCAACCCGGCGACGATCATGACGGACCCCGAGTTCGCCGACGCCACCTACGTCGAGCCGATCACCCCGGACATCGTCGAGAAGATCATCGCCAAGGAGCGGCCCGACGCGCTGCTGCCCACCCTCGGCGGCCAGACCGCGCTGAACACCGCGATCGCCCTGCACGAGGCCGGCGTCCTGGCCAAATACGACGTCGAGCTGATCGGCGCCGACGTGGACGCCATCCAGGCGGGCGAGAACCGCGAGCTGTTCAAGGGCATCGTGGCCAAGGTCGCCGCCGAGCGCGGCCTCAACGCCGACTCGGCCCGCTCGTTCGTCTGCCACACCCTGGACGAGTGCCTGGCCGCCGCCGGCGAGCTGGGCTACCCCCTGGTGGTGCGCCCCTCCTTCACCATGGGCGGCGTCGGCTCCGGCTTCGCCCACGACGAGGACGGCCTGCGCCGCATCGCCGGAGCGGGCCTCGACGCCTCGCCGACCACCGAGGTGCTCCTGGAGGAGTCCATTCTCGGCTGGAAGGAGTACGAGCTGGAGGTCATGCGCGACAAGGCCGACAACGTCGTCATCGTCTGCTCCATCGAGAACATCGACCCGATGGGCGTGCACACCGGCGACAGCGTCACCGTGGCCCCCGCCCTGACCCTCACCGACCGCGAATACCAGAACATGCGCGACGTCGCCATCGCGGTCATCCGCGAGGTCGGCGTCGACACCGGCGGCTGCAACATCCAGTTCGCCGTCGACCCGCGCACCGGCCGCATGGTCGTCATCGAGATGAACCCGCGCGTCTCCCGCTCCAGCGCCCTGGCCTCCAAGGCCACCGGCTTCCCGATCGCCAAGATCGCCGCCAAGCTGGCCATCGGCTACACCCTGGACGAGATCCCCAACGACATCACCAAGGAGACCCCGGCGTCGTTCGAGCCCTCGCTCGACTACATCGTGGTCAAGGTGCCGCGCTTCGCCTTCGAGAAGTTCGCCGGGGCCGACCAGACCCTGACGACCCACATGAAGTCGGTCGGCGAGGCCATGGCCATCGGCCGCTCCTTCCCCGAGGCCCTGCAGAAGGCGCTGCGCTCGCTGGAGAAGAAGGGTGCGGTCTTCACCTGGGCGGGCGAGCCGGGCGGCAAGGACGACCTCCTCGCGGCCTGTCGCACGCCGCACGACGGCCGGCTGTTCACCATGCAGCAGGCCATCCGGGCCGGGGCCACGTCCGCGGAGCTGTTCGAGGCCACCGCGGTGGACCCGTGGTTCCTGGACCAGCTGTTCGCCATCGACGAGGTAGCCGCCGAGCTGCGCCAGGCGCCCCAGCTCACCGCCGAGGTGCTGACCCGGGCCAAGCGGTACGGCTTCAGCGACGTGCAGATCGCCGAGCTGCGCGACATGACCGAGCCCCGGGTCCGGGACCTGCGCCACGCGCTGGGCGTCCGGCCGGTCTACAACACCGTCGACACCTGCGCCGCCGAGTTCGCCGCCCGCACGCCCTACCTCTACTCCACCTACGACGAGGAGACCGAGGTCCCCTACGGGGAACGCCCCAAGGTCCTCATCCTCGGCTCGGGGCCGAACCGGATCGGCCAGGGCATCGAGTTCGACTACGCGTGCGTGCACGCCTCCTTCGAGCTGTCGGCGGCCGGATACGAGACCGTCATGGTCAACTGCAACCCGGAGACGGTCTCCACCGACTACGACACCTCCGACCGGCTCTACTTCGAGCCGCTCACCCTGGAGGACGTCCTGGAGGTCGTCCACGCCGAGCAGCAGACCGGCCCGGTCGCCGGCGTCATCGTCCAGCTCGGCGGCCAGACCCCACTCGGCCTGGCCCAGGCGCTCAAGGACGCCGGTGTCCCGATCGTCGGCACATCGCCGGAGTCGATCCACCTGGCCGAGGAGCGCGGCGCCTTCGGCCGCGTCCTGGCCGAGGCCGGCCTGCCCGCGCCCAAGCACGGCACCGCGGTGACCGTGGAGGAGGCGCTGGCGATCGCCGAGGAGATCGGCTACCCGGTCCTGGTCCGGCCCTCCTACGTCCTCGGTGGCGCCGGCATGGCCATCGTCTACGACGACGAGACGCTGAGCACCTACATGTCCAAGGCCGGCGCGGCCAGCGACCACCCGGTGCTGGTGGACAAGTTCCTCGACGAGGCCGTCGAGATCGACGTGGACGCGCTGTTCGACGGCGAGGAGCTCTACCTCGGCGGCGTGATGGAGCACATCGAGGAGGCCGGCATCCACTCCGGCGACTCGGCGTGCTCGCTGCCCCCGATGACGCTCGGCAGCCACGACATCAAGCGCATCCGCACCGCCACCGAGGCCATCGCCCGCGGCGTGGGCGTGCGCGGCCTGCTCAACGTGCAGTACGCCATGTCGGCCAACATCCTCTACGTGCTGGAGGCCAACCCGCGCGCCAGCCGTACGGTGCCGTTCGTCTCCAAGGCCACGGCGGTGCCGCTGGCCAAGGCGGCGGCGCGGGTGATGATGGGCGCCACGGTGGCCGAGCTGCGCGCCGAGGGCATGCTCCCGGCCGAGGGCGACGGCGGCACCATGCCGCTGGACGCGCCCATCGCGGTCAAGGAGGCGGTGCTGCCGTTCAACCGCTTCCGCGGCGTCGACACCGTGCTGGGCCCGGAGATGCGCTCCACCGGCGAGGTCATGGGCATCGACGAGTTCTTCGGCACGGCCTACGCCAAGTCGCAGGCCGCCGCCTACGGCTCGCTGCCGACCGGGGGCCGGGCGTTCGTCTCGGTGGCCAACCGGGACAAACGTGCCATGATCTTCCCGGTCAAGGCGCTCGCCGACCTCGGGTTCGAGATTCTCGCCACCGAGGGGACCGCCGAGGTGCTGCGCCGCAACGGCGTCCATGCCAAGATCGTGCGCAAGCAGAGTGAAGGAACGGGCCCGGGGGGCGAGCCGACCATCGGCCGGCGCATCCTGGATGGTGAGGTGGATCTCATCGTGAACACGCCCTTCGGCAGCCCCGGCCAGTCCGGGCCGCGGCTGGACGGCTACGAGATCCGCACCGCGGCCGTGCTGCGGGGAATCCCCTGCATCACGACCGTCCAGGGGCTCGCCGCGGCGGTCCAGGGCATCCAGGCCGTCGTCCGCGACGACATCGGCGTACGGTCGCTCCAGGAGCACGCGGAGCGGCTGAGGGGGCAGGCGGGTGCGGTGGGCGGCGAGGAATGAGCCGTCCGCGGAGCGGATGAGGAGCCGGGCGTGACCGCAGACACGGCGGTCACGGGACGGACGGGTGTGGCGGACGGCCGGCGATGAGCCGTCCGCGGAGCGAGTGAGGAGCCGGGCGCGACCACAGGCACGGCGGTTGCGGGGCTGAGGCCCCGGCGGAGGTGAGGGAGACGCCTGTTACTCCGGTACAGGTGACGGGCACGGTGCTGACGACGCGCCGGGTCGACGCCTACCATGCGCTGACCGTGGTCGCGCCCGGCATCGCCGAGCGGTTCCGGCCCGGACACTTCGTCGCGGTGGCCGTCGGCGGGGCGCAGACGTCGATGCTGACGCGCCGTGCCTTCTCCATCCACGACGTCAAGCCCGACTACAGCGGCACGGTGGAGTTCGTCTTCACCGTGCGCGGCCCCGGCACGGCGTGGCTGGCCGAGCGCCGCGCCCGTGACACGCTTGACCTGGTCGGGCCGCTCGGCCGGCCCTTCCCGCTGCCGCGCGACCCGGTGACCTGCGTCCTGGTCGGCGGCGAGTACGGCTCGGCGACGCTGTTCCCCGTGGCCGACGTGCTCCAGCAGCGCGGCTGTCGCGTCGACTTCGTGCTGGGCGCGGCCTCGGCCGACCGGGTCTTCGGCGCGCTGCGCGCCCGCAGGATGGGGGAGACGACCACGCTGACCACCGAGGACGGCTCCCTGGGCCTGCGCGGCCGGGTGACCGACGTGCTGCCCGGCGTGATCGCCGACGTCCGGGCCGACGTGGTCTACGCCTGCGGCCCCATGTCGATGCTGCGCGGCGTCACCGCCGTGGCGGTCGAGTTCGACATCCCGGTCCAGGTGGCCGTGGAGGAGCGGATGGCGTGCGGGGTGGGCGTCTGCATGACGTGCGTGCTGCCGGTCATCGGCGACGACGGCGTGACCCGGATGGTGCGCTCGTGCGTGGAGGGGCCGGTCTTCCGGGGCGAGCGCGTCCGGTTCGACGACGTGGGGACGATCCCGTTCGACGCGCTCGGAGCGCCCGGTGGGGGATCGCGGAATGCCGGTTGACATGCGGACCTACCTGGGGCACGTGGAGCTCGTCAATCCGATCACCACGGCCGCGGGATGCGCGGCGTCGGGCTCCGAGCTGGCCCAGTTCTTCGACCTGGGCCGGATCGGCGCGCTGACCACGCGGTCGATCACGATGGCCCCCAGAGCGGGCCGTCCGACCCCCAGGATGGCCGAGACGCCCTCGGGCATGCTCAACGCCATCGGCCTGCAGGGGCCGGGCGTGGACGCCTTCCTGGAGCGCGAGCTGCCCTGGCTGGCCCAGCGGAACGTCAGGACCGTGGTCTCCATCGGCGGCGGCACCGTGGCCGAATACACCGCGCTGGCCCGCCGGCTCACCGACGCCCCCGGGGTGAGCGCCGTGGAGGTCAACCTGTCCTGCCCCAACATCGAGGACCGGGGGCGGGTCTTCGCCCGCGACGGGGCCGCCTCGGCCGAGGTGATCGCCTCGGTGCGCTCGGTGATGCGCTACGACGTGCCCGTGGTGGCCAAGCTCTCCCCGGACGTGGTGGACGTCGTGAGCGTCGCCCGCGCCTGCGTGGACGGCGGCGCCGACGCGCTCTCGATGATCAACAACCCGCTCGGCATGAGCATCGACACCGAGGCCATGCGCCCGTCGCTGGCGGCGGTCACCGGCGGCCTGTCCGGACCGGCCATCCGGCCGCTGGCCGTACGCTGCGTGTGGCAGGTCCACGCCGCGCTGCCCAGCGTGCCCATCATCGGCATGGGCGGCGTGCTGACCGGCAGGGACGCCTTCGAGCTCATCCTCGCCGGGGCCTGCGTCGTCGCCGTCGGCACGGCGCTGTTCCACGACCCCTACGCCTGCCTGCGCATCCTGCGGGAGCTGGAGGAGCTCCTGGCGGCGCGCGGCTTCCACCGGCTGGCCGACGCGGTCGGGCTGGCCCATCGCCCGCCGGGGGCGTCCACCCGGCACCGGATAGATCTAGAGGAGAGTTCCCTGTGACGCCCGCACCCATCGCCGTCGCCCTGGACGCACCCGACCTGGAGACCGCGGCCCACTGGGCGAGCCTGGTGACGCCGCACGTGAGCACGGTCAAGGTCGGACTCGAACTCTACCTCCGTTACGGCCCCGAGGTGATCGCCTCGGTGCGCGGCGCGAGCGGCGTGCAGATCTTCCTCGACCTGAAGCTCCACGACATCCCGAACACCGTCGCGGGCGCGGCCAAGGCGGTGGCGCGGCTCAAGCCCGCGATCCTGACCGTCCACGCGGCCGGAGGCCCCGCGATGATCGAGGCGGCGGTGGAGGCCCTGCCCAGCACCCAGATCGCGGCCGTGACGGTGCTCACGTCGCTCTCCGAGGCCGATCTGGAGCGGATCGGCCTGAGGGGTCCCTCCGACGACGCCGTGCGCCGTATGGCGATCATGGCCGTCGGCGCGGGCGCCCAGGCCCTCGTCTGCTCGCCGCGTGAGGTCGCCACGGTGCGGGCAGAGGTCGGGCCGGACATCACCCTGATCACTCCCGGCGTCCGCCCCGTCGGCGCCGAGAGTCAGGATCAGGCAAGGGTAGCGACTCCCGAGCGGGCACTCGCCGACGGGGCCGATCTTCTGGTGATCGGCCGCCCGATCACCGGCTCGGCCGACCCGGGGGCGGCCGCCGCGGGGATCGCCGCGGCGCTGCGGCGCACCCTCGCCGCCAGCGGGCGTGCGGTGTGATCCACGTCGCTTGAAAACACGGCGGTGAGCGCAGTTTCGTCGACGCTCGGCTACTTTTCGGCTACACAAAGTGACGAAGTAGATTTTCTAAGGGAAGAAACTGGCCTTGACGTTGCTTGGAGCGTCATGACCAGCTAGTTTCCCATCCCGTCCGAGTACATCGACAGGAAATTCGAGGTGACCCGGCGTGGCTCTTCCTCCCCTTACCCCTGAGCAGCGCGCCGCAGCCCTAGAGAAGGCTGCCAAGGCCCGCCGAGAGCGTGCCGAGGTTAAGAACCGCCTGAAGCATGGCGCGATCTCTCTGGCTGAGGTGCTCAAAGACGGGCAGGCTGACGACGTCATCGGCAAGATGAAGGTCTCGGCTCTTCTGGAGTCGCTCCCCGGCGTGGGCAAGGTCCGCGCCAAGCAGCTGATGGAGCGGCTGGGCATCGCAGAGTCCCGCCGCGTGCGGGGTCTGGGCGCCAACCAGCGCGCTTCGCTCGAGCGTGAGTTCGGCGGTGCCGAGAGCTAGTCTCGGTTCAGTAAGAACACGCTCACCCGCATCCGCGGGAAAGGCATCACGGGGGGTTTGGAGTGACCGGAACGTCGTGGCCCGACGAGAGTCGGACCCCGGAGGCAACCGCTGAGAGCGGGTCCGGTGGCTTCACCTCCCCGGTCGCAGGTCCGGTGGCGGCGCGAGCCTTCGCCGGACCGACCGGCAATCGCCTGACGGTCCTCTCGGGGCCGTCAGGCGTCGGCAAGTCCACGGTCGTCGCCGAGCTCCGGCGGGCACACCCCGAGGTGTGGCTGTCGGTCTCGGTGACCACCAGGAAGCCCCGGCCCGGGGAGACCCACGGGGTCGAATACTTCTTCGCCGACGACGACGAGTTCGACCGGCTGGCCGCCTCCGGCGAGCTGCTGGAGTGGGCCGAGTTCGCCGGCAACAGATACGGCACGCCGCGCGGCCCGGTGCTCGACAAGCTCGCCGCCGGAGTGCCCACCCTGCTGGAGATCGACCTCCAGGGCGCCCGCCAGGTCCGGGCCAGCATGCCCGAGGCGGTGCTGGTCTTCCTGGCCCCGCCGACCTGGGAGGAGCTGGAGAAGCGCCTGCGCGGCAGGGGCACCGAGCCCGAGGACGTCATCGCCCGCCGGCTGGCGGCGGGCCGGATCGAGATGGCGGCCGAGCAGGAGTTCGACCTGACTCTTGTGAACACGTCCGTCCAGGATGTATGTCATCGGCTGATAGCCTTACTGGCTGATGCTCCCGAGGCTTCGAGCCCCGGTCGTTCACCTAGCTAGGGGAAATCACAACGTGGCAACGAACGCCGCCTACTCCGAAGGCATCACCAACCCGTCGATCGACGCGCTGCTGGACATCGTCGACAGCAAGTACAGCCTTGTGATCTTCGGCTCGAAGCGCGCGCGCCAGATCAACGCCTACTACTCCCAGCTCGGCGAGGGCCTGCTGGAATACGTCGGCCCGCTCGTGGAGACCCACGCGCAGGAGAAGCCGCTGTCCATCGCGCTGCGCGAGGTCAGCGAGGGCCTGCTCACCTCCGAGCCGATCGAGGGCTAGTCCCACCGATGCGGACGCCTGGCGAGGGTGCGACGGCCGACCGGCCCGTACGGCGGGCGGAGCCGGGTGAGGGGGAGGGACGCCGTCCCGGGCCCGCCGATCCGGACGACCCGGCCCCCGGCCACCCGCCCGGAGCCGACCTCCCGGGCCGCAGGCCCTCCGTCGTCCTCGGGGTGAGCGCGGGCATCGCCGCCTACAAGGCGTGCGAGCTGCTCCGCCTCCTGACCGAGTCCGGTCACGACGTCCGCGTGGTCCCGACCCGGGAGGCGCTGCGCTTCGTCGGCGAGCCGACCTGGGCGGCCCTGTCCGGCAACCCGGTGGCGGCCGACGTCTGGGACTCCGTGCACGAGGTGCCCCACGTCCGGATCGGGCAGAACGCCGATCTGGTGGTGGTCGCCCCGGCCACCGCCGACGTGCTCGCCAAGGCCGCCCACGGGCTGGCCGGCGACCTGCTCACCAACACCCTGCTCACCGCGCGCTGCCCGGTGGTCTTCGCCCCGGCCATGCACACCGAGATGTGGGAGCATCCCGCGACCCGGGCCAACGTGGCCACGCTCCGCGAGCGCGGCGCGATCGTCATCGACCCCGCCGTGGGCCGCCTGACCGGCGCCGACACCGGCCGCGGCCGGCTGCCCGACCCCAAGGAGATCTTCGAGGTCTGCCGCCGGGTCCTGGCCGGGCGCCCGGCAGACCTGGCCGGCCGCCGTCTGGTGATCTCCGCCGGCGGCACCCGCGAGGCGATCGACCCGGTCCGCTTCATCGGCAACCGCTCCTCGGGCCTGCAGGGCTACGCGCTGGCCCGCACGGCCGTCGCCCGCGGCGCCGAGGTCACGCTGGTCGCCGCGAACGTCGCCCTGCCCGATCCGGCCGGGGCCACGGTGGTCCGGGTGGAGTCGGCCGCCGAGCTGCGCGCCGCCGTGCTGGAGGCGATGGAGGACGCCGACGCCGTGGTCATGGCCGCCGCCGTCGCCGACTTCCGGCCCGCGGCGCAGAGCGGCTCGAAGATCAAGAAAACCTCGGCCGACCCCGACCCCATCCATCTGGTGAAAAATCCCGACATCCTTGCGGAGCTGGGCGAGCGCCGCCGCGAGGGGCTCAAGCCATACCCGTCGGTGATCGTGGGGTTCGCGGCCGAGACCGACGACGTCCTGGCCAACGGGCGGGCCAAGCTGGCCCGCAAGGGCTGTGACCTGCTCGTCGTCAACCAGGTCGGCGACAACCTCGCCTTCGGCACGCCGGACAACGCGGCGGTGGTCCTGGCCGCCGACGGCGAGCCGGTGGAGATCCCGCGCGGCCCCAAGGAGGACCTCGCCGACGTGGTGTGGGACCTCGTCGCCCGGAGGCTTGCCTGATCCGCTTGCCGGAGATTCTCCGGCGGCGGATACTGCGTCCGGAGTGACCTGCGACGTTGCAGCATGAAGGGAATTGACCATGCCGGTCCCCGCCGCTGTCAGGGCCCGCTGCCGCGCCCTGCTCCCCCCTGGGGAGGACATGCGTTACATCCTGCCCGCGCTGTCGGTGGGCTCGCCGGGGATGGCGACCTTCCTGATCGTGGTCACCGACCGGTCGATCTCCGTGCTGTCCACCAAGTTCTTCGACCAGGACGCGCCGACCTCGGTCTACGCCACCCACGCCCGGCGGACGAGGCTCGGCCCGGTGGAGTTCTCCGCGGGCGCGGCCATCGAGCTCGGCGACATGGTGTTCGAGATCGACGAGGAGTACGCGGCGGTGGTGTGCGCCGCCGACGCCGAGGTCTTCGCGCCCGAGACGCTGCCGCCCGATCCGCTGCCCGACCTGTGACTCCGCGGCGCGCCCGGGCGCGCCCCGCCCGGACACGGCCCCACCGGCCCGCGTCCGGGCGGTGGAGGACGGATCGGCCCGGCGCGCGGAAAGAGAGCAAGATGGGATTTCACGTGGCCGCACCGGGTACGGCTAGACTTCGGCTCAGCGCTACTGGTGTCGTATAGACGCCAGAGCCCCCAGACGCCAGCAGCCGCTGCATGAGGAGCCACTGACTTGTCCCGTCGCCTGTTCACCTCCGAGTCGGTCACCGAAGGCCACCCGGACAAGATCGCCGACCAGATCAGTGACGCGATTCTCGACGCCATGCTCAAGGGTGACCCCAAGAGCCGCGTCGCGGTCGAGACGCTGATCACCACCGGTCAGGTCCACGTCGCCGGAGAGGTGACGACGGAGACCTACGTCGACATCCCCGGTCTCATCCGGGAGAAGATCCTCGAGATCGGTTACGACGCCTCTCACAAGGGCTTCGACGGCGCCTCCTGTGGCGTGTCGGTGTCCATCGGCGCGCAGTCGCCCGACATCGCCCAGGGCGTCGACGACGCCTACGAGGCCCGCGAGGGCGAGAACGCCGACGAGCTCGACCGCCAGGGCGCGGGCGACCAGGGCCTGATGTTCGGCTACGCCTGCCGGGAGACCCCCGAGCTGATGCCGCTGCCGATCCAGCTCGCGCACCGCCTGTCCGAGCGCCTGTCCCAGGTCCGCAAGGACGGCACCGTGCCCTACCTGCGCCCCGACGGCAAGACCCAGGTCACCATCGAATACGACGGCGACCGCCCGGTCCGCCTCGACACCGTGGTGGTCTCCACCCAGCACGCGGCCGAGATCGACCTCAAGGAGATGCTCGCGCCCGACATCAAGGAGCACGTGGTCGACCCGGTGCTCGCCGGCCTGGAGATCGAGACCGAGGGCTACCGCCTGCTGGTCAACCCGACCGGCCGCTTCGAGATCGGCGGCCCCATGGGCGACGCCGGACTGACCGGCCGCAAGATCATCGTCGACACCTACGGCGGCATGGCCCGCCACGGTGGCGGCGCCTTCTCCGGCAAGGACCCGTCCAAGGTCGACCGCTCGGCCGCCTACGCGATGCGCTGGGTCGCCAAGAACATCGTGGCCGCCGGCCTGGCCGACCGCGCCGAGGTCCAGGTCGCCTACGCCATCGGCAAGGCGCACCCGGTCGGCGTGTTCGTCGAGACCTTCGGCACCGAGAAGGTCGAGGCGGAGAAGATCCAGCAGGCCGTGCTGGAGGTCTTCGACCTGCGCCCGGCCGCGATCATCCGCGACCTCGACCTGCTGCGTCCGATCTACTCGGCGACCTCCGCCTACGGTCACTTCGGCCGCGCCGAATTCTCCTGGGAGGCCACCGACCGCGCCGACGCCCTGCGCGCCGCCGCCGGTCTCTGACCCCTCCGCCACAGCCCCCCGTGAGCCGTCTCACGGGGGGCTGTGGCGTCTCCCGCCGGCCCCCCGGGGGGCCACGCCCCGGATGGTGAGGCGCGGCCTCCCACCTCCACCCGCCCTCCGTCTCGACGGTATCCCGCCGCACCGCCTGCCGCCCGGCCGGAGCCGTACGGCACGGCTGTGCCCTTGACCTGACCACCACCCGCGGGCGTGGGACGTCGGACCCTGTGTAGCTTCTCTTTTTTAGAGATCTTGGGGGAGAGACGTGAGCGGGCGGTCGGGGACAGGCGGATTACCGGCGGAGATCACCAGTTTCGTGGGGCGCAAGGAGGAGGTCCGCCAGGTCAGGCGCCTGCTCCAGGTGTCCAGGCTGGTCACCGTCACCGGGGGTGCGGGCATCGGCAAGTCCAGGGTGGCCGTCAGGGCCGCGTCCGGAGTGCGCCGGGCCTTCGCCGACGGCGTCCGGTTCGTGGAGCTGGCCGGGGTGAGCGACCCAGGCCATCTGGAGGAGGCGGTGGCCCAGGCGCTGGAGCCGGCGGACCCCTCCGGCCGCCCGGACGCCGAGGCCCTGGCCGAGCATCTCCGTGACCGGCGGACCCTGCTGATCCTGGACACCTGCGAGCACCTCGTGGACGCCTGCGCCCGGCTGGCGCAGACCCTGCTGGAGAGCAGCCCCGAACTGCGGATCCTGGCCACCAGCAGGCAGTCGCTCGGCGTGCCCGGCGAACACCTCGTGGCGCTCGCGCCGATGCCCCTGCCCGGCCCGCGCGAGGCGGAGTCGGTGGCCGAGCTGTCGCGCTGCGACTCGGTCGCGCTCTTCCTGGAGCGCGTCACCGCCGTGGACCCGGACTACGCGCTCACCGCCGGGAACGCCCGGCAGATCGCCGAGGTCTGCGCCAGGCTGGACGGCATACCGCTGGCCATCGAACTGGTCGCCGTCCGGATGCGCACGCTCCCTCTCGACCGGATCCTCGGCCTGCTCGACGACAGGCTCTGGCTGCTGTCGGGCCTCACGGCGGGCAGGCGGCACCCGACCGTCGGCGCCACCGTCGAGTGGAGCCACGAGCTGTGCACCGATGACGAACGGCTGCTCTGGTCGCGGCTGCCGGTCTTCGTCTCCACCTTCGACGCCGCCGCGGCCGAGAGCGTCTGCGCCGACGAGGCGCTGCCCGCCGAGCGGGTCCTGCCCGCGCTGCTCGGCCTGGTGGACAAGTCCATCGTGATCCCGGTCAGACGGGGCGAGGGCACGGTCTACCGGCTGCTGGACATCATCCGGGAGTACGGCGCGGCGAAGCTGCTGGAGAGCGGGGACCGGGAGCGGCTGCGCCGCCGTCACCTGCGCCACTACCACGAGCTGGCGGTCCGGGGCAGGACGATCGGCCCGGACGCCGACCAGGTGGAGCTGTGGGGCCGGATCCGGCGCGACTGGCCCAACATCCGCGCGGCCCTCGACCTGTGCGCCGAGGACCCGGCCGAGCACGAGACCGGCCTGGGCATGGCGGTCGCGCTGTGGTACCTCTGGGTCGCCTGCGGGATGCTCCGGGAGGGCCACCACCATCTGGAGCGGCTGCTCGCCTTCGCGCGCCCCGGGAGCGAATCGTGGTCGATGGCGACGCTCACCCTGGCCTACATCGCCATCGCCCGGGGCCACCTGCGCGAGGCGCGGCTGCTGCTGGAGCGGTGCGGGAGCCGTTCCGCGCCCGGCGACGACCTGGTCGGGCTCCTGCTGCTCAAGCTGAGCGGGACGCTGGCCGTCATCGAGGGCGACCTGAGCGGCGGGGAGGCACTGCTGGGCGCGGTGGTGGACCGGCTCGGCCCCGGCGGGCGGCTCCCCGAGGTGCTCCTGCCGGCGATGGTGGAGCTGGGCCTGAGCCTGATCTGGCGCGGCCGTACGGCGGCCTCCAGGGAGGTCTTCCTGCGCTGCCGGGAGCTGTGCGAGGAGCGGGGGAACGCGTGGGCGCGCGCCTACGCCGACTACGGGCTGGGGCTGGTCGCCAGGGCCGAGGGCGACGCGGAGCGGGCGGCCGCGCACGCGCGTGACTCGCTGCGGGTCAAGCGGCACTTCTCCGACGCCATGGCGGTCGTGTTCTGCCTGGAGCTGCTGGCCGGTGCCGCGGCGGACCAGGGCGACCTGGCCAGGGCGGGGCGGCTGCTCGGCGCGGCCCAGGCCGGCTGGCGGGACAAGGGCCTGCTGCGGCAGGGCTATCCGATGATGGCCGAGGAGAGAGCCCGCTGCGCCGAGCTGGTCAGGCGGGGCCTGTCCCGCCGGGACTCCGACCAGGCGGCCCGGGAGGGGGCGGCCCTCGGCCTGGAGGGGGCGATCGCCTACGCGCTCGGCGAGGAGGCGGCCGGGGACCCGCCCGCCGGCCGCGACTCCGGCTGGGCCCCGCTCACCCGGCGGGAGTGGGAGGTCGCCGAGCTGGTCGCCGAGGGGCTGACCAACCGGCAGATCGCCCACCGGCTGATGGTCCTCCAGCGGACCGTCGACTCGCATGTCGAGCACATCCTGGCCAAGCTCGGCTTCTCGGCGCGCGCCCAGGTCGCGGCCTGGGCGACCCGGCGGCGCCGGGAGGGGCCCGCCGCTCCGGGGAGCCCGTGACTACCGCCTGGTAACATTTCGGCGGACACGGGGGGCGGAAAATGGCGAGGCGTCCGGGGAATCTGCCCGTTGACCTGTCGAGCTTCGTGGGACGGGCCGAGGAGCTGGCCGAGGGCCTGCGCCATCTCGCCGGCGCCAGGCTGCTGACCGTCACCGGCCCCGCCGGGGTGGGCAAGACCCGTACGGCCCTGCGCCTGGCCGGCACGCTGCGCCGTGGCTTCGCCGGCGGGGTCTGGCGGGCCGAGCTGTCGGGCGCCGACGATCCGGCGGCCGTCGTCGCCGGGACGCTGGCACCGGGCGGCCCCCTCCCGGTGCCGGAGCTCGCCGCCGCGCTGGGGGACCGGCGGCTGCTCGTCGTGCTCGACACCTGCGAGCACCTCCTCGGCCAGGCCGCCGAACTGGTGGAGACCCTGCTCGGCGAGGCGCGGAAGACCGTGGTGGTGGCCACCAGCCGGCAACCGCTGGGCCTGGCGGGGGAGCGGGTGCTGCGGCTGGCGCCGCTGCCGCTGCCGCAGGCCGTGCGGCTGTTCGAGGACCGGGCCGTGGCCGCCGACCCCGGGTTCGCCCTGACCCCGGCCGTCTCGCCGGTGGTCGCCGAGATCTGCGCCCGGCTGGACGGGCTGCCACTGGCGATCGAGCTCGCCGCCGCCCGGATGCGCTCCCTGTCGGCCCGCGACCTGCTGGAGCGGCTGCGGCACCGCCTCACGCTGCTGACCGGGGTCAGCAGGACCGCGCTGCCGCGCCACCGCGACCTGCGGGCCTGCGTGCAGTGGAGCCACCGGCTCTGCGACGACGAGCAGCGCAGGCTCTGGGCGCTGCTGGCGGCGCTGCCCGGCCCCTTCGACCTGGCCGCCGCCGAGCGGGCCTGCGGCGCCGAGTTCGGGACGGACCGGGTCGCGCCGGTCCTGGCCGGACTGGTGGAGCGGTCGGTGGTGCTCCGCGAGCCGGGAGGCCGCCACAGGATGCTGGAGGCCTACCGGGAGGTCGTGCTGAGCCCGTCCGGGGGACGGTGGCGGCCGGCCGTACAGGAGCCGCTGCGGGGCGCGGGACGTGCCCCGTGCGCCCACCAGGCGGGCCGGGTCGCGCAGGCGGTCACCGGCACGCTGAGCGCCCGGGAGCTCCAGGTGGCAGAGTTGATCACCGAGGGGCTGTCGAACCCGATGATCGCCGCACGGCTGGACATCGCCAAGCGCACCGTGGACGCGCACGTCCGCAACATCCTCGCCAAGGGCGGCCTCACCTCGCGCACCCAGGTGGCCGCGTGGGTGGCCGAGAACGACTGCCAGGCGCAGATATAGGCACATCGCCCGATGCGGGATGCCGGTGCCGGGGCTCATGATGGGGGCGGCCAGTGGGACACCGCGCGCTCCGGCGTTCCGCAGCGGTCAGCCGGTGCTGAGGGAGGGGTCCCCTTCCGGCTGACATGACACCGGGGCGTTCCCCGTGTCGGGCGTGACCCACTGGCCGATCGCCTCCACCGCCCGGGACCTGGCAGGACGAGGCCGCTCCCGGGATCTGGTAGGACAAGTGGGTGACCCACGCCAGCCCCTCACCAGACGACGGCGCCCTGCTGCCGCTCGACGCCGTCCGTGAGCGGCCCGCGCCGGTCCCGGCCGCGCCGGCCAGAGGGGTGCCGGAGCCGGCAGCCCTGCTGCCGGTCGCCCGGGTGGCCGTGGACACACCCCTGCCGCACCTGGACCGGCCGTTCGACTACGTCGTCCCGGCCACGATGGACGCCGACGCGGTGCCGGGCTCGCGGGTCCGGGTCCGCTTCGCCGGCAAGCTCGTCGACGGCTTCCTGCTGGAGCGGGCGGACGCCAGCGAGCACCAGGGCAAGCTGGCCCGGCTGGAGAAGGTCGTCTCGCCCGAGCCGGTGCTGACCCCCGAGATCGCCGTGCTGGCCCGCGCCGTGGCCGACCGTTACGCCGGCACCCTGGCCGACGTCCTGCGCCTGGCCGTGCCGCCCCGCCACGCCAAGGTGGAGGCCGAGGCCGTCCCCCCGCCCGAGGAGGCGGCGCAGCAGGCGCCGGACGGCTCCGGGCCGGGCCCCTGGGCGGACTACCCGGACGGGGAGCCGTTCCTGGAGGCCCTCGCCGAGGGGCGCGCGCCGCGGGCGGTGTGGACCGCGCTGCCCGGGACGGAGGAGGGCGGGCCGCAGTGGGCCGCGGCGGTCGCGGTGGCCGTCCGGGAGACGCTCCGCGGCGGCCGGGGCGCGCTCGTGGTGGTTCCCGACGGCAAGGACGTGGCGCTGGCCGACGCGGCGCTGAGCGCCGCCCTGGGGCCGGGGGCGCATGTGGCGCTCACCGCGGACCTGGGGCCGGCCGAGCGCTACCGCCGGTGGCTGCGGGTCGCGCGGGGGCAGGTGCGCGCCGCCGTCGGCACCCGGGGGGCGGCGTTCGCGCCGGTGCGCGATCTCGGGCTGGCGGTGGTCTGGGACGACGGGGACGACCTGCACTCCGAGCGGCTCGCGCCGTACCCGCACACCCGGGAGATCCTCGCGCTGCGGGCCCACCAGAGCCGGGCAGGCCTGCTCATCGGCGGATACGCCCGTACGGCCGAGGCCACCCAGCTCGTCGCCGCGGGCTGGGCCGGCACCATCGCCGCCGCCCGCGAGACGGTCAGGGCCAGGGCCCCGAGGGTCCGGCCGACCGGCGAGGACTCCGAGCTGGCCAGGGACGAGGCGGCGCGGGCGGCCCGGCTGCCCAGCCTCGCCTGGCGGGCGCTGCGGGCCGGGCTGGACAGCGGCCCGGTGCTGGTGCAGGTCCCCCGGCGGGGCTACCTGCCCGCGCTGGCCTGCCAGAACTGCCGGGCCCCGGCCCGCTGCGGGCACTGCAGCGGGCCGCTGGCGCTGCGCGGCGGTCACGCCGCCCCCTACTGCCGCTGGTGCGGCCGGATCGCGGGGCAGTGGCGCTGCCCGGCCTGCGGGGGCGGCCGGGTGCGGGCGCAGGTGGTCGGCGCCCGCCGCACGGCCGAGGAGCTGGGACGGGCCTTCCCCTCGGTGCAGGTCAAGACCTCGGGCAAGGACGGCGTCCTCGCCACGGTGGGCGCCGCCCGCGCCCTGGTGGTGGCCACCCCGGGGGCCGAGCCGGTGGCCGAGGGCGGTTACGCGGCCGCCGTGCTGCTGGACGGGTGGGCGCTGCTCGGCCGGCCGGACCTGCGGGCCGCCGAGGAGACGCTGCGCCGGTGGATGAACGCCGCGGCGCTGCTGCGGCCCCGGGCCGAGCTGGTCGTGCTGGCCGACTCCTCGGTGCCCGCCGTGCAGGCGCTGCTGCGCTGGGACCCCATCACCCATGCCGGACGTGAGCTGGCCGACAGGACAGAACTAGGTTTCCCCCCGGCGGTAAGGATGGCCACGCTGAGCGGCTCCCCCTCGGCGGTCAGGGAGATGCTCGGCGAGGTGGCGCTGCCGGACGGGGCGCAGGTTCTCGGCCCCGTCCCGCTCGACTCGCCCAGGGGCGACCAGGTGCGGGAACGCGCCATGCTCCGGGTCCCCAGAGGGGCCGGGGCGGCGCTGGCCGCCGCGGTGAAGGGGGCCGCCGGGGTGCGTTCCGCGCGCAAGGCCCCCGAGGTGGTCAGAGTATGCATTGACCCTCTCGATGTGATTTGAGTTGTTTCCCCGATTCGCGGTGCTGACAGTAAGCCGTTAATTTTCCCCTGTGTCGATCGAATGGGTGAATCGGGCCGTAGACGATCTACGCGCGTGGGGGCGCGCGCGCGGCCTGGACGTTGACGTGGACGAGGTGCGGCTGCTCTGCGACTACGCGAGCGATTATTTGAACGTGAACGAGCTGGGTGATTTCACCCCGGTCACTTTCGAGGAACTGCTGCTCGACATCTACCCGCGCAAGGTCATCGCCCCGCCGGAAAGCGCCCCCGAGACCGTCGCCGCCGCCCGCACCCTGGTCGACTTCCTGCTGGCGACCGAGGAGATCGGCGGCAAGATGGCCGTCCGCATGCGGGTCGTCCTGGACCGGATCGAGCCCGAGATGCCGATCGCGCTCGCCGACACCTCCAAGTTCGGCATGGCCAAGAGCCTGTTCAGCGCGATGGGCGCCGACTCCCTGGAGCAGGGCGACGTCTCGGTGTCGGCGGTGGAGGAGCCCGCCGACACCGAGTTCTGCGACTGCCCCGGCTGCTCACCCCTGCCCCCGGTCCGGACCGCGCCCCGCGAGAGGCTCGCCGACAGCGCCTCCCGGGTGCCCCTGGTGACCGACGTCCGGCGGCTGGTCCAGTGGATGCTGGCCGGCGGCCGCACGCCGACCGTCAAGGGGCGGCTGCGGGTCCGCGACGCCGCCGAGGCGACCGCCCAGCTCGCGGTGGCCGACCCCGGCTTCCTGTGGGAGCTGGCGGTGCACACCGGCCTGGTCGAGGTCGAGGGCACCGCGATCTTCGACGGCGAGGACCCCGACCCGCTCGACACGTGGGCCGCGGTGGTGGAGTTCCTGGTGGAGAAGGAGACCGGCGGGGCCGTGACCGGCGCCGCGTCCCTCGACGAGGAGCTCTACGGCCTGTGCGACATGCTCTACCGTCTGCAGGCACCGGTGCCGATCCCCCTGGTCATGGAATACCTGGAGGAGATCGGGCTGCTCGACGAGGAGGTGGACATCGCCGAGGCCGTACGGGGGTTGGCCTACTGCGGGATCGCCGAGCGGAGCGAGGAGACCCTGGAGCTGAGCGCGCTGGCCGTCTGGGGCCTGCGGGAGCACTACACCGGCCTGGGCATCGAGGCGCCCGAGGCCGCCGACCTGACCGCCGCCGACGCCTCCGAGCTCATCGAGGGGCTGCTGTCCGGGATGCCCACCGAGCTGGCCGAGGCCGACATCGAGGGCTGGCTGCGGGGCAGGAGCCCGCAGGAGGCCGCCACCGAGCTGCTGAACGCCGCCTCCGGCGCGCCCTCGGCCGTGCGGGGCATCGCCGTGACGATCGTGGACCGGCTCGGCCCGGAGGCCGAGCCCGCGATCCGCCGGCACCTCGACGAGGCGGAGCTGCGCCCGCACGCCGTCCACTGGCTCTCCTCCCGGGGCCTGGCCGCCCCGGCGCTCTCCCAGGAGGAGGTGCTGTGGATGAGCGTCGACATGCTCGCCCTGGCCATCTCCGCCGCCGAGGACGACCCGGAGACCTTCGCCGAGAACATGGCCGCCTCCGGCCCGCCGGCGCACGTGATCGAGGAGATGTGGCGGGTGGACCATCCCGAGGTCGTCGAGGTCCTTGAGCTGCTGGGCCGCTCCCTGAACGACCAGAGCGTGGCCAAGGCCGCCCGCAAGGCCGCCTTCAAAGCCCGCTCCCGCGCTATCGGCTAGCCGTACACCCGTGGGGCTCCAGTGCAGTAAGTTTCACGGGTGGCAAAGAGCGGGAACACCACCGGCAACGTCTTCGATCTCGGCGAACTGCGCAGGCTGGTCGACGAGCTGGGATCGGGGTCCCGTGAGGCGCGCGCGGCCGTGCTCGACGCGGCCTCCGCCGACGACAAGGACTGCGACTGCCCCGACTGCGGCAGCGAGGTGCTGAGCTTCCCACCGGTCGTGCTCGCCCCCGACGGCGAGCTCGCCTCCGCCGTGCTCCGGGTCCCGCTGGTGCTGGACGCCCAGCGGCTGGCGGCGTGGACCGGCACCCGCGAGGTGACGCCCGAGGGCCTGCTGCCCGACCCCTACCTGCCCTGCGCCGAGCTCGGGGTGCCCAACCCGGCGCGGCTGCACCTGCTCTGGGTCGTCGCGGTCAACACCGGCATGCTGCGCATCTCCCGGGGCGTGGTGACGGCCGGCCCGCTGGCGCTCTCCGCCGAGCTGCCCCCCGCCGCGCTGCTGGGGTTCTGGGACGGCGTGGTGATGGACGTCCTCGACCGCGCCGACGAGAGCCTGACCGGCTCCTCGGTGGTGGACGACCACCTCGCCGAGATGCTCGCCACGATGTACGCCGTGAGTGACGGCCTGTCTCCCGCCACCCTGGTCAAGGGCATCCTCCAGTCGCACGAGGTGGCCTGCGAGGCCCGTCCCGCCGAGATGCGGGCGCTGGCCGCCGCGCTCCCGGGCGAGCTGGACGGCGCGCTGTCGCTGCTGGGTTACTGCGGGCTCATCGAGCTGTCGGAGGCGGGCTGGCCCCGGCTGACCCCGCTGGGCATGTGGGCGGTCCGCCAGGACCTGCTGCGTGAGGGCCACGACGCGCCCACCGGCGCCGAGGTCGCGGTCTTCGCCGACCTGGGCGCGGCCGAGCTGGTCAAGGCGATCACGGAGCGCTCCGCGGCCCCCAGCGCCGTCACCGTGTGGCTGGAGTCGCGCCACGCCGAGGCCGCCGCCCGCGAGCTGGTCAAGATCGCCGCATCCGGCACGGCCGGCCAGCGCGGCACCGTGGGCACGATCCTGGAGGAGCTCGGCCCCGAGGCCGAGGCGCCGCTGAGGGAGGCGCTCACCGAGCCGGCCATGTGGCGCTACGCCGCCTCCTGGCTGCACATCCGCGACCTGCCGGCGCCCGCCCTCACGCCCGCCGACAGCACCTGGCTCGCGGTCGACACGCTCGCCTCGCTGATCCAGCTCGGCAACGCGCCCAAGGCGATGCACGAGTTCGACATGCTCGAACCCGGCGAGGACCTGATCCGTGTCGTCGAGGAGATGACCCTGGTCGAGCACCCCGACACCATCGCGGTGCTCGACGTGCTGGCCGCCCACCACCGCGACGCGGCGGTCGCCAAGGCCGCGCGGAAGGCGGCCATGAAGGCCCGCTCGCGCTGACGCCGCCCTCCGGCGGCCGCGGCCGCGGGAGGAGAGATCCGAGGGACACTCCCCACGGCCCTTAGACTGTGGGGATCCCCCCGAAAAGCGTGAGGAGAGCCCTGTTGGCCATTCAGTCGATCCGTCTTTTCGGCGACCCCGTGCTGCGCACCCCGGCTGAGCCGGTGAAGGACTTCGACAAGGAGTTGCGCAAGCTCGTCAAGGATCTGACCGACACGATGATGGACGCCCCCGGTGCCGGGCTGGCCGCGCCGCAGATCGGGGTCGGCCTGCGGGTCTTCACCTATTACGTGGACGAGCAGCTCGGGCACCTGATCAACCCCAACCTCGACCTCTCCGACGACAAGGACGAGGAGGGCCAGGAGGGCTGCCTGTCCTTCCCCGGCCTGTCGTTCCCCACGCCCCGGGCGATCCGGGCCGTGGCCAGGGGCTTCAACATGCACGGGGAGCCCGTCACCCTTGAGGGCACCGACCTGATGGCCCGCTGTTTCCAGCATGAGACCGACCACCTCGACGGGGTGCTGTTCATCGACCGGATGGACCCCAAGCAGCGCAAGCTCGCCATGAAGGAGATCCGCGAGGCCGAGTGGAGCGGGCTGTCGGCGCCCGCCTTCAAGTTCTCTCCGCACGCCACCCACGGGAAGGCTCTGTAACAACCTTGCGCCTGGTCTTCGCCGGAACCCCGGACACCGCCCTGCCCTCGCTGCGGGCCCTGCTCGACTCGCCCCGCCACGACGTCGTCGCCGTCGTCACCCGGCCGGACGCCCAGTCGGGCCGGGGCCGCAGGGTCCACCCGAGCCCCGTCGCCGAGCTGGCGGAGGAGGCGGGCGTGGAGGTCCTCAGGCCGCCGAAGGCGGGCGACCCCGAGTTCCTGGAGCGGCTGCGGCGGATCGACCCCGACTGCTGCCCGGTGGTGGCCTACGGCGCGCTCCTGCCGCAGTCCGCCCTGGACGTCCCGCGCCACGGCTGGGTCAACCTCCACTTCTCGCTGCTGCCCGCCTGGCGCGGCGCCGCCCCGGTGCAGCACGCCGTGCTCCACGGCGACGAGATCACCGGCGCGGCCACCTTCCGGATCGTCAAGGAACTGGACGCCGGCCCGGTCTACGGCGTCGTGACCGAGGAGGTCCGGCCCGCCGACACCAGCGGTGACCTGCTCGCCCGGCTCGCCGAGTCCGGTGCCGGGCTGCTGGTGGCGACCCTCGACGGGATCGAGGACGGTGAGCTGGAGGCCGTCCCCCAGCCCGCCGAGGGGGTGAGCCTCGCACCGAAGATCAACGTGGACGACGCCAGGATCGACTGGTCCGCGCCCGCCATGCGGGTGGACCGCCTCGTCCGCGCCTGCACGCCCGCCCCGGGCGCATGGACGGAGTTCCGCGGCCAGCGGGTCAAGGTCGGGCCGGTACGGCCGGCACCGGACGCCCCGGCCCTGGAGCCCGGGCGGATCGCGGCCGCCAAGCACTCCGTCCTGGTCGGCACGGCCACCCATCCGGTCGAGCTGGGCGAGGTGCAGCCGCAGGGCAAGCGCCTGATGAGCGCGGGAGAGTGGGCCCGCGGCGTGCGGCCCGCAGACGAAGATCGGCTGGGCTAGAGATCATGAACGATCGGGGGAACGGCGGGCGCGGTCCCGGCGACCACTCACGCGGCGGCCGGGGTTCCGGCGGCGGCCGGGGCCAGGGGTCCGGCGGCCGGAACGCGGGTCAGCCGGGCGGGTCCGGTGGCCGGGGCGCTCAGGGCGGCGGGTTCAGCGGTGGCCGGGGTGCGGGTGAGCCGGGTGGGTCCGGTGGCCGGGGTTCCGGCGGTGGCCGGGGTGCTCAGGGTGGTTCCGGCGGTGGCCGGGGTGCTCAGGGTGGTTCCGGCGGTGGCCGGGGTGCTCAGGGTGGTTCCGGCGGTGGCCGGGGTGCTCAGGGCGGTGGCCGGGGCGGCCGTCCGCCCCGACCGGCGCGTGACGAGGCCCGCAACGCCGCCTACGACCTGCTGCGCGCCGTGGACGAGCGGGACGCCTACGCCAACCTGCTGATGCCCACGCTGCTGCGCGAGCGCCGCCTGTCCGGGCGGGACGCGGGCCTGGCCACCGAGCTGGCCTACGGCACCCTGCGTGGCCTGGGCACCTACGACGAGGTCATCGCGGCCTGCAGCGACCGCGCCCCCGAGGACCTGGACCCGCCGCTGCTCGACGCGATCCGCCTGGGCGTGCACCAGCTGCTCAAGACCCGGGTCCCCCCGCACGCCGCGGTGGGCACGACCGTCGACCTGGTGCGCCTGCGGGTGGGCACCGGCGCGTCGAAATACGCCAACGCCGTGCTGCGCAAGGTCGCCGGCCGCTCCCTGGAGCAGTGGCTGCCGATCGTGGCCCCCGATCCCGGCGAGGATCCGATCGGCTACCTCGCCGTGGCGTACAGCCACCCCCGGTGGATCGTCACCGCGATGCGCGACGCCGTGGGCGGCGACTTCGACGAGACGGCCGCCCTGCTGGCCGCCGACAACGAGCGCCCCCGGGTCACCCTGGTCGCCCGGCCCGGCCGCGCGTCGGTCGAGGAGCTCCTCGCCTCCGGCGCCCAGCCGGCCCGATACTCCCCCTACGCGGCCTACCTGCCGGAGGGCGACCCCGGCTCCGTCCTCGCCGTGGCCGAGGCGCGCGCCGCCGTCCAGGACGAGGCCAGCCAGCTCGTCGCCCTGGCGCTGACCCGCGTCCCGGTGACCGGCGGCGACTCCCGCTGGCTCGACCTGTGCGCGGGCCCCGGCGGCAAGGCGGGCCTGCTGGACGCCATCGCCGTCCACGGAGCCGCTCTCCCGGCGGCCTCCCGGGAGCCGTCCGGTCCCGCGTCCGCGTCCGGTGAGCGGGGCGGGGCGTCGGGCGAGCCGGGCGGGCCGTCCGGAGCGTCCGCGGTGCTTGGCGGGCCGGGTGGGGCGTCCGGAGCGTCTACGGTGCCCGGTGCGCCGGGTGGGCCGTCAGGCCCCGCCGCCTTCCCGGGCGGGGCCAATCTCCTGGCCGCCGAGCTGCAGTACCACCGCGCCCGCCTGGTCCGGCAGACCACCCGCGAGGCCGCGGTGATCACCGCCGACGGCACGGTCCCCGCCTGGCGTTCCGGGGTCTTCGACCGGGTCATGGTCGACGCTCCCTGCACCGGCCTGGGCGCCCTGCGCCGCCGTCCGGAAGCCCGCTGGCGGCGCGATCCCCGCAGCCTCCCGGACCTGGGCAGGCTCCAGCGCGAGCTGCTCGCCTCGGCGCTGGAGGCCGTCCGTCCCGGAGGGGTCGTCGCCTACGTCACCTGCTCGCCCCACCTGGCCGAGACCACGGCGGTGGTCGGCGACGTCCTGCGCCACCGCGACGACGTGGAGACCCTCGACGCCCGGGCCTACCTCCCCGAGGTGGAGGGCCTGGGCGAGGGGCCCCACGTCCAGTTCTGGCCCCACCGTCACGGCACCGACGGGATGTTCCTCACACTGCTGCGCCGCCGCTGACCGGCCGCCCGTCACCTGCGCGGCCGGATCAGCGCCCACGAGCCGGGCTGCACCTTCCGCCGGCACATCAGCCTGGCCGCGCTCGACAAGGCGATCGCCGAGGTGGTCAACGCCTGTCTCAAGCTGGACCTGCCCAAGATCTGGGGCGAGGGCTCCTCGGTGCCGGCTGATGGCACCGAGTACGAGATCTATATCGACAGTCTGATCGCCGAGTACCACATCCGCTACGGCGGCTGTGGGGCCATTGCCCACCGCTACGTCGCCGACAACTACATCGCGTTGTTCACCCACTTCTTTCCCTGTCTGTCACGCGGGCCCTGTCTGTCACGCGGGTCCGGCGCGGCCCCGCCACCCCGATGGGCGGAGGGGCCGTGACCTGCCGGGAACCGATCTATCCGAGCACCGGGTAGTTCGCGCGGAACACGTTGTGCGGGTCACGGGCCCGCTTGATCTCCCGCAGCCGCGCGAGCGCGCTGCCGGAGAAGGACTTCGCCGCCGTGTCACCGGGGGACAGCACGGTGTACGGCTTGCGGCCGCTGATGTAGGTCTCCAGGTCGGCCACGACCTCGGCCTGCTTGGCGCGCGTCGCATCGGCCGCGTGCGGCAGGCCGAGACCCAGCAGGCCGAGCAGGTAGGGCTCAGCCACCGCGCCGCTCGCACCGGCCCCGCCGCCCGGCTCGGCGAGCGCCCCGCCCAGGTGCCTGATCTGCACGTTGATGAGCGGTTCGACCGGCTTGGCCAGCAGGAGCTCCACCGCGTCCGCGTCCAGGCCGGTGAGCAGCTCCGCACGGGCGATGGACGGGGCCGGATCGGTGGGCTCGGCGGTGATGTCACCCAGGTCGGCGACCGGGACGACGCCGCGGCTGTCGGAGATCGCGCCCTCGATCTTGTCGATGCGCGCCAGCAGGTCCTCCCCCTGAGCCGCCTCACCCAGGTAGGCCAGATCCAGCGTCACCATCGGCGGCGCGCCGGGGGGCTGGAGCCGGTTGATCCAGACACTGAGTTCACGCGGCGCCTCGGCGGTGATCTCCAGGAACGCGTCGTACACCTCCCTGGTCCGGTGCTCCGGCCAGATCACGCGCCCGCCGTACAGGACCGGCGCGGGATACAGCTCGAGTTCGAGGGCGGTCACCACCGCGAAGTCCCCGCCACCGCCGCGCAGCGCCCAGAACAGCTCGGGATCGGACTCGGCGGTCACCCGGCCCGGCTCGCCATCGGCGTCCACGATGTCGATGGCCCGCACGCTGTCGGAGGCGAAGCCGTACTTGCGGCTGAACCAGCCGACCCCACCGCCCAGGGTGTAGCCGGTCACGCTGACCCCCGGTGCGCTGCCGGCCAGGCCGGTCAGCCCCAGCGGGCCGGCCGCGGCCAGCACCTGCCCCCACTTCACGCCCGCGCCCACCCGGACCACGCGCTCCTGCGGGCGTATCTCCACCTCGTTCAGCGGGCCGGTACGCAACAGGATCAGGCCTTCCACATCGCCCGAGGCGCCGTGCCCGCTCGGCTGTGCGGTCACCGTCATACCCGCCCGCCGCGCGTAACGCACGAGCGCCGCCACGTCATCGGCGTCCGCGGCCTCCGCCACGGCCGCCACCGGCTGCCTGACGGTCAGGTTCCACGCGGTGGCCGCCTGTTCGAAGCCGTCGTCATCGGCCAGGAGCACGCGCCCCTTGAGGACACCGCGCAGATCGTTGATCGTCATCGTCGTCTCCCTTTGTCGAGTTCTCGGAAAATGCGAAGGAATACCGTGCTGCACTACGGGAAGGAGGGCGCCCTGACCGGCCGGACAAGGATCACGCCGAAACCTCGATGCCGGTCCTGCACCTGTGATGGTCCGCGCCGGTGCACGTCAACACGCTGCTGCTTCAGCGAGTTCTCGGGCCACCCCTTCGGGGCGTGCAGACGTCAGGCGGGCTGCGCGGCGGGTGCTGGGGCGGCGGTCTCCTGGGCCCTGCGCGCCTTGCCGGTCTCGCGGAGGATCAGCAACCCCGTGACCGCGATCAGCGCCGCGGTCAGGCCGTGGATGCCTAGCGCGGCGGCCGTGGATCCGTGGTGGGCCAGGACGTTGACCATGTCGCCGAACGGGGTGACGGCCATCATCAGCAGGACCCAGCCCAACGGGCGGCGGTGGCCTGTCACCAGCAGGATGCCCATGGCCAGGCCCATCGCGATCTCGCGGCTGCCCTTCACGATGGAGAAGCCGCTGCCGTCAGAGGGCCAGTTCGCCAGGCCCGGGAAGGTGGTCCCGAGGGGCAGGACGAAGGACAACCCGAGGTAGAGGGTGAACAGGACGACGACGGCGGCCAGGACGGTGTTGAGCTTCTTCAGCGACATGGTCGTTCTCCTTGTATGTACGGACGGGCAGGGTTCAGCCGCGTACACGGCGGATGTGGCGGGCGTAGCGGGGGCGGCCGATGACGTGCCAGATGACGCGGACCGGGGCGGGGAGGCCGCTGAGGACGATGGCGCGCTCGGCCGGGTCCGCGTCTTCCAGGACGGCGCCGAAGAGCGTGAGCAGGGTGAGTTTGGGAGTGTTGTTCACCAGGTGGTCGCCCAGGGAGGCCCACTCCTGTTCGGTGATGTGCTTGGCCGCGAGCGGGAGGAGGGTGGCCTCCTCCTCGTCGAGGTGCTCCAGCAGGACCGCGCGGTGCTCGACGAGGGCGGCCACGAGGGTGTCGCGTCCGTCGGCGCCCGCGGTGGCCTCCCAGGCGGGGACCGCGGCGTCCAGCCTGGTCAGGGTGGCCGCGATGCGTTCGTGCTGGGCCTGCATGCGCAGGACGATGTCGGCCTCCAGGTCCACCCGGGACAGCAGCGGCGGCCACAGCAGCTCGTCCTCGCCCTCGTGATGGTTGTGCAGGCCCAGCCGGTAGACGCGGAAATGGTCGGCGATCACCTTGGCACGAGCGGTGTCACCCGGGGCGACGGCCGCGACGAGCTCCACCAGCAGCCGTGACTCACGGCGGAGGACGCGGTGGACGATCTCCATGTCCTGGGTGTTGACGCTCATCTGTTCCTGCCCTTCATCGGTTGCGACGTGTTCAGGCTGCTCCCGGGTATTTGGAGGGGGCTTGGAGAAGATTTGGAACGTCCACATACGATGTGCAGATCATGGTCTTCATCCGGGTGCTGGGCGCGTTCGCAGCGGAGGTGGACGGTGCGGCCGTTCACCTCGGCGGCCCGCGGCAGCGGGGCGTGCTGGCGTTGCTGGTGGCGGCGCGTGGGCAGGTCGTGCCGGTCGACCGGATGATCGAGGATCTGTGGCGCGGGGAGCCGCCCGCGCGGGCGCTGATGTCCCTGCAGGCGTATGTGTCCAACCTGCGTCGGCTGCTGGAACCCGGACGTCCGCCGCGCACGCCGGCCCGGCTGCTGGTGAGCGCGGCGCCGGGTTATGCGCTGCGGCTGCCACCGGAGGCGGTGGACGCGTGGCGGTTCGAGGGCCTGCTGGGCCAAGCGCGTACGGACACCGACCTACGCGCCGCGCGGGCTCGGCTCGCCGAGGCGCTGGGACTGTGGCAGGGACCGGCGTTCGCCGAGGTCGCCGACGAGCCGTGGGCCGCCGCCGAGACGGCCCGGCTGAACGAGCTACGCCTGGTGGCCACCGAGCTGCACGTCGCGGCGGGTCTGCGCATCGGCGACCCCGCCGCGGTGGTTCCCGAGGCCGAGCGGCTCACCCGCGACGAGCCCCTCCGCGAGGAAGGCTGGCGGCTGCACGCCCTGGCACTGTGGAGCAGCGGCCGCCAAGCCGACGCGCTGGCGACGCTCCGCCGCGCCCGCGGCGTCCTGGCCGAGGAGCTCGGGCTCGACCCTGGCCCGGACCTGACGGCGTTGGAGGAGGCGATCCTCACCCAGCGTACGGACGTCCTACGCGCGACCGTCCCCCCGCCCCCGCTGACCGCCCCGCTGCCGCAGGTGGCCCCTCTCCCGGGGACGGCCCCGATCGTCGAGGCGCCGTTCGTCGGACGCGAGGCACAGCTGTCGGCACTGGTCACGGCCGCCACCGGGGCCGCCACCGACGGAGCCCGCATCGCCCTTGTCACCGGCGAGGCCGGGCTCGGCAAGTCGACGCTGCTGGAACACCTCGGCAGGCGGCTCGAACGTGACGGGTGGCTGGTCGCCGTCGGCCGCTGCCCCGAGGTCGACAGCGCGCCGCCCGCGTGGGCCTGGACCGAGGCGCTGAGAGCCGTCGCCGCGTCCACGTCCCCGGGCGAGTTCGCGGACGACCTCGCGCCGCTGCTCACCGACACCGAGCCGGTGAACGCCGACGCCACCGCGGGACGGTTCCGCCTGCGCCAAGCCGTGTGGAAGTGGCTCGCGGCGGTCGCCACGGAACGCCCGGTCGCCGTCGTGCTGGACGACCTGCACTGGGCGGACGCCACCACGCTGGAACTGCTCGGCGGCGGCCTCGGCATGCGGGCCCCGATCCTGCTCGTCGCCGCGTACCGCGCGGACGAGAGCGGGCACCTCACCGAAACGCTGGCCTCCCTCGCGCGCGCCACGCCCCTCCGCCTGGCGCTGCCGGGGCTGAACGACGAGGCCGTCGCGGAGCTCGTACGGGCCGAATGCGAGGCCGACGAGGAGACCATCGCAGGGATCGCCGAGCGCACCGGCGGCAACCCGTTCTACGTGCGCGAAAGCGCCCGGCTGCTGAACGGCGAAGGCGCGCTGGTCGCCCTCTCCGAGGTCCCCGAAGGCGTACGGGACGTCCTGCGCCGCCGGCTCGCGCGCCTGCCCGAGGGAGGCGTGTCCGTCCTCCGGCTCGCCGCGGTCGCAGGCCGGGAAAGCTCAGTGGATGTCCTCGTCAAGGCCGCCGACACCGACGAGGACAGCGTCCTGGACGCGCTGGACGCCGGCGTCATCGCCGGGCTGCTCGACGAGCCCGGGCCCGGGCGGGTCCGGTTCGTTCACTCGCTGGTCAGGGACACCCTGGTCGCCGACGTCAGCCAGTTGCGGGCCACCAGGATGCACACCCGGATCGCCGCCGCCCTGGAGGGCGGTGGCGACGTCGCGGCCCTGGCCCACCACTACGCGCGAGCCGGCTCGCCGAAAGCCGTCGGTTATTGCGTCCAGGCCGCCGAGCTTGCCGAGGCGCGCTACGCCCACGACGTGGCGGTCTCGCTCCTCACCGACGCCGTCGCCAACTCCAGCGACCCGGACGAGCGCGTCGCCCTGCTCGGCAGGCTGCTGCGCGCGCAGATCAGGGCCGGGGCCTTCGCTGCGGCCAGGGACACGCGCGAGCAGGCCGTGCAGCACGCCGAGTCGATCGGCCGCGACGACCTGATGATCGCCGCGTTCACCGCCTGGACCGAGCCCACCCCCTGGCAGGCCCGCACCTACGGCACGGTCGACCGCCCCATCGTCGACCGCCTCAGCCGCCTGCTCAAGCGCACCGGCCTCACCCCCGACGTGCGGTCCCACCTCCTCATCGCCTACGCCCACGAACTGGTGGGCGAGGACGATCTGACAGTCATGGAGGCGGCCCGGGAAGCACTCGACCTCGCCACCGATCCCCGCCTCCGGGCCGCGGCGCTGCTGGTCCTCGCCCGCGACGTCCTCGCCCGCGACGCCGAGCGGGAGGAGTACTCCCGCGAGCTGGTGAAGATCAGCGTCGAGCACGACCTGCCCGTCTACCGCGTGACAGGGCTGCTCAACCAGGCCGCCTGCGCCGCCGCGGCCAACGACCCGGCGACCATGCGCCGCCTGACCGTGGAGGCGCTCGACCTCGCCCGCTCCTACCGGATGCCGGAAGCGACCGGCGCCGCCGAGATCGCACTGGCCACCCTGGCACTCATCGAGGGCCGGTCCGCCGACGCCGAGCACCGCTACACCAGGGCCACCCAGCGCATGCGACGCGCCGGATCGGTGCACGCCGCAGGCTTTCTCCGCCTCGCGCTGGCGTCGATCTGGCTGAACGACGGCACGCTCGGCGCGCACCTGGACGACGTGCGCGCCCTCCACGCCGCGCTCGGCCCCATGACCTCCGACCTGCTCGCGCTCGCCCTCCACGCCAACGGCCTGGACGCCGAAGCCCGCGAGGTCCGCGCGTCACCCAGCCCGATCCGCCCCGACTTCTTCTTCACCTTCCTCACAACGTTGCGCGCGATGGCCATCGTCGCCTTGAACGACCGCGACGCCGCCGAGGAGATCTACGCGACGCTGCTTCCGCACCGCAACGGCCCCCCGGCGGGCGCCACGAGCGTGTCGGTGGCGCTGCGCCCGGTCGCCCACACCCTCGGCGAGTTGGCCGTCCTCCTCGGCCGCGACCACGAGGCCGCCGCCCACTTCACCCAGGCCGCCACCATCGCCGACCGATGGAACGCACCCCCCTGGGCCGCCGAGGCCCGGTCACGGACGACCACCTAGCCTCTGCCCACGGCGCCGCACATCTGTGACACAGAACTTGGATCACCTGTCACACTGCCCTACCTACGCCGGCGCCCGCATCAGCGAGGTGGTCCGCCTCGACGTCGACGACGTTCACCTCTCGGCCCGCAAGGGGAAACCGCGGTTGTACGGCAAGGGCGACAAGTTCCGCGAGGTCGACATCCACCCCAAGCTCCGTCCCGAGCTGCAGGTATGGCTTGACGGGCGGCCCACCTGGCCCGGAGCCGACGCCGGCCCCGCGCTCTTCCTGAACGCCAAGGGCGGGCGGCTCACCGCCCGCGCCGCCGGCGGCATCATCGCCACGATCGCCCGGCGAGCGGGCCTGGACGATCCCACCGCCGCCCACGTCCTCGGACATACGCTCGCCACAACGCTGGTCCGCGGCAGAACGGATCTCGTTCTCGTCGCCGAGATCCTTCGGCCGCCTGCCGGTGACGGGCGGACGGCGGTCGCGCAATAGACTCGGCCGCATCATGGCCGTACAGATCTCGCCCAGCATCCTGTCCGCCGACTTCGCCCGCCTCGCCGAGGCGGCCGCGGCGGTCCCCAACGCCGACTGGCTGCACGTGGACGTCATGGACAACCACTTCGTGCCCAACCTGACACTCGGTCTACCGGTTGTCGAGTCCCTGCTCAGGGCCACCTCGACGCCGCTCGACTGCCATCTCATGATCGAGGATCCGGACCGCTGGGCCCCGGCCTACGCCGAGGCCGGGGTGGGCAGCGTGACCATTCACGCCGAGGCGTCCAAGGCCCCGGTCCGCACCCTGCGCCAGATCCGCGCCGCCGGGGCCCGCGCCGGCTTCGCGCTGAACCCGGCCACCCCCATCGAGCCGTACGAGGACCTGCTCGGCGAGATCGACATGCTGCTGCTGATGACCGTCGAGCCCGGGTTCGGCGGCCAGAAGTTCCTCGACGTGGTCCTGCCGAAGATCCGCCGGGCCCGCGCCCTGATCGACAAGCACGGCGGCCAGATCTGGCTGCAGGTGGACGGCGGGGTGTCGGAGCAGACCATCGAGCGCTGCGCCGAGGCGGGGGCCGACGTCTTCGTGGCGGGCAACGCCGTCTACGGCGCCGACGACCCGGCCCGCGCGGTGGACGGCCTGCGCTCCCTGGCGGACAAGGCCTGATCCCCCCCGCCGCGCGCCGCCCCGTCCGGCGCCGGGGCCCGTCCGGCCACGGAGCCGCGACGGGCACCCGGTTCCGCGACGGGGCCGTCCCGGTGATGTCATGGTTGTGTCACGTGTCGCTCCCGGCGGTTGGGGTAACCACTCACTTACGAGGAGGTGGTTCATGGACCACGGACTGTTCGGGCCGGGTTCGGTGACCTGGCGGGTGATGGGGGAGCCGATCCTGCTGGTCGGGGGTTTCCGGGCGCTGCTCATGCAGGGGCTGCACCCACGGGCGATGCGCGGGGTCGCGCAGAACTCCGCGCTCATGGACCCCTCCGAGGCGTGGTCCCGCTTCCTGCGCACCACCGAGTTCGTCCGGGTGCGCACCTACGGCACGCGCGCCGAGGTCGCCAAGGCCGGGGCCCGGGTCAGGAAGATCCACTCCCGGCTCACCGCGCTCGATCCCGACACCGGCGAGCGCTTCCGCCTCGACGATCCCGACGCGCTCCTATGGGTCCATGTCGGCGAGGTCGACTCCTACCTGTCGGTCGCCCGCCGGGCGGGGGTGCGTCTGACCGACGAGGAGGCCGACCGGTTCGTGGACGAATGGCGGCGTGCCGCCGAGGTCGTCGGCCTGTGCCCGCAGGACGTGCCCGGTTCGGTCGGTGAGATGCGCGACTACATCCAGGGGCGCCGTCCTGGGCTTTACTTCGTTCCAGAAGTGCCACATCCGCTCCGCCAATCTTTGAGTCAATCCCTCGGTGCGCCGCTGCCGCCGTACCTGCTCCCTCTCAAGCCGGTCATCCCGATGCTGACCGTGCTGGCCTTCGCGACCCTGCCGCGCTGGGCCCGCAGGCTGTACGGCCTGCCCGCCACGCCGCTCGGCGACCTGTGGGCGACGGCCACGCTGAAGGGGCTGCACGCCGGGATCGGCCTGGTGCCCGCCCCGGTCAGGTATGCCCCGGACGCCCGCAGGGCGCGGCGGGTGACGGACGGCCGGGCCGCCTAGCCCGCCCGGCCGTGGAAGGCGTCCGTCCCCGCCCGTCCCGCCCGGGGCGCTCCGTCGGTGGCCGGCTCCTTCCGGCTGTGCGGGAGGTGGGAGGCGCGCCGGCGTGGAGGAGTTTCCGGGGACCGCCCCACGCCGGCGGGAGGGGTGAACAGATCGTGCGACGCCTGGCCGGCGGCTTCAAGTGGATCGAACACTCCCGAACGGTCCCGAACGATCGCGGACGCCCCCGAACGGCCTATTCGCCCCCTACGACCTGCGGATTCACCTGCTTAACCAAGCGCTCGCTTGTTTTCATGGCATAGGGGTGTTCCTCCCGTTTGCCGGACATGGCACACTGATGTACGGGGAGCCTCCCATCAGGGGTGGCGAACCGCTGGCAACAAGCGTGCTCCGGGGTCGGTGAAAGTCCGAACCGGCGGTTACAGTCCGCGACCCGGTCGAATCCATCGACCGGTTGACCCGGTGGAATTCCGGGACCGACGGTTAAAGTCCGGATGGGAGGAAGCGCGCGAGCGGAGTGTGTCTTCGGGCACCCTCCGCTGACTGGGTGCATGCATCCATGATCCCCCGGGGCCCGCCGTGGCAGAGAAAGCTACTGGCGAGTAGGAGACCCGGGTGACTGATCAGGCGCACATGCGCCGGGCGATCGAGCTCGCCGCGCGCGGGCGCGGCACCACCAGCCCCAACCCCGTCGTCGGGTGCGTCGTCCTCGACGCCTCCGGCCAGGTCGTGGGGGAGGGCTTCCACGCCTACGCCGGTGGCCCGCACGCCGAGGTGGTCGCGCTGCGCGCCGCCGGGGAACGCGCCAGGGGCGGCACCGCGTACGTCACCCTCGAACCCTGCGACCACACCGGCCGGACCGGGCCCTGCTCGCTCGCCCTGCTGGAGGCGGGCGTCGCCCGCGTCGTCGTCGCGGTGAGCGACCCCAATCCGGCGGCGGCCGGCGGCGCCGACCGGCTCAGGCGGCACGGCGTGGCGGTCGCCACCGGCGTGCTCACCGGGGAGGCCGAGCGCGGCAACGCCGAGTGGCTGACCTCGGTCCGGCTCGGCCGGCCACACGTCACCTGGAAGTACGCCGCCACGCTGGACGGCCGCTCGGCCGCCGCCGACGGCACCAGTCAGTGGATCACCTCGCCCGAGTCCCGCGCCGACGTGCACCGCCTGCGCGGCGAGGCCGACGCGATCGTCGCGGGCATCGGCACCGTCCTGGCCGACGACCCCCGGCTCACCGTCCGCCGCCCACCGGCACCCTCCGCCGGCGAGGACCCCGCCCCGCCCGCCGGGCAGGGCGCGCCCGCCGCCAGGCCGCTGCTCCGCGTGGTCGTCGACAGCGACGCCCGCACCCCGCCCGCCGCCCGCGTCCTGGACGGCCGGGCGCCGACGCTGGTGGCGGTCGCCGCCGACGCCGACGCCGGCGCGCTCGCGGCCCGGACCGAGGTGGTGCGGCTCGCGCGGCGGCGGCCGTACGGGCTCGACCTGGCCGGGCTCCTGGCCGAGCTGCACCGCCGCCAGATCGTCAGCGTGCTGCTGGAAGGCGGGCCGACCCTGGCGGGCTCCTTCCTGAAGGAGGGGCTGATCGACCGGGTCGTCGGCTACCTCGCCCCGGCGCTGCTGGGCGCCGGGCCCGCCGCGCTCGGCCCGGCCGGCGTCGCCACGATCGCCGAGACCCACCGACTGGAGTTCGAGGATGTCACCCCCACCGGGCCGGACCTGCGTCTGACCGCCCGGCCGGTACCTCTGAAGGAGTTGTGAATGTTCACCGGAATCGTTGAGGAACTGGGCGAGATCGCCGCGATCGAGCCCCTGCGGGAGGCGGCCCGGATGTCGATCCGCGGCAAGGTCGTCACGGCCGACGCCGGGCACGGCGACTCGATCGCCGTCAACGGGGTCTGCCTGACCGTGGTGGAGGTGGACGGCGAGGTGTTCACCGCCGACGTGATGAAGGAGACCCTGGACCGTAGCTGCCTGGGGGCGCTGCGGCCCGGCGACCGGGTCAACCTGGAGCGCGCGGTCCGCGCCGACCAGCGGCTGGGCGGCCACATCGTGCAGGGCCACGTGGACGGGACCGGGACGCTGCTGTCCCGCGAGCCCGCCGAGCACTGGGAGGTCGTCCGCGTCTCGCTCCCGGCCGAGCTGAACCGCTACGTGGTCGAGAAGGGCTCGATCGCGGTCGACGGCGTCAGCCTGACCGTGGCCGGCGTGGACGCCGAGGGGTTCGCCGTCAGCCTGATCCCGACCACCCTGCAGCTCACCACCCTCGGCGCCAAGCAGCCGGGCGACCCGGTCAACCTCGAGGTCGACGTGATCGCCAAGCACGTGGAGAAGCTCGTGGGCGCCTACGGCCTGGGGGCGGGCCGTGAACTGGGCTGAGGCGGGGTTCGAGGTCTTCGGGACCAGGCTCCTCTGGACGGACCTGATCGGCAACGTGGCCGCCCTGGCCACCGTGCTGCTGGCCATCCGCAAGTCGATCTGGACCTGGCCGGTCCAGCTCACCGGCTCGGTGCTGCTGTTCATCGCCTCGGTCAACGCGCACATCACCGGCAACGCCCTCAAGCAGCTCATGTTCGGCGGCCTGGCCGTCTACGGCTGGTGGCGCTGGACGCGCGGCACCCAGAACGGCCGGGAGCTGGCCGTGCGCCCCGCGACGGCCCCGGAGCGGCTCGCGCTGGTCGGGGTCATGGCCGTGGGCACGGTCCTGGTCGCCGTCGTCTTCTACATCACGCAGCTCTCCTGGGGCGCGTTCGTCCCGCCGCCCAAGGGATACCTCCTGGTCGCCGCCGACGCCTACATCTTCGTCGGCAGCGCGGTCGCCACCTGGGCCCAGGGGCGGGCGCTGGTCGACTTCTGGCTGATCTGGATCGCCGTGGACCTGGTCGGCGTACCGCTGGCCTTCAGCTCGGGACTGGTCGTCTCCGGGGCGGTGTACGGGGTGTTCTTCGTGCTCGTCCTGGTCGGATTCTTCAACTGGCTAAAGGAGTACCGGTCGAGGGCCGTACTCGTTCCCAAGGAGGCGGTGTGATCAAGCTGGACCCGATCGAGAGGGCGATCGCCGACATCCGTGATGGCAGGCCCGTCGTGGTCGTCGACGACGAGAACCGCGAGAACGAAGGCGACCTCATCTTCGCCTCGGCGAAGGCCACGCCGGAGCTGCTGGCCTTCACCATCCGGCACACCAGCGGCGTGATCTGCGTGTCGATGCGCGGGGAGGACCTCGACCGCCTCGGCCTGCCGCTGATGGTGCACGACAACAAGGAACGCCTCCGCACCGCCTACACGATCAGTGTGGACGCCCGCGACGGGGTGAGCACCGGCATCTCGGCCTCGGACCGGGCCAAGACGATCCGCACCCTGTGCGACTCGGCGACCGAGCCGTTCGAGCTGGTCCGGCCCGGCCACGTGTTCCCGCTCCGCTACCGCGAGGGCGGCGTGCTGGTCCGGCGCGGCCACACCGAGGCGGCCGTGGACCTGGCCAGGCTCGCGGGGTTGAGCCCGTCCGGCTCGCTGGCCGAGATCGTCAACGACGACGGGACCATGAAGCGGCTGCCGGAGCTGCGCGAGTTCTGCGACGAGCACGACCTGGCACTGGTCTCGATCGACCAGCTCGTGGAGTTCAGGCGGCGCAGCGAGCGGATGGTGACCCGGGTCGCCGAGACGCGCCTGCCGAACAAGTACGGGGTGTGGCGCGCCTACGGCTACGCGAGCGCGCTGGACGGCGGCGAGCATGTGGCGCTGGTCTACGGCGATCTCGAGGACGGGGAGAACATCCTGGTCCGCGCGCACTCCGAGTGCCTGACCGGGGACGTGCTGGGGTCGCTGCGGTGCGACTGCGGGGTCCAGCTCGACCACGCGATGTCGGAGATCGCCGCCGAGGGCCGGGGCGTGGTCGTCTACCTGCGCGGGCACGAGGGTCGCGGGATCGGCCTGCTGGCCAAGCTCAAGGCGTACAGCCTGCAGGACGACGGCAGGGACACCGTGGACGCCAACCTGGAGCTCGGGCTGCCGGTGGACGCCCGGGAGTTCTCCAACGCCGCCCAGATCCTCGCGGAGCTGGGCGTCAAGTCGGTGCGGCTGCTGACCAACAACCCGGCCAAGCTGCGGGGTATGGACGGATACGGCATCAAGGTGCTCGGCCGCGAGCCGATGCCGGTGGCGGCGAACCCCTACAACGAGAAATATCTGGCGGCCAAGCGCGAGCGCCTCGGCCACGACATCCACGAGGAGAACGCATGATCAGGCAGGACGCGTCCGCCCAGGCGCACCCCGGACCGCTGGGCGGGGGGCCGGCATGAGCGGCACCGGCCGGCCGGCGGCGGCGGCCGTCGAGGCCGGGGGACTGGCCGTCGGCATCGTGGCCGCCCGCTGGCACGAGAAGATCACCGACCAACTCGTGGCCCGCGCCGTACAGGCCGGCGAGGACAGCGGCGCCGCCGTGACCGTGGTGCGCGTGGCCGGGACCCTGGAGATCCCGGTCGTGGCCCAGGCCCTGGCCCGGCGGTGCGACGCGGTCGTCGCGCTGGGCGCCGTGATCCGGGGGGAGACCGCCCACTTCGACTACGTGTGCGACTCGGTGACCTCGGGGCTGACCAGGGTCTCCCTCGACGAGGAGACCCCGATCGGCAACGGTGTGCTGACCTGCGAGTCCCTCGACCAGGCCGTCGACCGCTCCGGGCTGCCGGGCAGCCACGAGGACAAGGGATACGAGGCCACCGTGGCCGCGCTGGAGACCGCCCTGCTGCTGAGGGACCTCCGGGGCTAGCCGGCGGGGCCGCAGGCGTGCCCTTCCCTTCCTCCGCCGCACCGCGTGCGGCCCGTCACGCTCCGCGGCGGAGGAGGAAAAGGCGGAAAAGGCGGTATGTCTGGCCTTCCCGTGCGGAGTCATGGCCGGCCGGGTGGTGCGGTAAATTTCATTCGGCACGGTGTCGGCAGTCACACCGGTTGTGACCGGCGATTTTCCCGAAGGATCGTGATCTCCAAGTGAGCCCCGAGAGCGTCTCTCCGCCTGAGCTGCCCGTTGTGTGGCGGCCGAAGAAGGGCCGGATCGTGGCGTACGGCTTCGCGGCGGTGATCGTGCTCGGGGCACTGCTGATGGCGATCTTCCTGCCGCCGCCGTTCACCCTGGTCGACAGGGTCGCCATGGTGGTGCTCGGCGGGCTGATCGCCGGGCTGCTGCACCTGCTGGGGCGCTGCCGGGTGGAGGCGGACGAGCAGGGTGTCACCGTGGTCAACCCGCTGCGGGTGCACCGCTACGAGTGGCCGGAGGTGCTGGGGGTCACGCTGGTGCAGAACGAGCCCTGGGCGAAGATCGACTTCACCGACGGGGCGACGATCGGGGCCGTGGGGCTCCAGGGGTCGGAGAAGGACCGGACCGTGCGGCAGGTGCGCGAGTTCGCCGCGCTCATCCGCGAGCGCGGCGAGGCCGAGGAGACCCGGTAGGACGCCATCCGGGCGAGTGCGGCAGGCGGAGGGCCCGCGGGGCGCTCCCCGGCTCCCGTCGCCGCCGGCGGCCGGCCCGCCGCGGATCCGGCCGCCGCGGAGACGGCCGCGCCCCCACCTCGCAGGGGTGAGGGACACGGCCGCACGCGACGTGATCTCAATCGACAGATAGGTTCCGTTGTCGCCGCTCTGACTGCCGTCCTCCTGGTCGTGGACGTCCTGGTTGCCCTCTCCCGGGCTGCCGCCCCTCCGCGCCGCGGATGTCGCTCCACCGGCTCGGAGGGCTTCCGTGAAGCAGCCGTGTCACCGTCGCCGGCCGCCCGGGTCTTCCGGATCCGGTGGACCCTCCCCCCGGCGTCCCGCGATGTCGGGAGCCCGATGACCTCTCAAGGCTGCCAGGGCGCCGGATAGCGAAACACTGCGGCGTCCCTAACGAATCGTTAAGACGCCGCTGAGCGGGCCGTGCGGACGTGGCGGGGCATCAGGACGCCGCCGGGCCGAACTCCAGGGTGATCTCGGCCCCGCCCGACGGGGACGGGCCCGCCCGCATCCGGCCGCCGGAGCCCTCCGCCGTACGGCGGGCGATGTCGAGGCCCAGGCCGGTGGAGGACCTGCCGCTCGTCCCGCGGTCGACCGGCACCGGGTAGGAGAACCCGGGCCCCTCGTCGGTGATCGTCAGCAGCGCGCCCCCGTCCGGCCCGGGCGCCAGCTCGACGGTGAAGGGCGTGCCGTCAGGAGTGTTGGCGAACACGTTCTCCAGCAGCAGGTCGGCGCAGGCCGCCAGGTCCTGCGCGCTGACCCCGACGGGGAGCGGGGTGCCGGGGATGCGCAGCCGTACCGGCCGGTCCTGGTCCTCGGCGAGCGCCGACCAGAAGGTGACCCGGTCGGTGATCACCGCGGTGGCGTCGCAGCGGGCCACGCCACCGCGGAACCGCCGGGCCTCCCGGATGACCTGGGTGACCATGCGTTCGAGGGTGTCGACGGCCTCCCCCACCCGGGCCGCCTCGTCCTTGTCGCGCAGGGTCTCGGCCTCCAGCCGCAGCGCCGTGACGGGGGTGCGGAGCTGGTGGGACAGGTCGGCGACCGCCTCGCGCTCGCGGGTGAGCAGCTCGCGGATGCGCGTGGCCAGGTGGTTGAGGGCGGTGCCGACGTCGCGGATCTCCGGCGGGCCGGCCGGGTCCACCCGCGCGTCCAGGTCGCCGCGGGCCAGCCGTCGGGAGACCCCCGCGACCTGCCCGACCGGCTGGATCAGCGAGCGGGCGAGCCGGTCGGCGACGACGATGCCGACCGTGAGCAGCGCCAGCCCGATCAGGCCCAGCACCAGCCACGCCCGCCCCACCCCCTGCCGGAGCTGTCCGGTGCTCACGAACGTACGGATGACCGAGGTGCCGCCGGCCCCGCCCTGGACGGCCACCAGGATCTCCCGGCCGGTCGGCGTCTCGACGGTGATGCTGCGCCCGCGCGCGGCCAGCTCGACCGCGCGGTCCCAGGGGGCCGGGACGCCGAGGGAGGTGCGGTCGGGCAGGAAGACCGTGATCGGCGTGCCGTTGGCCCCGTTGACCTGCCGCAGGGTGGTGTCGAGGCTGCCGCGGTCGCCGAGGGCGACCAGGGCGGCCAGGGACTGCGCCTGGGCGGTGGCTTCGGCCGTGGCCCGCTCGGCGGCGACCGTGCTCACCAGCATGGCCAGCGGCACGAGGAAGGCGACCAGGACCAGCGAGGTGGTCGCCACCGCGAGCAGGGCCAGCCGCCGTCTCATCCGGCGGCCCTCATGCTCCCGGGTCGACGATCTTCACGCCGACACCGTGGACGGTCTGCAGGTAGCGGGGGCGCTGGGCGCTCTCGCCGAGCTTGCGGCGCAGCCAGGACAGGTGCACGTCGACGGTCTTGTCGGCGCCGCCGTAGGCCATCCGCCACACCTCGGTGAGCAGCTCGCGCTTGGTGACGACCTGGCCGGGGCGGACCGCGAGATAGTGCAGCAGGTCGAACTCCTTGGGGGTGAGACCCAGCGAGACCCCGTCGAGGGCGGCCTCGCGCGCCGCGGGCTCGATGCGGAGCCCGCCGACCACCACGGGCGCCGTCCCGTCGCCGGAGTCCCGGCCGCGGCGCAGCACGGCCCGGATCCGGGCGTCCAGATGGGCCGCGCTGAACGGCTTGACGACGTAGTCGTCGGCCCCGGCGTCCAGCGCCCGGACGATCTCCGGCTCGTCGTCGCGCGCGGTCGCCACGATGACCGGGACGGCGCTCACGGCGCGCAGCATGCGCAGCACCTCGCAGCCGTCGAGGTCGGGCAGGCCCAGGTCGAGCACGACCAGGTCGGGCCGGTCTCCCACCGCGAGGGTGAGCCCCGGCATGCCCGCGGCGACCGACGTGACGGCGTGCCCGCGTTCGGTGAGCGCCCGGGTCAGCGCGGACCGGACCTGGGCGTCGTCCTCGACGAGGAGCACCTGTGCCACACCAACACGCTAACCTTTCCCCAATCGGCCGGCTGCGTTGACCGCGTCGTGAGGCCCGCTTGGCGGGCCCTTAACGGCGCTGGTGAGACGTTTGTTCGGTGAACAGGCAGGCCCTGCTCGGCCTGGGGGGCTGGCTCGCCGCAGCCGCCCTCACCACGGTGGCCAGCACCTGGGCGGTGTCGCTGATCGGCGTCCACATCACCGGCCAGGTCGTCCAGCCCATGACGTTCAGCGAGGTCGAGCGGGCCCTGGTCAGCGCGACCGGCAACCCCGTCCTGGCCGCTCCCGCCCCGCCCGGCCGGGCCATGGCGACCAGGGAGTTCTCCTACGGCCAGGGGGCCGTCGTCACCGCCTGCGACGCGGGCCGGGCCGTCCTGCTGTCGTGGAGCCCCGCCCAGGGCTACGGCGTCGACAGGGTCGAGCGCGGCCCCGCGCCCGCCGTCTCGGTCGAGTTCACCTCCGGCGGCGAGAGCACGACGATCCGCGTCACCTGCCCGGCCGGCGCGCCGGCGGCGACGACCTGGTCCACCACCGCCGACTGAGGTCTCCCGGGCCGCCCGCGGACCGGGGCCTGCCGGCCGCGGACCCCGGGCGTTCTGGTCTGCCACCGCGGACCTCGGGCGTTCTGGTCTGCCGCCGCGGACCGGGGTCCTCCGGGGCCCGCCCGCGGACCGGGGCCCGCTGGGGCCTGCCGGCCGCGGATCCGGAGCGTCCTGGCCCGGCCGCCGCGGACCGGGCTCCGGGCGCCCGGCGGAGCTCAGGTCTCCTCGGCGAACCGTTCGGCCCGGTCGGTCTCGCCCGCCACGAGCAGGATGTCGCCGCCGTTGACGACCGTGCCCGAGGTGGCGTAGGTGAACCTGCCGCCGGGCTTCTTGATCCCGACCACGGTCACCTCGTACTTCTTGCGGATGCCCAGCTCGCTCAGGGACCTGCCGTCCGCCCACTGGGGAGCCTTGGTCTTGACCAGGGCGTAGTCCTCGTCGACCTCCACGTAGTCGAGCATCCGGCCGGTGACCAGGTGCGCCACCCGCTCGCCCATGTCGTGCTCGGGCTGCACCACGTGGTGGGCGCCGACCCGCTCCAGGATCCGGCTGTGCTGCAGATTGATCGACTTCGCCCAGATGTCGGGCACGCCGAGGTCGGCCAGGATGGAGGTGGTCAGGATGCTCGCCTCGATGTCGTTGCCGATGCCGACCACCGCCCGACCGAACTCGGCGATCCCCAGCTGGGTGAGCGCGTCGGGGTCGGTGGAGTCGGCGCAGACCACGTGGGTGAGCCGCCCGGAGAACTCCTGGACGTTCTTGGGGTCGCTGTCGACCCCCAGCACCTCGACGTCGCGGCCCGCCAGCTCCACCGCCAGCGCACCGCCGAACCGGCCCAGGCCGATCACCACGACCGCGTCGCCGCGGTTCTTCTTGTCAACCAACGAGGGGACGCTCCTCCGGATAGCGGAACCGACGGGTCTGGACGTGCAGCGCCAGCGCGGCGCCGAGGGTCACCGGGCCGAGCCGGCCGATGAGCATCAGGGTCGTCAGGACCAGATGCCCGCTGGTGCCGACATCAGGGGTGATCCCCGTGGACAGGCCGACCGTGCCGAACGCGGAGACCACCTCGAACAGTACGCGGTCGAGCTTGAAGGGGGTGAGCATCATCATGACGAACGTGCCGGCGGCGACCGAGGCCACGCTGAGCAGGGCTATGGTCAGCGCCTGCCGCTGGAGCTGCTCGGGGACGCGGCGGCGCCCGGCCGTGACGTCGGGCTCGCCGCGGAGCTCGGCCAGGATGACGTAGGCGAGCAGCGCGAACGTCGTCACCTTGATGCCGCCGCCGGTGCTCGCGCTGCCCGCGCCGATGAACATCAGCACGTCGCTGATCAGCCAGGTGTTCTCGTGCATCTGGGAGACGTCGACGGAGTTCAGGCCGCCGCTGCGGGTCATGGTGCTGTGAAAGAACCCGGCCATGACACGCAGGCCGGGGGAGAGCGCGCCCAGCGTGCCGGGGTTGTTCCACTCGGTCGCGGTGACGGCCAGGGTCCCGCCGGTCAGCAGGACGGCGGTCATCCCCACAGTGATCTTCGCGTGCAGCGACCAGCGCGACGGGCGGCGCCAGTTCTGCCGGAGCACGGCGTAGACCGGGAAGCCGAGGCCCCCGGCGACCACCGTCAGTGCCAGCGGGAGGCAGATCCATGGATCGGTGACGAACCGCATCATGCTGTCGGGCCAGAGCGCGAACCCGGCGTTGGTGAACGCCGAGACCGCGTGGAAGATCCCGTAGTACACGGCGCGGCCGAGCGGCTCGCCGTACCCGGCGACGAAACGGACGGACAGGATCACGGCGGTCAGCGTCTCGACCACCAGCGTGACCTTGGCGACGCCCGCGATCACCCGGCGCACGTCGCCCGGCCCCAGCGTCTTGGTCTCGGCCTGGGTGTTGAGCCGGGCGCGCAGGCCGAGCCTGCCGGAGACGACCAACGCGAGGATCGAGGCGAGCGACATGATCCCGAAGCCGCCGATCTGCATCAGCACCAGGATCACCAGCTCGCCGAAGATCGTCCAGTGCGTCGCCGTGTCCTGCACGGCCAGTCCGGTGACGCAGACCGCCGAGGTCGCGGTGAACAGGGCGGAGGTCCACGTCCCCGCCCGGTTCTGCTCGACGGCGATGGGCAGCGACAGCAGCGCCGTGCCGCTGAGGACCACCGCGAGGAAGGCGACCACGACGACCCGTGAGGGCGTGTTGATCTGCCGGACCAGGTTCTTCACAGAGGGTGAGAATACGCTCATGTCGCACCTGCGGGCGTAGCCTGAGGTAGTGCTGAGGCGGACGATCGAGGCGTCGGAGGTGCAGTCGCCCGGGCAGTTGACGGAGCTGCTCGACCAGGAGGCTTACCTCGCCGACGAAGGGCTGGCCACGGCGGCGTTCCTCGCGCTGCGGATGGGCCGGCCGCTGCTGCTCGAAGGGGAGGCCGGCGTCGGCAAGACCGAGCTGGCCAGGACGCTGGCCGCGGTGCTGGGGGCGCCGCTGATCCGGCTGCAGTGCTACGAGGGGCTCGACGGTCCCCAGGTGCTCTACGACTGGGACTTCGCCCGCCAGCTCCTGCACCTGAAGGCCGCCGAGGCCGGCGGGGTGACCGACGCCGCCCGGCTGGAGGGGGAGGTCTACGACCGGCGGTTCCTGATCGCCCGGCCGCTGCTCAAGGCGGTCGAGACCCAGCCCAGCGTGCTGCTCATCGACGAGATAGACCGGGCCGACGTCGAGTTCGAGGCGATCCTGCTGGAGGTGCTCTCGGACTTCGCGATCTCCATCCCGGAGCTCGGCACGGTCCGCGCCGAGCGGCCGCCGGTGGTGGTGCTGACCTCCAACCGCACCCGCGAGGTGCACGACGCGCTGAAGCGGCGCTGCCTCTACCACTGGCTGGAGCACCCCTCCTTCGACCGGGAGGTGGCGATCCTGCTGCGGCGCCTGCCCGCCTGCTCCGAGACCCTCGCCGAGCAGGTCGCCAAGGCGGCCGTACGGCTGCGCGGGGCCGGGCTGGTCAAGCCGCCCGGGATAGCCGAGACCATCGACTGGACCGAGGCCCTGCTGACCCTGGGCGCCCGGGAGCTGGACCCCGATCTGGCCGCGGCCACTCTGGGCGCCCTGCTCAAGCACCGGGAGGACCACGAGACCGTGCTCGGGAACGGGATCTTCGGTGACCTCCGCCGCTGACGGCCCCGGCCGGCCGGAGGACGCCCCGGCCGTCGCCGCGGCGGGCTCCAGGGACCCGGCGGGCTCCGGCGCCGCGGTGGCCTCCGAGGACCCGGCGGGCCCCTGCGCCGCGGCGGCTTCCGGGGCTCCGGCGGCCTCTGGAGACCCGGCGGGCTCCGGGGACCCGGCGGGTCCCGGCGGCGCGGGGACGGCACGGGACCTGGTCGCCGTCATGACCGGGTTCGCCAGGACGTTGCGCGCCGCGGGGGTCCCCGCCGACCACGAGAGGACCCAGGGCCTGCTGCGCGCGCTGTCGCACCTGGACGCCGCCGAGCCGCGCGACGTCTACTGGGCGGGCCGGTTCACCCTGTGCGCCTCGGCCGACGACCTGCCCCGCTACGACCGGGTCTTCCACGCCTACTTCGGCGGGCTGCGCGCGGGCCGCCCGAGACCGGCCGCGGTCACCGTCACCCGGCACATCGCCACCATGTCCGGCGGAGCGGGCGACGGCGACGACAGTCCCGCCCCGGTGGCCAGCGCGAGCGCGGCGGAGGTGCTGCGCAACCGGGACGTGGCCAAGCTGACCGGGGCGGAGCTGGCGGAGGTGCACCGGCTGCTCGCCCTGTTCCGGGTGGGGCGTGAGCAGCGCAGGTCGCGGCGGCTGCGGCCGTCGCACCGGGGGCGGCTGGACAGCAGGGCGACGATCCGCGAGACCCTGCGGCGCGGCGGGGAGACCGCCAGGCTCCGCTACCGCTCGCACCGGACCAGGCCCCGCAGGGCCGTGCTGCTGGTGGACGTCAGCGGCTCCATGACCCCCTACGCCGACACGCTGCTCCGCCTGGCCCACGCGCTGGTCAGGTGCGAGCCGCGGGCCACCGAGGTGTTCAGCGCCGGCACCCGGCTCACCCGGCTCACCGCCGAGCTGCGCCACCGCGACCCGGCCACCGCGATGGACGCCGTCTCGCGCGCCATCCCCGACTGGAGCGGCGGCACCCGGCTGGGTGAGGAGCTCAGGAAGTTCCTGACGCTGAACGACGCCAGGGGAGCGGTGGTGGTGATCGCCTCCGACGGATGGGAGCGCGGCGACGTCTCGCTCCTCGGCGCGGAGATGGCCCGGCTGTCGCGGATGGCGCACCGGGTGATCTGGGTCAACCCCCACAAGGGGCAGGAGGGCTACCGCCCGCTCACCGCGGGGATGCGCGCGGCTCTGCCGTACATCGACGACTTCGTGGCCGGGCACAGCCTGGCCGCCTTCGAGGAACTGGCCGCCCTGCTGGGAGGGACGCATGCGTGACGTGCTGTCGCAGATCGTACGGTGGTGGGAGTCCGGGCGGACCTTCGGGCTGGCCACCGTGGTGGACACCTTCCGCAGCGCGCCCCGGCCGCCGGGCGCGTCCATGGCCGTGCTGGGGGAGGAGGCGGAGGGCAGCGTCTCGGGCGGCTGCGTCGAGGGGGCCGTCTACGAGCTGGCCCGGGAGGTGGTCGCCACCGGCACGCCGGTGCTGCAGCGGTACGGCGTGAGCGACGACGACGCCTTCTCGGCCGGTCTGACCTGCGGCGGAATCATCGACGTGTTCGTCGAGCCGGTCTCGCGCGAGACCTTCCCCGAGCTGGGGGCGGTCGCCGCGTCGATGCGGGAGCGCGAGCCGGTGGCGGTGGCGACCGTGCTGGCCGGGCCGGGCGCGGTCGGCGCCCGCAGGGTGGTCTGGCCGGACCGCTCCGCCGGCTCGCTGGGCGTGGCCCGGCTGGACGAGGCGGTGGACGACGACGCGCGGGGCATGCTCGCGCAGGGGCTCACCGGGGTCCGCAGGTACGGCTCGCACGGCGAGCGGCGGCTCGACGAGCTCTCGGTCTTCGTGCACTCCTTCGCCCCGCCGCCCCGGATGCTGGTCTTCGGCGCGATCGACTTCGCCGCCGCGGTGGCCCGGATCGGCAAGTTCCTCGGCTACCACGTGGTCGTGTGCGACGCCCGCCCGGTCTTCGCCACGGCCAAGCGCTTCCCGGAGGCCGACGAGGTGATCGTCAAGTGGCCGCACGACTACCTGACCTCGATCACCGTGGACGAGCGGACCGCGATCTGCGTGCTCACCCACGACCCCCGCTTCGACGTCCCGCTGCTGGAGGTGGCCCTGCGCACCCCGGCGGGCTACGTCGGCGCGATGGGCTCGCGCCGCACCCACGAGGACCGGCTGGTCCGGCTGCGCGAGGCGGGCCTGGAGGAGGCCGAGCTGAAACGGCTCCGCTCGCCGATCGGGCTGGACCTGGGCGCGCGGACGCCGGAGGAGACCGCGGTCTCCATCGTCGCCGAGCTGATCCAGCTCCGCTGGGGAGGTTCGGGACAGCCCCTCACCGACGGCTCCGGCCGGATCCACGGTGACGGGCCGCAGGCGTGATCACGCGGGGGGAGGCCGCCGAGCGGGCGCCGGTCGCGGGGCTGCTGCTGGCGGCCGGCTCGGGCTCGCGGCTCGGCACGCCGAAGGCGCTGGTGGAGTTCGGCGGGGAGCGGCTGGTGGACCGCGGGGTCCGGCTGCTCCACGACGGCGGCTGCCACCCCGTGGTCGTCGTGCTCGGGGCCGCCATCGCGCAGGTGCGCGGGGCGGTGGCCGTACGGAATCCGGAGTGGCGCTCGGGGATGGGCTCCTCGCTGCGCGTGGGCCTGGACGCGCTCCCCGATGAGGTGCGGCACGTGGTGATCGCCCTGGTGGACCAGCCGTTCGTCGGCCCGGAGGCGGTGCGGCGGCTGATCCGGGCCGCCCGGGACGGCGCCTCGGTCGCCGTCGCCACCTACGGCGGGGCGCCGAGGAACCCGGTGCTGATCGCCAGGGAGCACTTCGCGGAGGTCGCCGCGCTCGCCACCGGCGACGTCGGTGCCCGGCCGTTCCTGCGGGCGCACCCTGAGCTGGTCGCCGGCGTGCCCTGCGACGACGCCGGCGACCCGGCCGACATCGACACCCCGGCGGACCTGTCCGCGCTGCGCGCGGCGGGGCGCCCGGCGCAGGCGCCGTGAGCTCTCAGGGGCGCGACAGGGCCGCGCCGCCTGGCGGGTGCTCGCCCAGGCGCAGTGAGGCGACGGCGGCGCGGTGGTCGCTGCCGGCGGCCCGCTCGACACCGGCGCTGGTGGCGGTGAGGCCGCGGTAGAGGATGTGGTCGGGGCGGGTGACCGGGAAGGACGCCGGCCAGGTGAAGCCGAAGCCGGAGCCGGCCTCCTGCTGGGCGTCCGACAGCGGGGGCACCAGCCCGGCCCGCTTGCGGTCGGTGGTGGCGGTGTTGAGGTCGCCGAGCAGGAGCAGGCGCTCGCTGTCGTCCCTTTCGACGATCCTGCGGGCCCGGGTGAGGGTCTCGTCGCGCTGGGCCGTCATGCCGGGGCGGGCCGAGGCCAGGTGCATGACGTAGACGGTCAGCTCCCCCTTGGGGGTCTTGACCACGGCCCGCAGCGCCCGCACCCAGTCGAGGCCGATGTCCGCCTTGCGGGCCTCGACGATCGGGAAGCGGCTCCACAGGCCGACCGTGCTGATCTGGTAGTGGTGCGGGAAACGGGCGCTGAGCGCCTTGGCGGCCGGGCCGCCGCTGGTCAGCTCCTGCGCGGCGACCAGGTCCCGGCCCTTGGCGAGGGCCCGTACGGCCTGCCCCGAGGAGGCGTTGGTCACCCCCACGTTGAGCGTGGCCACCGACAGGTCGCTCGGCCCGCCCGGCGGGGTGCGCAGCACCGTGGGGCCGAACATGACCCCCCACACGGCGGCCGGGAGCAGCGCCGCGACGATCACCTGCCACGAGCGGGTGAACAGCGCCCCGACCAGCAGGACCGGTACGGCGACGCCGAGCCAGGGGAGCAGGCTCTCCAGCACGGGCGTGAACCCGCCCAGCTCCGGCAGGAGCCGGTGGCCGCCGAGGAGCAGGGCCAGCGCCCCCGCCACCACGATGATCGATCGTCTCAGCACACCACGCTCCCTCGTCCGGCGCCGGGGGCTTCCCCCGCCCCGAGATGCGTACGCTACCGGCCCCGCGCCGGGGGTGCGGGGCTTGGTGCTTCGGCGGTGAGTCGATAGCCTTCTCCCCGGAGAGAAACGGAACATCATTCGGTTTCGTCGGCGCGGAAGGACGGTCTCGGGATGCGTATCGGTATGGCCCTGAACTACTCGGGGGGCTTCAAGGAGACGGTGGCCGCGCTGGCCGACTACGAGAAGGCGGGTCTCGACATCGTCTTCGTCGCCGAGGCCTACAGCTTCGACGCGGTCAGCCAGATGGGCTACATCGCGGCCAGGACCGAGCGCCTGCAGATCGCCTCCGGCATCCTGCCGATCTACTCCCGCACGCCCACCCTGCTGGCCATGACCGCCGCGGGCATGGACTACGTCTCCGACGGCCGCTTCACCCTCGGCCTGGGCGCCTCGGGCCCCCAGGTCGTCGAGGGCTTCCACGGCGTGCCGTACACCGCCCCGCTGGGCCGCACCCGCGAGGTCGTCGAGATCTGCCGCCAGGTCTGGAGGCGTGAGCGCCTGACCTACGAGGGCAAGCACTACACCGTCCCGCTCCCCGCGGACCAGGGCACCGGCCTGGGCAAGCCCCTGAAGATCATCAATCACCCCGTCCGTGACCGCATCCCCATCGTGATCGCCGCCATCGGTCCCAAGAACGTCGAGCTCTCCGCGGAGCTGGCCGAGGGCTGGGAGCCGATCTTCTACATGCCGGAGAAGGCCGCCGCCGTCTGGGGCGCCTCGCTGGCCGCGGGCAAGGCCAGGCGCGACCCGGCCCTGGGGGAGCTGGACGTCATCGCCCAGGCGCCGCTGGCCATCGGCGACGACGTGTCGGACTGGCTGGAGCTGGGCCGCCCGATGGCCGCCCTCTACATCGGCGGCATGGGCGCCAAGGGCAAGAACTTCTACAACGACCTCGCCCGCCGCTACGGCTACGAGAAGGAGGCCGAGCAGATCCAGAACCTCTATCTCGACGGCAAGAAGGACGAGGCCGCCGCGCTCGTCCCGCAGGAACTGCTGGAGAAGATGTCCCTGATCGGCTCCGAGGGCCACGTCCGCGAGCGCCTCCAGGCGATGAGGGAGTCGGGCGTCACGACCGTCAACGTCGCCCCGCTCGGCCGTACGCACGAGGAGCGGGTCCGGCTCATCGAGAAGGTGAGGGATCTGGCGTCCTGACGCATCCCCGTGCGGGGTCCCGGCTCCGCCGGGGCCCCCGCCGTCTTTCCGGCCGTGGTCTCCCGCCGGACCGGCCGGTCCCGAACGGGACTCCTCTCCGATTCGAAGTGTGATGTGCATCACACTTCGAATCGGAATATACGCATCGAACGATGATGTTGTACTCCGCCGTGAGGTTCTTCCCGGTGATCGTGTGGCTCGTCGAGCGGCTCCACGTCGACCTGTGCCGTCTCAGCAGCCAGCTCTGTCGCTGAACACCGTTCCCGTCTCCCTTTTCCTCACTCCGCATGTCCGTGTCCGCTCCGGCATGCCCTTCTACGGAGTCCCCGTTCATGAAGAGGTTCTCTTTCTCCCTGCAGTTGCTGCTGGGACTGGTGGTCGGCATAGCCCTCGGGTTCGTCGCCCGCGCCGGTGACGTCACCTGGCTCACCGCCACGCTGACCGAGGTCGGCAAGATCTTCGTCCAGCTCCTCAAACTCGCGGTCCCGCCGCTGGTCTTCACCGCGGTCGTCGTCAGCGTGGCCAACCTGCGCAACGTCAACGGAGCTGCCAGGCTCGCGGGCAAGACACTGCTGTGGTTCCTGGCCACCTCGCTGATCGCCGTGGCCTTCGGCATCGGGCTCGGGCTGGTCCTCAACCCTGGGCAGGGCGTCAACATCGCCACCGAGGGCGCCAAGGCCGTGGACCTGGAAGGCGCCGGCACCTGGGTCGACTTCCTGACCGGCATCGTCCCGACCAACATCGTCACCGCCTTCACCGAGCTCAACGTCCTCCAGATCGTCTTCCTGGGAGTCGTCCTCGGCGCCGCCGCCATGGCCGTCGGGGAGAAGGCGGAGCCGTTCCTCGACTTCAGCCGCTCGGTCCTCGAACTGGTCCAGAAGGCCCTGTGGTGGGTCATCCGGCTGGCCCCGATCGGCACGGCCGGTCTCATCGGCAAGTCCGTGGCCAGCTACGGCTGGGACCTGCTCGCCCCGCTCGCCAAGCTCAGCGCGGGCGTCTACATCGGCTGCCTGCTGGTGCTCCTGGTGAGCTACCCGCTGCTGCTGGCCTTCGTCGGCAAGGTCAGCCCGATCACCTTCTACCGCAAGGCCTGGCCCGCCATCGAGCTGGCCTTCGTCTCCCGCTCCTCGGTCGGGACCATGCCGCTCACCCAGCGCGTCACCACCGACCGCCTGGGCGTGGACCGCGACTACGCCTCCTTCGCGGTGCCGTTCGGCGCGACCACCAAGATGGACGGCTGCGCCGCGATCTACCCGGCGCTCGCCGCGATCTTCGTGGCCCAGGTGTTCGACATCCCGCTCGGGGTCGGCCAGTACCTGCTGATCGCGTTCGTCTCCGTGGTCGGCTCCGCCGCCACCGCCGGTCTCACCGGCGCGGTCGTGATGCTCACCCTGACCCTGAGCACGCTCGGCCTGCCCCTGGAGGGCGTCGGCCTGCTGCTGGCCATCGACCCGATCCTCGACATGATCCGCACCGCCACCAACGTGGCCGGGCAGCTCGTGGTGCCGGTCCTCGTGGCCCGCTCGGAGGGGAGGCTGGACGAGAGCGTCTTCAACGCCCCGCCGCAGCCGCTGGACGAGGCGCCGGCCGCGGTGCTGCGGGGCCCCGAGCCGGTCCCGGCCTGAGCCGTCCGCGGCCGGGCGCCGAGCCTGTCCTGACCTGAGCCGTCCGCGGCCGGGCGCCGTCCGGCGGCCGGCCGCGGGCCGTTCCCGCCCGCCGCCCTCGCGGGGGCGGCCGACCCGGCACGCCGCCGAGCGCGACGTGGACACCCCGCCGGCCGCCTCCGCGGGGGCGGCCGGCTCCGGGGGAGGTGGCGGCCCCCTTTGGGAACGGCCGGCGGCGGTCAATAACATGCGGGACATGACCGTCACCCACGCCCGGCGCCGCGAACGTCTCGCGGCACTGCTCCCCGCTCACGGAGCGGACGCGATCCTGGTCACCCGTGGCGTCAACGTGCGCTACCTGACCGGCCTGGCCAGCTCCAACGCGGCGGTGCTCGTCCGGGCCGACGCCCGTGCCACGCTGGCCACCGACTCCCGCTACGCCGAGGCCGCGCGGCGGATCTGCTCCGACATCGAGGTGGTCGAGGAGCGTGACGTCGCCGGATCCCTGGTCGGGCTGGCCGGCCGGGTCGCCGTCGAGGCCCACCACATGCCCGTCGCCGACTACTTCCGGCTGGGCGAGGGCCTGATGCGCCTGTCCGGCCTGGTGGAGTCGGTGCGCCGGGTCAAGGACGAGGCCGAGATCGACCTCATCCGCGTCGCCTGCGAGCTCACCGACCAGGCGTTCTCCGACGTGCTGCCCCTGCTGCGGCCCGGGGCGACCGAGCGGGAGATCGCCAGGGCGCTGGAGTCCCGGATGATCGAGCTCGGCGCCGAGAAGCCCGCCTTCGACTCGATCGTGGCGGCCGGCCCCAACGGCTCGATCCCGCACCACTCGCCCTCGGACCGGCCGTTGGAGCGGGGCGACCTGGTCACCATGGACTTCGGGGCGCTGCACGAGGGCTACCATGCCGACATGACCCGGACGGTGGCCATCGGCGAGCCCGCCCAGTGGCAGCGCGAGCTGTACGACCTGGTCCGCGCCGCCCAGCGCGCCGGCCGCCGGGCCGTACGGCCCGGCGCCGCCACCGACGAGGTGGACGCCGCGGCCCGCGACCTCATCGCGGAGGCGGGTCACGGGGCGCACTTCGGGCACGGCCTCGGACACGGCGTCGGGCTGGAGATCCACGAGCTGCCGTTCCTGTCTCCGGTGAAGCCAGAGCCCGACAGCGAGCACGCTAGACTAGAGGATCGAGTTCCGGTCACCGTTGAGCCTGGAGTTTACCTCCCGGGCAGGGGCGGCGTCCGCATCGAGGACACGCTCGTGACGCGTGATGACGGACCGGAACTTCTCACACGGACGACCAAAGAGCTGCTTGTCCTTTAGAGCGGCCGTACGCAGGAGAAACTAGTGGCGACGACGAACGACCTCAAGAACGGCCTGGTGCTCAAGCTCGACGGCGGTGAGCTCTGGACGGTTGTGGAGTTCCAGCACGTCAAGCCCGGTAAGGGTGGTGCGTTCGTCCGCACCAAGCTGAAGAACGTCCTTTCGGGCAAGGTCGTCGACAAGACCTTCAACGCCGGCGTCAAGGTCGAGGTGGCCAACGTCGACAAGCGCGAGATGCAGTTCTCCTACATGGACGGCGACGACTTCGTCTTCATGGACACCGAGACCTACGACATGCTTCACGTCTCTCGGGTCGCGGTCGGCGACGCCGCCAACTACCTGCTGGAGAACATGCTGGCCACGGTGGCGATCAACGAGGGCAACGTGCTCTACGTCGACCTGCCCGCGGCCGTCGAGCTGATCATCGCCGAGACCGAGCCCGGCCTCCAGGGCGACCGCTCCACCGGTGGCACCAAGCCCGCCAAGCTGGAGACCGGCGCCGAGATCAAGGTGCCGCTGTTCATCACGACCGGTGAGAAGGTCAAGGTCGACACCCGCACCGGCGATTACCTCGGCCGGGCCTGATGTCGGCACGGGGTAAGGCGCGCAGGCGCGCGCTGGACATCCTGTTCGAGGCGGAGGCGCGCAGCCAGGACCCGCTGAGCGTCCTCGCCGAGCGCCTGGAGCGGGCCGAGCCGCCCGTCAACGAATACACCGCGACGATCGTCGAGGGCGTGTGCCGGCACCGGGCGCGCATCGACGAGCTGATCACCACCTACGCCGAGGGCTGGACGCTCGACCGCATGCCCGCGGTCGACCGCAACCTGCTGCGCGGCGGCACCTACGAGCTGCTGTGGATGCCCGACGTCCCCGAGGGCGTCGTCATCAGCGAATGGGTCAGCCTGGCCTCCGAGCTGTCGACCGACGAGTCGCCGCAGTTCGTCAACGGACTGATGGCCCGCTTCAAGCAGCTCAAGCCGTCCCTGGCGCTGTAGCGCGTCCCGCGGGAGGCCGGTCACCGGTCTCCCGCGGCCGCCCCGCCCCTCATCCCTCCTGATACGCCCCGCGCCCGGAAAAGTCTCGATCAAGCGCGCGTACGGATCACCCTTGGCCGGGCCCGGGGACCGCCCGGCGTAGGCTGGGTCCGTCACCGAAAGAGGAGGCGATCCGAAGTTGCATGCCGTAGGCATCTCCCGGCAGTCAGGGACCCCGGCGGTCCGCACCGCCGTCGTCTGGGACGTCCTGCGGGCAGTGCTGGCCGACAGGGTGTCCGCGACCGGGCGCGAGCGGCTCGACATCGTCGACGCCGGGGGCGGCACAGGCGGCTTCGCCGTGCCGCTGGCCGAGCTCGGGCATGCCGTCACGGTCGTCGACCCCAGCCCTGACTCGCTGGCCGCGCTGGAGCGCCGTGCCGCGGAGGCGGGGGTGGCCGTGCGCGCCCTGCAGGGCGACGCGGCCGACCTGGGCGAGCTGCTCCCCGCCGACGGCGCCGACCTGGTCCTGTGCCACAGCGTGCTGGAATACGTGGAGGATCCGGTCAGCGCGCTGACGGCCATGGCCGGCCTGCTGCGCGAGGGCGGCGCGATCAGCGTGCTGGCCGCCAACCCGCTCGCCGCCGCGCTGCACCGCTCGATCACCGGCCGGTTCGACGAGGCCCGCCAGGTCCTGGAGGACCCCGAGGGCCGCTGGGGCGAGCGCGACCCCACGCCGCGGCGCTTCACCCGGGAGGCGCTGTCGAGGCTCCTGGCCGCGACCGGCTTCACCCTCGGAGAGGTCCACGGGGTGCGCGTCTTCGCCGACCTGGTGCCCAGCCGGCTGCTCGACGGGGAGCCGGGCGCCGCGCGCGCCCTGGTCGCCCTGGAGCAGGCGGCGGCCGCCCACCCGGTGCTCCGCGACATCGCCACCCAGCTGCACGTCCTCGGCCGTCGATGAGGCTTGCGTCGAACGCGTGTTCCCATAGGATGGCGCCGTGTCGAGGAAACAGCAGATGCCGCGGCCGGGGACGGACCTGGGCGCCGACGACACCGGCTGCCCGATCCTCCACGTCGACATGGACGCCTTCTACGCGAGCGTCGAGCTGCGCGAGCGCCCGGAGCTCAAGGGTGCGCCCGTCATCATCGGCGCGCCCGGCGCGCGTGGCGTGGTGCTTAGCGCCACCTACGAGGCCAGGAGGTTCGGGGTGCACTCGGCCATGCCCATGACCCGGGCCCGCCGGCTCTGCCCCCAGGCAGTGATCATCCCGCCGAGCCGGGGCAAATACGCCGAGGTCTCCCGGGGCGTCATGGAGATCTTCCGCACGTTCACCCCCGAGGTGGAGCCGATCGCCTCCGACGAGGCCTTCCTCGACGTCGGCGGGGCGCGCAAGCGCCTCGGCCCGCCGGCCGCGATCGCGGCGATGATCCGCGGGCAGGTCGCGCGCGAGCACGGGATCACCTGCTCCGTCGGCGTGGCCAACAGCAAGTTCGTCGCCAAGCTCGCCTCGCAGCACTGCAAGCCAGACGGCCTTCTGGTGGTCCCGGTGGACAAGGTGGTGGATTTCCTCCACCCGCTCCCGGTGGGCGCTCTGTGGGGCGTAGGGGAGCGTACAGAGCAGTCCCTGGTCCGGCTGGGCATCAGGACCGTCGGGGAGCTCGCCGGGGTGCCGGTCGCCACCCTGCAGCGCCACCTCGGCCAGGCGGCCGGCGCGCATCTGGCCGCGCTCGCCTGGGGGCGCGACGAGCGTCCGGTGACCCCGCACGTGCCCGACAAGAGCATCGGGGCCGAAGAGACATTCGCCACAGATGTCGACGACCCAGTGAAGATCCGCAGGGAGCTGCTCCGCCTCTCCGAACGGGTCGCCGCCAGGCTCAGGGAGGGCGGCCACGTCGGCCGCACGGTCAGTGTCAAGCTCCGCCGCGCCGACTTCAGCACCATCTCCCGCTCCCGGACCCTCCGGGAGCCGACGGACGTCGCCCAGGTGCTCTACGCGACCGCCTGCGACCTCTACACCGCCGCCGGCCTGGAGAAAGTCCGGCTCCGCCTGGTCGGGGTGCGGGTGGAGAACCTCCGTCCGGCCGGCGAGGTCACCCGGCAGCTCGGCCTGGGGGAGCGGGAGACGGGCTGGCGGGAGGCCGAGCAGGCGATGGACCGGGCGGCCCGGAGATTCGGCCGGGATGCGGTGCTCCCGGCGTCGCTTGTACGCCCGCCGTTTGATGGAATGGATCCATGACGTCGCCTCCGGTTTGGACTACGTTGGACGTTTTCTTTCGTCTACGTCTACAGCCTCGTATTCTGGGGATAACCGACCGCGAGGTTCGGACACCCCGTGTCGTCCGTCACCGTCTTCCCCGTCCTGGGGCTGTCCTTGGGAGGCGCCGTGCCGCTCTCTGATCACGAGCAGCGCTTGCTCGACCAGATCGAGCAGGCCCTCTACGCTGAGGACCCGAAGTGGGCCAATACCGTAAGGATCAGTGATCCACGCAGCCACTACAAGCGTCGCCTGGTGAAGGCCTCCATCGGCTTCCTCCTGGGCATCGTCCTGTTGATGGTGGGCGTCGTGATCATCAACATCCCGCTCGGCGTCGGCGGTTTCGTGGTCATGCTCGCCGCGTGCCTGTGGGGTCTGTCAAGCTGGAAGCGGATGAACGGGTTCAGCGAGGCCGCCGCGGCCGCGCGTCCCGGGCAGCCGGGCAAGACCGGCCGCCGCGGCGGTCCCCGGCAGAGCTTCATGGAGCGGATGGAAGAGCGCTGGCGCCGCCGTAGCGACGAGCGCTAGGCCCTGTCCGCACGGACAGGGCGCGCCGTGAGATCCGGCCACCGCCGTCGTGACGGCGGTGGCCGCGTCTCACCGGCGACCGCGCGCCGCCCCCGCTGGGGGCGGCGCGCGGGCCGTCAGGCTCTCCCCGGACCTCTGCCTGGCCAGAGTCCGCCGCCATGCTCCGGCGGACCGGGATCCTCCTCCCGCCATGCTCCGGCGGTCAGGTTCTCCTCGCGCCGTGCCCCGTGACGGTCGCCCGATCGGCGGTGGTCAGGTTGTGCTCCCGCCGGGTTCTGCGGTGGTCGGCCGGTCCTGCGGACCGGATCCCCCTCGCGCCGTGCCCCGTGACGGTCGGTCGGGTCCGGCGGCGGTCAGGTTCCCCTTCCGTCATGCTCTGCGACGGTCGCCCGGCCCGGTGGTGGTCAGGTTCCCCTCCCGCCGGGCCGGGCGACGGTCAGGCGTCCCTCCCGGCCGGCCGGCGGATCCGGAGGTTCTCCAGCCGGTCGAAGCCGTCCAGCGCCCGCACCCCCAGGCGCCGCGCCCGCAGGAGGGTCGAAGGCGGCAGCAGCACCGCGCGGACCCGCCTGCCCCGCGTCACGGCGGCCGCCAGCGCCCGCCGTACCCGGCGGAGATCATCGGGCAGTGCGCCGATGTCGCCGGGGGTCCGGGCGAAGAGCATCCGCTCCATCGCCGCCGCGACCCTGGCCACCGCCGTCGAGGACTCCTCGTCGAACCCGTACTGCTCGCTGAGGCGCCGGGCCAGCGCCCGGGGGCTCTCGCTCGGCTGCCGGGACATGCCGTAGTCGCACAACGCGTCGTCGAGCTCGGCCCAGGCCGCGGCCACCGCGGCCTCCTGCCGGCCGGCTCTGACCGCCACCGCGCCGGTGGGGTCCGGGGCGGTCCCGTCATCGCCCGGGGACTCCGCCCGGCGGGAGGAGTAGGAGCGCCGCCGGCGGGCGCGCAGCTCCCAGCGGAGCAGGCCGGGGACCAGCGCGACCAGCAGCACGGCCACGGCCCCGAGGCCGATCTGCGCCGCCAGGGGCGTGCCCTCCTCCACCGGGATCACCGCCGGGCCGATTTCACGGTCGAGGAGCTGGTCACGGCGGTTGCCGGTCGGCTGGCGGGGGGTGTCCGAGCCCGTGGAGCCGGTGGTGGGGTCCGTCGACGGCCCGTCGTCGCCGGACGTCGGGGACTGCGGCCGCGTGTAGAGCGGCACCGTCGCACTGCCCTGCCCCGCGCCGCCGGTCGGCGTGGGCTCGAACCGCAGCCACCCCGTGCCCTCGAAGTAGAGCTCGGGCCAGGCGTGCGAGTCGTGGGTGCGCACCTGCCACTGGCCGGAGAAGTTGCTGCCCCCGGTGTAGCCGATGGCGACCCGGGCGGGGATGCCCAGGACCCGGGCCAGCACCGCCATCGAGGCGGCGAACTGCTCGCAGTAGCCGGTCCGGCTGATGAGCAGGAAGTCCGTCAGCGCCGCTCCGCCGTGCCCCTGGGTGGCCAGGCTGTAGGTGAAGCCGCCGTCCTTGGTGAAGAAGTTCTGGAGCTGGAGCGCCTGCTCGTAGCGGCTGGCGTCCCGCTCCGTCACCTGCCTGGCCAGCTCCCTGATCTGCCGGGGCAGGTTGTCCGGCAGCTGCAGGTAGCGCTCGTTGATCTCCGGGGAGGCCGGCGGCGCCGCCTTGAGCGACTCCGCCGTGGGCTTGGGCTCCCTCGTGGTGACCTCGTAGGCCAGCCCATTGGCGGTGTCCTCGGTGGAGAACACCATGAGGGTGTCCCGGTCGGGCCGCCAGTCTCCCTCGATGCGGATCCGGCTGGCGGGGTAGGGCAGCGGCAGGAACTCCAGCGGCCCCCTGATCTGGTCGCTCACCTGGATCTTGGTGGTCGCCTCGGTGACGGGCAGGCTCATGTTCTGGCCCGGGGCGGCCGGCATCGGCCCCTCGGAGACCCGGTCCTCGGAACGGCCCTGCGCCGTCATCGTCCACTGCTCGCCGTCGAAGATGTCCAGCGAGTACAGCCGCAGGTAGCGCGGGACGTTGTCGTTGACGGTGTAGGTCAGGACGGTCGAGTTGCCCGGCAGCGAGAGCTGGCCCCGCAGGTTGACGATCGGGTTCGGGATGGTGATCGAGTTGCTGCCCTTCCCCTTGCCGTTGCCCACGCCGAAGCCGAACAGCGGGTCCGGCTCCAGGGTGGGCAGCAGTGAGGGCAGCAGGATGGCCAGCGCGATCGCGGCGAATCCGATGCGCTTGCCCGACAGTTGCAGGGTCCCGGCGTCGGAGGTGGGCTTCGGGGCGACGAACGACGGGGTCCGGCGCACCAGCACCGCCCTGCCCCAGTGGGTGACCCGCTCCCGCCCGTCGGCGGCCAGCAGCCCCAGGTAGCCCAGGGCCGCGACGATGAACGTCAGCCAGTTGATCGGCTCGGAGATCACCGCGGCCGGGACGGTGAACAGCGCCAGCAGCGGCAGCCCGGTGAGCGCGGCGCGGCGCAGCCGGGAGGCGAGCAGGTCGACGATGATCGCGATCAGGCCGACACCGGTACAGGTCAGCAGGGTGATCCCGGTGTTGGCCGGCACCGGGGCGGCGTACCGCTGGATGTCGGCGAAGCCGGTGAGCAGCGGCTTGGCCAGCCCGATGAGCGACTCCTCGGTGGGGACCACCCACCTCCACACCTTTTCGTCGGTGAACACCGCCATCAGGTAGAACCACAGCGCTATCAGCTGGAGCAGCGTCACCACCGCGGCGGGCAGGGTGTAGCGGCTGCCCAGCATGCTGATCCCGGTGACCAGCAGAATGATCCCCAGGCACGCCCAGAACCAGCTGCCGCCCTGGAAGAGAGGGTAGAGCGCGATCGCGACCGCTCCCGTGGCCGCGCCCGACGCCATGGGAAGTCTCATGAGCCGTCCCTACTGAGTGCGTATCGTCCGCGCTGCGCGGCCCCCTGCCACACGCTCGCGATCGAGGCGCCCGGGGGCAGCCGCACGATGCGCCAGCCCGCCCCGGCGAGGATCGCCTGCGTCGCCTGGTACTCCTCGCTCCGGCCGAGCTCCGGCCGCTCCCAGCCCGCCACGTCCAGCATCACGGCCACGGCGGTGACGTTGCCGTGCCGCAGCCGGGCCAGCGCCTGGGCCTGCTCCACGTCGACCCCGCCGAGCACCGCCACGATCAGGCCGTCGCCGCCGCCCTGCCGCAGCGCGCCGATGCCGTACTCCAGCGACCGCGCCGAGCTCGGCCGCACCACGGCGAGGGTGTCCAGCAGCGACCAGCTCAGCCCGGTGTCGGTGAGGCGCTCGGCGCCCTGGTCGGTGACCAGGCGCAGGCCGAGGCCCTCGCGGGCCAGGTGCACGCCGATGGAGGCCGCGGCCGAGACCGCCACCTCGAACGACGAGCGGGGCCCCTCGCCCCGGTGCGCGTAGCGGCGGGTGTCCAGCAGCAGCGCGCCCCGGCTCTGCCACTGCTGCTCCTCGCGCCGCACCATCAGCTCGCCGTACCTGGCGGTCGAGCGCCAGTGCACCCGCCGCAGGTCGTCGCCCTGCCGGTACTCGCGCGGCGCGATGTCGTCGTCGCCGGCGGCCGCCACGCTCCTGGTACGGCTGTCGCCCCCGCCCGTCCACTCGCCGGAGAGGCGGACGTGCGGCAGGGCCACGACCTGCGGCGTCACCACGAGCGTGTCGCTGATGCTGAAGGACCTGGTCAGCTCGACCAGGCCGAACGGGTCGCTGATCCGGATGGTGAGCGGGCCGATGCCGAAACGGCCGCGCAGGTCGGACCGGACCCGGTAGTCGATCTCCCGGATGCCCTGCGGCTCCACCCGGTCCAGGACGAACCTGGGCCGCGCCCCCAGCGCGTAGGGCACGGTGTCCTCGATCATCAGCAGGCCGGTCGGCAGCCGGGTGACGTTCTCCAGCCGCAGTGTCACGGTGGCCTCGCTGCCCACCTCGGCCCTGGGCGGGTCCAGGCGCCGCGCGCAGCTCAGCCGGTAACGGGTGCGGGCCACCACCATCGCCGCCAGCAGCGGCAGGGAGACGATCAGCACCCCGATCCTGAGCAGGTCGTGTTCCCCGAGGAAGAAGGCGCACAGCAGCGCCGCGGCGCCGGATGCGAGGAACGACCGTCCGCGGGCGGTCAGCGCCTTGAGACCCGAGGTCACTTCGCCTGTGCCTCGGGGACGGGCACCCGGCGGATCAGCTCGGCCATCACCTGTGCGGGCACGCGGCGCTGGCCCTGGGCCTCGACGCTGGGCAGCAGCCGGTGGGCGAGGACGGGCAGGCACAGGTCCTGCAGGTCGTCGGGGATGACGTAGTCACGCCCGGCGAGCGCGGCGTGCGCCCGGGCCGCCCGGACCAGTTGCAGGGTCGAGCGCGGGGAGGCGCCGAGCCGCAGGTCGGGGCTGTGACGGGTGGCGGTCACCAGGTCGATGGCGTACTTCTTGACCGGCTGCGAGACGTAGACGCCGCGCACCGCCTCGATGAGCGCCCGGACCTCGGCGGTGGTGGCCACCGGTTCGAGCTTGTCCAGCGGGGAGGTGGCGCCGTGCACGTCGAGCATCTCCAGCTCGGCCGTGGGCTCGGGGTAGCCCATCGCGATCCGGGCGGTGAAGCGGTCACGCTGCGCCTCGGGGAGGGGATAGGTGCCCTCCATCTCGATGGGGTTCTGGGTGGCGATCACCATGAAGGGCGAGTCCAGCCGGTAGGTGGTGCCGTCGACGGTCACCTGGTGCTCCTCCATGCACTCCAGCAGCGCCGACTGGGTCTTCGGAGAGGCGCGGTTGATCTCGTCGCCCACCACGATGTTGGCGAACACCGGGCCGGGCTTGAACTCGAACTCCCTGGTCTGCTGGTTGTAGGCGCTCACCCCGGTGATGTCGCTGGGCAGCAGGTCGGGGGTGAACTGGATCCGGCGCACCGGGCAGTCGATGGATCGTGCCAGGGCCTTGGCGAGCATGGTCTTGCCGACTCCGGGCACATCCTCGATGAGGAGGTGGCCCTCGGCCAGGAGGACCGTCAAGGTCAGGCGGATGACGTCGCTCTTGCCTTCGATCACCGACTCGATCGCCTGGCGGATCCGGTGCGCGGTGCCGACCAGATCGTCGAGCTGAGGTGTGACGTCATGGGTTACTGCCACCAGGCCTCCATGAGGGTGCGGCGGTTTTGCGCCGGGGGGTCCGTATTTCGGGACCTTTGAGGTCCCTTTTCCATTGTGAGTACCGACACTACGACGCCGTGGGTTCGCGGGCGACTCTATGTGGGCATTAAGGCTGTTTCCGGGTGAACAGCCATAGCATGCGTGAAGGCTGCTTCCGGGTGAACAGCCATAGTGTGCGCGCCGATCGTGGCGTTCTTGTCAGGCGGATGTGCCGATCTCGTGACAAGTACACAGCGTGCTCCACTTTCCACCCCCCTTCACCGCCGTCCGGCTGATTCCGTAATCGTCACGCCATCGGCCCCGTTGTCGACACGCCCGTGACATGTGAGGGGCCCCCTACCCCCTCCACCCCGCTCCACCATCGTTGACCTGGGAAAACGGGGCCAGAACCGGCCGCGAGGAGGCGCGGAATCAGTTGACGGTGGAGAGAAGTGGAGTATGGTGGTGCGCAGTGGAGAGCAGGGGCTACAGCGCCACGCGCTCCGCTAGGCACGGGAGGTGGGGCCGATGTTCCTCGGCACTCATCATCCGCGTCTCGATGACAAGGGACGGCTGTTCCTGCCGGCGAAGTACCGCGAGGAGCTGGCGGAGGGTCTGGTGATCACCAAAGGCCAGGAGCGCTGCCTCTACGTCTTCCCCGTAGAGGAGTTCCAGCGCATTACCGAGGCTCTGCGCACCGCGCCGGTGACCGCCAAGGCGGTCCGCGACTACAGCCGTGTCTTCTTCGCCAGCGCATCCGACGAGGTCGCCGACAAACAAGGCCGGGTCACCATCCCGCAGGCTCTGCGCGTATACGCCGGCCTGCGCCGTGACTGCACGGTCATCGGGGCCAACACACGGCTGGAGGTCTGGGACGTTCAGGCCTGGGACACCTATCTGGCCGACCAAGAGCAGGCTTTTGCCGATCTGTCGGAGGAGGTGCTGCCAGGGATTCTGTGACTCCACGGTCGACTCATCGGTGAAAACGTCGTTCGGCGAGGTCTCCACCCGCAACCACGATGCACGTCAGCTGATGCACCTTCCCCGGTGTCAGGTGACGGGCGGACACCCGGGTGCGGATGGGGACCTGGCCGGACGGCCCGGGGGTGGGGGCCAGCAAAGACACCGATGAACGCCCGCCGCGCATCCGCGAGCGAGGCGGCGAGAGGGGGGTTGCGCTTCATGCGCGCCGAAAACGACATATCTGACCTGCAGGCTCCGGGCGGCCACGTGCCCGTGATGCTCGAGCGGGTGCTCGAACTCCTGGCTCCCGCCCTCACCGGCCCGGACCCCGTCGTCGTCGACGCCAATCTCGGCCTCGGCGGCCACGCCGAGGCCCTGCTGGCCGCCCACCCCGCACTGCACCTGATCGGGATCGACCGCGATCCCACCGCCATCGAGCGCTCGACGGCCCGGCTGGCGCCGTACGCCGACCGGACCACCCTGGTCCGCGCGGTCTCCGACGAGCTGGCCGGGGTGCTGGCGGAGGCCGGCCGTCCCCGCGTCAACGCCGTCCTGTTCGACCTGGGCGTCTCCTCGCCCCAGCTCGACGAGGCCGAGCGTGGTTTCGCCTACTCCTACGACGCGCCCCTGGACATGCGGATGGACCGCGACCAGGAGCTCACGGCCGAGGTCGTCGTCAACACCTACTCGGCCGCCGAACTCATCCGGATCCTCCGGGATTACGGCGAAGAGCGATTCGCCCCGCGTGTCGCGCGCCTAATCATCAAGGAACGGGGCAACGAGGCCATAACGTCTACCAAGCGGCTTGCGGAGATTGTCCGTACGGCAATACCCGCCGCTACCCGACGGACCGGGGGAAACCCCGCAAAAAGGACTTTTCAGGCGTTGCGGATCGAGGTGAACGCAGAGTTGACAGCACTGGAACGCGCGCTCCCCGCCGCGCTCGACGCGCTGACGCTTGGCGGGCGCGTGGTCGTGCTCGCCTACCACTCCCTTGAGGACCGGCTCACCAAGCAGGTCCTCGCGGCGCGAACCAGGGAGACCAGCCCCCCCGGGCTGCCCGTCCCGCTGCCGGCTCACCAGCCGCGGTTCGCCCTCCTGACAAGGGGAGCCGAGCTTCCGAGCGAAGAGGAGGTGGCCCGCAACCCGCGGGCGGCCTCTGCCCGGTGTCGGGCGGCAGAGAGGATCCGTGAGGCAGTTGACGAGGAGTGAGTCGGACGTCCGCACCGCGCCGAGCCGGGGCGGGCGCCCCGCGCGGGTGCCCCGCGCGACGCCGCAGGCGCGCAGGAGCAGGCCGGCCAGGACCGCGCACGCCGGCCGTCCGGCGGCCCAGGCTCCCGAGTCCCGGCAGGGACGCGCGCCGCGCGCTCCCTTCGTGCTGCTCGTCGTCGGCCTGCTCTGCGGTGGCCTGGTCAGCCTGCTGCTGCTCAACACCGTCCTCGCCGAGGACTACTACAAGGCCAACGAGCTCCGCGACGCCAACAGCCAGCTCCGCCTGAAGAAGGAGGAGCTGAAGAACGCCAACGCGCGGATGGAGATGCCCGGCGAGCTCTCCAAGAACTCCGCCAACCAGGGCCTGGAACCCGACTGGGACAGGGCCGAGGTCATCACCCCCGACCGCCCCGCCCGCAGCCGGACCGCAAGCGACGCCCAGACGCCCGCCGGGCAGGAGCGAGCGCCGGGCACGGGCCGGTGAGGGAGACCGGCGGGCGGGGCCCCGGCCCCGGCCGCGGCGGTTCCGCCGGAGGCTCCGGCCGCCGGGCCCCGGGCGGGCCCGGCCGTGCCGGCCGCCCGGGTGGCCCGGACCAGACGGGGCGGCCTGGCGGCTCCGGCAGGCCCGCACGCCCGGAGGGCCCGGGCAGGCCCGACGGCGCCGACGGACCGGGCCGGCCGGCCGCTCCCGGCAGGCCGTCCGGCTCCGACGGCCAGGCCAGGCCCGCGGGCTCCGGCAAGGCGCGTCCCGACGGTGCCGGTAGGTCCGGTGCTCAGGGTTCCGGTAAGGCACGTACGGAAGGCTCAGGAAGATCTGACGCTCAGGGTTCCGGTAAGGCGCGTCCGGACGGCTCCGGTAGGTCCGGTGCTCAGGGTTCCGGTAAGGCACGTACGGAAGGCTCAGGAAGATCTGACGCTCAGGGTTCCGGTAAGGCGCGTCCGGACGGCTCCGGTAGGTCCGGTGCTCAAGGTTCCGGTAAGGCACGTACGGAAGGCTCAGGAAGATCTGACGCTCAGGGTTCCGGCAGGGCGCGTCCCGACGGCTCCGGCAGGCCGTCCGGCTCCGACGGCCAGGCCAGGCCCGCGGGCCCGGGCAGGGCGCGTACGGACGGTTCCGGCAGGGCGCGTCCGGACGGCTCCGGCAGGTCCGGTGCTCAGGGTTCCGGCAGGTCCGGTGCTCAGGGTTCCGGCAGATCCGGAGGACCGGCGGGGACGGGCAAGGCGCGCTCCGACGGCTCCGGCAGGCCGTCCAGCCCGGCGGGGACGGGCAGATCCGGCCCCTCGGGCAGGTCCGCGCGCCCGGAGAGGCCGGGCAGGCCGTCGGGGCCCGAGGCGCCGCGCAGGCCGCGCAGCTCCCCGCGCCCGGAGACGCCGCAGCCCGCGCCGGGGCGGATCCGTCCCGGCGCCGGGCAGGACGCCGATCCGGGCCGTACGGCGGGCAGGGGCGGGACGGGCGGCAGGCCGCCCCGGCCGCCGGTGCGCCCGCCGGCGGTGCTGCACCTGGGCAACCCCGGCAGGCGGATCAACATCGGCCTGATCGCGATGACCTTCGTGCTGTCCATCTTCGCCGGCCGGCTGATCCAGCTCCAGGGCCTGGACTCCAAGGTCTACACGGCGGAGGCGGCCGAGCAGCGGGTGCGGGACGAGAAGCTGACCGCGCGGCGGGGCTCGATCACCGACGTCAACGGGCACGAGCTCGCGCTGACCGTGGAGGCACGGGAGATCTTCGTCGACCCGGCGGAGGTCGACCCGCGCGAGCGCGACCAGGTGGCCACGGTCCTGGCCACCGAGCTGAACCAGCCGAAGGAGCAGATCGCCGCCAAGCTCGGCAACTCCGGCAGCCGCTACCAGCAGGTGGCCGCCGCCGTCGACCCGTCCGTCGCCCAGCGGATCATGGAGCGGATCGCCAAGCAGAAGCTCAGCGGCGTCGGCAGCAAGCCCCGCTACCGGCGTGACTACCCGGGCGGCGACCTGGCGGGCACCCTGCTGGGCTTCGTCGGCGACGACGGCACGGGCCTGAGCGGGCTGGAGAACACCTACAACAAGCTGCTCGCCGGCCGCGACGGCGAGCAGGTCATCGAGACGGGCCGCGAGGGGCAGCACATCCCGATGACCCGCAGCACGCTGCAGGCGCCCGTGGAGGGCAGGGACGTGCGGCTCACCATCGACCGCGACGTCCAGTGGGCCGCGCAGAAGGCGATCACCGACCAGGTCGGGGCCACCGGTGCCCGCACCGGCAGCGTCATCGTCATCGACGTGCCGACCGGCCAGGTGGTCGCCATGGCCAACGCGCCCGAGCTCGACCTGCGGGCCTGGGAGAAGACCGCCCCGGAGGACTGGGTCAACCGGTCGGTGACGGACGTGTTCGAGCCGGGCAGCACCAACAAGGTCATCACCGCGGCGGCCGCCCTGGAGTCGGGGGCCGTGCGTCCGGAGACGGTGTTCAGGGTCCCCGACAACATCAGGTGTGCCGACCGGGTGCTGCGGGACTCCCACCCGCACCCCGTGGAGCGGCTGACCTTCTCCGGTGTGGTCGCCACCTCCAGCAACGTCGGCACGATCCTCGCCTCGCAGCGGGTCGGCGACCAGCGGCTCCACGAGATGCTGCAGCGCTTCGGGTTCGGCGCCAAGCCCGGCAGCGGCCTCCTCGGCGAGGAGGCCGGCCTCCTGCCGGACTGGAAGAAGTGGTCGGGCAGCCAGCGCTGCACGATCGCCTACGGCCAGGGCGTCTCGGTGACCGCGCTCCAGACGGCCAGCGTCTACCAGACCATCGCCAACGGCGGCACGCGCGTCACCCCGCAGGCCGTGGCCGGCACCACCACCGAGAAGGGGGTGTTCGTGCCGTCCGCGCCGGGCAAGCGGACCCGGGTGGTCAGCGAGCGCACGGCCCGGGAGGTCACCGGGATGCTGGAGGCCGCCGTCAGCGAGGAGGGCACCGGCAGTCTCGCCGCCATCGAGGGCTACCGGGTGGCCGGCAAGACCGGCACCGCGATGCGCTACGACCCCAAGTGCCAGGGATACTGCGGCTACACCTCGACGTTCGTCGGCTTCGCCCCGGCGGACAAGCCCCGCCTGGTCGTCCTGGCGGTCGTCCAGGACCCTCACAAGGGCTACTACGGTGGGGAGATAGCCGCCCCGGTCTTCAAGAAAGTGATGACGTTCGCGTTGAAGAGCAAGAAGATCCCGCCTACCGGAACGACGCCGTCCTCGGTGCGGATACGCGCCGGGGAGTGATGAGGGAAGGTACGCTCTCGCCGTGCGTCCCCCGTTGTCCATGCGACCGTCAACCAGTTCACCCCGTCCGCTCTCGGGGCTGGCGAGCCTGCTCGGCGCGCCCTCCGGCACCTCGCGAGCCCCGCTGGCCGCGGTGTCCGGCATCACCATCGACTCGCGCCAGGTCCGGCGCGGAGATCTCTACGTCGCGCTGCCCGGGGCCCTGTCCCACGGCGCCGACTTCTCCGCCCAGGCCCTGGCCGCCGGAGCCGCCGCCATCCTGACCGACGAGGCGGGCCGGGCCTCGGCGGTGGCGACCGGCCTGCCGGTCCTCGTCGTGCCGGACCCGCGCGGTGTGCTCGGCGAGGTCTCCGCCTGGGTGTACGGCAGGCCCGCGGCGGACGTGATGGTGATCGGTGTCACCGGCACCAGCGGCAAGTCCACCACCAGCTTCCTGCTGGAGGCCGGGCTGCGGGCCGCCGGCCACAAGGCGGGGCTGATCGGCGGTGTGGAGATCCGCGCCGGCGAGCTGCGCTTCGTGCCCAAGCTGACCACGCCGGAGGCCAGCGACCTGCAGGGCCTGTTCGCCCTCATGCGCGAGCACGGCGTCACGGCCGCCGCGATGGAGGTCTCCAGCCACGCGCTGGCGCTGGGCCGCGTCGACGCGGTGTTCTACGACGTCGCGCTGTTCACCAACCTCTCCCAGGACCACCTGGACTTCCACAAGGACCTCGACGACTACTTCGCGACGAAGGCCCGGCTGTTCACCCCCGAGATGAGCCGCGCCGGCGTGGTCAACATCGACGACGCCCACGGGCGCGAGCTCGCCGCGATGAGCAAGATCCCGATCACCACCTTCTCCGCCGAGGGCGCCCCCGAGGCCGACTGGCGGGCCGTGGACGTGCGTCTGGGCAGCGAGGGCAGCTCCTTCCGCGTGGTCGGCCCCGGCGGCGTCGAGGAGGACGTGACGGTGGCCCTGCCGGGTCCGTTCAACGTCGCCAACGCGCTGGGCGCGATCGTCTCCCTCGTGGAGGCCGGGGTGCCGCTGCGGGCCGCGGTGGCGGGCGTCGGCACACTGGCCGGGGTGCCCGGCCGGATGGAGCGGGTGCCCGGCGGCGAGGACTTCCAGGCCATCGTCGACTACTCGCACAAGCCCGGAGCGGTGGAGTCGGTGCTGCGCTCGCTGCGCCAGGTCACGACCGGCCGGCTGACCGTGGTGCTGGGCTGCGGCGGCGACCGCGACCGCGGCAAGCGCCCCATGATGGGGGAGGCCGCCGCCCGGTTGGCGGATGTGGCCATTCTCACCAGCGACAATCCCCGCTCGGAGGACCCGCTGCGGATCCTCGCCGAGATGATGAATGGAGTCCTCGGCGTGTCTCAGGACGAGCGCGCCCATGTGATCATTGAGCCGGACCGGGCCGCGGCCATCGACCTGGCGATCAGCCGGGCGGGCTTCGGCGACGTCGTCGTCGTCGCGGGCAAGGGCCATGAGCAGGGCCAGTATGTCGGGGACGAGGTGCTCCCGTTCGACGACAGGCAAGTGGTGGCCGACGCGATCGTCAGAAGGCGGAACCGGACCGGGCGCCGAAGCACATATGGAGAGTAGGTAAGACGCATCATGATCCCGTTGCCGCTGGCAAGGATCGCCGAGATCACCTCGGGTGCCCTCACGGGCATGGCCGATCCCCGTGCGGTCGTGCGCGGTCCGGTCGTCATCGACTCCCGCGCCGTCGAGCCGGGGTCGTTGTTCGTCGCCATCAAGGGCGACCGGGTCGACGGGCACGACTTCGCCGCCCAGGCCGTGGAGGCCGGGGCCGTCGCCGTGCTGGCGTCCCGGCCCGTCGACGCCCCCGCGGTCGTCGTCGGCGACGCCGTGACCGCCCTGGCCGACCTGGCCACCGCGGTCTGCGCCGACCTGCCGTCGGCCACGGTCGTCGGCGTGACCGGATCGGCGGGCAAGACCACCACCAAGGACCTGCTGGCCCGCCTCACCGCCAGGATCGGCCCGACGGTCGCCCCGGTCGGCTCGTTCAACAACGAGATCGGCCACCCCCTCACGGTGCTGAAGGCCGACGAGGACACCCGCTACCTGGTGCTGGAGCTCAGCGCCAGGGACGCCGGCCACATCAGCCATCTGGCCCGGGTCGCCCCGCCGAAGATCGGCGTGGTCCTCAACGTCGGCACCGCCCACCTGGGGGTCTTCGGCGGCAAGGAGGCGATCGCCAAGGCCAAGGGCGAGCTGGTCGAGGCGCTGCCCGCCGACGGCGTGGCCGTGCTGAACGCCGACGACCCGCTGGTGGCCGCGATGGCCCGGCGCACCGGCGCCCGGGTCACCTGGTACGGCCGGGCCGAGAGCGCCGACGTGCGCGCGGAGGGCGTGACCCTCGACGACCGCGGCCGCGCCGCCTTCACGCTGCGCACCCCGTCCGAGGCCGCCCCGGTCATGCTCCGCCTGTACGGCGAGCACGCGGTGGAGAACGCGCTGGCCGCCGCGGCGGCCGCCTACGAGCTCGGGCTGCCGGTCGCCACCATCGCCGAGGAGCTGTCGGAGGCCGAGCCCCGCAGCCGCTGGCGGATGGAGGTCACCGACCGGGCGGACGGCGTCACCGTGATCAACGACGCCTACAACGCCAACCCCGACTCCATGCGCGCCGCCTTCGACGCCCTCGACGCCCTCGCGGGCGGCCGCCGCCGCTTCGCGGTCGTGGCCGCCCTGCGCGAGCTGGGTGAGGAGAGCGTGGCCCTGAACGAGGGCGTGGGCCGCCTGGCGGCGGGCGCGGGCCTCGCGGGACTCCTCGTCGTCGGACCCGACGCCGACCCCGTCCTGGCCGGGGCCGCGGGCGGCGCCACGCCGGTGACGCACGTCGCCGACGCCGAGGCGGCGGCCGCCGAGCTGTCGGCGCTGCTGGCCCCCGGCGACGTGGTGCTGGTCAAGGGGCCGCGCGCGGCCGCCCTGGAGCGTGTGGCCCAGGCGCTGCTGGGGGGTGAGCGCCGATGATGGAGATCCTCATCGCGGCGGCGGTCGGCCTGCTGCTGTCGACGTTCGGCACGCCCCTGGCGATCCGCCTGTTCTCCCAGCGCGGCTACGGCCAGAGCATCCGGGAGGAGGGGCCCTCCGGCCACCACGACAAGCGCGGCACCCCCACCATGGGCGGCACCGTGATCGTGATCGCGGCGCTGCTCGGCTTCGCCTGCGCCCACCTCTACAGCCAGACCCTGCCCACCGTCTCGGCGATCCTGGTGCTGTTCCTGATGACGGGCCTGGGCGCGGTCGGCTTCCTCGACGACTTCATCAAGATCTACAAGCAGCGCAGCCTCGGCCTGCGCAGCGGCGCCAAGGCCCTGGGCCAGCTCATCGTCGGTGCGGTCTTCGCGGTCCTGGTGACCCGCTTCCCCAACTCCTACCTGATCACCCCGGCCGAGACGCGGCTGTCGTTCCTGCGGGACTTCGGGCCGTCCATCGGCATCGTCGGGTTCACGATCTGGGTGCTCATCATGATCGTGGGCTTCTCCAACGCGGTGAACCTCACCGACGGCCTCGACGGCCTGGCCAGCGGCGCCACCGGCGTGGTGCTGGCCTCCTACGTCCTGATCGGCAACTGGCAGCTCCGCAACAACTGCACCACCCAGCTCGGCCCCAACTGCTACTGGGTCCGCGATCCGCTGGACCTGGCCGTGGTCGCCGCCGCCGTGCTCGGCGCGCTGGTCGGCTTCCTGTGGTGGAACGCCCCGCCCGCCAAGATCTTCATGGGCGACACCGGATCGCTGGCCCTGGGCGGCGTGCTCGCCGGACTGGCCATCACCACCCGCACCCAGCTCCTGCTGATCATCCTGGCCGGGATGTGCGTGGTCATCACGACGTCGGTGATCATCCAGGTCGGCTTCTTCAAGATGACCGGCAAACGGGTCTTCCGAATGGCCCCGCTCCAGCACCACTTCGAGCTGTCAGGCTGGGCGGAGACGACGATCGTGGTCCGCTTCTGGCTCATCGCCGGGCTCTGCGCCGCCGCCGGTCTCGGCCTGTTCTACGTCGAATGGATGCCCAAGTCATGAGTGAGGCGCCCACGCCCGCGCGGCCGGCGGAGGTGGCGGGATGAGCCAGCTGATCTGCGTCGCCGGCCTCGGGGTCTCCGGCACGGCCGTGGCCCGCGCCATGGCCGCCCGGGGCGAGAGGGTGGTCGTCCTGGAGGGCCGGGACGGGGAGGGAGCCAGGGCGACGGCCGCCGAGTTGGCCGGGCTCGGCGTCGAGGTCCGCTTCGGCGAGCCCGCCGAGCTGCCCGCCGGCACCGCCCTCGTCGTCGCCACCGGCTGGCCGCCGCACCACCCGCTGCTCGTCGCGGCGGCCGCGGCCGGGGTGGAGGTGATCGGCGAGGTCGAGCTGGCCTGGCGGCTCCGCCCGGCGGGCGCGGCCCCGTGGCTGGCGCTGACCGGCACCAACGGAAAGACCACCGTGGTCCGGATGCTCACCTCGATGCTCGCCGCGGCCGGCCACAAGGCGCTCGCGGTCGGCAACGTCGGCACCCCCGTCGTGGAGGCCGTCACCGGCCCCGCCGACGTGCTGGCGGTGGAGCTGTCGAGCTTCCAGCTCCACCGCTCGCCCAGCCTCGTCCCGCACACCGCCGCCGTGCTGAACGTCGCCCCCGACCATCTCGACTGGCACGGCTCCATGGAGGAGTACGCCCGGGTCAAGGGCGAGATCTTCGTCCGGGCCGGGACGGTCGTCCACAACGCCGACGACGAGTGGTCGGCCCGCCTGGCCGCGCCGTACGAGGCGGGGGCGGGCGGGCGCAGCGTGGGCTTCACCCTCGACGTGCCGAGGCCGGGACAGGTCGGCGTGGTCGAGGACCTGCTGGTGGACCGGGCGTTCGTGGCCGATCCGGCGCGCAACGCCGAGGAGCTCGCCTCCTTCGGCGACATCCGGCCGTTCGCGCCGCACAACGTCGCCAACGCGCTCGCCGCCGCCGCCATGGCCCGCTCCTACGGGGTGCCCGCCGCGGCCGTACGGCAGGGCCTGTTGGACTTCGTCCCCGACCCGCACCGGATGGCGCGGGTCGCGCGGGTCGGCGAGGTCGACTACGTCGACGACTCCAAGGCCACCAACCCGCACGCCGCCGCCGCCTCGCTCGCCGCCTACCCCTCGATCGTCTGGATCGCCGGAGGACAGCTCAAGGGCGCCGACGTGGAGGAGCTGGTACGGCGGGCCGCGCCCCGGCTGCGCGCCGCGGTGCTGCTGGGCGTCGACCGTGGGCGGATCCGGGAGGCTCTGGCGCGACACGCCGCGAATGTCCCGGTGGTGGAGGTCGCCGGGCAAGACACTGGGGTCATGGACCGCGTCGTCGCCGAAGCCGCGGGGCTCGCCGCCCCCGGAGACACCGTGCTGCTGGCCCCGGCCGGGGCCTCCCTGGACATCTTCCCCAACTACGGGGCCCGCGGGAGAGCCTTCGCCCAGGCCGTCCTGGAGCGCCTGGGCGGGGCGCGGGGCGGTGCCGGGGAGGGATGAGAGCACGCCTGCGAGATCCGGGGACGCCCGTCCGGCCGGCGGGGCGGGGTGACGGATGACCGCCGTGAACGATCGGCCGCCGGGCACGGCCCCCTTCAGGGGCCGGCTGGCCCGGGCGCGCGAGCTGCTGGCCCGCCCGCTGTTCTCCTACCACCTGCTGGTGGGTGTCAGCGCGCTGCTGATGGCCCTGGGGCTGATGATGGTCCTGGCCGCGTCGAGCATCCAGGCGCTCGAGACCAGAGGGTCGGCCTTCGCGCTCTTCGGGCGGCAGCTCATCTCGATGGCGGTGGGGCTGCTGCTGATGTGGATCTGCTCCCGGCTGCCGATCAGGTTCTTCCGGCTGGCGGGCTACCCGCTGATGGTCCTGGCCGCGCTGGGCCTGGTCCTGGTGCTGTTCATCGGCCAGGCGGAGCTGGGCGCGCAGCGCTGGATCTACATCGGCGAGCTCACCATCCAGCCGTCGGAGCCGGCCAAGCTCGCGCTGGTGCTGTGGGGGGCCGACCTGCTCGCCAAGGGAGCACGCGCCGGGCGGATCGAGTGGCGCAAGCTGCTGATCCCCCTCATGCCGGGCCTGGCGATCATGGCCGTCCTGGTGATGCTGGGGCGTGACCTCGGCACCACGCTGGTCCTGATGATGATCTTCCTGGCTTTGCTGTGGGTCGTGGGCGCGCCGCTGAAGCTGTTCGGCGGCATCCTGTCGATCATGGTACTGGCCACCATCACGATGATCACCATCGAGGGCTACCGCTCGGAGCGGATCAAGGGGTGGCTCAACCCGTGGGGCAACGCGCAGGACGCGGGCTACCAGCTGGTGCAGGGCCAGATCGGGATGGGCAGCGGCGGCTGGTTCGGGCTCGGGCTGGGCTCCAGCCGGCAGAAATACTGGACCCCGCACGCCGAGAGCGACTTCATCTTCTCCATCGTCGGCGAGGAGCTCGGCCTGATGGGCACGCTGGTCGTGGTGGCCCTGTTCGGCCTGCTGGGCTATGCCGGCCTGCGGGTGGCCACCCGGGTGCGGGACCCGTTCGTCCGGCTCGCCTCGGCCGCCGCGATAGCCTGGATCGTCGGCCAGGCGATCGTCAACATCGGCGCCGTCATCGGCGCGCTGCCCATCACCGGCATCCCGCTGCCCCTGATCTCCTACGGCGGATCGGCGCTGCTGCCGACCCTGGCCGCGCTGGGGATGCTGCTGGCCTTCGCCAAACACGAGCCCGGAGCGCGCGAAGCTCTGGCGGCGCGTGGCCCCGGACCGGTGGCGCGGGGCCTAAGCTGGCTTGGCCTGGGTGGTCCGGCCGGGAAACGACGGCCGGACCGCGAGGACGATGAGCGACGGGGCGGTCCGGCACGGAAACGACGGCCGGTCCGCACAAGACGATGAGCGACGGGACGGTCCGGCGCGCAGGCGACGGCCGGTCCGCGGGAGACGATGAGTGAAAGGACCGACATGAGGGTGGTCCTCGCAGGCGGCGGGACGGCTGGTCATATCGAACCGGCGCTGGCTCTGGCCGATGCGCTCCGCCGGCTGGACCCGAACATCGGGATCACGTGCCTGGGCACCGAGCGCGGCCTGGAGACGCGACTGGTGCCGGCCCGGGGCTACGAGCTGCAGCTCGTGCCCGCGGTGCCGCTGCCCCGGGCGATCACACCCCAGCTCCTGACGGTGCCCGGCCGGCTGGCGGGCGCCATCAACGCCGCCGCGGGCATCATGGACCGCGTCCAGGCCGACGTGCTGGTCGGCTTCGGCGGCTACGTGGCGACCCCCGCCTACCTGGCGGCGCGCCGGCGCGGCGTGCCGATCGTGGTGCACGAGGCCAACCCGCGGCCGGGACTGGCCAACCGGCTGGGCGCGCGGCTCACCGAGCACGTGTTCACCGGCCACCAGAACACGCCGCTGAACCGCGCCGAATACATGGGGATCCCGCTCCGCCGTGAGATCGTCGCGCTCGACCGGCTGTCCATGGGCGACAAGGCGCGCTCCTGGTTCGGCCTGGAGGCCGACCTGCCCACGCTGCTGGTGACCGGCGGCTCCCAGGGCGCGCGCTCGCTCAACCGGGCGGCCCTGGCCGCCGCCCCGGCGCTGCGCCGGGCCGGGGTGCAGGTGCTGCACGTCATCGGCCCGAAGAACACGCTGGAGGAGGAGCCGCCGCCCGGCGACCCGCAGTACGTCGTGCTGCAGTACGTCGACCGGATGGACCTGGCCTACGCCGCGGCCGACTTCGCCCTGTGCCGCAGCGGCGCCATGACCTGCGCCGAGCTGACCGCGGTGGGCCTGCCCGCCGCCTACATCCCGCTCCCGCACGGCAACGGCGAGCAGCGGCTCAACGCCGAGCCGATCGTGCAGGCGGGCGGCGGCCTCATGATCGACGACGCCGACCTGACGCCGGAGTGGATCGTCCAGAACGTGCTGCCCATCCTGTCCGACCCCGAGCGCGTGGTCACCATGTCGGAGGCCGCCTCCAGGATGGGCCGCAAGGACGCCGACGTGGCGCTCGCCCGCAAGGTGTTGCAGATCGCGGCCGAGGGGAAGGGCAGATGAGCCGGGCGCACGGTGCCCGGCGGGGGACGGGCCGGCCCGCGCGGCGGGCGGCGAACGGTGGGCAGCCGGCGGGCACGGAGTGGATCCGGCGCGGCGAGCGCTGCCACCGGTGGGGGAACGAGACCGTCCGCGTGGCGGATGAGGAGTGGTGAACGGCCGATGAGCCTGGTCAAGTTGGTGGATCCGGTCGCGGCCGAGGAGCTCGGGCGCGTCCACTTCATCGGGATCGGCGGGGCCGGGATGTCCGGCATCGCCCGCATCCTGCTCAAGCGCGGCGTGCCGGTCTCCGGCAGCGACTCGCGCGGCTCGGACATGGTGACCGAGCTGCGGGAGCTGGGCGGCCGGGTGCACATCGGCCACGCCGCCTCGCACATCAAGAACGTCGACACCGTGGTGGTCTCCACCGCGATCCGCGACTCCAACCCCGAGCTGGGCGAGGCGCTCCGCCAGGGCCTGCGGGTGATCCCCAGGGCCGCCGCGCTGGCCTCGGTCATGGCGGGCCGGACCGGGGTCGCCCTGGCCGGGACCCACGGCAAGACCACCACGACCTCGATGCTCACGGTGGCGCTGCAGAAGTGCGGCGCCGACCCGTCCTACTGCGTCGGCGGCCAGCTCGTGACCACCGGCCTGGGCGCCGACGAGGGCGCGGGCGAGGTGTTCGTCGCCGAGGCGGACGAGAGCGACGGCTCCTTCCTCATGCTGGCCCCCGACATCGCCGTGGTGACCAACGTGGAGCCGGACCACCTCGACAACTACGGCGACCCGCGCGCGGTCTACGACAGCTTCGCCCGGTTCGTCGAGCGGGTCGGGACGGCCATGGTGATCTGCGCCGACGACCAGGGGTCGGCGGCCCTGGCCCCGATCGCCCGCGCGCGCGGCCTGAAGGTGATCACCTACGGCGAGGCCGAGGACGCCGACCTGCGGGTGAGCGGGATCGTCCCCGACGGCCTGGGCATCTCCTTCACGGTCGCGGGCCACGGGGAGGTCAGGCTGGCCGTCCCCGGCCGCCACAACGCGCTCAACGCCACCGCGGTCATCGCCGTGGCGGCGGAGCTGGGGGTCTCCTTCGACGAGATACGCGACGGTCTGGCCGCCTTCACCGGCGCCAAGCGCCGCTTCGAGGCCAAGGGCGAGGCCGGGGGAGTGGCGGTCTTCGACAGCTACGCCCACCACCCGACCGAGCTCGCCGCCGACCTGCGCGCGGCGCGGGACGTGGTGGCCTCCTTCTCCGGCTCCGGCAGGGTCGTCGCGGTCTTCCAGCCGCACCTCTACTCGCGCACCAGGTTCTTCGCCGACGAGTTCGGCGTCGCCCTGGGCCTGGCCGACGAGGCCATCGTGCTGGACGTCTACGGCGCCCGCGAAGACCCCGAGCCGGGCGTCTCCGGGGCCCTGGTGGCGGGCAAGGTGCCGCTGCCGCCGGGTCAGGTGACCTACGCGCCGCAGCGGGAGGCGGTCCCCGCCCTGGTGGCCGACCGGGCCCGGCCCGGGGACATCGTGCTCACCATGGGGGCGGGGGACGTGACCGAGCTGGGCCCCCGCATCGTGGCGGAGCTGGCCGCCCGGTGACCCGTGGCAGGGGTCGCGGGGCGCCGGAGCCCGGGCCGCCCGACGGGGTGAGACGGTGAACGCGGTGTGGAGGTCGGCCTTCCTGGCCCTGCTCACGGTGGGGGTGGTGGGCACCGCCGCCTGGCTGGTGTTCTTCTCGTCGGTGCTCGGGGTCCGCGACATCCGGGTCGCGGGCAACCTCGGCATCCCCGCCCAGCAGATCCAGCTGGCGACGGGGGTGCCCGAGGGCAGGCCCCTGGCCATCGTGGACGTGGACGAGGTCGAGGCGCGGATCAAGGGGATCCGGCAGGTCGAGTCGGTGAGCGTCAGCCGCAACTGGCCGGGCACGCTGGTGGTCGAGATCGTGGAGCGCGAGCCGGTGGCGGTGGTGCCGGTCGGCCCCAAGTTCGCGCTCATGGACCGGCACGGTGTGATGACTGAGGTCAGGGACGTCGCGCCGCCGTCGCTCCCGCTGCTGCGCGTGGACCGCCCGCAGCCCGGCGATCCGGCGACCGGCGCCGCGCTGACCGTCATCCAGGCGCTGTCGGCGGATCTGACCCGGCGGATCGAGGAAGTGCTCGCTCCCTCGCCCGAGACCGTCTCGCTGCGCCTGAAGGACGGCCGGACGGTCGTGTGGGGCGGCCCGGACCGTCCGGCGGACAAGGCGAACATCCTTCTCACGCTGCTGAAACGCCCGGCGGACACCTATGACGTGAGCTCGCCCGACGTCGTGACGGTGAAGTGATCTCATCCACCGTCGCGCGTTCCCCGAAAAGGACGGCCCGCGACACGCCGGGCGCGCTTGCGGCGCGGTTAGTTGACCCGCCTGGAGCGCAACTCCTACTGTCCGTATCACTCCTCAGGTTGACATAAATCTAAATCTCAACTTGAGGGTGAGGGTTTTGGAAACGACGGCACGGGCCCCCGTGCCGCATGAAATTGCAAGTCAACGAGCGGAAAGGCCCCTCGTCGTGGCAGCACCGCAGAACTACCTCGCGGTCATCAAGGTTGTAGGAATCGGCGGAGGCGGAGTCAACGCCGTCAACCGGATGATCGAGGAGGGACTCAAGGGCGTCGAGTTCATCGCCATCAATACCGACGCTCAGGCGCTGCTGATGAGTGACGCCGACGTCAAACTCGATGTCGGACGCGAACTCACCCGCGGCCTCGGCGCGGGGGCCAACCCCGAAGTCGGGCGTAAGGCGGCCGAGGACCACCGCGAGGAGATCGAAGAGGTCATCAAGGGCGCCGACATGGTGTTCGTCACCGCCGGAGAGGGCGGCGGCACGGGCACCGGAGGCGCCCCGGTGGTGGCCAACATCGCGCGCTCGCTGGGCGCGCTGACCATCGGCGTGGTCACCCGGCCCTTCAGCTTCGAGGGCCGGCGCAGGGCGATGCAGGCCGAGGCGGGCATCGAGACCCTCCGCGAGGAGGTCGACACCCTCATCGTGATCCCGAACGACCGGCTGCTGTCGATCTCCGACCGGCAGGTGAGCGTGCTGGACGCCTTCAAGGCGGCCGACCAGGTGCTGCTCTCCGGTGTCCAGGGCATCACCGACCTCATCACCACGCCGGGTCTGATCAACCTCGACTTCGCCGACGTGAAGTCGGTCATGTCCGGCGCCGGCTCGGCGCTCATGGGCATCGGCCACGCGCGCGGCGACGACCGGTCGGTCGCCGCCGCCGAGATGGCCGTCTCCAGCCCGCTGCTGGAGGCCAGCATCGACGGCGCGCACGGCGTGCTGCTGTCGATCGCCGGCGGGTCCGACCTCGGCCTGTTCGAGATCAACGAAGCGGCCCAGCTCGTCTCCAACGCCGCGGCGCCCGACGCCAACATCATCTTCGGTACGGTCATCGACGACGCCCTCGGCGACGAGGTGCGCGTCACCGTGATCGCGGCCGGGTTCGACGAGCCCGCCGCGGAGGCCAAGGCCGCGCCGCCGCAGCCGGCCGTCCGGCAGCAGCCGGCCTCGCGCCCGGCCCCCGCCCCCGCGGCGACCGCGCCGGTCCGTCCGGCGCCGCCCACGGTGAAGGCCGAGCCCCGGCCCGAGCCGAGAGCCGAGCAGCCGCCGCCACCGCCGGTCCGGCCGGTCGTCAGCCCGCCGCCCCCGCCCCCCGTGGTGGAGACGCCGCTCCCGCCGGCGCCGCAGCCGCAGCCGCTCCAGCAGGTCCCCCAGGCCCAGCCCGCCGCGCCGGTGCACCTCCCGGCCGAGCCGGTCGAGCCGCCCCGGGTGGAGGAGCCGCCGGCCCCGCCGGTGTCGATCCCGCGCCCGACGCCCGAGCCGTCGCAGCCCACCCCGATCTCCGCGCGGGTCTCCGACCCCGCCCGGAGACGGCCGGTGATCTTCGAGGAGCAGGAAGAGGAGCTCGACGTCCCCGACTTCCTGAAGTGACATTGCTCACGGCCGGGGGGCCGACAGGTCACCCGGCCGTGACCGGGAGAATGGATTCCGCCGGTTTTTCGGTATTCGGACGGCGGAGACGTGACAGAGACAACACGACATGATGAGATCGCGGCCGGTCTGGCCCAGGTCGAGGCGGAGATCGCCGCGGCCTGCCGGGCCGCCGGCCGTGCCCGCGAGGAGCTGACGCTCATCGCGGTGAGCAAGACCTACCCCGCCTCCGACGTGCGGCTGCTGGCCGCGCTGGGGGTGACGGACGTGGGGGAGAACCGCGACCAGGAGGCTTCGGCCAAGGCGCGCGAATGCGCCGAGCTGGGGCTCACCTGGCACTTCGTCGGTCAGTTGCAGACCAACAAGGCCCGTTCCGTGGTCGGCTACGCCGACGTCGTCCACTCGGTGGACCGTCCACGCCTGGTGAGCGCGCTCAGCCAGGAGGCGGTCAGGGCGGACAGGGAGATCACCTGCCTGGTGCAGGTCGCCCTGGACGGTGATCCCGGACGGGGTGGGGCGCGGCCGGCGGACGTGCCGGAGCTGGCGGACGCCCTCGCCGCCGCGCCGGGGGTACGGCTGGGCGGGGTGATGGCGGTGGCGCCGCTGGGGGAGGAGCCGGCCAGGGCCTTCGCGAGGTTGTGGGAGATCGCGCAGGCCGTACGGGGGGCCCACCCCGGGGCCGACGTCATCTCGGCGGGGATGAGCGGTGATATGTCCGACGCCATTGCGAATGGCGCGACACACCTGCGCGTCGGTACGGCGTTGCTCGGTCGCAGGAAGCCCTTAGTCAGGTAATGTCCCTTCAAGTGGACCTTGGCGTCCGCGTATCCAGATAGAGGTCGATCGGTGGTGAGCTCCAAGGGGGTGCGGCTACCGCCCCAGGGAAATCGAAGTAAGGCGGAGGAAGAAGTAGCGATGGCCGGCGCGATGCGCAAGATGGCGGTCTACCTCGGTCTTGTGGAGGACGACCGCTACGAGAGATACGACAGCTATTCCGACGACGAGTACGACGACTTCGACGACTCGCGGAAGGTCGGCGACGAGCGGCCTGGCACGGTCCACGACCGCGAGGACGACACTGAGGCGGGCGTGCCCGCTCCGAGGCCCGCGACGGCTGTCATAGAGCGCCGCACGACCGATCTGGCCCGCATCACGACGCTCCATCCCCGCACCTACAACGAGGCGCGGACAATTGGCGAGCACTTCCGTGACGGCACCCCGGTCATCATGAATCTGACCGAGATGGTTGACAGCGACGCCAAGCGCCTTGTCGATTTCGCGGCAGGTCTTGTCTTTGGCCTACATGGCAGCATTGAACGTGTTACCAACAAGGTGTTCCTGTTGTCCCCTGCCAATGTCGAGGTGACCGCCGAGGACAAGGCCCGAATCGCGGAACGCGGGTTCTTCAACCAGAGCTAGAGTTCCACCATGAACAGTGACCGGCCGGACAGGTCCTCGCGGGACCGGGGTGCGGCGGAACAGAGTGGGGGCGGGGACAGGCCGTGAGGGTCGTTAGCGAGATCTTGGTCGTCGTCCTGGCCCTCTACCTGGTTCTGCTGATCGGTAGAATGATCTTTGAGACGGTGCAGGCGTTCGCACGTCAGTGGCGCCCCACGGGGGCCGTCCTGGTTCTGGCGGAGGCCGTATACACGGTGACCGACCCACCTCTCAAGTTCCTCCGCCGTTTCATTCCACCACTCCGGTTGGGTACGGTGGCCTTTGACCTAAGCTTCACAGTGCTGTTCATTGTGGTCTTGGTCTTGATCCAACTCGTGTCCGCGCTTAGTTGATCGGGTACCGTCCCTCCGGACAGACTCCAAGCGCGCCAAGGAGACCGAAATGCCGCTGACGCCCGCTGATGTGCGGAACAAGCAATTCAGTACGACCCGGCTCAGGCCGGGCTATGACGAGGAAGAGGTGGACGCCTTCCTTGATGAGGTGGAGTCCGAGCTGGACCGCCTCATTCAGGAGAACGAGGAGCTCCGCGCCAAGCTGGCGGAGTGCCTGCGGGGCAAGGTGCCCGGCGGAATGGGAATGGCCATGGCGCCCGCCCCCGTCGCCGAGCCCAAACCCGAGATGATGATGCCGCAGCCGGAGCCGATGCGTGCCCCCGAGCCGGTGCAGCACCAGCAGCCTGTCCCCGTCGGCATGGGGATGCCCCCGGCCGAGGACAACATGGACACTGCGGCCCGCGTGCTCGCGCTGGCCCAGCAGACGGCCGACCAGGCGATCGCCGACGCCCGCCGGGAGGCGGACGAGACGGTGACCCGGGCCCGCCGCGAGGCCGACGACATCCTCGGCAAGGCGCGCCGCCAGGCCGAGCAGGTCATCGGCGACGCCCGTGCCCGCGCCGAGACGCTGGAGCGCGACGCCCAGGAGCGGCACCGCCAGGCCATGGGATCGCTGGTGCAGACCCGCGACGAGCTTGAGCGCAAGGTCGAGGAGCTGCGCAGCTTCGAGCGGGAATACCGCAGCCGTCTGAAGCTGTACCTGGAGAACCAGCTCGCCGAGCTGAACGTGGCTGCCGAGGGCAGCGGCGGATTCCCGATCGTGGGCAGCCCCCCGGCGATGTCCCACACCGTGGCTCCGGGCGGCCAGCCGACCATCCAGGGCGCCGCCAACCCGTTCGGTGGTGAGCCGCCGCAGCATTCAGGCGCCTTCCAGGGCGTTGACGGTCCGCACAACGACCGCCGGTAAGGTGACGGGTCAATTCCCCCCTGACCCGTACCCGGGAGTTCCTCTGTGATCCTTATCAGCGCTGGTTTGGTGGTCACGGCCATCGTCCTGCTCATCGCGGGGTTCGTGCTGGCCAAGCCATTTCTGGTCATGTGGTCGATCGCGGTCAGTGTGCTGTCCGCGGTCTTCCTGGTGATCGGGGCGTTGTTGCGCCGCCACGAGCTGTTCCCCGGCGGCGGGCGCGCCGGGTCGGCTCCGCTCCCGCCCAAGGGACCGGTCCCGGCCGGGCCGATGCCCGCACCGCACCTGGCGCCGGACCCGCATGCCCCCTCGGCTCCTCGGCCGATGGCTCCGCACGGCATGCGGCAGACGGCGGCCGCGCCCCAGCCCCGGCCGAACCCGGTGGCCGGGCCGGCCCCCGCCACCAGGCGGGGCCTCCTGGACGCCGAGGCGATCGTCCTGGTGATCCCGGGGCGTAAGCGGTATCACCTCGCCGGCTGCCGGCAGCTCGTCGGCAGGGATCATGAGGAGCTGACGCACGAGGAGGCGCGGGAGGAGGGCTTCACGCCCTGCACCACGTGCCTGCCCGAGTTCACCGGCGGGCCCCAGCCGCAGGACGCCCCCACCGGATCCCAGGAGCCGGCCACGTCCCGGGCCTCCCAGGAGTCCAGCCCCTCCGGCGGCACCGATGTCCACGGACCCACCGCCCGTTTCAGCCCGCCGTACCGGCCCGTCCCTCCGGCCGGCCCGCAGGAGGGTGCGACCGCGGTGACCCGGCCCCACCTCCAGGACGCCCCCGCCCCCCAGGAACAGACGCGGCCCCAGGAGCCGGCGGACCCGCCGCTCCGCGCCGCGGCGGCCGCGGCCCGGCCCTCCCCGGCCGCCGAGCCGGAGACCCCCGACGACTCCAACGCCACCAGCTGGTTCAGCCGCGACCTGGCCAGGTCCGCCGCCGAGCAGGCGCCCCAGGCCGGCCCCTCGGACTCCGGTGACACACCCGAGCCCGAGCCGGCCTCCGCCGCGGACGAGGCCCCGGTGGCGTCGCCCGCTTCCGCCAAGGCCGTCTCCGCCGAGCCTGTCTCCGCTGCCTCTGAGGGCTCCGCCGGGGCCGTCGGGGTCGGGGCCGGTGTCCCCGCCGGGCGTGGGCCCGCCGGGGCCGAGGAGGACGTCGAGCGGCCGGAGACCGGGTCCCCCGAGCCCGCCGAGGACGAGGGTCCGGCCACGGCCGACGGCCCCGCCGAGCGCGGGTCCGCCGCGGGCGAGGCTCCGGCGGCGTCGTCCGCTTCCGCCAAGCCCGTCTCCGCCAAGGCTGTCTCCGCTGAGCCCGCTTCCGCCGCCCCTGAGGGCTCCGCCGGGGCCGAGGAGGACGTCGAGCGGCCGGAGACCGGGTCCCCCGAGTCTGAGGGCCCCGAGGGCTCCGACAGCCCCGCCGAGCCCGTCTCCGCCGGACCGGAGGCTCCCCAGGAGCCCTCGCCCGCGGAGCGTACGGCCTCCGATGAGCCGGACGGCACCCCCGAGCCGGTGGAGCCGGCCGACACCGCACCCGGGCGCGCCGGGCGCGCGGTGTCGGCCGACTCCACCTCGGCGGGGCCGCGGGCCGCGGAGGAGCCCTCCGGCGAGGACGACGGAGACACCGACACCGCCCCTCACGGGATCCCGGCCGTCAAGGACGGCCCGGTGCCCGGTGCCCCCGGGACCGTCAAGGTCATCGTCGGCACCCGCCGCTTCCACAGCTCCGCCTGCCCCCTCATCAAGGGCACCGACGACAGCGGCATCGAGATCATGTCCCGGGCCGAGGCCGAGGAGGCGGGCCTGACCAGCTGCTCGGTCTGCCGGGACGAGGAGTCCTAGACCACCGGCCGGTCCGTCGGGACCGGCCAATGAGGGTGGTCAGCCGTACGTGCCGCCGGCCACACAGGCGGCGGCACGTACGTACTCCCGGCCGCCCGGCGGAAAGGGCTCGGGAAACGTCTGTCGGGGCCGGCCATTGGGGTGGTCAGCCGTACGGGTGGCGGCACGCACGCACGCCGGGCCGCCCGGCGAAAAGGGCCCGAGAAACGGTGGATTCAGAGGGCGGACGCGACCCGGCCGCCGGCCGGGAGCGTGGGGCCCGGGTGGTGTGAAGGCCGCGGAACCCAGGAGATCCCGGGCCGCTCGTCCGCTGTCCCGGAGGCGGCCGGCGGGCCGCCTCCGGGACAGGTCGGTCAGACGGTCCGGCGGAGCTGGAAGGTCAGGCCGAGGTCGGCGTCGTGGTGGGTGGGCAGGTCGTTGTCGGCGCCCTCGGTGAGGGTGACGGCGAGGACCTCGCCGGCCACGGTGCCGCCCTGGAGGCGCAGGGCCTCGGCCAGGTCGGCGTCGGCGGTGGACCACCACACGTCGATCCGGTCGGAGATGGACAGGCCGGTCGACTTGCGGGCCTCCTGGAGCAGGCGGACGACGTCACGGACCAGGCCGGAGCGGCGCAGCTCGTCGGTGATGGTCAGGTCGAGGGCGACCGTCTCGCCGGTGCCGGTGTCGACGGCCCCGGTCTCCACCGCCCAGCCGGTCTTCGGCTGCTCGGTGACGATCACCTCCTCGCCGCTCAGCTCCACCGTGCCCAGCTCGCCGGCCTCCACCGAGACCGCCGAGCCCGAGCGGAGGGCCCGTGCGAGCTCGCCGGGGTCGGCGGCCGCGACGGCGGCGGCGACCAGCTTGGTCTGCGAGCCGAACCGCTTGCCCAGCGCCCTGAAGTTGGGCTTGACGGTGAAGGAGACCAGGTCGGCCTCGATGCCCGACAGGTCCTCCAGCCCCTGCACGTTGAGCTCGTCGGCGATCAGCTCGCGCAGCTCGGGGGAGAGCGCGCCCCAGCCGCGGGCGCCGACCAGGGCGCGGCCGAGCGGCTGGCGGGTCTTGACCCCGCTGGAGGCGCGGGCCGAGCGGCCCAGCTCCACCAGGCGGCGGACCAGCGCCATCTGCTCCGACAGCGCGGGGTCCAGCAGCTCCTCGGTCACCGTGGGCCAGGCGGCCAGGTGGACCGAGGTGGGGCCGCCGGCCTCGCGCAGCACGTCCCAGACGTAGTCGGTGATGAAGGGCACCACCGGCGACATCAGCCGGGTGACGGTCTCCAGGCACTCGTACAGCGTGGCGAACGCCGAGGCCTCGCCGGACCAGAACCGGCGGCGGGAGCGCCGCACGTACCAGTTGGACAGGTCGTCGAGGAACTCCGCCAGCCGCCGCCCGACCCGGGCGGTGTCGAAGTCGTCCAGCGACGAGGTGACCTCGGCCACCGTCCGGTGCAGCTCGGCCAGCGCCCAGCGGTCGATCAGCGGGCGCTCGGCGTACGGGGGGGCCTCGGAGAGCTTGGCGGGCGACCACGACTCGGCGTTGGCGTAGAGCGTGAAGAACGACGCGGTGTTCCAGTAGGTCAGCAGGACCTTTCGGACGATCTCCTCCAGGGCGCCGTGCCCGACCCGGCGGGCCGCCCACGGCGAACCGGAGCAGGCCATGTACCAGCGCAGCGCGTCGGCGCCGTGCTGGTCCATCAGCGGGATGGGCTGCAGCACGTTGCCCAGGTGCTTGCTCATCTTGCGGCCGTCCTCGGCGAGGATCAGGCCGAGGCAGAGCACGTTCTCGTAGGAGGTCCTGCCGAAGACCAGCGTGCCGACCGCCATCAGCGAGTAGAACCAGCCGCGCGTCTGGTCGGTGGCCTCGCAGATGAACTGCGCCGGGTAGGCCTTCTCCAGCATGTCCGCGTTCTGGTACGGCGCGCCCCACTGGGCGAACGGCATCGACCCCGAGTCGTACCAGGCGTCGATCACGTCCGGCACCCGGCGCGCCTCGGCCCCGCAGGTCGGACAGGGCAGCGTGACGTCGTCGACGTAGGGACGGTGCGGATCGAGCGCGGAGACGTCCTGGCCCGACAGCCGGCTCAGCTCCTCCATCGAGCCGACGCAGGTGATGTGCGACTCGTCGGCGGTGCAGACCCACAGCGGCAGGGGCGTGCCCCAGTAACGCGAGCGGGACAGCGACCAGTCGACGTTGTTGCGCAGCCACTCGCCGAAGCGGCCCCACTTGATCGTCTCGGGGTACCAGTTGGTCTTCTCGTTCTCGGCGAGGAGCTGTTCCTTGACGGCCGTGGTCCGGATGTACCAGGCGGGGAGCGCGTAGTAGAGCAGCGCGGTGTGGCAGCGCCAGCAGTGCGGGTAGCTGTGCTCGAAGTGGCTGCCGCGGTAGAGCAGGCCGCGTGCCCTGAGGTCCTCGGTCAGGCCCTCGTCGGCCTCCTTGAAGAACTGCCCGCCGACCTGGGGGACGCTGTCGAGGAAGCGCCCGTCGGGGCCGATCGGGTTGACGATCGGCAGGCCGTACCGCTTGCAGGTCGTCATGTCGTCGGCGCCGAAGGCGGGGGCCTGGTGGACCAGGCCGGTGCCGTCCTCGGTGGTGACGTAGTAGCCGAGCACCACGTAGTGGGCGCCGGGGATGTCGACCAGCTCGAAGGGGCGGGAGTAGGTGGTGTGCTCCAGCTCCGCGCCCTGGAAGGTGGCCAGCACCTGCGCGCCCTCGCCCAGCGCGGAGGTCAGCAGCTGCTCGGCCACCACCAGCACCTCGTCGGACCCGGCGGGGCGCGCCGCGACGTAGGTCACGTCGGGGTGCACGGCCACCGCGGTGTTGGAGACCAGCGTCCACGGCGTGGTGGTCCAGATCAGCAGCGAGGCGCCGAGCTCGGCCAGCGGGCCCGAGGTGACGGGCATGCGGACGTAGACGGACGGGCTGGAGACGGTCTCGTAGCCGCCCGGCTGGCCCAGCTCGTGGTCGGACAGGCCGGTGCCGCAGCGGGGACAGTAGGGGGTGATCCGGAAGTCGCGGAACAGCAGGTCCTTGTCGAAGATGACCTTGAGCGACCACCAGACGGACTCCACGTAGGCCGGGTCCATCGTGCGGTAGGCCTGGGACAGGTCGATCCAGTAGCCCATCCGCTCGGTCATCTCTTCGAAGGCGTCCACGTGCCGCAGCACCGACTCGCGGCAGCGGGCGTTGAACTCGGCGACGCCGTACGCCTCGATGTCCTTCTTGCCGCTGAGGCCGAGTTCCTTCTCGACGGCGACCTCGACGGGCAGGCCGTGGCAGTCCCAGCCCGCCTTGCGGGGCACGCTGTAGCCCTGCATCGACTTGTAGCGGGGGAAGACGTCCTTGAACACCCGGGCCTCGACGTGGTGCACGCCGGGCATGCCGTTGGCGGTGGGCGGGCCCTCGTAGAAGACCCAGCTGGGGCCGTCGGCGTTCTGCTCGACCGAACGCTCGAAGACCTTTCCGTCCCGCCAGCGGTCGAGCACCTCATGTTCGAGCGCGGGCAGGTCGACCTGCGCGGGAAGAGAGCGGAAATAGGCGGACATGACGGGCGGGACCTCCACGCTGGTGCTGGCAGTGGCGTGGAGGGACGAGACCTCTCGGGCCCCGCGGTACCACCCTCCTTGACCTTCACAGGGGAAGGCCCTCTTCCTTTGGTCCGCTGCCGGGTCTACTGGGCCGTGAAGGCCGTTCTTCCGGCGGCTCCGGGGTGATTTTCCCTCCGGGTCTCGCCCCGGGCTCACACCGTCCCCGGGTCGCTCGTGCGAGGGGCACGGAGGTAGTTGTCCCCATCAACGCCTTGCGAACTCAAACGATAACGCACGGGCCTGCTCGAAGCTTCCCGATATCGGCACTACCGGCGATCGGCGGAGCACGGGAATCGCGAGGAGGGAGCCGGATGTTACGGGAGTGGTAAACATCACGGCGGGTCGTTTGCCGTTCTGTTATGGGAGACCTAAGCTGCCCGCACCGTTTACCACATTGGATACGGTCCGATCGAGCAAGGAGGCCGACATGGCCGCGACCGTACGCGCAGACGAGAGCGCGGTAGCGCCGTCAGAGGACAGTACCGTCGTCACCTGGTCGGCCAAGGAGCTCGCGGAGGTCCGCGAGCGGCTGGCCACGGAGATCGAGGAGCTGAACCAGGAGATCGCCAAGGCCGAGACCGAGATCGCGTCGAGCGATGTGACGGACGGTGCCGGAGACGACCAGGCGGACGCCGGGGCCCGCACGTATGAACGGGAACGCGAGATCGCCCTTACCCTGAATTCGCGCGACCTGGTCGCGCAGAACGAGCGAGCGATCGCCCGGATCGACGCGGGAACCTACGGAGTGTGCGAATCGTGCCACAAGCCGATCGGCAAGGAGCGCCTTCAGGCGTTCCCGAGGGCGACGCTGTGCGTGGCCTGCAAGCAGCGGGAGGAGCGCCGCTGACGGACGGCAGCGTCGCCGGGGCGGTCGCGGCCGCCCCGGCCGGAGCGCGGCGGATCGCCGTCCTGGCGACGATCGTACCGATCGTCTACCTCCTCGACCTGATCACCAAGACGGTCGTGCTGAGGACCCTTGAGGGCAAGGAGCCGTTCGTCGTCGTCCCCGGGCTGCTCCAGTTCCGAGTGATCTTCAACTCCGGGGCGGCGTTCAGCATCGGCACGGGCATGACGATCGTCTTCACGTTCGTCGCGGCCGGTGTGGTGATCGCCATCCTGCGCACCGCCCGCAACCTGCGCAGCCTGCCGTGGGCCGTCACGCTGGGGCTGATGCTCGGCGGGGCGCTCGGCAACCTGACCGACCGGCTCCTGCGCTGGCCCTCGGGCTTCGGGCGGCCCTCGCCGTTCCAGGGGCACGTCGTCGACTTCATCGAGACCTTCCCCGGCCACTTCCCGGTCTGGAACGTGGCGGATTCGGCGATCGTCTGCGGCGGCATCCTGGCCGTCTTCCTCGCCTGGCGGGGTTACCAGATCGACGGCACACGCGACACGGGGGAGCAGAAGAACGATGGCTGAGCAGCGGAGTCTCCCCGTCCCCGACGGGCTGGAGGGCGAGCGCCTCGACGCCGCCCTGTCCCGGCTGTTCGGGTTCTCCCGGACCCGCGCGGCCGAGCTGATCGTCTCCGGCGACGTGCTGGTGGACGGCTCGCCGGCGGCCAAGTCCGACCGGGTCCACGGGGGCGCGTGGCTGGAGGTCACCCTGCCGCCGCCGCCCACCGCGCCGATGCCGGTCGCGGAGCCGGTCCCCGGCATGAAGATCATTTATGAGGACGACGACATCGTGGTCGTCAACAAGCCCATCGGCGTGGCCGCCCACCCGACCACCGGCTGGACCGGGCCGACCGTGATCGGCGGCCTGCTCGGCACCGGGCACCGGGTGGCGACCAGCGGCGCCGCCGAGCGGCAGGGGATCGTGCACCGCCTGGACGCCAACACCACCGGCGCCATGGTCGTGGCCAAGAGCGAGCACGCCTACTCGAACCTGAAGCGGGCCTTCAAGGAGCGCACGGTCGACAAGCGCTACCACGCGCTGGTCCAGGGGCATCCCGACCCGCTGCGCGGCACCGTCGACGCGCCGATCGACCGCCATCCCTCCGGGGACGGCCGCTTCGCGGTCGTGGCCGGGGGCAAGGAGTCGGTCACCCACTACGACACGATCGAGGCGTTCCGGGCGGCGTCACTGCTGGACATCAAGCTGGAGACCGGCCGGACCCACCAGATCCGGGTCCACATGTCGGCGCTGCGTCACCCGTGCGTCGGTGACATGATGTACGGCGCGGACCCCACGCTGGCCGCGCGTCTGGGCGTGACCCGGCAGTGGCTGCACGCGGTCTCGCTGGCCTTCGAGCATCCCGCGACGGGTGAGTGGGTCTCCTTCACCACCGACTACCCGGACGACCTGGCCCACGCGCTGAAGGTCGTCGGCAGCGAGTCGTAACGCCGCCCGCCCTGGTGCTGTCCGCCGTGGTGGCGCCTGCCGTGGTGCTGTCCGCTGTGGTGCCTGCCGTGGTGGTGCCTGCTGTGGTGCTCTCCGCCGTGGTGGCGGCTACTTGTCCTCGCCGTGCTTCGCGGCGGCCTTGCCGCTGACCTTGCCGGGGGCGTCCGTCCCGCCCCCGAAGGCGACCTGCTCGGTCCCCTCCTGGCTCCGGTCCTGGGTGGCGTCGTCTCCGGAGGTGCCGCCGGAGCTCTCGCCCGCGCCGTCGTCGGGCCCCTGCCCCTGCTCCTGGCCGGAGCCGTCGTCGGGGGCGTCCTGGGAGTCCTTGCCGGGCTTCTTGCCGGAGTCCTGCTCGGAGTCCTTGCCCGTGTCGTCCTTGGAACCCTTGCCGGAGTCCTTGCCGGAGTCGTCCTTGGAACCCTTCCCGGAGCCGTCCTCGGGCCTGTCCCCCGTCGGCCCGTCCGACGGGGAGGGGCTGCTGTGCCGGGGCTGCTCCGGAGTCGTGGGACGGGCGGAGGGCTGCTGGCGGCCGCTGCCCGTCCTGGCCGGGGAGGGCTTCCTCTCCGTGGGCAGCCTCGCCTGCTCGGTGTTCTTGTCCGGGGTGTCCTTCTCGGCGGGGACGCTCGCGGTGGTGGGCCCCTTCACCGGCTGCGTGGGGGCGGAGTTCAGGGCCACCCAGGCGGCCCCGCCCGAGGTCAGGACGGCCGCGACCGCCGTCGCCGCCAGGGCCGCGACGGCCGGCCGCCGCCGTCGCCTCCCGGCGGCCACCAGGGGGTCGGGCTCCGGCGCGGGCGCCCCGACCGGCGCCGCGGCCGGAGCGGGCGCCGGGGCCGAGGCCGGGGCCGGGGCCGGGGCCGGGAGCACGATCGGCATGGTGGGCTGCGGCTCGGTCCCGTTCACGATCGCCCGCAGGTGGACCTGCACCTCCTGAGCGGACATGCGCTGCGCCGGGTCCTTGCGGAGCAGACCGGAGATCACCGGCCCCAGCGACCCGGCGAACCTCAGCGGGGCCGGCTCCTCGTGCATGACCGCGCTGAGCGTCGCCAGCGGGTGGGCGCGCTCGAAGGGGGACCGTCCCTCGACCGCCATGTAGAGCGTCACGCCCAGCGACCACAGGTCGGAGGCGAACTCCGCCGGGCCCCCGCTCGCCCGCTCCGGCGCGATGAACGCCGGGGTGCCGATGAGGGCGCCGGTCCTGGTCACCGACGAGTCGCCTTCGAGCACCGCGATGCCGAAGTCGGTCAACACCGCCCGCCCGTCCTTCGACAGCAGCACGTTGTCCGGCTTGACGTCCCGGTGCAGCACACCCGCCTGGTGCGCGGCGAGCAGCGCGCCGAGCACCTCCAGCCCGATCTGCGCCGTCCGCGCCGGCGGCAGCGGCCCGTCCTCCCGGACCACGGCCCCGAGCGTCCGGGAGTCCACGAGCTGCATCACGATCCACGGGCGCCCGTGCTCCTCGATCACGTCGTAGACCGTCGCGACGCCCGGATGGCCGATCCGCCCGGCGGCGCGGGCCTCCCTGAGCGTCCGTACGGTGAAGACCTCGCGTTCGGGACCGGTCAGGTCGGGAGAGGGGATGACCTCCTTGACCGCCACGTCCCTGCCGAGCACCTCGTCCCGTGCCCGCCAGACCGTGCCCATCCCTCCTCGGCCGATGTGTTCCAGCAGCCGGTACCGAGCGCCGATGATCCCCTGAGAGTCGGTCATGAGCTGCCGAGTACCCAGGATTTGCTCTGACATTCCGGACGCTTTACGCAGATACCCCCAGTGATCCACAATCGACCACGGATCTGCCGTCATGTCAGACGGTCCCCGCGGAGATCAGCTCAGGAGATGACGCAGCGCGGCCGTGACGACGGCCGCCGTCGCGAGCACCACCAGGAAGGGCGCGCGCAGCAGCAGCGCCACGACGGCCGCCCCCAGCCCGGCGGTGCGGGGCAGGTCGAAGTGCAGTTGCTGCCCATGCGTGAAGGTCTGCACCGCGATCAGCGCGGCCAGCAGCGCCACCGGGACCAGCGCCGCGAAACGCTGCACGGTCGGATGGTCGAGCACCTGGCGCGGAGCCGACAGCCCGGCGAGCTTCAGCGCGTAGCAGCCCGCGCAGGTGATCACGATTGCCCACCAGACGGTCACTTCGGCCTCCTCAGGATCACGGCGAGCACGGCGACCGCCGCGATCAGCACGGGCACGCCCGGCGGGGTGAACGGCGTCGTGGCCAGCGCGATGGCCGCACCGCCGCCGGCGATCAGCCGCAGCGCACGGGTCTCCGGGCCGCTGCCGGTGAGCCGGGGCCACAGGATGGCCACGAACGTCGCCGGGCCCACCGCGTCCAGGCCGAACACCGCCGGGTCGGTCACCTGGGAGGCGCCCGCCGCGCCGAGCAGGGTGGTGACGTTCCACGTCAGGTAGAGGCTGACGAACGTGACGAGGAAACCGGTCCGGGCGGACCGCTCGTCGGGCTGGGCCAGTGCCACCGCGGTCGTCTCGTCGATCACGCCGTGGGCCATCGGGAGCCTGAGCCAGCCCCGGACCGCGAGCAGGTCGGACATGCGCAGGCCGTACAGGCCGTTCCGGGCTCCCAGCAGCAGCGCGCCCGCCGTGCCCGCCACCAGGCCGCCGCCGCCGGCGATGACCCCGGCCAGGGCGAACTGCGAGGCCCCGGTGAAGGCGAACAGGCTCAGCACGCACGCCTGTGCGACGTTCAGCCCGGCGGTGACCGCGGCGGCGCCGAACGCCAGTCCGGACAGCCCCACGGCGATCCCCACGCCCAGTCCGTCCCTGACCGCTGAGGAACGAGTGGTTGTATCCATGCGAACGAGGTTATGTCCGGTTTTCTGGTGCCGTCTTGTACGTTCCTGCGCGCTGGTACGCCCCGGGTGGCACCCCTACGATCCGCTTGAAGTGCCTGGTCAGGTGGGCCTGATCGGTGAAACCCACGTCGGTGGCGACCTGCGCGGCCGATGTGCCGGAGTCGAGCAGCCCCCGGGCCCGCCGGACCCGGAGCGTGTTGAGATAGGCGTGCGGGGGCAGGCCCGTGACCGACTTGAAGGCCCGGATCAGAGCGAAGGGCTTCGCCTGTACGGCCCGCGCCAGGTCCTCCAGCGTGGGCGGGTCGACGAGCCGCTCGTGCAGGATCTCCCGCGCCCGCCGTACGGCCCGGTCCTCCCTGGCGGGCCGCGCGTCCGCCGTGCGGTGGGCGGCGTGCTGCCTGAGCAGGGCGCCGAAGGCCGTGCGGGCGAGCGTGGAGGAGGCCAGGCCGTCGCCGTGCTCGGCGGCGTCGTGCGCGGCCCGCAGCAGCGCGGTGGCGTGCGGGTGGGAGACGACGGGCTCGGGGAAGTGCGGCGTGCCGCGCCCGGCCGCCAGCTCCGCGGCGATGTCCGCCATGACCTCGATCGACGGGTAGAGCATCCGGTAGGCCCAGCCGCCGGGCTCGCCCGCCTGGCCGGTGTGCACGTGCTCGGGGTTGACCAGGACCAGGTTCCCCGCACCCGCGCGGTGCCGGGCGCCCCGGTAGTCGAACTCCTCGACCCCGGACAGGATCACCCCGATCGCGTAGCCGTCGTGCACGTGCCGGGAGAACCGGTGGGTGACGTATCTGGCCTTGAGCAGGTCCACCCCCGGCAGCCCCGGACTGCGCCAGAAGCGCGCCGCCTCCCGCTCGGTCACGGCCGGAAGGTCTCGGTGAACCTGTCGAAGAACATCCGGTTCGACCTGCCGTCGTCGGGGCCCTCCCAGTAGATCGCGTACGGGCGGCCCGTGGACGTGCGGAAGCCCCGGTCCAGGACGCGCATCCTGACCTTGTCCTTCAGGTAGGTGAACTCCCAGTCGGCGGCCGGCAGGCCGCGGTATCTCAGCGCGGTGATGCCGATCCGCTCGTAGCCCGGCCAGACGTTCTTCGCCAGCCCGCCTTTCTCCACCTTCTCCCAGTGCTTGACCGGATCCGTCTCGGGGTCCTCGGTCGACTCGATCCACAGGAAGCCGTTCCGCCCCGGAGGCCGGAACTCGACCCTGTCACGGTCGGAGAAGCGCTTGACGGCCCAGCCCCTGGGGACCGCGACGGTGAAGCCCAGCGGGTCGCGGTGGAGCCGCCAGCCCGCCGGGAGCGCCTGGGACGGGCGGCCGGACGGGGTGGGGGTCGCACGGGGTGTCTTGGAGGGCTCGGCCGGGGTGGTCGGCCCGGTGGTGACCGCCGCCGTGGCCGTCGGCGTGGGCGCCGCCGTGCCGTCCTGGCCCCGGAGCACCAGCCAGCCCCCCACCCCGAGCGTGACGGCGAGCGCGGGCACCCCGGCGGCGAGCGCCACCCGCCCCGCCCGCCGCCGCGCCGCGGCGGGCGGGGCGGCGGGCCGCTCCTCGTGCGGCCACCGCCCCGGATACGCCGGATCGTCGAGGTAGGAGTGCCCGGCGTGGGTGGGCGCGTCGCGGTGCGACGGCCAGGCCCGGCCGTCCGGATGGGGCGGCTGCCCGGCGAGGGTGGGCTCGCCGCGGTGGGGCGGCTGCTCCGCGGGCGTGGAGCCGCTCCGGTGGGACGGCCACGCCGGGTCGCCCGAGTGGTGCAGCGGGTCGCCGGGGTGGTGCGGCTGGTCTCCCGGACGTGACGGCTGCCCGGCGTGCCGCGGCGGCCATCCGCCCGGTGCCGCTCCCGCCGGATACGGCGGCTGCCCTCCGTGCGGGTGCTGCGCGCCGTACGGAGGACCGCCGTGGTGCGCGGGGTCGTCCGGAGGGAAGGGGTGCGCCGGACGGGACGGCTGGTCGGAACGGGGCCCCGCGTCGGCGTGCGCGGGGACGGGGCCGGGGTGGCCGGGGTAGGAGGGCGCCGGGCCGGGGTGGCCGGGGTAGGAGGGCGCCGGGCTGGGGTGGCCGGGGTAGGGGGACGGCGTGTCGGCGTGCGCGGACGCCGCGGCCGCCCCGCCGGACGGATCGCGGGGCCCGGTGGCCGGGCCCGCGGCCGCGCGGGTGAGCAGGGGCGTGGCCTGCTCCGCGGTCATCCGGGTGGCGGGGTCCTTGGCCATCAGGCCGAGGATGGCGACGGCCAGGGGACCGCTGTGCGCCATGGGGCTGGGCTCGCCGTGGAGGACGGCCATCATCGTCGCCGCGGCCGTGGCCCGCTCGAACGGCGGACGCCCCTCCAGGGCCGCGTACAGCGTCGCCCCGAGGGACCACAGGTCCGACTCGGGGGTGGCCGCCAGCCCGTGGAGCCGTTCCGGGGGCAGGAAGGCGGGGGTGCCGACCATCGCGCCCGTCCGGGTGATCCCGGTCTCCTGCGTCATCGCGGCGATCCCGAAGTCGGTCAGCACGACCCGGCCGTCGTCGGCCAGCAGCACGTTCTCCGGCTTGACGTCCCGGTGCAGCACTCCGGCGGCGTGGGCGGCCAGCAGGGCGCCCAGCACCTGCAGCCCGACCGAGGCCACCCGCTCGGGCGTCAGCGGCCCCTCCGCGCGGACGACCTCGCCCAGCGAGCGCGACCGGACCATCTGCATGACGATCCAGGGCCGGCCCTCCTCCTCGACCACGTCGTGCACGATGATCACGGACGGGTGGTCGAGCCGCCCGGCGGTCCGGGCCTCCCGGATCGTCCGCCGGTTCAGGTCCGTGCGCGCGGCCTCGTCGACCCCGCGGTAGCGGACCTCCTTGACCGCCACGACCCGGTCGAGAAGCTCGTCATGGGCACGCCAGACGACGCCCATCCCGCCCTCGCCGATGGGTTCGAGCAGGCGATACCGGCCCGCCACCTTCCGTTCGGTCATTCTCCTCGCCCCTCCCAAACCCACGAATCGTAGCCGGTCGGGGCGGGTCTCACTTTTTCGACGAGAAGGTCTGGGCGAATCCCTCGAAAAGGTGCATGTTCTTCTTCCAGTCCTCGGCCGGGGTGTGCCAGTAGATCGCGTATCCCCGGCCGCCCTTGGTCACGAACCCCCGGTTGAGCACCCGGGCCTTGCCCGAGCTCGTGTTCCAGGTGAACTCCCAGTCGGCGGCCTTCTCCATGTAGTCGACCTTCTCGATCCGGATCCGCTCGTAGCCGGGGAAGTTCCCCCGGCTGGCCCGCTCTCCGTTGTACCAGTCCTGCTTCGGGTCGGGACCGGCCTTGTCGACGTATTCGACGAACACGAAGCTCCTGCGGTCGGACCCGCGGAACCAGACCTGCTGGCCCGGCCGCTTGTCCACCTTCCAGCCCTTGGGCAGGCCGATGGAGAAGCCGTTGCCGTCCTTGTGCATGTGCCAGCCGTCGGGGAGCTTCGACTTCTCCTTCTCCTTGTCCTTCTCCTCGGTCTTGGTGGGACTGGGGGCGGGACTCTCGGAGACGGAGGGGGTGGCCTCCGCGGTCGCCTTGGCCGTCCCCGCCGACGTGGTCGGCCTGCTCGCGTGCGAGGTCGGCGGGGCGTCCGACTCGCGGCTGCGCATCCCCAGCCAGCCGGCGACCGCGCCGACGACCAGGACCGCGGGCACGATCACCAGCAGGCCCCGTTTCACCTGCGACCGAGGGCCTCGCGAGAGGACCGTCGGCGAGGTGGAGCGGTAGCCCTCCATCGGTGTGGCGGCCGGTGCGGGCCGGGGGCCGGTGCCGGGCTCCTGCCGCGCCGGCGGGACGGGCACGACCGGCTCGGGCCTGGGCGCGGGGACCGGCTCGGGCGCGGGTTCCGGCCGTACCGGAGGGAAGGGCTCGCGTCTCGTCGAGGGGGCCGGCCGGGAGACGGGCCTGGGAGCCGGTGTGGAGGCGGGCTTGGGAACTGGTGCGGGGGCCGGCGTGGGGGCGGGCTCCTGCCGCACTTTCGCGGCGGGCCCGCGCGGTGCCGGTGTGGCGGGCGGCGAGTCCTTGGCGGGGGCCGGTACGGCGGGCTCCAGCTTCACCCCGGTCGCGGGGAAGCCCTCGGGCTCGTATCTGATCCCGGGGTCGGTCTCGGCCGTCGCCGAGGTGGACACGGCCGGCATGAGGGCGGTCTTGGCGGGACCGGCGGGCTTGGGGGTCCGCTGCCGGCCGCCCTCGGCCACCTCGCGCAGCAGGCGCGCGGCCTCGTCGTAGGACATGCGCTGGGCCGGGTCCTTGCGCAGCAGCCCGTCGAGCACCGTGGTCAGCAGCCGTCCGGCGCGGACCGGGGGCTCCGGCTCGTCGTTCAGCACGGCGTGCATGGTCGGCAGCGCCCCGCCCCGCTCGTGCGGCGGCTTGCCCTCCACGGCCGCGTACAGCGTCGCCCCGAGGGACCACAGGTCCGACTCGCGCTGCGCGCTGGCCCCCTTGATCCGCTCCGGCGGGATGAACGCGGGCGTGCCCGCGATCCCGGTCATGGTCAGCGCGGTCTCGGCCTCCAGCGTCGCGATGCCGAAGTCGGTCAGCACCACCCGGCCGTCGTCGGCCAGCAGCACGTTCTCCGGCTTGACGTCCCGGTGCAGCACCCCCTGCGCGTGCGCGGCGCGCAGCGCCTCCAGCACCTGGAGCCCGATCTCGGCGACCCGCTCGGGCCGCAGCGGCCCGTCCTGGCGCAGGACCTTGCCGAGCGAGCGGGACTCCACGAGCTGCATGACGATCCAGGGGCGTCCGTCTTCCTCGACCACGTCGTGGACGACCACCACGTTCGGGTGCGTCAGCCGGCCGGCGGCCCGCGCCTCGCGCTTGGTGCGCCGGTTGAAGTCTTCCTGGTTGTCCTCGCCGAGCATGTCGGCGTAGCGGACCTCCTTGACCGCGACCTCCCGGTCGAGGAGCTCGTCGTGGGCCCGCCAGACGATGCCCATGCCACCCCGGCCGATGGGCTCGCGCAGGTGGTAGCGGGCGGCAATGCGACGTCCCTCAGAAGACTGTGCTTCGGCCATCAACCGCACCTACCCCTTTCTAAACCCCCGAATACTCTCATAGGCCGGGAAGGGTGATCGACTCTCGCGAGACCCGGGTGTCCACGATTCGAGACGCGCTGTCCAACAGGTGGCGCCCGGTGGGGAGATGGCCTATCGTCGATCCCATGACTTGCTATTTCGCGTTTATCGAGCCGGCTCCGGAGGGCCGGTCGTGACAGTGTGATCTAGCGACCACCCGGAGCCGGCACGAGGCAGAGACACGTTCTCTGCCTTTTTTGTTTCTTACGATTCGCCGGCTCGCGGATGTGCGCCGGCTGAGCATGAGGAGCCGAGATGTCGTTGTTGACCGCACACCTGGAGCGCGGAGCCGTGAAGCTGGGGACGCTCACGGTGGGGGCCGGACCGGCCGTGGTGGTCGGCGGCCCGGGGGCGGACGCCCGCTGGATCAGCCTGCGCGACCACCACGGACGGGTGCCGGCGGCCGAGGCCGTGGCGGCGGTCCGCGCCGAGTGGGCCGGGCCGATCCTGGTGGAGCCGTTCTCGGCGGGAGACCTGCCGGAGATCCTCGCCGACGCCGACGGCGTGGTGGTCGGCGCGGCCTGGATGCAGGACTTCCAGCTCGTCCGCGCGGTCGCCCGGCTGGGCCTGCCCGTGCTCGTCCAGCGCGGCCCGGCCGCGACCCTGGAGGAGTGGCTGGCGATCGCCGACTACTGCGTGGCCGAGGGCAACGACCGGGTCGTGCTCTGCGAGAGCGGCAGCCGTACGCACCTGGCCGGGGTGACCCTCGACCTGACCCTGATGCGCGCCGCCCGGGAGAGGTCCGGCCGCCCCGTGCTGGCCGACCTCGGCGGGGATCCCGCGCTGGCCGCCGCGGCGGTCGCCGCCGGGGCCGACGGCCTGCTCCTGGCCCCCGACGCCGCCGAGCGGGCCGTCCTCGCCGCCCAGGAGGCCGTGCGGATCGTCGGCGCGCTCACCCGCCGCGAGACCCCCGACTCCGTCCTGGCCGCCCGGGGCGCCGTCGACCGTGTCGACGCGGCCCTGGCCGTCCTGCTCGAACGCCGCGCCGAGCTCGCCGGGGTCATCCAGAGCCTCAAGCCCGTCGGCGGTTTCGCCGGCCGCGACATGGACCGCGAGCGCCGCCTGGTCGCCGAGATGGCCCGCCGCGCCCCCACCCTGGGTGAGGCGCGGCTGGCGCCCATCATGAACGCCGTGATCGAGGCGGGGCTGCACCTGGCCGAGGAGCGCAGGGCGGCCGGTCAGGACTGACCCCGTGCCCGCCGCGGGCCGGACGGCGGCCGCGCGGCGCCGGACGCCCGCACCGCGGTGCGCCCGGACGCCGTCAGTCGAAGAGCATCTCGGTGCCGCGGCGTGAGTCGACGATCCGCCAGCCCGTCGCGATGGCGGCGGCCAGCAGCGGGATGCAGAAGAAGGCGATGCGCTGGTCGGCGTCGGCGAACGGCATGAGCAGCACCACCAGCGCGAGGAAGGCCAGGGTGGACCAGCCGGTGTACGGCGCGCCCGGCATCCGGAAGGCGGGGCGTTCGAGCAGGCCCCGCTCGGCGGCGCGGCGCAGCCGGATCTGGCAGAAGACCAGGGTGCCCCAGGTGGTGATCACGCCCAGGGAGGCGATCGCGGTGGCGATGTTGAAGGCCCGCTCCGGGACGTAGTAGTAGAGGACCACCCCGGCGACGAACACCGCGGCCGTGAGGAGGATGCCGCCGTAGGGGACCTGGCGGGAGCTGAGCAGCCCGGCGAAGGCGGGGGCCTCGCCCTTGACGGCCATGGCGCGCAGGATCCGGCCGGTGGAGTAGAGGCCGGAGTTGCACGACGACAGGGCCGCGGTGATGACGATCAGGTTCATGGCGTCGGCGGCCCAGGGGACGCCGAGCGCGGCGAAGACCGTCACGAACGGGGACTGGGCCGGGCCGTAGGCGGTCCACGGCAGGACCATCGCCAGCAGCAGGACGGAGCCGACGTAGAAGATCATGATCCGCCAGATAACGCCGTTGATCGCCCTGGGCAGGACCTCCCTGGCGTTCTTCGTCTCGCCCGCGGCGATGCCGACCAGCTCGATCGAGGAGTAGGCGAAGATCACCGACTGGAGGCTCATCAGCACCACCGGGAACCCGTTGGGGGCGAAGCCGCCGTGGGCGGCGAGGTTTCCCACCCCCGCGGTGCTGCCGCCCAGGCCCATCCCGAAGATCACCAGCACCAGCCCGGTCACCAGGAACGCGCAGATCGCCAGGACCTTGAGCAGCGCGAACCAGAACTCCAGCTCGCCGAACAGGCGCACCGACAGCAGGTTGACGGTCAGCACGAACGCCAGCGCGATGAGGGCGGTGAGCCATCGGGGGAACTGCGGGGCCCACAGGTGCACGTAGATGGAGATCGCGGTCAGCTCGGCGATGCCGGTGAAGGCCCAGTTGATCCAGTACATCCAGCCGCTGGCGAAGGCCGCCCACGGTCCGACGAAGTCGGCGGCGTAGTCTACGAATGAGCCCGAGGTCGGCTTGTAGAGGACCAGCTCGCCGAGGGCCCGCATGACGAAGAAGGCCGCGAGCCCGGCGGCCGCGTACGACAGCACCAGCGCCGGACCGGCGGCCTGGAGCCGTCCGCCGGCCCCGAGGAACAGCCCGACGCCGATCGCGCCGCCGATCGCGATCATCTGCACCTGGCGGTTGCCGAGCGCGTGGCTGTAGCCCTCGTCGGTCTTCACGCGTTCCCCCCGTATGCCCGCCCCGGAAACATCGTTACCCAAAGTAGCCGATCGCCACTCTGAGTGCTCGACGGCAGGCGCTGCGAAAGGTGGCGAAGTGTGGGGCCGCGGGGGGCCACAGCGGGGGGCAAACACGCGTAGGCTTCCCACGCCGACACGCGACTAGGGGGAGGAACGAGGCCGCATGTCCGACTCGTTTGTGCATCTTCACGTTCACACCGAGTACTCCATGCTCGATGGGGCCGCTCGCCTGAAGCAGATGTTCAAACAGGTCGGCGACCTGGGCATGCCCGCCATCGCGATCACCGACCACGGCAACATGCACGGCGCCTACGACTTCTACAAGCAGGCCACCGGGGCCGGGATCAAGCCGGTCATCGGCATCGAGGCCTACGTCGCCCCCGCCTCCCGGCACCAGAAGAAGCCGGTGCTGTGGGGCGAGCCGCACCAGAAGCGGGACGACGTGTCGGCGGGTGGCTACTACACCCACATGACGATCTGGGCGAAGAACGCCAAGGGTCTGAGCAACCTGATGAAGCTCTCCTCGCGCGCCTACACCGAGGGCTTCGTGCGCAAGTGGGCCCGGATGGACGCCGAGACCCTCGCCGAGCACGCCGAGGGGCTGATGGCCACGACCGGCTGCCCGTCGGGCGAGGTGCAGACCCGGCTGCGCCTGGGCCAGTACGACGAGGCGCTGGCGGCGGCGGCGAAGTTCCAGGAGCTGTTCGGCAAGGACAACTACTACCTGGAGATCATGGACCACGGGCTCGACATCGAGCGCCGGGTCCGCGACGGCCTGACCCGCATCTCCCGGGAGCTGAACATCCCGCCGCTGGTCACCAACGACTCCCACTACACCTACGAGTCGGACGCGACCTCCCACGACGCGCTGCTGTGCATCCAGACCGGCAAGCAGCTGTCCGACCCCGACCGGTTCCGCTTCGACGGCAGCGGCTACTACATCAAGACCGCCGACGAGATGCGCGCGGTCGACTCCTCCGACCTGTGGGCCGAGGGCTGCCGCAACACGCTGCTGGTCGCCGAGAAGGTCGACCCGACCGGCATGTTCGGCTTCAAGAACCTGATGCCGACCTTCCCGGTGCCCGAGGGGGAGACCGAGGAGAGCTGGTTCCGCAAGGAGATCCAGCGGGGCATGGAGCGCCGCTTCCCCCAGGGCATCGACGACGAGCACCGCAGGCAGATCGACTTCGAGATGGACGTCATCCTGCAGATGGGGTTCCCCTCCTACTTCCTCGTGGTCGCCGACTTCATCATGTGGGCCAAGAACAACGGCATCCGGGTCGGTCCGGGCCGTGGCTCGGCGGCCGGCTCGCTGGCGGCGTACGCGCTGGGCATCACCGACCTCGACCCGCTGCCGCACGGCCTGATCTTCGAGCGGTTCCTCAACCCCGACCGCGTCTCCATGCCCGACGTCGACATCGACTTCGACGAGCGCCGGCGCGGCGACGTGATCCGCTACGTGACCGAGAAGTACGGCGCCGACAAGGTCGCCATGATCGCCACCTTCGGCACCATCAAGGCGAAGGCGGCCATCAAGGACGCCGCCCGCGTCCTCGGCCACCCGTACGCGCTGGGCGACAAGGTCTCCAAGGCGTTCCCGCCCGCGGTGATGGGCAAGGACATCCCGCTGTCGGGCATCTTCGACAAGGACCACCCGCGCTACAACGAGGCCGGTGAGCTGCGCAAGCTGTACGAGGAGGACGTCGACGTCAAGTCGGCGATGGACCTCGGCCGGGGCCTGGAGGGCCTGATCCGGCAGACCGGCGTGCACGCCGCCGGCGTGATCATGTCCTCGGAGGTGCTGACCGACTACATCCCGATCATGCGCCGTGACTCCGACGGCGTGATCATCACGCAGTTCGACTACCCGACCTGCGAGACGCTCGGCCTGCTCAAGATGGACTTCCTGGGCCTGCGCAACCTCACGATCATCGACGACTGCCTGAAGATGATCGAGGCCAACACCGGCACCAAGATCGACCTGCTGAAGCTGCCGCTGGACGACCGCAAGACCTACGAGCTGCTGGGCCGCGGTGACACCCTGGGCGTGTTCCAGCTGGACGGCGGCGGCATGCGCTCGCTGCTGCGGCTGATGAAGCCCGACAACTTCGAGGACATCTCCGCCGTCGGCGCGCTGTACCGGCCGGGGCCGATGGGCGCCGACTCCCACACCAACTACGCGCTGCGCAAGAACGGCCTGCAGGAGATCGTCCCGATCCACCCCGAGTTCGAGGAGTCGCTGCAGGAGATCCTCGGCACGACCTACGGCCTGATCGTCTACCAGGAGCAGGTCATGGCCATCGCGCAGAAGGTCGCCGGGTTCTCCCTCGGCAAGGCCGACCTGCTGCGCCGCGCGATGGGCAAGAAGAAGAAGTCGGAGCTGGACAAGCAGTTCGAGTCCTTCGAGCAGGGCATGAAGGACAACGGCTACTCGGCCGCCGCGATCAAGACCCTGTGGGACATCCTGCTCCCCTTCTCCGACTACGCCTTCAACAAGGCGCACAGCGCCGCCTACGGCCTGGTCTCCTACTGGACCGCCTACCTCAAGGCCAACTACCCCTCCGAGTACATGGCCGGCCTGCTGACCTCCGTCAAGGACGACAAGGACAAGTCGGCCCTCTACCTCAACGAGTGCCGGCGCATGGGCATCAAGGTGCTCCCGCCGGACGTCAACGACTCCGACTTCGACTTCACCCCGCGCGGCACCGACGTCCGGTTCGGCCTGTCGGCCATCCGCAACGTCGGCGGCAACGTGGTCGACGGGATCATCGCCGCCCGCAAGGAGAAGACCCGCTTCGCCGACTTCAAGGACTTCCTGCGCAAGGTCCCGATGGTGGTCTGCAACAAGCGGGTCATCGAGTCGCTGATCAAGGCGGGGGCCTTCGACTCGTTCGCGCACGAGCGCAAGGGCCTGGTGATGGTCCACGAGCAGGCCGTCGACAGCATCATCGGCATCAAGAAGAACGAGGCGCAGGGGCAGGACTCCCTGTTCGGGGCCATCGAGGGCGCCGAGGACCAGACCTTCGACGTGCAGATCCCGCCCGGCGAGTGGGACAAGACCACCCTGCTCCAGTTCGAGCGGGAGATGCTCGGCCTCTACGTCTCCGACCACCCGCTCTTCGGCGTGGAGCACATCCTCGCCTCCGGCGCCGACTGCTCGGTCGCCGCGCTCCAGGACGAGAACCGCCCCGACGGCCAGATCGTCACGGTGGGCGGCATCCTGAGCGGCGTCCAGCGCAAGGTCACCAAGAAGGGCGACACCTGGGTCCTGACCATGCTGGAGGACCTGGAGGGCGCCATCGAGGTGATGATCTTCCCCTCGGCGTACCAGCTCTGCGCGACGGTCCTGGCCGAGGACGCCATCGTCTTCGTCAAGGGCCGCCTGGACAAGCGCGAGGACGTCGGGAAGATCATCGCCATGGAGGTGACCGCCCCCGACCTGACGCGCGAGAGCGGCGGTCCCCTGGCGGTCAGCCTCCCCCTCACCCGCTGCACCCCTCCGGTGGTCGGCCGCCTCAAGGAGGTCCTGACCGCCCACCCCGGCACCACCGAGGTCCACCTCCAGGTCCACAACGGCCCGAAGACCACCGTCGTCCGGCTGGACGACCGCCTGCGCGTGGCGCCCTCCCCGGCGCTGATGGGCGACCTGAAGCAGCTGCTGGGCCCCGCCTGCCTGGGGGCCTGAGCCCGGGAGACCGGCCGCCCCGGGCGGTGCGGGGACCGGCCGCGACCGGTCTCCCTCACCGCCCGCTGGGCGCGAGCCGGCGGCGCCGTACCGCTGCCAGCACGGCCCCGGCCGCCGCGGCCGCGGTGGTGATCAGGAAAGCCGCCCGGAAGCTCCCGTCGTCCGGCGACGCGCCGAGCACGAGCGTGAGGACGGCGACCGTGACGGCCGCCGAGAGATACTGGGAGGTCGTCAGCAGCGCTCCGGCGGTGCCCTGGTGCTCGGAAGGCACGTCCCGGGTGCCGATGACGAACATCGAGGTGTAGATGACCCCGTGCCCGAAGCCGCTGGCGATCAGCCCGCCGAGCAGGTCGGCGACGTAGGAGTCTCCGTGCAGGGCGAAGGAGAGCCAGCCGAGACCGGCGGCGGCCGTGCCGAATCCGCCGGCGAGCACGGCCGGAGCGCTGAACCTCCGGACCGCGCGGCCGGCCGCCATGCTCCCGACCGTGACCATGACGGCGAGCGGCAGGAAGGCGAGTCCCGCCTGCAGCGGTGGGTAGCCCTTCGTGGACTGCAGGAGAAGGGTCACGAGGTAGAACTCCGAGCCCACGCTCGCCATGTAGAGCGCGGTCGCCGCCGCCCCCGTCCGGAGCGATCGGGTCCGCCGCAGGACCGGCTCGATCAGGACGCCCCGCGGCCTGTTCTCGTTCAGCGCGAACCCGAGGGACAGCAGCAGGGCGAGGCCGAGCGAGACGAGCGCCGGCGCCGAGTCCCAGCCCTGGTCGGCGCTGAGGGTGAGTCCCACGACCAGGCAGAGCATGGCGCCGGTGCCGAGGACGGAGGCGAGCACCGGGATCCGGTCCGTGCGGTCCCGGTCGTGGGCCCGGCCGAACCACCTGGCCGCCCCCAGCGCGCACAGCAGCGTCAGCGGGACGTTGATGAAGAACGTCAGCCGCCACGACACCGTGGTGAGCAGGCCGCCGAGGACGACGCCGACGGCGAGCCCCGACGCGCCGACCGCGCCCCATACCGCCAGGGCCCTGCTCCGGGACGGTCCCGCCGGGAAGGTCGTCCCGATGAGACCGAGCACGGCCGGCTGCAGCAGCGCCGTGCAGAACCCCTGCGCGCCGCGTGCGAGCAGCAGGGCCGTCCCGTCCTGGGCCGCGCCGCCGACGACGCTCGCGGCGCCGAAGAGGGTGACCGCGACGATGAGGAGCCGCCTGGCCCCCACCCGGTCGGTGAGGCGGCCCCCGACCATCAGGAACCCCGCGAACAGGACCGCGTAGGCGCTGACCACCCACTGGGCGACGGCCGGGGTGAGGTGCAGGTCACGGGCGAGGCTGGGCAGGGCGACGTAGACGATCGAGTAGTCGAGGGCGATGAGGAATTGCGCCACCGAGAGCACGGCGAGGGCCGCCGGGCTGCGGACCGTCGCCGGATCGGTGGAGGTCGGCGCGTTGTTCACGGGAGTTCCTGTCATGGATGCACGGACTGTCGTCGACACGGGAGCACGGTGTCTCGCACGTCATGACGGGATCATCAAGCTTCACACTAATGTGAAGGTCAAGTCCCGGCGTCCAGGACCGGAATCGAGAGTGGTCACATGCGCATCGGCGAGCTCTCCCGCCGTACCGACACCCCGACGAGGCTCCTGCGCTACTACGAGGAGCAGGGACTCATCACCCCGGCCCGGCGGGACAACGGCTACCGGGACTACGGCGAGTGCCTGGTCGACCGGGTCCAGCAGATCCGCGGCCTGCTCGACGTCGGCCTGCCCACCCGGGTCATCCGCCAGATCCTGCCGTTCCTGGACAGGCCGTGCACGATCCTGTTCTCGGACGCCACGCCCGAGCTGCTCGCGCTCCTGGAGCGGGAGCGTGACCGCATGGACGAGCGCATCGCCTGCCTGGCCAGGAACCGCGACGCCATCACCGCCTACCTGGAGGCCGTGCGCGCCGAGGGCTGAGCGCCACCCGTCCGGGCGTCCGCGGGGCGCGTTTCCGGCGGGGGTGTTTCCGGGGGCCGGCTGGAGACGAGTTAGGAAACCTTCCTAACTTCCGTTGACACCGTACTGGCCGCTTGCCAGGATGCCGGTGAGCGGCTTGGCGCGGCGTCCCCCGGGGACGTGACGTGCTCAGTAAGAGATGTGCTGCCCCGGCCGCGTGTCGCACGGCGCCGTGGTCGGCGCCGTGATCTTCTCCTCTCACCCCTCAGGAGACAGCCTGTGTCTTCAACGACGCCCCGTCCCGCCCCCCGCCTCCTCTTACCGGCCCTCGTGGCGGTCGCCGCCCTCATCGCGGGCGTCCTCGTCGCCGCCGGCCGCGCCGAAGCGGCCGAGACCCTGCTGTCGCAGGGCAAGCCCGCCTCCTCCTCGTCCAAGGAGGGTTCCTCCTACAGCTCGGGCAAGGCGGTCGACGGCGACCTCACCTCGACCCGCTGGGCCTCCCTGGAGGGCAGCGACCCGCAGTGGATCCGCGTCGACCTGGGCGCGGTCACCCCGATCTCCCGGGTCAAGCTGTTCTGGGAGGCCGCCTACGGCAGGGCCTACAAGATCCAGGTCTCCGCCGACGCCGCGAGCTGGACGACCATCTACTCCACCACCAGCGGCGACGGCGGCCAGGACGACCTGACGGGCCTGTCGGGCTCGGGCCGCTACGTGCGCATGTACGGCACGGCCCGGGGCACCGAGTACGGCTACTCCCTGTATGAGTTCCAGGTGTTCGGCGGCGACACCGCCACGCCCAGCCCCACCCCGACGGTGACCCCGACCGTGCCGCCGGGCGACACCTTCGTCGTCGCGGCGGCCGGTGACATCGCCGCCCAGTGCACCGCGAGCTCCAGCTCCTGCGCCCACCCCAAGACGGCGGCGCAGGTCCAGGCGATGAACCCCGAGTTCGTCATCACCATGGGCGACAACCAGTACGACGACGCCCGGCTCTCGGACTTCCAGAACTACTACGACAAGACCTGGGGCAAGTTCAAGAGCAAGACGCGCCCGGTCGCCGGCAACCACGAGACCTACGACCCGGCCGGCACCTACGCCGGGTACAAGGGCTACTTCGGCTCCATCGCCACCCCGCAGGGCAAGACCTACTACAGCTACGACCGGGGCAACTGGCACTTCGTCGCCCTCGACTCCAACTACTTCGACCAGACGGCCCAGATCAACTGGCTCAAGGCCGACCTGGCCGCCAACACCAAGGGCTGCGTCGCCGCCTACTGGCACCACCCGCTGTTCAGCTCCGGCGAGCACGGCAACGACCCGGTGAGCAAGCCGGTCTGGAAGATCCTCTATGACGCCCGGGCCGACCTGGTGCTCAACGGCCACGACCACCACTACGAGCGGTTCGCCCCGCAGAACCCCGACGCCCAGGCCGACCCCGAGGGCATCGTGGAGATCCTCGGCGGCATGGGCGGCGCCTCGCCGTACAACATCGAGAACGTCCAGCCCAACAGCCAGAAGCGGCTGCAGGACATCTACGGAGTGCTCAAGCTGAAGTTCGGCCCCGACTCCTTCTCCTCGCAGCTCATCGGGACCGACGGCGCGGTCAAGGACAGCAGCCCCACCTACACCTGCCACTAGATGTACATCTCGGCAAGCCGGGCCGCGGACGGAGCACGCCCGCGGTCCCGGCTCTCCTTCGCGGTCCCCGGGAACGTGCTCGCGCTCGGGGCGGTCAGCCTGGTCACCGACATCTCCTCGGAGATGGTCACGGCCGTGCTCCCGCTCTACCTGACGCTCTCCCTCGGGCTCAACCTGCTGCAGTTCGGCCTGCTGGACGGGCTCTCCTTCGGGGTGACCGCGCTGGTCCGCCTGGCCGGCGGCAACCTCGCCGACCGGTGGCGGCGGCGCAAGCTGGTCGCCGGCCTCGGATACGGTCTGTCGGCGCTGTGCAGGCTCGCCCTGCTCGCGGCCGGCGGCTCCGTCACGGCGCTGGGCGCGGTGATCGCCGCGGACCGGACGGGCAAGGGGCTGCGCACGGCCCCGCGGGACGCGCTGATCTCGCTGAGCGTCCCGCCGGACGGCCTCGGGCAGGCGTTCGGCGTACACCGGGCCATGGACACCTTCGGCGCGCTGCTCGGCCCGCTGGTGGCCTTCGCCGTCCTGACGGGCACCGGCGGAGCCTACGACGCGGTGTTCGTGGTCAGCTTCTGCGTGGCGGTGCTCGGCGTGCTGCTGCTGCTCATGTACGTCCGCGACCCGCGGCCGCCGCTGCCGGGCCCGCGCCCGGCGACCTCGCCGCGCGCGGTGGCCGCGCTGCTGCGCGATGCGGCGTTCCGGCGGGTGTGCGTGGTGGCCGCGCTCCTCGGGCTGGTCACGCTCAGCGACGCCTTCGTCTACCTGCTCCTGCAGAAGCGCGGCGGGTTCGGCGCCGAATACTTCCCGCTGCTGCCCCTGGGCACGGCCGCCGCCTACCTGCTGCTGGCCGTGCCCGTCGGGCGGCTGGCCGACCGGCTGGGCCGCGTGCCGGTCTTCCTGGCCGGACACGTGGCGCTGATCGCCGCCTACCTGGTGCTGATCGGGCCGGGATGGCTCGTCGCCGTGCTGGTCCTGCAGGGGGCCTTCTACGCCGCCACCGACGGTGTGCTGATGGCCGTGGCTGGTCCGATGCTCCCGGCCCACCTGCGCACCAGCGGCCTGGCCCTGCTCCAGACCGGCCAGGCGGGCGCCCGGCTGCTCTCCTCGATCCTGTTCGGCGCCGTCTGGACGGTGTGGGGGAGCGCCCAGGGGCTCGCCGTCATGGCCGCCGGGCTCGCGGTGTGCCTGCTGGGGGCCTGGTCCGTCGTGCGGAGGCACGCGTGACACCGCCGATGACGTGGGCGCCGGGCGCCGAGGAGGAGGCCATGACCATGACCATGACCATGACGGTGACGGTGACACGGGCATCCGGTCCCCGGCCGGTGACGGGGAGGCGTCCATGACCCCGGTACGGCGCCTGCTGGTGCTGCTGGCCGCCCTTGCCGTACTCGGCGGCGCGGCGGCCGGCTACGCGGCCTGGGCCGCGCGCCGCGACCCCGCCCCGGTCCAGGAGGAGGCGGGGCGGGAGAGCGCGCTCCGTCCCGGGCGCCTGATGTTCCGTACGGCGGCCGGCCGGGTCGCCGGGGTGCCGCTGACCGCGACCTCGGCCGTGCCCGAGGCCGGCGGCCCGGCCTGTGACCGCTTCTCCACGGGCGGCGGGACCTCGATCTGCCTGGTGGCCCGGCCGGGGCCGGTGGCCACCACGCACGCGGTGATCCTCGACCGCTCGATGCGGGAGACGCGCCGGATCAAGCTGGCCGGCATCCCGAACCGGGCCAGGATGTCGCAGAGCGGCCGGATGGCGTCGTGGACGGTGTTCGTCACCGGAGACTCCTACAGCGAGGGCGGCTTCTCCACCTGGACCGGCATCCTGGACACCCGCACCGGCTACGCCGTGACCAACATCGAGGACATCCCGCTGACCCTGAACGGCCGCCGCTACCACGCCCCCGACGTGAACTACTGGGGCGTGACCTTCGCCGCCGACGACAACCGGTTCTACGCGACGGTGGCCACCGGCGGGAAGACCTACCTCGTGGAGGGCGACTACGGCAGGTGGCAGGCCCGTACGCTGCGGGAGAACGCCGAGTGCCCGTCGCTGTCGCCCGACGGGACGCGCCTGGTGTTCAAGAAGCGGGTCTCGGCCGACCCCGCCCGGATGTGGCGGCTCCACCTGCTGGACCTGGCCACCATGCGGGAGACGCCGCTGGCCGAGCGGGCCAGCGTCGACGACCAGGTGGCGTGGCTCGACGGGCGCACGGTGATGTACGGCAGGGCCGGGGACGTCTGGTCGGTGCCCGCCGACGGCTCCGGCGCCCCCACCCGGCTGGTGCGCGGGGCCTCCTCCCCGGTGGCCGTCCGGTGACGGCCGTCATGCCGGCCGGATGACGGTTGTCATGTGACATCGAGGCGGCTTCGTCCCGGCGGATGAAGGCCGGATCATCCAGAGAGAGGAGGGAGGGCCGGGACCGGATTGCGATGATCGTCATGTCGTATTTTTCCGGATCTGAGGAGCTGACGGGCGATGCCTCTCGCGCGACCCCACCACCGTGGACGGACGATCGCCGGACTCGGGCTGAGCGCGGTGCTCGTGACCTGGGCCGCCGCACCCGCCACCTGGGCCGCCGTGCCCACCACGCCCGCCGCGACGGCCGCGAAGGCCGGCCCCCCGGCCGGACTCGACCGCGAGGCGCTCCGGCGCGGCCTCGACGCGATCCGCGAGGCCGGGATGTACGGCGCCTACTCCGCCGTGCGGGACGCCGGCGCGGACTGGAGCGGGGCGGCCGGGGTCGCCGACGTGCGCACCAAGCGGCCGGTCCGTCCCGGGATGCTCCACCGGGTCGGCAGCATCACCAAGACCTTCACGGCGGTCGCGATCCTCCAGCAGGTCGAGCGGGGGCGGATCGAGCTGGACGCGCCCGTCGCGCGCTACCTGCCCGAGCTGATCCCGGGGGAGCGCGGCCAGAAGATCACGGTGCGGATGCTGCTCAACCACACCAGCGGCATCGGCGACTACGTCCTCGGCGCCTTCCCCTCCCTCCAGCAGGGCTCCACCGCCAGCCTGGACGACAACCGCTTCCGCGCCTTCTCCCCCGAGGAGCTGGTGGGGTTCGGCCTGGAGGCGCCGTCGACGGGGGAGCCGGGCCAGAACTGGTCCTACTCCAACACCAACTACATCATCGCCGGCCTGTTGCTGGAGAAGGTGACCGGCACCGCCGCCGAGCCGTACATCACCCGGCATGTGATCCGCAGGGCCGGGCTGCGCGACACCTCCTTCCCGCGCACGCCGCTGATCCCCGGGGCGCACTCCAGGGCCTACGAGTCGTTCTACGGCTACATCGACCCGCCGCGCGACTACAGCGTCTACGACATGTCCTGGGCGGGCACGGCGGGCGCGGTCGTCTCGACGATGGACGACCTCAACCGGTTCTACCGGGCGCTGCTGGGCGGCAGGCTCCTCGGCTCCGCGCAGCTCGCCCAGATGCAGACCACGGTGCCGGTCACCGACGGCCAGGGCAACGTCCTGATGAACTACGGGCTCGGCCTCTACGCCCAGGACCTGCCGTGCGGCCGGTTCTGGGGCCACGACGGAGGGGTGTTCGGGATGGGCACGTTCTCGCTGTCCAGCCCGGACGGCCGCCGCCAGCTCTCCTTGGGGATAAACCTGATGAAGTACCAGCGCTTCGACGAGAACGGCGTTCTCCAGCCCCACGCGATCGATCTCGCGCTCGGGGACCACATGGTCCAGGCCCTGTGCGGCCCCACCGCGCCCCTGGCGAAGGGCGGGCGGCCGCTCACGCCCTTCCCGACCCAGCAGGTCCTGGTCAAGAGATAGCCGCACGCTCCCGTGGCCGGCCCGCCCGGATCTCCGGCCGGGGGTGGGCGCCCGTCGCATGCCGGCCGGGCGCGTGGACGCCGTGCCGTGACCGCCGCCCAGACGCGTGCGCGGGCTCGGCTCCAGGCCCCCGCGGCCGGAGCCGAGCCCGCGCGCACGCCGGCGCCGGCGGCCAGGCCGGGCGAGTCGCCGCACGCCGCACGCCGCACGCCGCACGCCGTACGGCACGCGGCGGCACGGTGGACCGGCGGTCAGCGCGCCGGGGTGCTCAGCGAGCAGGGCAGGGGATGGGGACGGCCGCTCGGCCCGGCCAGGTCGACCAGCAGGCCGTCGTGCCCGTGGGTGAGGATCTCGCGGGGTCCGTGCGGGCAGCCGAAGCTGACCACCGGCACCTCCCGAATTCCCCCGTCAATTGCCCGTCGATCGAAGGTCCCCGTTCGAATGGCCGTCCCGTCTCATGACGCGTTCCCGGGACCTCCCCGGTCCCGGGAACGCCGAAGTCCTTCACGGGAGGGCGGGCACCGCCGGCTCGCCGTCGGTCCAGCCGGCCTGGAGCGTGATCGTGGTGGAGGTCTTGGCGGGGAACGGCTCGCCGTCCACCGTGGTCTTCACGTCGGAGGCCAGGGGCGTCATCGTGCCGGTGTCGACGATCAGCCGCTCAGTGACGGTGAACTGCTTCTGCCGTGATCCGCCGGAGCCCTTGCCCGAGTCGACGTCGACGAGGAAGCCCTGGCCGGTCCTGCCCCGCGGGTCCTCGGCCTTCCCCAGGGAACGGACGCCGGGCATCGTCGGCAGCGCCTCGTACGCCGCGGCGCGGACCTCCTTCACCGGGGCTTCGGACAGTATGCCGACCAGCTGCCCTCTCACATAGCTCTCGCGGAAGTCGTCGGAGACGTGGGCGTTCGGATCCCGCGACGCCTTGTCGATCCAGGCCTTCAGCCCGGCCGGGTCCGTGGGCAGAGCCTGGGCCTGCTCGTACGACAACATCCGGTCGACCAGGTCGAACCCGATCAGGGGAGCGCCTTTTGCGCCCTTGTCGAGAATGACCATGCCCTTGTCCGGCTTGGTGGACAGGGAGGCCGTCATGCCGTTCGCGGTGCGGGTCCAGGTGGTCGGGGAGCCGTCGCGGCGCCATGCCCGTTCGTCCGCGGCGCTCTTCGGACGCACGCCGAGATCCCGGAATCCCCGCCAGGTCCTGCCGTCGAGCGCGGTCCATCTCTCCGCGACGGACTGCTGCTCCACCCAGTAACGGTTCTTCCCACGCCCGAGCTGGTGGGAGTAGGTGCCCTTCCAGAGCGTCCGGGTGTGCCAGTAGGCGCCCTCCGCCGGAGCCGTCACCGCCTGAGAGGCGGCCGCGGGCCGGAGAGCCGGTATGGGCTGCGGACTCGACAGCGCGATGGCGCCCACCGCGGCCAGGCCGATCCCTGTCGCGGTCAACCGGCGGATCGGCGTGGCCGGGCGCGTTGTCCGGTCCCTCGAATGATCAGTTCGCATGCCACCTAATACGCCTGGGCCGTCCGGGACGTTGCCCGCCGAATCCATGAGTCTCCCGGAATCAGGGAGGTCGATGCGGGCAACGGTCTGTCCGGTCCAGGCGTATTAGAGGGCATGAAATCGGATGAACAGGCGTGAGCGGCCCGGAGGACGACGGGTTCGGCGCGTTCGTCGCCGCGCGCGGCACCAGCCTGCTGCGGGTCGCCTACCTCGCGTGCGGCGACGAACGGGACGCGGAGGATCTGCTGCAGACGGCGCTGGAGCGCACCTACCGCAAGTGGGACCGGGTGCGTCATGACAGCCCCGAGCCCTATGTCCGCCGCGTCATCGTCAACACCGCCATCAGCCGCGCCCGCCGCCGGGCGATCCTGCGGATCCTCCCGACGCACACCCCGCCCGAGCTGCCGGTCGGGGAGACCGACGTCGACCTGCGTCACGTGCTCATGGACGCCCTGCGGGCCCTGCCGCCCCGGCAGCGCGCGGTGGTCGTCCTGCGCTACTGGGAGGACCTCGGCGAGACCCAGACCGCGGAGATCCTCGGCTGCTCGGTGGGCACCGTGAAAAGCCAGGCGTCGAAAGCGCTCACCAAGCTCCGGTCGGCGCTCGGCGCCGAATCAGTGGAAGGGCTGATCAGGAATGTCCATGCTTGAGGACGACCTCCGCCAGATCATGGCGGACGAGACGGCGCGGCTGCGCGCCGCGCCCGACCTGGTGGACCGGGTCATCCGCTCCTCACGGCGCAGGACGGTGCGGACCAGGTACGCCGCGGTGGCCGCCGCGGTGGCCGTCGTGGGGATCACGGTCCCCACCGGTCTGACCCTCGTCTCCGGGCACACGGCCGTGCCGGGGCCCGCGGCCGCGGTGGTGTCACCCGACAGCACCGGATCCGCTGTGCCGCAGCCCTTCGAGCCGCCCCCGCTGCCCACCCCGTCGCCCACCCTCGACTTCGGAGACCTGGGCGACGGAAAGGCCTTCGGGCGCGTCAAGGTGGGATACCTGCCCGACGGCCTGCAGTGGTCCCACTGGTCGATCGACGGGGGTGACCAGTACACGACCTCGTGGAACTACGACGGCGACAAGAACGGCTTCTACTGCGTCCAGATCCACGTCTTCGAGGGGCAGGCCGTTCAGGAGCCCCGCGAGGCCGTGCAGTCCTACCGCGACAAGTCCGACGGCGAGGAAGTGACCATCGGCGACCGGACCGGTTATCTGGTCACCCAGTGGGTCGGTGAGGACGGCGGCAGGGGCACCCCCACGATGTTCCTCCACATGGGCCCCGAACGGATGGCCGAGATCATGCTCGGCCCGGCCTTCGTCAAGGATCTGGACACCCCGGAAGCGGTCGAGCGCGAGCTGCGGAAGATCGCCCAGGGCCTTACCGCCGCCGACGGGGACCCGGGGAAGACCGGACAGGCGCCCGCCGCCGACGGCGGGGACGCGGGGAAGGCCACCGAGGCGCCCGCCGGCGGCTGAATTCCCCGGGAGATCGTCCGAGGGCTCACCCGCGGAGACCGGAGCCCTCGGGAGATCTCCCGGACTCCCCGCCGGGACGGGACCCGCCCGTCACCGGCTCAGCGGCGGCCGCGGTACGGCCCGTCCCGCCACTCCCGGTAGGGGCCGTCCCGCCACCCCCGGTACGGGCCGTGGCCGCGGTCGCCGTACCCGGCCTGGTCACGCACGTTCCGCTGGTGCGGGCGGGCGTCCGTACGCCGCCCGGTCGCGTGCCCCCAGCCGCCGCGCCGCCCGGCGGCGCTGCGCTCGCCGTCCCGGTCCTTGTCGTCCTTGTCCTTCTCCATGCCGGGGGTGAAGCCGCCGCCGAAGCGGCCCATGTCCGGGTGGTGGAAGGAGGACGGCTCGACGTCCTCCAGGGCGGCGGACATGGACGACACCCAGATCGGGCCGGGCAGGGAGGCGCCCTGCACCGCGCCGTAGTATTCGCCGCCGATCGTCACGTCGCGCAGCGGATGGCGGTAGGAGCCGCGGATGTCGCCCACGCTGACCGCCGCGGCCAGGTCGGGGGTGTATCCGGCGAACCACGCCGAGGTGTAGCCGTTGTTGGTGCCGGTCTTGCCCGCCGCGTCGCGGCCGATGCCCTGGCCCGTCATCGTCCCCTTGGTGAACACCCCGGACAGGACGTGGTTGACCGCGTCGGCCACCTCGCGCTCGACGGCCTGCTCGCAGCTCGGCGGCACCTGGACCCGCCTGCCGTCGCGCTCGACGATGTCGGTGATGGCCATCGGGCGGCAGTAGCGGCCCCGCGCGCCCAGCGCGGCGAACGCCCCGGCCACCGTCACCGGGTCCATCTCGTTGACCCCGAGGGTGAAGGTGGGGACCTCGCGCAGCGGCCTGCCGTCGGCCCGGACGATGCCGAGCGCCCTGGCGGTCCTGACCACCGGGCACAGGCCCACGCGCCGCTCCAGCATCATGTAGAAGATGTTCACCGACTTCCAGGTGCCGGTGGAGATGCTCTGCGGGCCGCCCTTGCCCTCGCCGCTGGCGTTGAAGATCTCGGCGCCGGGGTCGTTGACCCGGCGGCCCCGGCAGTCGACGTAGCCCGAGGCGGGCACGTAGCGGCCCGGCGTCATGAAGCCCTCGTCGAACCGCCAGCCCTTGCCCAGCGCGGTGGTCAGGGTGAACACCTTGAACGTGGAGCCGGCCTGGAAGCCCTGCCCGCCGCCGTGCGCCACGTCGGCGGGCAGGTTGAAGGTGGTCCTGGGGCCGTTGTCGGTGTTGCCGGAGTTGCGGCCGTACTTCTTGCTGGCGGCCATCGCCCGGATCCGGCCGGTCCCCGGCTCGATCATGGCCTCGGCCGCGACCTCGGTGTCGGCCGGGGCGACCCGCGAGGAGATGGCCCGCTGCGCCGCCCGCTGCGCGACCGGGTCCACGGTGGTGCGCAGCACGATGCCGCCCCTGGCCAGGCGGCGCTCCCGCTCGGCGCGGGTGTTGCCGAACACCGGGTTGGTCAGCAGCTCCTTGTGGACGTAGAGGCAGAAATAGGGGTAGGCGCTCTCGGCGCAGCCGCCGGGCTCCGGCTTCAGCCGGATGTTCAGGGGGGCCCGCTTGGTGGCGTCGGCCTGGACCTGGGTGATGTCGCCCACCTGGGCCATCCGGTCCAGCACGGTGTCCCTGCGCTCCTGCAGGCGGGCGCGGCGCTGCGGGCCCAGCGACGGGTCCGTCGCGTACGGCGTGCGCACCGCGCCGGCCAGCGTCGCCGCCTGCTGCAGGGACAGCCGCGAGGCCGGGACCGAGAAGAACCGCTGGGCCGCCGCCTCGATCCCGAAGGCTCCGGCGCCGAAGTAGGCGATGTTGAGGTAGCGCTCCAGGATCTCGGCCTTGCTGTACTTCTTCTCCAGCGCCAGGGCGTACCGCAGCTCGGTGATCTTGCGCCGGAGGCTCGGCGCCCGGGCCTGGGCGCGCTCGGCGCTGGTCTGGGCGTTCTCGACCAGGATGTTCTTGACGAGCTGCTGGGTGAGGGAGGACCCGCCCTGCCGTACCCCGCCCGCCTGGGTGTTGGTCACCAGGGCCCGGATCGTCCCCTTGATGTCGAGCCCCGCGTGCTCGTAGAACCGGGAGTCCTCGATCGCCACGATCGCCTGGCGCATGATCGGGGCGACCTTGCCGAGCGGCACGACCGTCCGGTTCTCCGTGTAGAACTGGGCGAACTGCCTGCCGTTGCGGTCGAGCAGCACCGTGCGCTGGGGGAGGGGGTCCTCCCGCGGGCTGGGGGGCAGATCGGTCACCGTGCGCGCGACGTTGTGGGCGGTGATCCCGGCGGTGCCGGCCAGCGGCAGGGCCGCGACCGCGGCCAGCAGCCCGCCGAGCACACCGCAGGCCATCAGCCCGCGCAGGCACGCGGCGGGGCCACGCCTCACCTCATGTCGTCGCGATGTCACAGATAGTAAGGTGCGACCGGACGATCAGGCACAAACGTCCGGGCGGGATTTTTTACTTTCGGGAGCCTGTCCGCTACTGGCCCTCCGGTCCGACGATCTCCCTGCTGATCTTCAGGCCCAGCGAGGCGAACTGCTCGAAGGGACGGTGGTAGCCCCGCTCGATGTGGTGCACCCCGCGCAGCGTGGAGGTGCCCTCCGCGGCCGCGGCCGCGAGCACGGCGGAGAAGCCGGCGCGGATGTCGGGCAGCGTCACGTCGGCGCCGCGCAGCTTCGAAACTCCCCGCACGACCGCCGAGTGCTTGGCGTTGGTGTCGTGGTAGCGGCAGGCCGGGCCGCCGAGGCACACGTCGAAGACCTCGATCTCGCACCCCATCCGCTGCAGGGCGGGCACGTAGACCAGCCGGTTCTCGAAGACCGTCTCGTGCAGCACCGACATGCCCTGGGCCTGCGTGAACAGCACCATCAGCGGGGTCTGCCAGTCGGTCATGAAGCCCGGGTGGGTGTCGGTCTGCACCGCCGCCGCCCGCAGCCCGTCCGGCGCGGACGCCGACACGTAGTCGTCGGTGATGTCCATCTCGGCGCCCATCCGGGCCAGGGTGGTGATCGCGGTGACCAGCCGGTCCTGCGGGCAGCCGTGCACCCGCACCTCGCCGCCGGTGATCAGGCCCGCCGCCAGGTAGGAGAACGCCTCGATCCGGTCGCCGTTGAGCCAGGTGGAGGCGCCGCGCAGCCGCTCCACGCCCTCGATCACGATGCGCCGGTCGGGGCTGAGCTCGATGCGCGCGCCCATGCGCTGCAGGAACAGGGCGAGCTCCACCACCTCGGGCTCCATGGCCGCGCCCTTGAGCACGGTCTTGCCCTCGGCCAGCACCGCCGACATCAGGATCGTCTCGGTCGCGCCCACGCTCGGGTAGGGCAGCTCCAGCCGGGTCCCGCGCAGCCGCTTGGCCTTGGCGTAGACGCCGGTGTCGCTCACCTCGACCTCGGCCCCCATGGCGCGCAGGGCCTCGACGTGGAAGTCGACGGGCCGGCGTCCGATCGGGTCGCCGCCCACCAGCGGCACGAACGCCTCGCCCGCCAGGTGCAGCAGCGGGCCCAGCATCAGGATGGGGATCCGGTTGAGACCGGTGAACGCCGCCGGCACGTGCGGGTTGATCTGCGGTCCCTGGGCGATGCTGATCTCGCGGGGCGTGATCTCCACGTCGATGCCGAGCGCCCGCAGCATCTGCGCGGTGATCCCGACCTCGCCCACGTCGGGGGCGTTGTGGATAGTGCTCTCGCCGGTGCCCAGCATCGCGGCGACCATGTGCTTGGAGACGCCGTTCTTGGAGCCGCGGACCTCGACGTCGCCGCGTAGCGGCCCGGAGGGTTCGATCAGCCATACCTCTTCGTTCACCCGGACAGACTAACGGGATTCGGTCGAAGTCTCGGGGAGCACGGGCCGGGGGATCGGTAACATCGGGCACATCAGTACAGAGGGTGAGGGGAAACACATTGCGGCATGCGCGCGACTTCACCGTCACAGTGCTCGTGCTCGGCCTCCTGGGAGTGGTCGCCGGTGTCCTGTGGTCGCTCCTCGCGCCGCGCCCGCCGTACGTCATGACCAAGCAGGGCCCGCTGCTCGCCGACCCCTCCACCCAGACGCTCATCGCGGCCGACGGCTGGTTCGCCGTCGTCACCGGCGTGCTCGGGTTGGCCTGCGGCGCCGTCGGCTACACCCTGTCGCGCCGGGGGCGCCCGCTCGCGGTGGTGCTGGGCCTGGCCGCCGGCGGCCTGCTCGGCGCCTACCTCACGCTGGAGGTCGGCCGGGCGGTCAACCTCGGCACGCAGAGCGTCACCGCCGCCGGCACGGCCGTGACCCTGATCCCCGGCCCGCTGGGCCTGACCGCGCAGGGGGTGATGTGCGCCTGGCCGCTGCTCGCCGTCGGCCTGTTCTTCGCCCTGGAGGGCGTCGCCGGCTACCGCGACTCGCCGCTGCGCCGCCCGTTCGGCGGGCAGGACCCCTACGGGCCGCTGTCGACCTACGACATCAGCGGCAGGTAGGTCTGCGGGTGCCGTGCCCGGTGGCCCGCTCGAAGGCGTGGGCCAGCCGCAGCACGTCCATGTCGCCGAAGGGGCGCCCGACGATCTGCACGCCCACCGGCAGCCCGCCGGAGGTGAAGCCGCACGGCACCGACGCCGCGGGGGCGTGCAGCACGCTGATCCAGTAGGCCGAGCGCATCCAGGCCAGGTAGTCGGGCAGCGCCTGCCCGTTGATCTCCGAGACGTGCGGCGCGTCCACCGGGAACGGCGGCACCTGGCTGACCGGTGCGATCAGGAAGTCGTAGGTGCCGAAGAACCCGGCCATCCGCTGGTAGAGGCCGCTGCGCAGCCGCTCCGCCCTGGCCAGGTCCGCCCCGGTCACCGCGCGTCCCCGCTCGACGTTCCAGCGCACGTTCTCCCCCAGGCGGTCCTGGGGGAGGTCGCCGTAGGACAGCGCGTAGTACCACGCCCGGTAGATCCGGAAGGCGTCCTCGGCGTCCGACAGGTCCAGTTCGACCCGCTCCACCCGCGCGCCCAGCCCCGCGAGCACCGCGGGGGCGTCGGCGGTGACCTTCGCCGTCTCCGCGTCCACCGGCAGCCCGCCCAGGTCGGGGCTCCACGCGATGCGCAGCCCGGTCAGGTCCAGCTCCAGCGGCGCGGTGAAGACCGCCCCGCCCTCGGCGATCGACAGGGGGGAGGCGGCGTCGAACCCGGAGACCACGCTCATCAGCAGCGCCAGGTCCTCCACGGTGCGGGCCATCGGGCCCGGCACGCCGAGGGTGAACCACGCCGCCGTCGCGGACGGCGAGGGCACCCGTCCCGGGGTCGGCCGCAGCCCGACCACGTTGCAGAAGGAGGCCGGGTTGCGCAGCGACCCGCCCATGTCCGAGCCGTCGGCCAGGGCCACCATCCCGGACGCCAGCGCCGCCGCGGCCCCGCCACTGCTGCCGCCGGCCGACTTCGACAGGTCGTAGGGGTTGCGGGTGGCGCCGAACAGCTCGTTGACGGTGTGCGAGCCGGTGCCGAACTCCGGGGTGTTGGTCTTGCCGACCATGATCGCCCCGGCCTCGCGCATCCGCCGCACGATCGGGGAGTCGGCGCCGGGGACGTGGTCGGCGAAGAGCGGCGAGCCGTAGGTGGTGCGGATCCCGGCGGTGTCGGCCAGGTCCTTGTGCGCGACCGGCAGGCCGTGCAGGGGCCCCCGCCACCGCCCCCTGGCCAGGTCGCGGTCCGCCTCCTCGGCCTCCCGCCGGGCGCGCTCGGCCACCAGGGTGACGATCGCGTTGACCCGCGGGTTGATCTCCTCGATCCGGCGCAGGTGCGCCTCCAGCAGCTCGACCGCGCTGACCTGCCTGGTGCGCAGGAGTTCGAGCATCTCGGTAGCGGTCAGGTAAAACATCTGCTCCCCCCCGATCGAGGTTACGGCCTGCGCCGAGTCTCGCCGAAGGCCACCGCCGGCCGCGTCGGCAACCTTCGACAACAGGATGGCCGGGGAGATCAGCCTGTCTTGCCGATGGGGGCGGTGATCGCCTGCGTCAGCCTGATCAGTTCCGCCGGGGCGGTCTCGATCTGCAGCCCGCGCCGCCCGGCCGAGAAGTAGATCGTCGGGTGGTCCAGCGCGGAGGCGTCGATCACGGTCGGCAGCCGCCTGCGCTGGCCCAGCGGGCTGATCCCGCCCACCACGTAGCCGGTGACCCGCTCCACCTTCGCCGCGTCGGCCATCGCCGCCCGCTTGCTGCTGAGCGCCGCCGCGAACGCCTTCAGGTCGAGCTTGCCCGCCACCGGCACCACCGCGACGGCCAGCCCGCCCTCCACCTCGGCCACGAGGGTCTTGAAGATCTGCCCGTACGGCACGCCGAGCGCGTCGGCGGCCTCCTCGCCGTAGGCCTGGGAGCCGGCGTCGTGTGTGTAGGGGTGGAGAGTGAAATCCACCTTCGCCTGGGTAAGCGCCACCGTCGCCGGTGTCCCCTGACCACCCTTGTTCTTGCTCTTGCTCACAGGGGAAGCTTAGTGGCCGGTTAAAATCTACTTTGTAAAGGGCATGTCCGGATGGCGGACGGAACGTGACCGGGTGCCGGACCTCCGTAGACTGGACGGGTGATTTCCCGTACCGACCTGCGCGGAGCCCTCCCCGAGGACCTGCGCCACGTGCTGCCCCGTGCCGAACTCGACGTCGAAGCCGCCCTGGAGAAAGTGCGGCCGATCTGCGAGGACGTGCATCATCGCGGGGTCGAGGCGGTGCGGGAGCTGACCGCCAGGTTCGACGGCGTCGAGCTGGAGTCCACCCGCGTCCCCGCCGAGGCCGTCGCCGGCGCGCTGGAGGAGCTCGACCCCAGGATCCGGGCGGCGCTGGAGGAGTCGATCCGCCGCGCCCGCCTCGTCCACCGCGACCAGCGGCGCACCGACGTCACCACCCAGGTCGTGCCCGGCGGCACCGTCACCGAGCGCTGGGTCCCCGTCGACCGGGTGGGCCTCTACGTCCCCGGCGGCCGCGCGGTCTACCCCTCCAGCGTGGTCATGAACGTCGTCCCCGCCCAGGAGGCGGGGGTGGCCTCGCTGGCCGTCACCTCACCCGCGCAGAAGGAGTTCGGCGGACTGCCGCACCCCACCATCCTGGCCGCGTGCGCGCTGCTCGGCGTGGAGGAGGTCTACGCCGTCGGCGGCGCCCAGGCCGTGGCCATGTTCGCCTACGGCACCGAGGAGTGCGCGCCGGTCACCATGGTCACCGGCCCCGGCAACATCTGGGTCGCCGCCGCCAAGCGGCTGCTCAAGGGCCGCATCGGCATCGACTCCGAGGCCGGGCCCACCGAGATCGCGATCCTCGCCGACTCCACGGCCGACCCCGTGCACGTCGCCGCCGACCTGATCAGCCAGGCCGAGCACGACACGATCGCCGCCGCCGTCCTCGTCACCGACTCCGTCGAGCTGGCCGAGGCCGTCGAGCGGGAGCTGCCCCGCCAGGTCGCCGCCACCAAGCACAGCGAGCGCATCGCCGAGGCCCTGTCCGGCCGCCAGTCCGGCATCATCCTCGTCGACGACATGGAGGCCGGCCTGCGCGTCGTCGACGTCTACGCCGCCGAGCACCTGGAGATCCACACCGCCGACGCGCCCGCGCTGGCGGCCCGGGTCCGCAACGCCGGAGCCATCTTCGTCGGCACCTACGCGCCGGTCTCGCTCGGCGACTACCTCGCCGGGTCCAACCACGTGCTGCCCACCGGCGGCTGCGCCTGCCACTCCTCCGGGCTGTCGGTGCAGACCTTCCTGCGTGGCATCCACGTCGTCGACTACAGCCGCGAGGCCCTCGCCGGCGCCGCCGCCCACGTGTGCGTCCTGGCCGACGCCGAGGACCTGCCGGCGCACGGCGCGGCGATCCGCGCGAGGTTCGACTGGGAGGTCCCCTCATGAGGACCTGCCGGCCCGTGCTCACCGGGCGCGCGGCGACCCGTGACCGTTCCGACCGGGAGAGATCTCGATGAGGCTTGAGGACCTGCCGATCCGCGACGACCTCCGGGGACGGTCGCCCTACGGCGCGCCCCAGATCGACGTCCCGGTCCGGCTCAACACCAACGAGAACCCCTACGGGCCCTCGGCGTCCCTGGTCGCCGACCTCGCCGAGGCCGTACGGCACGGCGCGGCCGGCCTCAACCGCTACCCCGACCGCGACGCCCTGGCCCTCCGCCGTGACCTGGCCTCCTACCTGGGCCACGGCCTGACCGTCGAGCAGGTCTGGGCGGCCAACGGCTCCAACGAGGTGCTCCAGCAGATCCTGCAGGTCTTCGGCGGCCCCGGCCGCAGCGCGCTCGGCTTCGAGCCGTCCTACTCCATGCACCCGATCATCACCACCGGCGCCTCGACCGAGTGGATCTCCGGGGCGCGCGAGGAGGACTTCGGGCTCGACCCCGGCAAGGCCATCGCCGCGATCGAGGAGCACCGGCCCGACGTCGTGTTCCTGACCTCGCCCAACAACCCCACCGGCACCGCGCTCGACCCGGCCGTGATCGCCCGGATCGTCGAGGCCGCGCCCGGCATGGTCGTCGTGGACGAGGCATACTTCGAGTTCGCCCGCACCGGCACCCCGTCCGCGCTGACCCTGCTGCCGGACAACCCCCGGCTCATCGTCACGCGGACCATGTCCAAGGCGTTCGCCATGGCGGGCACCCGGCTCGGCTATCTCGCCGCCCACCCGTCGGTGATCGAGGCGCTGCTCCTGGTCCGCCTGCCGTACCACCTGTCGACGCTCACCCAGGCGGCGGCGCGCGTCGCGCTCGCCCACCGGGCCGAGCTGCTCGGCACCGTCGACACGCTGCGGGCCGAGCGGGACGCCACGGTGGAGTGGCTGCGCGGCAAGGGGCTGCAGGTCGCCGACTCCGACGCCAACTTCGTGCTGTTCGGCCGGTTCGCCGACCGGCACGCGGTCTGGCAGGCCGTCCTCGACCGCGGGGTGCTGATCCGCGAGGTGGGGCCGCCGGAGTGGCTGAGAGTTTCGATCGGAACGACCGAGGAGATGGCGGCCTTCCGCGCCGCCCTGGAGGGAATCCTGTGAGCAGTCCCGCCGGAGACGGGCCCGCCAAGCGCTTGGGCCGCGTCGAGCGCGTCACCAAGGAGACCTCGGTGCTGGTCGAGGTCGACCTCGACGGCACCGGGCAGGTCGAGGTGTCCACGGGCGTCGGGTTCTACGACCACATGCTGAACCAGCTCGGCAAGCACGGCCTGTTCGACCTGACCGTCAAGACCGAGGGCGACCTCCACATCGACTCCCACCACACGATCGAGGACACCTCGCTCGCGCTGGGGGCGGCGTTCCGCGAAGCCCTGGGCGACAAGTCGGGCATCCGCCGGTTCGGCAGCGCGTCCTGCCCGCTCGACGAGGCCCTCGCCCAGGTCACGGTCGACCTGTCCGGCCGGCCCTACCTGGTGCACACCGAGCCCGAGGGCATGGCCCCGATGATCGGCGCCGAATACGACACGACGATGACCAGGCACATCCTGGAGTCGTTCGTCGCCCAGGCCGCCATCTGCCTGCACGTCCACGTCCCCTACGGCCGCAACGCCCACCACATCGTCGAGGCCCAGTTCAAGGCCCTGGCCCGGGCGCTGCGCGAGGCCTCCGAGCTCGACCCCCGCGCCACCGGCGTGCCGAGCACCAAGGGCGTGCTGTGAGCGGGCGCGGCTGCCCGTCCGTCCGCCCGGACCGGAGACAGACGTGAGCGACAACTGGACCGCCGTCGCCATGGCCTTCGTGGCACTCTTCCTGGTCGGCGGGATCATCTCCTTCTTCAAACAGGGGCTGAAGGTCGGCGCGCTGCTGCTGGCCGTCCTGGCGGCCCTGGCGACTACCGCGGCGGTGCTTTGGTGGTGAACGTAACCGTTCTTGACTACGGATCCGGCAACCTCCGCTCGGCGGAGCGCGCCCTGGCCAGGGGCGGGGCCGAGGTCACGGTGACCTCCGACTACACGGCGGCGATGGAGGCCGACGGCCTCGTCGTCCCCGGCGTCGGCGCGTTCGCCGCCTGCATGGCCGGGCTGCGCGCCGTGCGCGGGGAGCGCATCATCGACCGGCGCCTGGCGGCCGGCCGGCCGGTCCTGGGCATCTGCGTCGGCATGCAGATCCTGTTCGGCACGGGCGTCGAGCACGGCGTCACGACCGAGGGATGCGGCGAGTGGCCCGGCACGGTCGAGCGTCTCGACGCGCCGGTCCTGCCCCACATGGGCTGGAACACGGTCAGCGCGCCCGAGGGCAGCGTGCTGTTCGACGGGATCGACCCCGACACGCGCTTCTACTTCGTCCACTCCTACGGCGTGCGGAAGTGGGAGCTGGACGCCGGGCCGGGCTTCAGAGACCCCCTGGTCACCTGGTCCGAGCACGGCGTCCCGTTCGTCGCGGCGGTGGAGAACGGCCCGCTCATGGCGACCCAGTTCCACCCGGAGAAGTCGGGTGACGCCGGAGCTCGGCTGCTCGCCAACTGGCTCGGCACCCTCAGGTGAGCCCTCAGGTGAGCCGCCGGTGAGCAAGGAACGTGCCAGGCGCAGGGCCGAGCGTGAGGCCGAGCGGGCGCGTCAGGCGGCCCTGCGCGCCGAGCGCGAGGCCCGGCTGGCCCGGCGGCGCGAGCGGGTCGGGCGGGTCACCGCGCTGCTGCCCCGCAGGCCGGTCCGGATCGCCGTCCAGGGCGGCATCGCCGCCCGCCGCCGCCGTGCGCAGAACGGCCTCGTGGCCGTCCTGTTCTTCATCGTCCAGGTGATCGCCTGGCTGCTGTGGTCCTCGTGGGCCGCGCGGTTCGGCGTGTTCGTTCTCTCGGTGCTCTTCGTGCCGCTTTTCGTCACCCTCGTCTTCGACCGGAGGTCCTGATCAGATGTCGCTAGAGTTGCTGCCCGCCGTGGACGTCGCCGACGGCCAGGCGGTCCGCCTGGTCCAGGGGGCGGCCGGCACCGAGACCTCCTACGGCGACCCCCTGTCCGCGGCGCTCGCCTGGCAGGAGGCCGGCGCCGAGTGGATCCACCTGGTCGACCTCGACGCCGCCTTCGGCCGCGGCTCCAACCGCGAGCTGCTGGCCTCCGTCGTGGAGGCCCTCGACGTCAAGGTGGAGATGTCCGGCGGTATCCGCGACGACGCCTCCCTGGAGGCCGCGCTGGCCACCGGCTGCCGCCGGGTGAACATCGGCACCGCCGCCCTGGAGAACCCCGCCTGGTGCTCCAAGATCATCGCTGAGTACGGCGACCGGGTCGCGATCGGCCTCGACGTCCGCGGCACCACCCTCGCCGCCCGCGGCTGGACGAAGGAGGGTGGCGACCTGTGGGAGGTGCTGGAGCGCCTTGAGGCCGACGGCTGCTCCCGTTACGTCGTCACCGACGTCACCAAGGACGGCACGCTGCGCGGCCCCAACCTCGACCTGCTCCGTGAGGTCTGCGCCCGCACCGACCGGCCGGTGGTCGCCAGCGGCGGTGTGTCCTCCCTCGACGACCTGCGCGCCCTGGCGGAGCTGGTCCCGATCGGGGTCGAGGGCGCGATCGTCGGCAAGGCCCTCTACGCGCAGGCCTTCACCCTCGAAGAGGCCCTGGCCGCGGTGAGCTCGTAGGTTGCGGCCGGTGAGAGGAGACGCGGTGAGCCACCGCTCGGGCACCCGGGTGTTCAGCGGTGGCGTCTGGGAGGAGCGCTACGGCTACGCCCGCGCGGTGGTGGCGGGGCCATGGGTGATCGTCTCGGGGTGCACCGCCACGGTCGGAGGCGAGGTCCAGCACGTCGGCGACGCCTACCGGCAGTCGCTGACCGCCTTCGGCGTCGCGCTGGACGCCATCGAGAAGGCCGGCCTGTCCCGCCACGACGTGGTCCGGGTCCGTTACTTCGTGGTCGACGACGAGCATTACGACGAGGTGGGCCGCGCGCATGCCGAGCTGTTCGGCGAGGTCCGTCCCACCTGCACCGGGGTCCGGGTGGCGGGCCTGATCGACCCGCGCATGCTTGTCGAGGCCGAGGTCGAGGCCTACCGTGAATGAGGAGCTGTAGAAGATGAGTGTCGCGGTAAGAGTGATCCCCTGCCTGGACGTGGACGCCGGGCGGGTCGTCAAGGGTGTCAACTTCGAGAACCTCCGTGACGCCGGCGACCCGGTCGAGCTGGCCCGCCGCTACGACGCGGAGGGGGCCGACGAGCTGACGTTCCTCGACATCACGGCCTCCAGCTCCGACCGGTCGACGACCTACGACATGGTCCGCCGGACGGCCGAGCAGGTGTTCATCCCGCTGACCGTGGGCGGGGGAGTGCGCTCGGTCGAGGACGTCAACCTGCTGCTGCGCGCGGGGGCGGACAAGGTGGGCCTGAACACCGCCGCGATCGCCAGGCCGGAGCTGCTGACCGAGGCGTCGCAGCGCTACGGCGCGCAGTGCATCGTGCTGTCGGTGGACGCCCGCCGGGTGGTCGACGGCCCGCCGACCCCCTCCGGCTACGAGGTGACCACCCACGGCGGCCGTCGCGGCACCGGCATCGACGCGGTCGAGTGGGCCCGCCGTGGCGAGGAGCTGGGCGCGGGGGAGATCCTGCTCAACTCCATGGACGGCGACGGCACCCGGCACGGCTACGACCTGGAGATGATCCGCGCCGTCCGGGCCGTGGTGTCGGTCCCGGTGATCGCCAGCGGCGGCGCCGGGGCGCTGGAGGACTTCCCCCCGGCCGTCGAGGCGGGGGCGGACGCGGTCCTGGCCGCGTCGGTGTTCCACTTCGGCCAGCTCAAGATCGGCGAGGTCAAGGACATGCTGCGCGCGGCGGGTCACCCCGTCCGCTGACGAGTGCGGCGTTCAGGTTCGGATAGGAAAGCTTGGGTGCGTCACCTTTGGGTGACCGGAGGCCTGACGACCGATAGCCGGTGTTGATGGCCGAGGGCGGTTCGCGCTGCGGCGGGCCGGTGTTCCGGCCGGCCGTCGCAGTTGATCTCTGGTTTCTTCAGGCCTCCGGCCTGGCGGGCGCGGCGGTCGCGGTCCTTTTATACGCCGGTCGGAACACCGGCCCACCTCCGCGCCATCCTGCCTCGCCGTACGGCATGCGGACCATAGCCGCTTCGTTTTCCGTCCGCCCAGGGTGCGGCCTGACGCTGAAGCGCCCATGCGGGTCCGTTCAGGGCTGATCGCCGTCGCTGAAGCACTCCTGCGGAAAGGAGCTCAGGGTTGGGTGCCGCAGGGTGTTGGGAAAGCTGTGATCAAGCGAGGGTTCCGGGGTCGATCGTCAGGCGGACGGGGCCGGGAAGGGTGGTGGCGGTGCCGGGTGCGATGGCGGCCACCTGCCTATAGAGATCACCGTCGAGCTGATAGATGTCAATGACCAGGGTGTTCTGATCGATGATCCAGTACCACTCGCACTTGGTCCGCGCGTAGCGGTTCATTTTCGTGAGGCGGTCACGGTTGGAGTTGGTGGAGGTGACCTCCGCGAGGATCTCGATCTCGTGCGGTTCCACGTAGAGATCGCTGTCGGTGTCACGACGGAAGACGGCGATGTCGGGGGCGAACACGGTGTCGGAGTTGAGGCGGTGGTTGATCGGCCCTTCCACATCCAGGTCCAGATCGTCGGCCAGCAGGCATGCCTCGATGGCGTTGATGAGACGCCGGGCGATCCGCTGGTGGCGGATGGAGGGCGCGGGGGTCATGACGATGCAGCCGTCCTCAAGCTCGAAGCGGCGGCCGACGTCGCCGAAGTCGTGGTTCATGAACTCGTCCGCGCCCCAGTAACGCGGAGCCCATGGGGGCGCCCCGTAAGGTTCGGACTCATGTGCAACGGTCATGCCTACCACGTTATCGGGGTTCCCAGACGTCTCATAGCTTGATTGCCCGAGTCGAACAGCACGTTCACCAGCGTGGGGAAACGTACTCTCGAGTGAGTCGCTCGTAGGCGTTGAGAACATCCTTCTCATGCACAGTGTGTCGACTTGGTATGGCTGGATATGGTCCGCGCTGCGGCAGGGTGGGTATTCCGGTCGGTCATGGCAGCTAGTGGGCGTTTGATCCCGCGAGTTCTGTCTGATTACTGAGGCTGAAGCTCGGAAGTTAGATCATCATGCGTGATTCATGGCCGTTAGGTGGTCATGCATTCGGTATGTCGGAATCGTGAGGTATCCGGAAGGTGGCGGGCTGACCGCCAAAGACCGGGCACGACGCGAAGCGGTACGGCTACGCGCGGCGGAGATGTTCGCCCAAGACGTGTCCCAGGCCGAGGTGGCCCGGCGGCTACGCGTCTCGGCGATGTCGGCCAGCCGCTGGTATCGGGCCTGGAAAGTCGGTGGAGTTGCGGCGCTGGCCTCCAAGGGAGCGGCCGGATGGCCCTGCCGGCTCAACGAGGAACAACGTGCCCGGCTGGAAGCCGAACTGGAGGCCGGGCTGGCCGCGCACGGCTGGAGTGATCAGCGCTGGACGCTGGAGCGGGTGGCGGATCTGATCGCTCGGCTGTTTCGGATCCACTACAGCCTGCGCGGGGTCTCGCTGTTGCTGCACCGGATGGGCTGGTCGCCGCAGGTGAGCGTACATCGGGCCGCGGAACGCGACGAGGTGGTGATCACCTGGTGGAAGATCGAGCAGTGGCAGCGGATAAAAAGACGGCAGCGGCTCAAGGACGACGATCAGCGTGAAGTAGCGGACCCGCGGGGCGGCCTCACTTGAGCTCGCGGGTGTGGACGACCCGGTCCACGGGCCGCTCGGGCCGGCTCGGTGCCCACGTTCCCCGTGCCGCCCACTATCAAGATCATTGAATTCTCCTCCGTGGAGCGGCGCTCACCAGGGGAGCGGACGGCCGTCGCGGAAGAAACCGCCGGTGGGGCCGCCGTCGGGCAGGGTGGCGGCCCACACGACGCTCGCGGCGCCCTCGGGGACGGGGCGGCCGCCGGGCCCGCCCATGTCGGTGGCGACCCATCCCGGGCAGACGGCGTTGACCAGGATCCGGTCGGTGCGCAACTCGGCGGCGAGCATCCGGGTCAGGGCGTTGAGGGCGACCTTGGACGAGGTGTAGGCGGGGGTGCCGCCGCCCATGTTGGTCAGCGACGCGGCCTCGCTGGAGACGTTGACGATCCGGGGATGGGCGCTCTCGCGCAGCAGCGGCAGCAGCGCCTGGGTCAGCCGCCACGGGCCGTACAGGTTGGTCTCGGCCGCCTGCCGTACGACGTCCAGGTCCGCGGTCGAGGCGCGCTGCCAGGTGTCGTAGGTGATGGCGGCGTTGTTGACCAGCACGTCCAGCCGTCCGAACCGTCCGGCGACCTCTCCGGCCACCCGTACGGCGTCGTCCTCGGAGGTGACGTCGAGCCGCACGGGATGCACCTCCGGTCCGAGCTCCGCGGCCGCGGCGGTGGCCGCCTCCGCCGATCGGGCGGTGAGCAGCACGGTGTGGCCGAGGGCGGCGAGCTGCCGGCAGACCTCCCGCCCGATGCCCCGGTTCGCACCGGTCACCAGCACGATCACGATGTGCCCGCGGCCAGGGCCATCAGGTCCTTGTTGCCGTCGGCCCAGGTGGCGGTCATCACCACACCGCTGATCCGCCAATCACCGTCGGCGCGGACCAGGTCGAAGCGGTAGGTGCCGCCCAGTGTCCACAAGGGTGACCCGAAAGGGTTCGCCAGGCGGTGGGTGGCCTGGAAGGACGCGGTGCAGACCGCGGTGTCGCCGTCCACGGCCACCAGATGGTTGGTGATCAGATGCTGGGTGGCGTCGAAGCCGCCCAGCACCACCGACCAGGCGCCGACGATCTGCTCGGGGGTGAGCGCCGCGGGCTCGCCGCCGTTGAGACTGGTGTAGTCCAGCGTCACCGTGTCAGAGAAGATCGTCCTCAGCCGGTCCCACTCGCGTTGGTCGGCGTGCCAGCCCATCCGGGTACAGACCTCGATGATCGCCAGGCGGTCCTCGACGCGGCTCATGATTCACTCCTCGGATAATCGGTCACCGGTGCTCCCACCGGGCATGAGGATCATGCTGCCCCGATATCTGGCGTGTCCAATATCCGCTGTGATAACCGTCCGTTATGGGCATCCACCTGCGTGACCCGCGATACTTCTCGGTCCTCGCGGAAGAGCTCAACGTGAAGTACTGGTTGTCCCGTAACTGTTCACGACTCTTTCAGCGCCTGGGGATCTAGCACCTGGCAGGCGGCTTGCCGCTGTCCGGCACGCAGGCGGGGGAGGCTCCGCGTCAGGCCGGGGTGAGGACGCAGAACTCGTTGCCCTCCGGGTCGGCCAGAACCGTCCACGGGACGTCGCCCTGGCCCACGTCGGCGGGCGTCGCGCCGAGGGCCTTCAGCCGGGCCACCTCCGCCGCTTGATCGTCACCGGGGTACGGCCGGAGGTCGAGATGGATGCGGTTCTTCACGGTCTTCACGGTCTCCGCGCCGGGCGTGCGGAGGAACTCGAGATACGGGCCGACGCCCTTGGCGGAGCGCAGCACCGCGTGATCGTCGGTCACCTCGTGCAGGGTCCAGTCCATCGCCTCGCCCCAGAACCGGGCCATGGCCCGCGGGTCCGCGCAGTCGACCACCAGCGTGGCGATCGGCCCGGTGTCCCGGTGGATCTCCCGAGGCTCCAGCACGCAGAACTCGTTGCCCTCCGGGTCGGCGAGGACCGTCCACGGGACGTCGCCCTGGCCCACGTCGGCGGGCGTCGCGCCGAGATCCTGGAGGCGCGCGACCAGGTCCGCCTGATGGGCCGCGGAGGTGGTGGCGAGGTCGACGTGCACCCGGTTCTTCACCGTTTTGGGTTCCGGGACGCGAAGGACGTCGATACAGACGGCGACGGGGTCGGGATAGGTGAAGCCCACGGGTTCGAGGTTGGTCACGCCGGGTCCCTCGCTGGAGACACCCCAGCCGAGCGCCTCCGCCCAGAACCGGCCGACCACGGAGTCATCCTGAGCATTCATCGCAATCTGAACAAGCCGCAACGTCATGCCGCCGATCTTATGCCCACGTGAACGGACCGCTTATGCCCACGTGGACGGACCGCGAGGAACCGCACGGCCGGCACGCCACCCCTGCGGTGTCCTCCATCGGAGCGGTCCAGGGGGATGTCCGGTGGATTTTCCGCGATCACTGTGGAGCAGTGGCCACGGTGCGGGTGGCGGTCATGAAATGTGAAGAACCGAGATCACGTGTGTCCGTCCATGGTTTCCGGGGCATCGTGTGCGGCTATGAGCGCCTCGGACACCTGCCGGAGTCTGGGGAAACCGGCCACCACCGTCCTGGCCTTCCGCCGCATCGCCGCCGGTGTGCCGACGCCCAGATCATCAAGCAGTTCTTGCAGGGCGGCGGTGCCGTAGGGGTCGAATGTCAGACATCGCGCGAAGGTGACCACTATCCACCAGGTCGCCTCCCGGTGCAGGCCCTGCTCGATGAGGTCGTGGGTGCCGTCGATGGAGATCTGCCGGGCCTCGGGGGTGAGATCGGTCCCGTACGGCCTTGCCGGGTCGTACGGCACGCGGTCGTAGACGTCGGTCAGCCGCCGCAGGTGCTCGGCGACCTGGGACCTGGAGAAGTGGGCGCACCCGAGCCAGTCGAGCAGTTCCTCGTGGAAGTCGGCTCCGCCGCACCTCAGGAGGACCTCTCGGGCCGCCACGTAGCGGCGGCGGACAGTTGGGTTGGCGCGGGCGGCCGTGAGGATCACCAGCGTGGGCAGGCTCGCCGGGAACGCCCAGGAGAGGACCCGCTCGGCGAGCGGTCGGCTGACATCGAGCTGGGTCAGGGTGGCGATGCGGTCCTCCAGCGCCGCGCATCGGGTGCGGACCCAATGCGGGCGGGCGAACTCCCTTGCCACGGCGGTCTGCAGTGCGGCCAGCGATCCGTCCGGGTCGGCCAGGAGGACGCCTCTGCTCAACCCGGGTGCCAGGGCCGGCGAGGCGAGTATGGTCTCCGCGGGCTGCAACGGCGCGTAGCTGACCTCGAGCAGCACGCCCTCATGCCGGAACTTGCCCAGCTTGGGCGGGACCTCGCCGTCCACCATGACGACCAGATCCACGTCGGAGGAGGTCGGGAGCTCCGCCTCGGCCGGGAGCCAGGCGGCCGAGCCGCTGACGTAGGCGCCGGCGAAACCGGGGACCTGGTGGCCTGCCACCCAGCGCGCCGCCACCGCCCGCGCTTGCCCGATCTTCATGGTGTGACCCTAGAGGAGGTCACTGGCCGCTACAACCGATCAGGACCCCACCCGCCCAGGTGGCTCCCAGCTCGCCGCCCCGGCGCCGGTGCCGTGGGCTCGGACGGGTCCGGACAGGTGGGGCGCCCGGCCGAGGTCCTAGAAGACGCGGAAATGGTGGAACAGCTCGTAGGAGGCGTCCTCGGCGGCGAAGGCCCGGGCCTCGGAGCGTTTGACGGCCAGGTAGGCGGAGGAGCGGAGGGGGCCGAGGGCGTCCATGAGGACGTCGTCGGCCTCCAGGGCGCCCAGAGCCTCGTCCAGGGTCGCGGGCAGGCGGCGCACGCCCAGGGCGGCCAGCCGGCTCTCGGTGAGGGTGGCGGGGTCGACGTTGACGGCCTCGCCGGGGTCGAGCCCGCGGCGGATGCCGTCCAGGCCCGCGTGGATGACGGCGCCGAGCGACAGGTAAGGGTTCGCCGAGGAGTCGGAGGGCTTGATCTCCAGGTTGGCCGACGCCTCGGCGTCCTCTCCCACCGGGGAGCAGATCCGCACCGCCGCCTCCCGGTTGTCCATGCCGTAGCAGGCGTAGGCGCTCGACCACATCCTCGGCGCCAGCCGCCGGAAGCTGTTCACCGAGCCGCAGGTCAGCGCGGTGAGCGCCGGGAGATGGGCGATCAGGCCGCCGATGAAGCAGTAGGCCGTGGCCGACAGGCCGTAGCGGTCGGAGGCGTCGCCGAAGGCGTTGACCCGCAGCGCGGGGTCCCACAGGGACAGATGGAGGTGGGCGCCGTTGCCGGCCTGGTCGGCCAGCGGCTTGGGGGCGAGGGAGGCCCACAGGGACATGCGGGAGGCGACGCCGCGGACGGTCTCGCGGTAGATCATCTGGTTGTCGGCGGCCCGCATGGCGGAGGCGTGGCGGATGGACAGCTCCTGCTGGCCGTGGCCGAGCTCGGGGTGGTAGTGCTCGACCCGCAGCCCCTGCGTCTCCAGGGCGTGGACCAGGCGCATCGTGTAGTCGTGGGCCTGGTCGAAGCCGGTGGTGGCGTAGCAGAGGCTGTCGTCGACCGGGACCAGCCGGTCCAGTCCCCCCTCGGGGGCGGGCACCCGGCGGCCGAGAGTGAACTCGGGCTCGTAGGCGGCGACGGCGACATGGCCCTCGTCGGCCAGGGCGGCGATCGCCTCGCGCAGGAAGGTGCGGGGACAGGCGGCCCAGGGGGAGCCGTCGATCTGGCGCAGGTCCGACAGCATGGCCGCGGCGCCGGGGGCGTAGGGGAGGGTGACGAAGGTGGCCGGGTCGGGGACGAGGCGGACCTCACCGACCGGGCCGAGATGCTCGACCTCCTGGAGCTGGTCGAGCATGTTCATCGCCATCATCGCCACGGTGTGCCCGATGCCGGAGACGAGCCGTTCGGCCAGCCGGGAGCGCGAGGTGGCCTTGCCCCGGATCACCCCGCCGTGGTCGGCGTAGAGGAAACGGACCAGCTCCACGTGCTCCGTCTCGGCGTGTTCGACGACGCGAAGACCCGCCGGGTCGAGCCGATGAACCCCGGTGACGTTGTGACGATCTCCCATGCTCTCTGCGTAACACGTCCTCGGGGACAGTGGAAGCACATCGCGCGGGGCTCGGCGTCATGGGGATGCGGTGGTCCCGCGCTCCCGCGTGGATCGGACGGGAGCGCCGGGTGAGAGAACGGCAAAAGGTCATGGGCGGGGGCCGGCCCCGCCGGCGGTCAGCTCAGCACACGTGTGAAGAACAGGGCCAGTTGGTCCGCTCCCCTCACGATCCCGTCGAAGACTCCGTTCACCGCGTTCGCCGCCTCCGCGGGTTTGGTGAACAGATAAAAGGCCACGAACGCCACCGCTACGTAGGTAGCGACCTTCTTGACCTGCATGGGGGCCTCCTGCAGTTCCAGTCCCAGCCTTATATACCCGGATTTTAAGGATCTTTGGCATCTTCGGCCCGGGTGGCTCCCGGATTTTGATGATCATACCTGTCCGGCCGGGGCGATCCATGGCCAGACCGCGGATTGGCATGAGTCCCCCCACGCCATCGTGCGGGGGATGCGGGCTCCTGTCCAACCCCTACTGCCAGATGTACCGCCGGGGCTAGGGAGGCGGCCAGGTCATCGCCCTGCCGGGGCCGGCGCCCCGGGCGATCGCCGCACTGTCGGAGTCGCGGCCCCGCCGGGGGCGGCCCGCGCTGGAGGGGGCCGGGAGGGGGCGCGGGGCCGGGTGGACGGCCGGCCCGGGAGGCTCCGGCGGCCTTCCCAAGGAAACCAAGGACTTTCGGCAAGGGGAGCATCCGGATCTCCGACGGCTCCGGACAAGAGATCAGAACGACCCGAGGGGCCCCATATGGCCAGACCCGCCCACGCTGTCCTGATCCCGCCCGCCCGTCGGCCGCACCGCCCGCCTGCCCGCCCGTCGCGCCGGCCGCACCGTCCGCCCGCCGCGCCGCCTGCCGACCGGCCGTGCCGCCGGCCAGGCGCCCAGGAGGGCGCGCCGACCCCGGCCGCCTCAGACGCCCAGCGGGGCGTCCATCAGCCGGGCCACGGCCTCGTCGGGGCCGGTGACCTCGGCCCGTGCGTGGGACTGGCGGCCGAAGCAGAACAGCAGCAGCTCGCTCGCCGGGCCGGTCACCTCGACCCTGGGCGAGGTCTTGGCGCCGCCGAGGGCGACGCCGCCGCCGATGCGGTGCAGCACGACGCCCACCGGTGACCTGCGCAGGAACAGGCGCCGGCCGGTGCGGACCCGCTTCCAGAAGGTCTCCTCCAGGTCGGCCGGGAGCTCGCGCGGCTCCCAGACCCGCTGCGCGCGCCGTACGTCCTCGTGGTGGACGAAGAACTCCAGGGTGTTGACCGCCTGGTCCATGCCGGGCACCAGGCCGTAGATCCCGGCCGGGCCGGAGCGGATCAGCTCGACGAGGCCCGCGTAGCCGTGCCTGGCCTTCAGGGACTCCTGCACCGAGGCGGTGTGGCGGGCCAGCGGCCGGAGCGCGATGCCGCCGGCGGCGTCGGGGCGGCGCTCGCGCAGGACGAGGTGGGCGGCGAGGTCGAAGGTGGTCCAGCCCTCGCAGAGCGTGGGAGCGTCCGGGCCGAGCTGGACGAACAGGTCGCTGAGCGCGAGGCGTTCGGCGCGGGCGTGAGTCATCTGATGATCCTAACAACATTGTTGTCCGGACAATCGAGGCATGTCACGGCGGATCGGGGCGGGAAACGACACTCCGAGGAAGGGGCTTGGGGGAATAAGGACATGATCCAGCGTGATAGTGACTTAAGTAGCAATGTTCCTCTCTGAAAGGACACCCCCCGAGTGGCGAGCAAGGTGACTTCCGCCGTCATGCGTAAGGGACTCCGCGTGCTCGGGGTGGCCATCCGGGCCGAGAAGGCGGTCTTCGCCGCCGCCACCCTGTCCAGCGGACTGTACGGCGTCATGACGGTCGGATCGGCGTGGGCGCTCGGCTGGGCCACCGAGCACCTCGTGCTGCCCGCGTTCGAGAAGGGGGAGGTGACCACCGGCGCGCTCGTCGCCGGGACGCTGCTGATCCTCGGCGTGGCGCTGCTCAAGGCGTTGGGCGTGGCCGGGCGGCGCTTCTTCGCCGGAGTCATGCAGTACCGGATGCAGGCCCGGTCGCGCCGGGAGGTCACCCGGCAGTACCTCAAGCTCCCCCTGGCCTGGCACCACCGGCACCCGACCGGCCAGCTGCTGTCCAACGCCAGCTCCGACGCCGAGGCCGCCTGGGCCCCGCTCGCGCCGCTGCCGATGGCGGTCGGCGTGGTCGTCATGCTGGTCACCGCGGCGGTCGCGCTGGTGCTGACCGACCCCGTCCTGGCCCTGGTCGGCTTCCTGATCTTCCCGGCGATCGCCGTCCTGAACCTCGTCTACCAGCGCAAGCTCAGCCCGCTGGCCACCCGGGCCCAGCAGCTGCGCGCCGAGGTCAGCGAGATCGCGCACGAGAGCTTCGACGGCGCCCTCGTCGTCAAGACCCTCGGCCGCGAGGACGAGGAGACCCTCAGGTTCCAGGCCAAGGCCCAGGAGCTGCGCGACGCCAACGTCGCCGTCGGCCGCATCCGCGGCCTGTTCGACCCGATGCTGGAGGCCCTGCCCACCCTGGGTGTGCTCGCCGTGCTGCTGGTCGGCGCGGCGCGGCTGGAGAGCGGCGCGATCGCCTCGGGCGTCCTGGTCCAGGTCGCCTACCTGTTCACCCTGCTGGCCTTCCCGATCCGCGCGCTCGGCTGGGTGCTGGCCGAACTGCCCCGCGCCGTCGTCGGCTACGAGCGGGTCCAGGCCGTGCTCGCCGCGACGGGCTCGATGGACTACGGCACCGCCACGCTGTCCGGCGCGTCCCCGGCCAGGCTGGAGGTGCGCGACCTCGACTACGCCTACGACGACTTCCCGGTCCTGCGCGGGGTGAGCCTCACCGCCGAGCCGGGCCGCACGGTCGCGCTGGTCGGGCCCACCGGCTCCGGCAAGTCCACGCTCACCCAGACCTTCGTCCGGCTGGTCGACCCGGCGGCGGGGGCCGTGTCCGTGGACGGGGTGGACCTGCGCGAGGTCGCCCGCGGCGGGGTCAGCGACACGGTGGCGCTGGTGCCCCAGCAGACGTTCCTGTTCGACGACACCGTGCGCGGCAACGTCACCCTCGGCCTGCCGGTGGGCGACGAGGACGTCTGGGCGGCGCTGCGCCTGGCCCAGGCCGACGGCTTCGTCAGCGCCCTCCCCTCCGGGCTCGACACCAAGGTCGGCGAGCGCGGCACCACCCTGTCCGGCGGCCAGCGGCAGCGCCTGGCCCTGGCCCGCGCGCTGGTCCGCCGCCCCCGGCTGCTCATCCTGGACGACGCCACCTCCAGCGTGGACCCGCAGGTCGAGGCCAAGATCCTGTACGGCCTGCGGGACGCGGCCCAGGCCTCGACCGTGGTGGTCGTGGCCTACCGGATGGCCACCATCGCCCTGGCCGACGAGGTCGTCTACCTGGAGCACGGCAGCGTCGTCGACCGGGGACCCCACGACCTGCTGCTCGCCCGCTGCGAGGGCTACCGCAACCTGGTCACCGCCTACGAACGCGAAGAGGCCGAGCGCGAGGCGCTCGGGGCAGAGGAAGAGGAAGAGGTCAGCGCGTGAGCGAGCTAGTCGGTCAACACAGCGGTCCGCAGGGCCCCCGGGGCGGCGGGCCGCTGGGCGAGGTGCGCGCGTGAGCTCGCTGCAGGGGATCGAACGGTCGGCGCTGGCCACCGTCCGGCACGGGCTGTCGCTCACGCCGGAGTTCCGCAAAGGACTGGCCGGGACGCTCGTGCTGGCCGTGCTGGCCACGCTGGGCAAGGTGATCGTACCGATCGCCGTCCAGCAGACCATCGACCGGGGACTCAAGGGGACGGTCCCGGACCTGCCCTACATCCGCGCCGCCGTGCTGCTGTGCGCCGCGGCCGTGGTGCTCACCGCGCTGTGCGCGTACCTGATGAACGTCCGCCTCTACAAGGCCACCGAGACCTCCCTGGCCGGGCTGCGGGTGCGCGGTTTCCGGCACGTGCACGACCTGTCGGTGCTCACCCAGAACTCCGAGCGGCGCGGCGCCCTGGTCTCCCGGGTCACCGGCGACGTGGACCAGATCAGCGTGTTCATGCAGTGGGGCGGACTGATGATCATCATCGCCCTGGGGCAGCTCCTGGTCGCCACCGTGCTGATGTTCGTCTACTCCTGGCAGCTCGCCCTGCTGGTCTGGCTCTGTTTCCTGCCGCTCATCGTCGTGCTGCCACGCTTCCAGCGCTGGCTGTCGGGCGCCTACACGCTGGTCCGCGAGCGCACCGGCGACATGCTCGCCGCCGTCAGCGAGTCGGTCGTGGGCGCGGCGGTGATCCGGGCCCACGGCTCGGAGTCCCGTACGGCGGGGCGGCTGGACAGCGCGATCGACGCCAACCGGGCCGCGCAGGCCCGCACGCAGCGGATCGTCGCGACGGTGTTCCCGCTGACCGAGATCGTCGCGTCGGTGGCCATCGCCGGCGTGGTGCTGCTCGGCGTGCGGCTGGGCATCGGAGGCGAGATCACCGCCGGGCGCCTGATCGCCTTCCTGTTCCTGATCACGCTGTTCGTCTCGCCCCTGCAGATCGCCACCGAGGTGCTCAACGAGGCGCAGAACGCGGTCGCCGGCTGGCGGCGCGTCCTCGGCGTCCTCGACACCCCGCCCGACGTCGCCGACCCCGGCCAGGATGGCGTCGAGCTGCCGCGCGGCCCCATCTCGGTCTCCTTCGAGGAGGTCGGCTTCGCCTACCCCGGCGGGGCCCCGGTGCTCCGGGAGGTGTCGGTGGACATCCCGCCGCGCTCGCGGATCGCGGTGGTGGGCGAGACGGGTTCGGGCAAGACGACCTTCGCCAAGCTGCTCACCCGGCTGATGGACCCCGTCTCCGGCCGGGTCACCGTGGACGGTGCGGACCTGCGCACGGTCCGCTTCTCCTCGCTGCGCGAGCGGATCGTCATGGTGCCGCAGGACGGCTTCCTGTTCGACGGCACCCTGGAGGACAACATCCGCTTCGGCCGCCCGTCGGCGACCGAGGCGGAGATCCGGCTGGCCATGACCGAACTGGGGCTCGCCGACTGGCTGGAGGGCCTGCCCGCGGGCCTGTCCACCCAGGTCGGCCAGCGCGGGGAGTCGCTGTCGGCGGGCGAACGCCAGCTCGTGGCGCTGGCCCGCGCCTACCTGGCCGACCCCGATCTGCTCCTGCTGGACGAGGCCACCTCCGCGGTGGACCCGGCGACGGAGGTACGGCTGGCCCGCGCGCTGGAGGGCGTCACCCGGGGCCGTACCGCCATCTCCATCGCCCACCGGCTGTCCACCGCCGAGGCCGCCGACGAGGTGCTCGTCTTCGACCGGGGCCGGATCGTGCAGCGGGGCCCGCACGCCGAGCTCGTCGAGGAGCCCGGCGTCTACGCCGACCTGCACGCCTCCTGGGTCTCGGCGGCCCGCTCCTAGCTCCGCTCCGCGGACCCGGCCGCGCCCGCCGGCCGGCGGCCGGCGGAACAGACCTGGAGGGCCCTCCCGGGCGGGTCCCGGAGGACCTTCTCGAAGGGGTGGGGGCCGACCGTCTCAGGGTCGGCCCCCAGGTCGTAGAGGGGGACGTACCCGCCCGCCAGGTAGAGTCCGGCGGCCTCGGGCTGGCGGGGGCCGGTGGTCAGGTAGATCCTGCGGTAGCCCTGCCGCCCGGCCTCCCGCTCCAGCTCGCGCACCACGGCCAGGCCGAGACCGCGCCGCCGGTGGTCGGGGTGGGTCCAGATCCGCTTGAGCTCGGCGGTCTCCTCGTCATAGCGGCGGAACGCGCCTCCGGCGATGGTCCGGCCGCCCTCGACGAGGACCAGGAAGGCGCCCCCCTGCGCCGGGGCGAACTGCTCGTCGGGATAGCGGCTGAGCTCCTGGTTGGGGCCGTAGCGGCTGGTGTACTCGTGGTGCAGGTCCTCCAGGAGCGGCCTGACCTCGGGATCGCGGACCGAGACGTGCCGCACCTCGACGGCTCCGACGCTCACTTGGCCTGCCGGGGCAGGCCGGGCGGGTTGATCCGGGACTCGGTCACGGCCTCGTTCCCAAGACCCCAGCGCTTGAGCGCCTCGGCGTACTTGCCGTTGTCGATCAGCGTGTTCAGCGCCTCGTTGACCGGCTTGACGAGGCCGTTCCCCTTGAGGGTCATGGCCGCGATCAGGCCCCCGACCGAGCCGCCGCCCGAGAGCGTTCCGACGATCCTGCTGTCGCCGCCGACGGCCACCTGGTAGGCGATGGGCGGGTTGGGGCCGAGGTAGGCCTGGACGCGGCCGGACTTCAGGGCGAGCAGGACGTCGCCGTACTTCTGGTAGTACTGGATCCGGGCGGCCTTGAGACCGGCCTTCTGGTTCTGGGCGTCCCACTCCAGCAGGATCTTCTCCTGGTTGGTGCCCGACCCGACCGACACGTTCAGGCCGGCGATGTCGGCGGCTTTCTCGATCTTGGTGATCGGGCTGTTCCTGGCCGTCTGCCAGGCCAGCTGGTCCACCCGGTAGGTGGCGAAGTCGTAGATGTCCTTGCGCTCCTCGGTCACCGTGACGTTGTTGAAGACCAGGTCGTACTTGCCGGATCTCACCGCCAGGAACAGGTTCTCCCAGGAGGTGTTCTCCTCCTTGAGCTTCAGGCCCAGGACGTCGGCGACGAGATGGGCGATGTCGGTCTCGACGCCGATCAGCGTGGCGTCGTCGTCGGCCAGGGAGACCAGCG